>NZ_VIWT01000006.1 GCF_007829815.1 Kitasatospora viridis | reverse complement strand
GCCGGGTGTGGGAGCAGGCGGGCGAGGACGGGGCGGGGCGGGGCGGGTGTGGGAGCGGCGCTGGCGAGCGTTCCCGCGGCTGCTGGTGGTCCTGGTCGGCACGGCGGCCGCCGGGGTCCGCTCGGCGGTGGCGGACCTGCGCCTGGCCGCCGAGGAGAACCCGGCCGTCGCCGAGCTGCTCGCCGCCGTCCCGGCCGGCGCCGCCCGGATCGAGGACCTCATCCAGCGCGGCCCGTCCGCCCCGGTCTGGCACCCGCTCGGCGGCCGGGGCGGGCGTGCGGGCGTGCGGGCGGACCGAGCCGTAGAGGGGCCGGCGTTGTCCATGGGTTGATCGCTTCGTTCCGCGGTGGCAGAGCCAACCGGTGGCGCGAACGGCGCAGGGGCGGACGTGTGAGCCCGCCCCTCCTGACCGGCCTGCCCGGCCGGCTCTCGCGTATCGCTACACGGGAGTCGGTTCAGAGGGGTCGGACCTCCTCCGCTTCCATCCCCTTCGGGCTCCGCTTCGCGGCGTATTCGACGCGCTGGTTCTCCTCCAGCACCTTGGCGCCTTCGACCTGGATCGTCGAATGGTGGACGAAGACATCCGCACCGCCGTCGTCCGGCGCGATGTAGCCGTACCCCTTGTCGGCCTTGAACCACTTCACCGTGCCATGTGGCATCAGATTGCTCCTCGGTCCCGTGCCACGGAGTCATGGCACTCTCGTTCAGGGCAACGGCCTGCGCCCCGCACCGGGCTCTTCCCACCACATCCGGGGCAACACGTGAATTCACTCCCCCGAGACAACGGTCGGGATCGGTCGCGCCGGCGCTCCTTCCCGCGACCACCCGTCGGCCGGGGCGGGCGGGCGTTCGGATGGACGGAGCCGTAGGCGGCGGGGTGGGAACGGCGCTCTCCCCGCGGGGCTTGCCCGGTGCCGTGACGAGTTCGTGAGCCTTGCGGGCCCGTCCGTTACCCGAACGGGTGAGTGATCAGGCGAGTCCGCCACCACCGGGGGCCTTGGCCCCTAGGGTCGCCATCGTCTTTGTCTCCAACTGAGGGAAGTCGAGGGGATCATGGCCAACGACCACGTGATCGTTCACGGAGAGCGCGGCTGCACGGGCAAGAGCCAGACCTTGCAGCCCGGCGCCTACGACACCAGCGCGCTGGATGACGACGACTTCATCAGCTCGGTGACCATCCCGAAGGGATGGACGGTGACTCTGTACGAGGACTCGAAGTTCGCCGGCCGCAGCAAGACCCTCACCGCGACGGGCGACGTCGGCGACGACTTCGACAACATCACGTCCTCCCTGACCGTCTCCAGCCCCGACAAGGAGGCGATCGTCAAGGTCGGCGACACCCACAAGGACGGCAAGGGCAGCACCATCACCGTCGAGCAGAACGACGTGGACGTCGACTCCAAGTCCCTCCTCAAGCTGACCCAGCGGTTCCCCCCGAAGTACGAGTCGATCATGGTCCTCTCCTTCACCATGACGATCGACCAGCCGGGCATGTAGGCGGCCCGAGCCGCTCACCACCCAGCCCCGCCGACCAGTCCGGCGGGGCAGCGGTGCCCCAAGCCACAGGAGAGCCGGCCACCACCCCGCGCGCGATGCGGCAGCGGCGAGGCGGTGCTGCGCGGCGGGCCGGCCTCGCGGCCGTCTGGCGGCAGGACAACGAGGTACTGCCGGTCCGTGTCCTCGACGCGGGCCAGTGTGACGGAGGTCGTGGCCGCTGCGAGCGCCCCGGCGGCCGGGCCGGCCTCCTCCGTCATCCGGTCGATCCGCGAGTGGAAGCGGGTGAGGTCCTTTGCCGGGCCGGTGATCCAGATCGCGATCCGCGCACCCCGGCGCAGCGCGGCGAGCAGGTCCGTACGCAGCGGCCCGTCTTCGGCTTCCTGGAGGAGCGGGTCGTGCAGGCGTTCCTGCCCGCACGGCCGGGACGGCGCCCCCTCGGCCAGCGCTCGACACTTGCGGCACGAGGCCAATGCCTGCGGCTGGAAGTGGTGCAGGAAGAGCCTCAGGTACCGGCCGCGGGTCCCGCACAGGGTACGGCCCGCTCCCCCGGCATGCTCGACACCGGGCACGCCTTCGACCTCGACCGCAGGGAACCCGGCCGGCTCACGTGCGGTCGCGAACGACCAAGTCCCGCCCGAGGCGTCGAAATCAGGAGTGTCGGCCATGCCAGGCGGCATGCCGCGCCGAGCGGCTCGCCTCCCGCGCGAGGGTGCGGGGCAGCCGCACGACCCGCATGCCGCGCTCAAACGGATCCGATAGAGCACAACGAGTGCCTGAAATGCGAGGCTCCGGCGAGCAGCCCATGCCAGGCCCAAGGCCCTGACGCCGGGCCCGGCGTCAGGGCAGTGCGGGCGGCTGCGGCGGCAACGACTGCGCCTTGAACGTGGACGAGGGAGCGGGCTGGGGAATCGGGACGCCGCTCTGGACCGGGTCGCACGGCGGGTACTGGTTCAACGAGTGCGGGGGGCAGGGCGCTGGACCCGCCGGAGTCCCCCACGTGCAGTTGCTGCCGCAGGTCCCGGGCGGGACGTTCCCGGGCGGGATGTCCTGGGGCGGCGTGGCCGCGGGGCGGGGAGCCGTGCGGACAGGCGCAGGCTGCCGCGTAGTGCCCTGCCGTGCGGCAGCGCGCGGCGTGGGCCGTACCGAAGCGGCCGCCGGCGACGCTGCCGGCGAGGCCGACGACGCGACGGCGGGCGAGGCCGACGGGGCGGCGCTCACGACGGGCGAGGCGGACGGCGGGGCCGACGGCCCGGGCGCCGAGGCCGATGGCGCACCGCCGGCGGCAGCGGGAACCGCCCCGTGGCGGGCCCCTGCGGTGGACCTTCCGCCCGCCGCGAGCCAGACGGCCCCCACGACCAGCACCAGCGCCCCCACTGCGACCGCGGTCCGCCGCCCCCCGCGCCCGGCGAACCGGGCGGTCAGGGCGCTCCGGCCGCCCGTACCCGCGACACTCCCGTCAACGCCGCCCGGCCGTCCGTGGTCCTGGTCCTGCTGTTGCTCGGACATCCGCCCGCTCCCCACCTGGTCGATCTTGCTCAGCCGTGGAGCCTAGCGAACGCCGCCACCGCCCCGGCAGAGCGGCCCCAGGCGCCAGCGGCGGCGTAGGCGGCCTCGTCTGCGGCGTCGGCGTACCGGTCGGCAGCTGAACCACTGCCTGGTGGAGGTGCAACAGGGAGGGCGCGTTGCACCCCCACTGGCTTCAAGGCGGTCCCCTGACCGCGCCCTGGGGGAGCGTCAGGGGCCCCGGCCGGATGGCGTCCCGGCTCCTACCGGCCGGGACGATCAGCGGCACAGTGACCTGGCCTGGTCCTCGCCGTGCACGGGCTGACGGGCATCCCCGGCCATCTCGTTCCCCACCGACGGCCGCTCTCCCCGCGCCAGGGGCAACTGGGCGCGGCGGCCCCGGTGCAACCTCGGGGCCGCCGCGCCGTTCAGGTCACTCGCTGCGCCACGCGGCCTGAACTCCGCATGCCGCGAGAGCGTTCCGTCACGGTGCGGTCAGGTCGCCGCAACCACCGTACGGGCCGGCCCACTCGGAGCCGTTGCCGTAGTAGTGCAAGGACGTCCACTGCACGCACTGTGAGTCGTTGATCTCGGCACCCGCGCGCCATGCGTCGTTCGGGGATACCGCCCCGTGATTGACGGGAGCGAAGAAGACGCTGTGGCTCCCGTTGCCCCCACTCATGTCATATGTGGTGGACAGGGTGGGGCCCCAGGGATCGCCGATGTACAACCGGACGCTGCCCGAGAAGCCCGGCGCCCAGATGAATTCGGCCGCGAGGTCCGCCTGCCCGGCGGCAGCACACGAATCCCAATACTGCTGGACGGTCCCCGCGAAGGTTCCCGCGTAGGTGTAGGTGCCGTCGGTCCCGATGCGCTCCCACCCCGTACAGGCGGCCGCGGCCTGTGCGGTGCCGCCGACGCCGAGGGCGGTCCCGGCGGCGAGGGTGAGGGTGGCCGCGGCCATGGCGATGGCGCGGCGGGGTTGTCCGAGTTTCGGCATGGGCATCTTCCCTTGGTCTGACCTCGGAGTCGGCCTGCTGCCTTCTCCGTCGGCCGCCGCCTGACCCGAGCCGGCCGACCGCGGTGACGGCCGTCAGGGACAGCAGCGCGCCCGGCCCGGCCACACCGGCCAGCCGGGCCGCAGCGGCGTAGGCCGCATCGACCGCCTGCACCGCCGTCGCGCCGTGCTGCTGCAAAAGAAAAGCTTGCGCAAATCGAGGTGCAGCAGCAGCGCAAGGGGTCGCCCGTGTTTCTCGGTATTACAACCTTTGATGAGGTCGCCGGACGCGCCAGCCTGGGCGAATGAGCAGAGCCTGGTGAATGGCGCTAGGAGAGCATGCCCGCTTGCCGCCCTAGCGCCATAGCTGCCGCCGGATCGGCCGGAGCCACGAAGCCAATCTTGCGGCAAATCTGAGCGATCCTCTTGTTTCGACGATCCGGATCCGTGGGAAGCTGCTGCAGCTTCAGAATGTCAGGGGTCGCCTTCCATGAATCGAGGAAGTACTGTTCCGCGCGACTGGAATACGAGAGTTCGGCGTCAATAGTGTGCACGAGGCGGATGATGACGTCTGACAGCTGAATCGCTTCCTCGATCGTGTAAGCGATGGGCTGACCTTCGACTATCGGAGTGATGATTGGGCCGGACTTTCCGCCGATGTCTGCCCGGGTCAACGTCGAAACATCACGCCACGCCTTTTCGGCTCTTTTTCCTGCGACGCCCCCACCGTGCATGAAGGAGTTCCGAATCTCCTTGTGGTAGCGATACAGCGCCATGAGTGCATCGAGCTCACTGATACTGTACTTCTTGCTTGCCGAATACGCAGGAAAGAAGGCTTGCTTCATCTCTAATGAGATCCCTGCCTGGTGTATGCCGGCGAGCGCTTCACCCACTCCGCTCCTGCGACTTCCATGCTTCCCCCTGCCGGGAAACTGGATGTCCCTACTGAGATCATCACCCTTCGGGAATTTTGCCATGAGCCCCTCGGCCCACCCTTCATAAAGGGCAATCATGTTCGCCCCAACAATCTGAGCGAACTGCCCCAACTGTTCCCCCCAGGGTGTTTCGACGCAGATCTTCTTGAGATTGTTGGCCTTAATCCCTGACCCACTTGCAAATCGGCCAGAAAGATCTAGATCGGTTGCGGTGGGGGATGCGGCGACAAACCCCTGAACCTGCCACCGCAGATTCCAGAGGGCAACGGAAGCAGGATGTATGAAGCTGAATAGCTGTTCTACGCGGGTCCCGAACGACTTCGATTCGGCGAAGAAGAACTGCTGCATTTTCCTTAGGCTCCCTGCGAAGGCGTTCGGGCCCTTGATGCAACCAGAGCGAACCCCGTTGTGTCCAGGGATGGCTGACACTCAGTCCGCAGGCGCCAGTTGCATCGTGTCGGCCCGTCAGTTTCCTAGCGGGCGTGAAGCGTCCTGGGATCACGCGCGAGCCGGGTAGCCCGTCACCACGCGTCTCTTATGCGAGCGGTCACATCCCGAACTGCATGTAGTAGTCCAGCCCCTCACGCTCGCCGAGGCCCCCGATCGCGCGGACGATCTCGGCGCCCCGCGCTGCGACGCCCTCATCGCGATCCGCGGCCAACTTGCGTGCGAGGTCAGCGGGTACAGCGCGCGGTTCGACCTCAGCAACCTGGAGCAGATCCACCGCCGCGTAGTCGCGGTCTTCCCGATCGCGACTGGCCGCCATCCGGTCGAAGATTGCGCGGGCTGCGGAGCGACGGAGCAACAGCGTCTTCGCGCCGGCGCGGGCAGCCGCGTGGACGTACCAGTCCTCTTTGCTCGGAAGTGTGAGTCTGGCCAGCAGTGACACAGGCACTCGGCCAGGCAGGGACTGAGCCCACTGCCACATCAGCACTGCTGCGCAACTGCGCAGCGAGAAGTTGGCTGATGCAGTCAGCGCCTCAACCTCTTCGAGGGCGATCAGCATGGTGTCGAGGCGATCGGCCGCTTCGAGTAGCGAGCAAGCCAACAGCTGGGTCTCGTGGTCCGCGGTCGTGGTCGCCTCGTGAGTAAGGGCTTCGACGACGACGCGTTGATCGTTGTGGCTGAGCGGCAGGAACAACTGGTTCATGCGGCGTTCTGCCTCTTCGTGCTCGCCGAGGTTCAGGCCCGCCAGCAGTTGTTCGACATGCAGTGCCATGTTTGCCATCGTCGGCGCGCTCGGACCGTGGGTAGTTCGAGCGGCCGCCTGTTGGGCAAATCCAGCTTCGACGGCGGCGCCCACCTGCCGGATCACCTCGGTGGCCTGCGCGAGCCCGCGATGGGTGGATTCGTGGTTGAGCTCGTTGGCAAGCGGTTCGAGCGGCCCGCCACGCGAGCCGAGGAGCACGATCTGCTGACACAGACGCTCGTAGAGCCTCGCTGTTAGCTCGCCAGCCGAGACCCCGAGGGAGTCCGCAGCTGACTGATCCACGCCGGTCATGCTTGCGTCGTCGAGGACCGCGAGCTGAGCGCCGATTGCGGCCTCAAGCGCTTGGGAGGCCGTGACGTCGGCATCGCGCGCGCCACCTCGCGTCGGGGCTTCGAAGAGCTCATTGATCACTCGCGCCAGGTGCTCGGCAGCCTCCTCATCGCCCGGGCACAGCTCGTAGACGGTCAACTGGATCGCCGCAGCGGCAGCGGAGCGTAGTGCCCTTCCCTGCTCGTCGGTGCCGCTAAAAAACTGACTCAACTTCTTGCGGCCCGCGTCCGCCATCGTCGCCACGAGCCACGCCGAGAAACCGTCCGCCAAGAGCACCATGGCCGCAAGTATCACCGACTACTTCGAGACTGTCTTTAGTTCGGAGAAAGCGGTGCAACGTCCGACGTGTGGCTTTGTAGGTGAGTAGTGAGAGCACCTGTTGCTCAGCGGCGAGAGCACCTCGTGCCACGGAAGAGTGATGTCGGCGAGTTTTGAGAGCACTCAGGTGCTTGCTTCGGGACCATGGTTGTGCTCTGCACGACGAGGGGGCCGGGGTGCTGCCGAAGTCCAAGGTCGATCTGTACGCGGCGATCCGCCGGGACTCGCACGCCGGTCTGTCGCACCGCGCTCTCCAGCGCAAGTACGGCGTCGGCTTCCTGACGGCGAAGAAGGCCCTGGAATCGGCATGGCCTGAGGCCCGCAAGAAGCTGCCGCCTCGGCAGACCCGGCTGGACCCCTTCAAGCCGCTGATCGACCGGATGCTGCGTGCGGACCTGGACGCGCCGCGCAAGCAGCGCGACACGGTGAAGCGGATCTTCGACCGGTTGCTGGACGAGCACGGCGCCGACGAGATCTCGTACCAGAGGCCGGCCGGGGCACCGTGGAGGCGTTCATCCCGCAGACCCACAAGCCCGGCGCGGAGGCAGAGGTCGACTTCGGCGACGTGACGGTGCGTCTGGCCGGCGAGCTGGTGACCTGCTACCTGTTCGCGTTCCGCCTGTCCTACTCGGGCAAGGCGGTGCACCGCGTCTTCGCCTCGGCCGGGCAGGAGGCGTTCTTCGAGGGCCACGTCCACGCTCTCAACACGCTGGGCGGGGTGCCGACCGGGAAGGTCCGCTACGACAACCTTAGGGCCGCGGTCGCCCAGGTACTGGGCTTCTCGCGCCAGTGCGTGGAGACCGAGCGGTGGACCGCGTTCCGGTCGCACTACGCTGGACAGCCTCTACTGCCAGCCCGGCATCCGCGGCGCCCACGAGAAGGGCGGCGTCGAGGGCCAGATCGGCTGGTTCCGCCGCAACCACCTGGTCCCCGTCCCCGAGGTCAACTCGTTCGCCGAGCTCAACGAGATGATCGAGCGCTGGGACCAGCAGGACGACGCCCGCCGCATCCGCCCGCGCCCGCGCACGATCGGCGAGTACTTCGCCGCCGAGTAGCCCCTGCTGGCGCCCCTGCCTGACGAGCCGTTCGAGACGGGCCGGCTGTTCACCCAGCGGGTCGACCGCTATAGCCAGATCAGCATCCGAACCAACCGCTACTCGGTGCCGGTGCGGCTGATCAACCGCACTGCTTCACGCCTCCGAGCTGGTCGTCTACGACGACCGAGAGGAGGTCGCCCGGCACGAGCGGCTGATCGCCAAGGGCGGCACCCGCCTCGACCTAGACCACTACCTGGAGGCACTGGTCCGCAAGCCCGGCGCCCTCCCCGGGGCCACCGCCCTCGAACAGGCCCGCTCGGCAGGCAGGTTCACTCCGCTCCACGACGCCTGGTGGGCAGCTGCGTGCGGGGGCGCGGCGAGAACCGGCCTTCCTTACGTGCCGCGGCGAGCAGTGGCAGCTCGCGCACACGGCTGGTCAGCACACCGCCCGGCACCGACGCCGTCACGGCCGGCACAGCCGCCGGCGCGATCCGCTCCCCCGCCGTCAGCGCCGCCACGGTGTCCACCATCGCAACCGCGCCGAACACCGCGGACGCGTCCAACCAGTACCGCGGCTCCTCCGCCGGCTCCCCGTCCGAGCCCGGCAGGATCCCACGGCCAGTGGTCCGCACGATCGCCTGCGCCACCTTCTCCAGCATCCGGCGGTCCTCCTGCAGCAGCTGACGCGCCGCCGGCTCCCCTACCCACCCCGCCGCGCGCGAGCCCGCCTCCGAAGCAGGCCCTTCGGTGTTCCGGACCTGAGTGGGGTGGTCGGCGAACAGGCGCCCGGCCGGCTCGCGGTGGCGGTGCATCACGCTGTAGGCCGCGTGGAGAACGTCGTCGAACGCTTGGCACGCAAGGCCCGGATCGTCGTTGCAGGCCGCACGGTCGAGCTGGAGCAGCAGCACCCGGTCGTGCCGCAGGAGTTCATCGCCGACGGCGCAGAACAGTTCGGCCGCGAGCGGATCGGCAGCCAGGTCGTCAGGGAACCTCGCCCCAACAGGCGCAGGACGGGACCGGCTTCACGGGCTCCGGCATGGCGATGGCGCCTCCCCTCGTGCGGCTTGTTCGGCTCACCAGCGGCCGCCACCAAGGGGCGGCGGCCTGGCGCCGAGGGGGCACCGGACGACACCACGGCCGACTACCTACACAAACTGTTCAAGCCGACCGCACGCGCGATCGACGGCCTGGAACGGGCCCTCGCCGGCATGGGACTGCTCCAGGATGCCCTGACGCTGGACCTACGACGCCCTCAGAGGGCGTTGAGTGAGGATATGTCCGTTTCGTCGTTGTGACGGTGTGTGGGCAGGTCACGCGGTCAGACGGCTGTTCTGGGTGTGGGGATTGCGAAAAGTCCGGGCTCGGTCTCGACGACGAGGCCGGCGCTGGTCAGCCGCTTGAGCTTGTTGCGCATGCCGGAGATGTGCGTGGGCTCGGTGCCGGTGGCCAGGGTCCGGCACAGGTCGCGGCAGCGTTGCGGGGCTGCGGCGTCGATGAGCGCGGTGAGGATGTGCTGGTAGATCGGGTTGTCGCGCAGGCCCGGCATCCGGTCGCCGGTCGGCTCGTCGTCGCCGAGGGACAGGATGACTTTGCGGGCGACCGCCAGGTCGGCGCGTTCCGCGTCGAGTTCGGCCAGGCGGGCGGTGAGCTGGCTGACCTCGGCGGACAGCTGCTCGGTCATGTCACCGATCGCCTGTTCCCGGTCGGAGATCCTCTCCGGTGCGGTGCGTGACATCGGCGGGTCCTCCTACGCTCCGCGCCAGGTCGGCGTCGACTCCTTGGTCAGCCTGCGGGACATGTTCGCCGTTATCGCCCAGTACACGCGGGACTCGGCGTTGGCCGGCAGTGGCCGCGCCTCCCCCGCAGGCAGCACCGACCGCACCCTTTGCCGGCAGCAGGCCGAACGCGAGCGCCGCCGGGCCGAACAGCAGCAGACCGCCAAGAAGTGTCGCCACCTATTCGGCTGAAAACCCACCAGAGCAGCAGAAAAAGAGCCAAAAAAACGAAAGGCGAATCCCGGCCAGTAGAAATCCGAATTCCCCAACACCATAGCGAAGGCGCCTCGAACTGACCCGCCCCCCGCAGAACCCAGGCCGGGCAGCAGGAGCAATGCCGCCCCGGCCCGCACCGCCGTCCGGCCGACCAACCACGCAAGGCCTGCCGGATCCTGAGGATCCGGCAGGCCCCCGAGTCAGATCGGGTGGAGCAGTTGCGCCAGTCGCCGCCCCGACGGTGTGGTCCGCGTCACCTCAGTGGTCGTCGGCCCAGACCTGCGGGCCGGGACCGGTGTCCGGTGCCGCCGCCGGAACGGGCTTGTCGGACCGTCAGCTGAAAACCTGGAGGCACTCCTGGTCCACGAGCTCGTAGTAGTCGTTGCCGAGGTACTCCCAGAGCTTGGCACAGTACTGCCCGGCGGCGATGTTCGCGTTCGGGTAGATCTGGCAGCCCACGACCTGGTTGGTGCCGGAAGTGACGGTGTTCGAGTTGCAGATGTGGCCGTTCGGCCCGGTGACCTCCTCGTGGACCGCGAATCCGGCCTGCACACCGGCGACCTGGGCCCAGCCGCGGACCTCGCTGGCATAGAGCCCGGAACCCTGGACGTACATGCAGTTGAGGGCGCCCCCGGCCTGACCGCAGTTGTTCCCGGTCATCGGAATGGCGATCGCGGGGGACGCGGACTGGCCGGCGGCGTAGGCGGGAGCCGCGCCCGCGGTCACCGCCGTGGCCGCGAGGAGCCCCGCTGCCGCGATCGCCACCCTGGCGAACTTCCTTGTCATCTTCATCTTCTCCTTCGATAGGCCCGAATTTCCGAGAAGCCTCTTGGCCGTGCCCCGCATCTCCTCGGCGGGATCCGTCTGCGACGGGTGCCCGGTCACCGAACGGCGCCAGCACCGCCTCGTGCCCGCATGCCGCGGAGCCCTAGAGGATGCACACCCGCCACCCCCAATGTCCCGGACCCGGCCAGAAGTTGGCCACGGCCGCGACACCGCGCGCAACAACCACCCACGATGCGGCCACGTGAACTGCGCCTTGGGACGACGTTGCACCGCAACGGCAACACCAGGCCCCGGGGGGATCCGGTCGCCTCGCACCCGGCCCCGCCGCCCCGTCAGCGTGCGCCGGCGCCGACCAGGAGGGCGCCCAGCTGCGTGCGGTGGCAGACCACCGTTCCGGCCCCGCGCCCACGGCTCACCAGACCCGACCGGAGCAGCTCCCCCCGAGATGGCAGGAGACGGTGGCAGGGCCGAGGTTGAGCACGTCGGCGAGCGCCCCGGTGCCGGCGGACGACTCCAGGGCGGTGAGCAGGGCCGCGCAGGTGCGGGTGGGGCCGAGGAACTGCTGCAGCGAGTCGGTGGCGGCCCGCGCCCGCGGCAGGGTCCGGCCGGGCCGGGGCCGCTCGGGCGACGGCGGCGGGGCGCCGGGGCTTGGCAGGTGCACGTGATCTTTCCAGAAGCGTCACGAGGGACGCCTGTTGCCCGGGTGGATGTGCTGCTTACGCTCCTGCACGCGACGGTATCCCCCACCACCCGCGCGATGTCACTGGATCCGGTGACGCAGCACCAACGGAAAGACCGCATGAACTACTGCGAGTTCTGTCGACGCCACCTCAACGGCGCGCTGTCCTGCCCTGGTTGCGGTGCCAGCGGTCCGTTCGTGGCAGCCGTGCCGCCGGATCGGTCCCGCACTGGACCGCCCGACCGACCGTCACTCGAAGAGCCCTCGCCCGCGAGTGCTCCGGTGCCGTCCCGGCGGCGGGGCAAGCGGCGGGGCAGGCGGCGCGGGTCGGGACGGCGGCGCGGTGTGCTGGTGCTGTCGATGGTCGGTCTGGTGGCCGGGGGCGGTCTGGGCACGATGGCGATGTCCTCGGGCCACTCGGACGGCACCGCGCTTCCGGTGGCCGCTCCCGACGCGGGGCTGCCCGGGGCGACGGACGGTGCGAGCCCGGGTGCCGCCTCCGTGCAGGTGATCGGGGACCCGACGGCGGGCGCGCGGCGGACCGGCAGCGCCCGCCCGAGTTCCTCCCCCTCGGCGTCCGTGTCCGTGTCCGCGTCCGGCAGCGCGTCCGCGAGCCCCGCGGCTTCGAGCGCGCTCGTCCAACCATCGGCGGCCACACCCGCCCCGGGCAGCTCCAGCACCCGTCCGAGCACTGCTCCGCCCTCGTCGGCCCCGCCCTCACCGACTACGAAGCCGACACCGAGGCCGACACCGACACCCGCACCGACGACCACCTGCACCCAGTTCCTCTTCTGGTGCGGCTGAGCCACCGGCGCCCGAAGCGCGGTCCGACGGTGCGTCAGGCCACCACGGGCCCGGGCGGCTGACGGGGCGTCCGGTCGACGAGCGGGCAGGCCCGCGCGTCGTTACCGTCGTGGCATGGAGATCGATCGCCGTCTGCTGCTGCGTCGCGTAGCGCAGGCCACCTCGGTGGGCGGGCTGATCGTCCTGCCCGCCCTGGGCCGCCCTGGGCTGGTCACCGGTGCGGTGTCCGCGGCCCGGCCCGGCGACGGGTCGGCCCCCTCGTCCGCCGCTCCGGTCGCGGTGGCCGCTCCGGCGATCGTGTCGCGCTCGTCCTGGCAGGCCCCCGCGCAGCCCCCGACGCAGGCGCCAACGGTCCAGTACGACCGCGTGGTGCGCGTCGCGTTCGTCCACCACACCGACAACCCGAACTCCTACGCGCCGCAGGACGTCCCCGAGATCCTGCGGGAGATCCACCACGACCACCTGGAGAACCGGGGGTGGGACGACATCGGCTACAACTTCCTCGTCGACCGGTTCGGCACGATCTACGAGGGCCGGGCCGGCGGCGTGGACCGTCCCGTCGTCGGCGCGCACACGGTCGGCTTCAACCGGGAGACCGTCGGCATCGCGGCGATCGGCACCTTCGACGACGCCGAAGTCCCCGAGGCCCTCGTCGCCGCCACGTCCGCCCTGGTCGCCTGGCGGCTCGGCCTGTGCGGCAGCGATCCGGGCGGCCGGTACGACCTGACGTCCACCAACGGCGACAGCCGCTTCCCGGCCGGCACCCGCCACACGTTCAACGCCGTGTCCGGGCACCGCGACGCCTTCTGCACCACGTGCCCGGGCGAGGCCCTGTACGCGCTCCTCCCCCGGATCGCCGAACGGGCGGCCGCCATCCAGCGGCAGGCCGACGCCTCGCAGGCCCGCACCGACTGGCAGCCGCTCGCGCCGCATCGCAGCGCCACCGGCCCGTCCGCGGGGCAGAGCCGGTGGACGCCGAGGCTGCCGGGCCGCGCACGCTGACCGGGGCGACGCCTACCTCGTCGCCGAGACCGCCCGGCGGGTCGTCAGCCGCACAGGCCGCGGGTGTAGTCGAAGGTCGCCGCGGCCTGCGAGTACTGCCACTGCGGGGCCAGCAGGTCGGCGTCCAGCTGCCCGGCCGCGGTGGGGTCCTCGACGATGTAGCCGAAGTCCTGGAGGTAGGCCGGGTAGAGGTTCTTGGAGCCGATGAAGAACGCCGAGCCGTCGACCGAGACCAGCTTGTGGTGCAGCGCGTACGGGTGGCCGTCGGCCCAGGTCGGGGCGGCGGCGGCACGGAAGGGGGCCAGCTGCAGGTTCTGGCACATCGCCGAGTGCGCGGCCCCGGCGCTGCCGGTCAACGCGATCAGGTGGTTCAGCAGCGTGCCGCTGACCTCGTCGAGCGACTTGATCTGCGAGTACCCGCCGCTGCCGACTGCGCCCCGGTTGGCGGGGTCGCTGACCACGATCCGCACCTTGACGCCGGCCGCCAGCTTGGCCGCCAGGGTGTCGTACAGCCTGACGTCGTAGCGCGGCATCGGCGGGCAGGTGCCGTTCAGGTCCTGCTGGGAGATCTCGATGTGGCTGGTGGCGCCGGCCACCAGGGCGCGCAGCGCGGCCTCCTCCGGGTTGGCGGTGGCGTAGTCGCGGTCGGCGTTGGTGTAGTCGTGCACGCCGATCGGGCCGCAGCGGACGTCCGGGGCGGTGACCGGGGTGAACCGGTAGTCCGAGGCCGGGTCCGCGGCCTGCACGCCGACGCCGAGCCCGCCGATCGCCAGGACCGGGATGCCGCCGGGCGCGGGGGCGGGCGCCGGGTTGGCGTCCTGCTCCAGTGTCGGGTCGCAGGCGGCGCCGTCGGAGGCGGCGAACCAGGCGGCCGAGAGCGGGCCGGTGTTGCGGCAGGTCCAGTCCCAGAGGCGGTCCAGGTAGCGGCCGGCCGTGCCGGCGGCCGGGCCTTCCAGCGCGAGGTCGACGTCCGAGACCGGGTGGGTGGTGTCGAGGTAGTCGTCCTTCCAGCCGTTGATGCCGCCGGTGATCACCCGCTGCCCGTCCACCACCAGCAGCTTGGAGTGGTTCCAGGAGAACGCCGTCCGGGCGGTGGTCATCGAGGCGACGGTGAGCGTGATGCCGCCGGCCGCGTCGCCGAGCCTGCCGAGCAGCTCGTCGCGGTAGCGGGTGGGCAGCGCGGTGACGTTGTACAGCGGGGCCGCGCCGACCAGGATCCGCACCTGGATCCGCCTGCCGCCCGCGTTCGCCACGGCCGTCTTGAGACCGGCCACGATGGCGTCCTCGAAGGCACCGTTGGGGAACGGCGCGAGCGAGGAGATGTCGACCGTGCGGGTCGCGGTGGCGATCGTGCCGGTCATCCGGTCCAGCAGCCGCCGGGTGCCGGGACGGTCGGTGCAGGCCGGGTCGCCCCAGCAGCCCGGCGTCTGCAGCAGCCAACCGCCCGGGTCGCCGGCGGGCGCGTCGAGAGTGTTGCCGGTGGTCCGCTGCCAGACCGTGCCCTCCAGGCCCGGCGAGACCTGGCGCAGCGTCTGCTCCACCGCGTCCAGGTACGGGGTCCGGTCGGCGGGCGCGACACCCGACGGCGCGGTGGAGCCTGCGGGAGCAGCCGGGGCGGTAGAGCCCGCGGGAGCGGCCGGGGCGGTGGGGTCCGCGAAGGCGGGGGCGGCCGGGACGGCGGCGAGGAGGGTGGTGGCCAGGGCGGCGGACGCCATCTGGCCCAGTCGGCGGGTCGGCTGACGGAGCAACAGGATTCCTTCAGGTGTTTGACGTTTGTTCACATGAACGATTCTGAAAGCTACCTGAAAGAAACCTGTGACTTCAACGGGCGCGTACTGCCGGCAGGACGCCGGGCGGGACGGGCGGACGAACCGTCAGGAAGCGGGTGCCGTGAGCATCGAGGCGACCCACGACGCGCACCGCGAGCCACCGGTGGCCAGGCCGAGCGTCCGCCCGTCCTGACGCCCGCCCTCCCGGTGCGACCGCCGCCCCGTCAGCACCGCGGCGCTGCCTGGGTCGTGGGCGAAGAACCCGGCGGGCACGGCGCCCCACCTGGTAGCGCGCCGCGCGGACGGCGCCGTGGCCACCCGGGGCGGCGCGCCCGGTCCGCCCGTTGAGTAGAGTTCCGGCTGTTCCGCCGCCCGGACGCACGTCGTACGGTCCGCCGCAGGCCGCCCGACCGGCCCGCATACGAAGGAAACGCCCGGATGTGCGAAGCACTCGAATCGTGACCTGCGATCGGTGCGCACCGGGAACCCGGAGCCCCGCGGCGCACGTCGCAGGCACTGCCGCGGACCCGAGCCGCCCGACGGCGCGGAGCCTGCGGGCGTGCGCCGCTGACGGCCCGCCACCACACCCCTGACGGCACCGTCGGCCCCGGCCGGCGGCACCGACGAGCAGAGAGCCCGATGATGAACAGCCCGACCCAGCACAGACAGGACCCGGCCGACGGCCAGTGGACGCTGCCCGGCTACACCCACGAGCGCGAGCTCGGATCCGGGGGCAGCGGACGCGTGGTGCTGGCCCGGCACGAGGCGACCGGTACCCGGGTGGCGGTCAAGTACCTGAGCGCGGCGGTCGAGGACACCACCAGGTTCCGTGCCGAGGCCGAACTGCTCGGCGCGCTGCGCTCGCCGCACGTCACCCGGTTCTACGAGTACGTCGAGGGTCCCCGGGGCGCCGCGATCGTGATGGAGGTGGTCGAGGGCCTGTCCCTGCGGGCGCTGCTGCGCCAGGCGGGCACCACCTCGCCGCAGGCCGCGTTGGTGGTGCTCAAGGGCTCGCTGCTGGGCCTGGCCGCCGCGCACCGGGCCGGGGTGGTGCACCGGGACTACAAGCCGGAGAACGTGCTGGTCACCGCGGACGGCGCATCCAAGTTGGTGGACTTCGGCGTCGCGTTGCGCGACGGCCGCAAGGGCAGCATCGCGGGCACGCCGATGTACATGGCCCCCGAGCAGTGGGCGGGCAAGCCGGCCGCGCCGTCGGCCGACGTGTACGCGGCCACCGTCACCTTCTTCGAGTGCCTGACCGGCTCCCGGCCCTACAACGGCGCCACGCCGACGGAGTTGGCCATCAAGCACACCGAGGCCCCGATCCCGGACGAGCTGGTGCCCGAGCCGGTGCGGGCGCTGGTCCGGGCCGGCCTGGCCAAGACGCCGCAGGAGCGGCCGGCGGACGCGGCCGCGATGGTCGAGCAGTTGGAGGAGCTGGCGGGCGCGGGCTACGGCGCCGACTGGCAGGAGCGCGGCCGCGACGGCCTGGCCGCCCTGGTCGCACTGCTGCCGCTGGCGCTGCTGCCCTCCGGCGGCGCGGCACCGGCCGGCACCACGGCACTGGCCACCACCGTGCTCGGCGCCGCACCGCCGGACGCGCTGCCCGCCGACCCGGCCGCCGACCGGCTGCCCGCGCCGCGCCGCCGACCGGGCCGGCGCTCCAAGCTGGTGGCGGGCGCGGTGGGCGTGGCACTGCTGGGCGGGGCGCTGGTCGGGACCGCCCTCGCCGAGGGGCCGGGCGCCGCGGGCACGACCACCGTGAACGCCCCCGCCCCGGAGCTGACCACCACGCTCGCCCCCGTCGCCGACACCGCCGCCCCGGTCCCCGGCGCGACCGCGAGCCCGACCGGCTCCGCCTCCGCCACGCCGTCCGCCACCGCCTCGGCGTCCGCGTCCGCCCTCGCCTCGGCGAGTACGCCGGCCAAGGTCACGCCCGAACCCGGCACCGGCACGGCCCGCCCCGCGCCCAGCACCCCGGCGGTACCGGTGGCCACTGCGCCCGGCACGCCGCCCACCGCCGCGCCGAGCGGCCCGCCGACGGCCGCTCCGACCTCGGCCGCCGCCAGCCCCTCCCCCGCCGCCGTGCTGCGGGTCCTCACCGTGGCCGTCTCCGGCTACGGCTGCTACGGGAACTACGGCACCAGCGGCACGGTCACGGTCACCACGGACGGCGCCGCCGCCGGAACGCTGACGGTCAGCTGGGTGGACGGCGGCACCACCCGCACGGTGGTCGCCACCCAGGCGTACGCCCTCGCCAAGGGGCAGCGCAGCTTCAGCTTCCCGGTCAGCCACGTCTTCGCGGACAACGCGAGCTACTGGGGTCTCCAGGTCGGCACCAGCCCGGCCGCCGCCCGGGGCCAGGGCGGCTACCAGGAGGTCGCCGCCTACCTGTGCAACCCGCCCCGCTGACACCCTTCCGACCGAACCACCACGCCGGCGCCCCGCCGGGCCCCGGCCGCGCCGCGTCACCTCGCGCCCCGGGCACCCGCACCGCACTGGCCGGCGCAACCCAGCCGCAAGGAAGACCCATGACCACGCCTCAGGACCCGACCGTCCAGCTCCCCGACAGCGGGGCCACCGTCGAACTGCCCGCTCCCGGCACCACCGTCGAGCTGCCCGGAACCGCAGTCACCCTCGAACTCCCCGACTCCGGAACCACGGCAGCCACCGTCGAACTCACCGACTCCGCGATCACCGTCGAACTGCCGCAGGGCCAGGACCAGCCGCCCGCCCCGACGGTGCAGTTGCGGAAGCCCGCTGCCTCCCCCGCGCCCGCGCTGTCGTCGGTGACCGCGAGCCTTTCGGCCACCGCCGAACTGCCCGGGGGCGACCGGCCCGGCGGCGAGGAGGGGCTGCGCCGGTTCGGCCCCGGCGTCCCGGCCGCCGCGGTGGAAGTGCCGCCGCGGGTGGCCGCCCTCTGGCAGGGGGACGAGGAGTCCGGGTCCGCCAGCGGGAAGCCGGCCGGGCGTCGGTTCAAGCGCTGGCTGGTCCCGGTGCTGATCCTGCTCGCCGTGCTGGCGTTCCTCCTCTGGCAGTGGCGGCCGCACCCGCTCACCGTGACCGGCCTGTCGGTACGGAGCAGCACCGCCGCCCAGGGCTGCGACAGCACGGCGGTCGTGACCGGGACGCTGGACACCAACGGCGGCTCGGGCACCGTCACCTACCGGTGGCACCGCAGCGACGGGACGGTGTCGGCCGACCTGACCCAGACCGTCGCCAGGGGCAGCCGCCACACCGACGTGGTGCTGCGCTGGACCTTCGAGGGCAAGGGCAGCATGACCGCCACCGCGACACTCGACGTCCTCAGCCCCACCCCGCGCACCGCCGCGACCACGTTCACCTACGCCTGCGGCTGAGCCACCGGGGGCACGGCGCGGTCGGCCGGCCGGCCCGGGGGATGTACCCCGTACCGGGACCTGACGGCCCGTCAAGGCGAGCCGACCGGCCGGGACGACCGGTTCGATCGGGACGGCGATGGCCAGGACCCGCCGCAACGACCGGGACCGCACGACCGACCGGCCCGACCGGGAGGACCGGACGGCGTCGAGCCGCGCCGGCCCCGGACCCCGGACTGCTGCGAGGTCGTGCCCACCTGGCAGCTGGTGGACGGCGGCACGATCGTCGTGCTCGGCGCCCACCAGGCCCGGTGCCCGGTCCGGTCGCCCCGCCCGCTACAGCGGCGCCCGGTTCGGACCGGCGCCGCCGAACGGTCGGGCCCCGCGGGGCCCGACCGTCAGGACGCGCAGTCGACGCAGATCGGCTGGCCGTTCTTGTCCTCACCGGCCAACTGGGTGCGGTGGTGCACCAGGAAGCAGGTCATGCAGGTGAACTCGTCCTGCTGCAGGGGGACGACCCGGACGGTGAGTTCTTCGCCGGACAGGTCGGCGCCCGGCAGTTCGAGGCCCTCGACGGCCTCGGTATCGACATCGACGGCGGAACTCTGCTTGTCCTCTCGCTGGCTCTTCAGCGCCTCGATGCTGTCGTCGGTGCTCTCGTCGCCACGGTCGCGCGGGGCGTCGTAATCGGTTGCCAAGACGGTGCCTTCTCCTCATCGGTCACTTCGGGTGGCGGGCCGCGCCGCCCGCCCCCGGTGGAACCGGACCGGCGCGCGCCGGCAGCCTGCCTGCGGCACACCACCATGCCATCTACCGGACCGTCCGGCGTGCGAAGCCCGACACGCGCCTCCCGGCACCGGACCTGACGGAGCACCGGCCACCACCCGCCCGGCGCAGCCCACGCGCCCCGGACACGTCGGGGCGACGGGGGAATCCAGCTGTCCAGGGCCGGCGCCGTCGGCCTGGCGTTCTCAGCGGGCGTGTCCATGGGCTGTTGAACGCCCTGCGCGAGGTTGACGACCAGTCCGGGACGCCGTCCCGGACACCCCACCTCCTGGAGGCCATCCATGTCCATCGTCCGCGCAGCCGCCGTGGCGGCCGTCACCACCGTGTGCCTCGCCGGGGCCGCCACCGGCACCGCCCAGGCCGACGGTCTGGGCTCCAGCACGGGCGCCACCCCGTCCGTCAGCAACTACGCCTACCAGGACAGCAGCCTCGACGTGCAGGCGAACGGCCAGGCCGACGGCACCCGGGTGGGCACCTACGGGACCAACTACTCCGGGGCGCAGTCGGTGGGCTGGTACGGCTTCGACGGTGACACCTTCGCCCTGCTGCCCGGCACCTCCGGCAAGGTCCTCGACCTGGACGTCGCGAGCGGCACGGTGCAGATCTGGGACGCCGGCCCGGGCACCGACTTCAACGCCGCCAACGGCGGCGCGCTGCCCGCCAACCAGCGGTGGCACAAGTACTACAGCAACAACGGCTGGAGCGTGCTGCAGAACGTCGCGACCGGGCAGTGCCTGAAGTCCAACGGCCCGGGCACCTACCTGTCGGTCGCCGCCTGCAACCCGAGCGACTTCTCCCAGGTGTGGCACTTCTGACGGGCGGGCAGGTGCGGTTCCGGTAGCCGCGCTCCGGGGTCGTGCCGTGGCACCGGTGCGCGGACGAGGACGCGGACCCCGGAGGCGGTGGCTGTCGCCCGAGTTCGTCGAACCCCCACCCCGTGACGGGTCGTTATGTCATGCTCACTCACAGGGGCGGGGGTGACGGGCGCGTGGCCGCCGCATGGACAATCAGTGCGTCAGGAGTGGGCGGCATGCTGTCGGTCAGCACGAGTGTGTTCCTCGCAATCGTCATCTTCCTGCTGCTGGGCCGGCGCACCGAGGCCCGCAGCCGCGTCAATGAGCGGCTGACCGCGTTCACGTGCGTCGTGTTCGGCGTCCTCATCGCCTCGACCTCCTGGGGCCACATGCTCCTGGGCCTGGTCGGCAACGTGCTCGGTACCGTCACCCGGGCCACCAGCTGAGGCGACCGGGGCAGGATCGCCGTCACGGCTGGAAGCCCAAGCGGCCTCCGGTCCCTCAACGGGCGTCGGAAGCGTCCCCGGGCCGGGCGGACGGTCCGGACCGGGCGGACGGTCCGGGTCGACCGGGGACGAAGGTGCCGGAGGGCGTCTCCTCGCCGCGCAGTGCGGCCAGGCGCCGGACCAGTTCCGCCTGCGCACTGTCGATCGTGGTGGGCGTGGCCACCTCGACGTGCACCAGGAGGTCGGCCCGGCCTCCCCGACGCAAGCGGGCAGCCCCGCGGCCGTGCAGCACCATGGCGTGGCCCGACTGGGTGCCGGGAGGGATCTCCAGCTCCTCCGGGCCGTCCAGCGTCGGCAGCGACAGCCGGGTGCCGAGGATGGCGGCGGTCATCGGAATGGTCACCGTGCAGTGCAGGTCGTCGCCGTGGCGCTGGAAGAGCTCGTGGGGGATCTCGACGACCTCCACGTAGAGGTCACCGGCGGGGCCGCCGCCCGGGCCGGCGTCGCCCTCGCCGGCCAGCTGGATCCGGGTGCCGTTGTCCACGCCCGCCGGGATCTTGACGGTCAGGGTGCGGCGGGCCCGGACCCGGCCGTCGCCCGCGCACTCGGGGCACGGGGTCGGCACCACGGTGCCCGAGCCCTGGCACTGCGAGCACGGGCCGGGGACCATGACCTGGCCCAGGAAGGACCGGGTCGCCTGGGAGACCTCGCCCTCGCCGCGGCACACGTCACAGGCCTGCGCGGTGGTGCCGGGAGCCGCGCCCTCGCCCCAGCAGGCGGTGCAGGTGACGGCCGTGTCGACCTGGAGTTCCTTGGTGCTGCCGAAGGTGGTCTCCACCAAGGTCATCGACAGCCGGATCATCGTGTCCTGGCCGCGCTGGAGGCGCGGACGGGCCCCGCGCCGGGGCGCACCGTCCCCTGCCGTCCAGTCCCCTGCCGCCCGGCCCACTGCCGTCCAGCCCACTGACGGCCCGTCAACCTGGGCCGTCGGGGCCTGCGGGGTTCCGTTCGGGCCGGTTCGGGCACGGGAGCTGACGGCACGCTGGCGCAGGCGCTCCATCTCCTGCCAGCGGACGCGCCAGGTCTCGATCCGGGCGTCGCCGTCACGGACGGGACGGGCCTCCTCGATGGCCAGGAGGGTGCGGACCACGGCCACGAGGAAGTCCAGGCGCGGCAGGCGGCGGCCGTTGAAGGCCTCGCTGAGCGCGGAGGCCGAGAGCGGGCGCCCGGGCGGCGCTTGCTTCTCCAACTCGCGCAGTGACGGGTTCCCGCACGAGATGCGCAGGTGGCGCAGGTCCTCGGCGAACCGGGCCAGCTCCTCGTCGAACGATTGCGGTGCCGGGTGACCCGGGATGTCCTGCTCGCCCATCTCGCTCCCCCCAAGGTAGTGGAGACCACGCTAGAGGCAACGACGCCGGACGGCACCGAAGTTCACCGAACAGCACCGAACGGCCCGCCGCGTTCCCATACCGTCGCCACGCCCAGCGGTCCGGCCTACGGGTCGAGCGCGCCGTCGGTGGTCGCCGGGGCGGTGGACCGCGGGTGACTCAGTGGGCGGGCACCGGTTCCGGCGACGGTTGCCACTCCCGCCTGAGCAGCCCGTAGACCCAGGAGTCGGAGACGTCGCCGTTGACCACGCAGTCCTCCCGCAGCGTCCCTTCACGCACGAAGCCGAGCTTCTCCAGCACGCGGGCGGATGCTCCGTTGCGCGTGTCGACCTCGGCCTGGACGCGGTTCAGGTCCAGCGTGTCGAAGGCCCACCGCAGCAGGGCGCGCGCGGTCTCGGTCGCGTAGCCGTGGCCCCAGGCCGCTTCGCTGAAGCAGTAGCCGAGCGACGCGCTGCGGTAGACCGGGTTCCACCCGCTCAGACCGCACCAGCCGATGAACGCCCCGTCGCCGGCACGCTCCACGGCCAGCCGGGCGCCGGTGCCCTCCAGGGCCATCTGCCGGCAGTCGGTGACGAACTTCTCGGCCCGCGCCCGTTCGCTCCACGGCGCCGAGTCCCAGTAGCGCAGCACGTAGGCGCTGCTGTGCAGGGCGAAGAGGTCGTTCGCGTCCGCGTCTTCGAATGCGCGCAGTCGAAGACGAGCGGTGTTCAGCGAGGGAGTGGGCAGCGGCATGCTCGTGTTCCGTCCCGTGGTCGATGGCCGATCAATCAGACCTCCGGCGCGCGTCACCCGCAACGGGTTTTCGCAGTGGGCCGACGCCGCGACTTCCTGCGGGTGCCCGGGGGCGGGCGGCGGCGGTCAGCAGGGGCCCTGGTCGCTCCAGCAGGCCCAGGACTGGGCCGCCCCGGGGGTGGCGCCGGTGGAGTACCAGGTGGAGTTCCACTGGTGGCCGCCGTAGCCGACCTTGTCGCCGGGGACGTAGGACGTGGTGGGGTTCCAGGGCGGGAGCGCTCCGCAGCCGCCGGTGGTGGGCGGGGTGACCGTCCATCCGAAGGTCGTGCTCGCGGCGGTCGTGCCGGAGCCCGCCGTGGCGCTGACGGTCCAGTTGCCGGTCTGTGTCGGGGCGCCGCTGACCAGGCCCGCGGCGGAGACGGTCAGACCCGGCGGCAGTGACTGGGTGCTGTAGGTCAGCGCCTTGCCCGCCGAGTCGGTCGCGCTCAGCTGCAGCGAGACCGCGGTGCCGATGGTGGTGTTCTGGGCGGCGGGCGCAGTCCAGGAGACCGTCTCGGTGCCACCGCCACCGCCGCCCGGGCCGCTACTGCTGCCGCTGCCGCTGCCCAGCGAGATCGTCCATGAGGTGGGGGCCGGGTCCTGGAGGTGGCCGTCCACCGGAGCGCTGCCGGTGGGGCCCACGTCGTCGTACGGGAAGGCGTATCCGACGGACGAGTACGCGTGCACCAGCCGGGCGTAGTGGTTGGTGACCGGGTCGGTGTAGTACTGCGAACTTCCCACCCCGCCGGGCTGGTTCTCGCCCCCGGCGAGCAGCAGGGTGCTGCGGTTGAGCGCCGCGCCCAGGCGTGCGGCCACCGCGCCGCGGGCGTCGGGGCCGGAGTTGTAGAGCGGGCCGGAGTTGCAGCCGAAGACGTCCACGGCACTGGGCCTGGTGAAGGCCACACCGTCGTCGCTCAGGCCGGCGAAGGTCAGCACGCCGTCGGAGACCGTGCCGGTGAACACGCCCTGCGACTGCGTGTCGATCGTCAGCGGTGTCGTGGTGAAGCGGGTCCAGACCCGGTCGAGGTAGGAGTTCCAGTAGCCGCCGAAGTCGGTGGTGGCGTGGGTGGGGGCCATCACCCGCAGCACGGCGCCGCTCGTGTCGGTGGCGACCAGGGTGTCCCAGGGGGCGCCGTCGCTCTGGTGCTGGGCGGTCAGCCCCGAGGCGATGGCGGCCAGGGCCCCGGACGGCAGCGGGCTCACGCTCTGGTCGCCGGCGGCGCCGGTGGTCCGCATGGAGATCGGGGACGCGACCAGGTCGACGTAGCTGATGTTGGCGTACAGGTTGGCGCTGTTGTAGGTGAACTCGCAGAACGTCCAGTCGGTCGTCCAGTTGGGGTCGGAGGCGGTGAAGCCCGGCTGGACCAGGCCCGGGACGCCGTTGCCGTTCGGCGGGTTGACGAAGAACCGGATCTTCTCCCCCACCGAGAACCAGACGCGCCCGCCGATCACGTACTGGCCCAGCACCACGGTGGTGGAACTGCCGGAGGCGCCGAGCGCGATCGCGTAGTCGGGCACCGGGGTGAGCGTCGCCGAGGGGCTGGCCAGGCGCTGGAACGTGCCGTCGGCGGTGACGAAGCCGGGCCATCCGCTGGTGTCGGAACCGGAGATGTAGGCGTAGACCGGCTGCCCGGAGCCGGAGTCGTTCTGCAGGGTGACCGGCAGGTCGCCGGCCGCGGACGCCGGGGTGCCGAAGCCCGGCAGCCAGCCGGGGGCGGTCAGGGCCGCTGCTCCTGCGAGGAGCAGTCCGCGTCGTGAGAGCACCTGGGACTCCAAGGAGTTCGAGAGGACCGCGCCCCCACGCACGGCTGGTGTGGACCACTTAGGACTATGGGTCGCCCACCGACATCCCGTCAATAGTTGTGCCTACAGGACCAGCCACCCGTGGGATGCGTTCACTTCCTCAATGGATGGCCGTCGCATCCGTCGACCACTTCACGACGTGCGGCGCGAAGAGCGGCAGGATCCACCCCACTGACCGACGGCCCGTCAGGAGCCGCGCGCCGTGGGCCAGGCGTGTGACGCTGGGGCGACGGGCGGCGCAGGGCACGGCCGACTGCGGCACGGACCCATACGCTGGCCGCGGACGAGCGCGGGACCGGAGGAGGCGGTGCGTGACGATGAGCGGGCCGGGCATCGACTACCGGGCGGTGTTCCAGGCGCTGCCGGGGATGGTGGCGCTGCTGACCCCGGACCTCGTCTACGCGGACGCGAACGAGGACTTCCTGCGCCACTCACACCGCACGCGCGACGAGTTGATCGGCCGTTACCTGTTCGACGTCTTCCCCGACAACCCGAACGATCCCACCGCCACCGGCGCGCGCAACCTCCAGGCGTCGCTGCGCCGGGTCCTGGAGTCCGGCGAGCGGGACACGATGGCGTTGCAGCGCTACGACGTCCGGTCGCCCGAGGGTCCCGGCGAGTGGGAGGAGCGGTACTGGAGCCCGATCAACGCCCCCGTCTCGGACGCCGACGGGCGGGTCGTGCTGCTGGTGCACCGGGTCGAGGAGGTCACCGAGCTGATCCGGGCCCGCGCCCGCGTGGGCGACAACCGGGCCCGGGTCCTGGAGGCCGAGCTCTACACCCGCTCCCGGGAGCTGCAGGAGGTCAACGAGCGGCTGCGGCAGGCCCACGCCCGCGAGCGGGAGGTCGCGCTGGCCCTGCAGGACGCGATGCTGCCCGCCCCGCACCTCGCCGGCCACCACCGGGCGGCGGTGCGCTACCGGCCTGCGGTCGGCGCGCTGAACGTGTGCGGGGACTGGTACGACCTGGTCGAGGTCCCCGACTCCCGCATGGTGGTCGCCGTCGGCGACGTCGTGGGCCACGGCCTGGCCGCCGCCTGCGTCATGGGCCAGTTGCGCAGCGCGCTCAGCGCCGCCTCCCGCGTGGCGGCCGGTCCGGCCCAGGCCCTGGAGGTGCTGGACCTGTACGCCCGCGCGGTCGACGGCGCCGAATCCACCACGGCCGCCTCCGTCCACGTCGACTGGCGGAGCCACACCCTCACCTACAGCAGCGCCGGGCATCCCCCGCCCGCGCTGCTGCGCCGGGACGGGACCGTGGCCTTCCTGGACCGGGCCACCGACCCGCCCCTCGCGGCCCGGCCCGAGCACGTGCCCCGCCCCCAGGCCTCGCTGGCCTTCGCGGGCGGCGACCGCCTCGTGCTCTACACCGACGGCCTGGTCGAGCGCCGCGGTGCGGACATCGACACCGGTCTCGGCCGACTGGCCCGCTCCCTCAACGTCAACCGCGCTCTCGAACCGGACCGGCTCGCCGATGCGCTCCTGCTCGACCTCCTCCCCAGCGCCGGTGCCACCGATGACACCGCGCTGGTCGTCCTGCGCCTGTAGCGCGCGTCTTTCGGATCACGCCGGGTGCCCGAACCGCGGTCCGTGATCTTGAGTCCCTCCGGTGTCGGCTGACACCATGTCCCCCAGTCACCACTCGACCACCAGGGGGAAATCATGAGCGTCGCACGCAGGCTGTTCCTAGGAGCCTTCACCGCCGGAGCCGTCACCGTCGCCGCCGAGGCCGCCACCGCCACGCCGGCCGCCGCCGACGGGGCGACCACCACCTTCACCGGGCCCGTCACCGCGCAGAAGTTCTACACCGACGCGACCGCCGAATCCGCGTACTTCAAGACCACCTCGACCACCGACAACGCGCTGACGGTCTACCAGGCCTCCACCACCGGGACCGGAGCCGCCCTGAACGTGGCCTCCAACAACGCCGGCACCTCCGCGATGTACCTGTCCGGCACCGAGACCGCCCGCGGCACACTGAAGATCACCCACACCGGATACGCCGACGGCTCCGACCGCAACGCCGCCGCGCTCTCCATCGACCTGCGCACCGCCGGCACCGGCTGCCAGGGCATCTACCTGACCGCCACCAACGGCCCCACCGCCGGCGAACTGATCGTGCTGCGCAACAACCCCAACGTCGACGACTTCATCGTCAAGGGCAACGGCCTGATCGGCATCGGCATCGTCGAAGCCGCCACCCCGCGAGCCCAGGTCCACATCAGGCAGAGCGCCAACACCGAGGCGGGCCTGCTGGTCGAGGGCTACGTGCGGGTCTCCGACAGCACCACCGCACCCAACTCCATCGACAGCGCCGGCGGCGGCAACCTGTTCGCCCAGAACGGCGCACTGATGTGGCGCGGCTCCAACGGCACCGTCACCACCATCGCCCCCGCGTAAGGACCCACCGTGCAACTCACCCCCGAAGAACTCGTCAGGGAATTCCACGACGCCGTCATGGAGCTGTACTTCGCACGCAAGCGGATCACGCTGCTGGAGGAGGAGAACGCCGCACTGCGGGCCCACCTCGCCACCGTCGGCGCCGACCCGGAACCCGAACCCGACACGGGCGCCGCGATCGGTATCGGCTGAACCACACAAGCCCGATGACGGCTGAGCCGAGCCAGCCCCGGCGGCAGCCCTGCAGATGCCGTCCTCCGGCGCGACGCCGTCGTCGCGGCGGCCGCCCGCTTCGAAACACCGTCAACCCACGCCCCGCGCCGCCCCCGTGATGCCGGTGCGCGTCCAGGTAGAGCACCCGTGCCTGGACGCGCCAGCACACCGCCCAGCCGCAGCCGAGTGGCGGGCCACCACGCCATCCGCCACCACCAAGGCCTCGGCCCCACCACCAGGCCCAAGCGACGTCACCCTCACCGACGTCTTCGCAACGTGAGAACAAGGCCCGCCGCCACGAGTACGCGACGCACAAGGGCCGTGTCCAGGGGACCGTGCCGGTCGACGTCGAGACCCGCAGGCCGGTGGGCCTGCTACGGGACGAGCTGTTCTTACTACTGACCCGCCCTCGGGTTGGCCTCCAGGAGACCGGTGCCGAGCGCGGTGACAGTGTGGAGAACGCGCTGACCGTGACGAGTGGTGGTGATGAGCCCGGCCGCGCGCAGCGTGGCGGTGTGTTGAGAGGCGGCCGGGGCGCTGATCTGGAGTCGGGCGGCGAGTTCGGTGGTGGTCCGGCCGTCGCCGATTGCCCGTAGGGCGGCGGCCTTGCCTTTGCCGATGAGGGCGATGAGGCCGTCGATGCCGGCCGGGGGCGCGATGATGGTCCGCGATGGCGTGTAGAGGAACAGGGGTTGCTGCCACGGGCTGGTGAAGGAGCAGGAGATCCTCCCATCGAGGAACAGATTGGGAGCCAGAACCAGCTTCACACCGTCGGCCTCGTCCTCGGGGCGCTGCGGGACCGGGACCGCAGCGGCGATGGTCGTCTCGAAGCGTGCGGGGTTGCTGAACTCCCGGCCCACGCCGGCCAGCATCCGGCTCGTTCCCCGGTCTGCGACGACGCGTTGACGCATGGTGATGTCGGCGTTGAGCCGTTTCACCATGTCGGGCCAGTCGTCGGCCAGGCAGGCGCGGTACACCGCGTGGACGGCCAGCACGAGGCGTTGCAGCGGCCGGGTGCCGCCGTCGAGCAGTTCGGCGACCGGCCGGGGGACGGGGCCCAGTTCGGCGTACAGGCCGAGCTCGTCGTGTATCCGCTCGGTCCCGATCGAGCTGATCACGTCCAACTCGTCAGCCAGGCGGATGTCACGCCCGACCTGCGGCATCGGGGGCGTCAGGAAGTCCGGCAGGTAGTACGGATTGGCCGTCACCAGGTTGACCAGCGGCAGGGCACGGGCCGGCACCCGGGACCGAACCGCATGCCACCAGCGTCGGCCCGGAAGCGGAGTGCGGCTGTGCTGGTTGAGCCCGATCAGCAGGTGCTGCATCGGCGAGACCGCGAACTCCACCTTGGCCGGACCCTGCACCCCGAGCTCCAACGTCACCCGCACCGCTCTGCCCCCCAGGCATCAACGCGTTTAAGGCGCCGGCTTAAACGCTGTCCACAGGTGGGACCGGTGACCCACCATCGACTGCGGCACCGACAGGTGCCGCAGGACCACGGGGCGCGACAGCCCCATGTGGCCCCGCAGCCCACGTACCGGGCGGTGCCGGACAGGCCCGCCTTCGAGAAAGGACCCCACCATGAGGAAGACCCTCCTGCGCACGATCTCCCTGGGCCTCAGCGCTCTGGTTCTCACGACTGCGGGCATCGCCACGGCTTCGGCGGCCACGGTCCAGCCGAACACCACCGCGTGCCACATGAGGTGCCTCGGCAACTGACCGCACCACAGACCGGGCCCGGCCGCGCCAGTGACAACCGCGGACCCGTAAGGCGAGGCCCCCGGACCGTCGAGCGAGATATCTGCAATCTCAACTCAACGGGTTGGGGGCCTCGTTGGCGTAGTGGTTGAGGCAGTGGGTGTTGGTGTTGGAGGCGATGGTGGGGCTCGGCACGTTGTCGCCCTGGGTGAAGACGGACCCACCGTTGGCGAAGGCCGTGCCCCCGCCCATCGTCACTACGACGGAAGCCGCTGCCGCCGCGATCGTGGTCCCAAAAAGCTTCCTGCGCATCATCGGTGTCCCCTTCGTAAGGCCTTCCGACACACCCGTTTCCACGAACCCGGGGTGCAGGCGACGGCATTGCCTGCCGCCAACCCGAATCCTTCGGACTCCGTCGAGCCCCCACCAGAGCCACCGCTGTACATGGAACAGAAACCCACAACACAGCCGCCTGAGCAGCGCATTGGAACCATGTTGCGCCCGGTTGGCGACGCCGTGGGCGAGGAGATCCCAAGGATCCGACCGTGTCGCACCGGGCAGCACTGCCCGAGGGGTTCGGTCCCGTGCGCCAGCAGCGACACACTGCCCGACCCTGCGGCAGACGGCACCGTTGGCGGGCTCAGCGCCGTAGGTGCCACCGCCCACCGTGGTTACGCACAACCTCGCCGAGCCGGGCGACCACCGCGCGGGGCCACCGGGCTGTGTCGCATGCGGACACGGCGCGTACAGCCACGGCTCCCGTGGCACCGCAGCACCCGGGTGGGCTACGGACCGGCCGTGGGACGGCCGCTGCCCCATCAGCCGCAGGTGGGCGGGTGACGCCGCTTCAGTCGCTGTCGGCGTCGCTGCGGGCCAGACCGGCCAAGAGGTCGACGACGTCCTGCTCCGGTGGGCCGGCGCCCTTCCTGACCGGGGGCCGGAGCCCGGCTGGGCGGGCCTGGCCGGGCAGGTGCTCGGTGCTCTGGACGCGCCGTCGGCCGGGCTGGCCGAGCCTGCGCCCCTTGGGGAGGAGCTGCCGGTCGCGGGTCCCGAGGAGTTGCGGGCCCTGCTGCGGGCTCTGGCAGCCGACTATGCCCGGGACCGCGCGTGGAGGGCGGACCGGGAGGCCCGGGGGCTATGGGCCGGCGATGGTGGTGGCTGGGCGAGCGGATCGTTGGCCGGGTTCCTGGAGTCCTGGGAGGCGTGGCTCGGCGCCAGTCTCGGCAAGCCCCCGAGGTTCTCGGACGTTCCGCCGGTCGAGCCGGTGACCTGGGCTTCCGTGGCCTGGCAGCTCGGCGCGGCCCGCGTCTACGAGTGAGGGCACCCAGCCAGCCGGCGCGATCTCCGCGGCGATCGCGTGACGACGCCGCCCGCAGCTCGTTGCTACGGATACGAAGCGATGCGGCGAAGGCAGGTGGACATGGCGGGCAGTGTGCTGGTGGGCCGCGCCCTGGCGAGGGGCGGGGTGGCGGGCGAGTACGACGCGGTGGTGGTCGGCTCCGGGGCCGGCGGGCTGACCACTGCGGTCTGCCTGGCGAAGCAGGGCCGGCGGGTGGCGGTGTTCGAGCAGCACTACACCGCGGGCGGCTACACCCATGCCTACCGGCGCCGGGGCTGGGAGTGGGACGTCGGGATCCACTACGTCGGGCAGTTGACGGCGCGTGAGCCGGTGCGGGTCCTATCCGATTACCTGACCGACGGCGCACTGGAATGGGCGCCGCTGGGAGACCCGTACGACGAGTACCGCCTGGCCGGGGAGGTGTACCGGGCCCCGGTCGGCTTCCCCGCCTACCAGGCCGCCCTGACCGCGCGCTTCCCCGTCGAACGACCGGGCATCGAGGCGCTGTTCACCCTCATCACACGGTGCCGGGCCGCGCTGCCGGCGCTCGCGCTGGGGCGCCTGTCCGGCCCGGTGGCGCGGCGCCTGGCCCAGCTGGCGCGGTCGGCGGCCGTGCCGCCGCAGGCACTGCGGCCCGCCCGGGAGGTGGTGCGGGGGCTGGTGGCCGACGAGCGGCTGCGGCAGGCGGTGCTCACTCCGAGCGCGCTGCTGCTGGCCGACTCCACCGCCCGGCTGCCGTTCTTCATGCTCGCGGTGCTGTTCGAACACTTCCGCACCGGCGCCTGGTACCCGGTGGGCGGCAGCGCCGCGATCGCGCGGGCCATGCTCGCCCCGATCCGGGCGGCGGGCGGCGAGGTGTTCGTCCGGGCGCCGGTGGCCCGGATCGAGCTCGCCGGGGCACGGGCGACCGCGGTGGTGCTCGCGGACGGCACCCGCGTGCGGGCTCCCGTGGTGATCAGCGCGGCGGGCGCCCAGAACACCTTCGCGACCCTGCTGCCACCCCAACCCGACGACAGCGCCGATCGGGCGGCCTGCATGCGACGCGGGTTCCCCTTCGTGCTCCTCTTCGTCGGACTGGACGGCGACCCCGCGGAACTCGCCCTGCCACGACACAACCTGATGGTGACCGACGGCGACTGCGACGCGTTCTTCGACGGCACCGGCGGACGCACCAGCGGCCTGTTCCTCTCCTTCTCCTGCGCCAAGGACCCGACCTGGACCGCGCGCCACCCCGGACGCTCGACCGGCGAGATCCTCGCCTACGTACGACCGGAGCTGTTCGAGCCCTTCCGCGGGTCGCGATGGCGCCGCCGCGACCCCGCGTACCAGGCCCTCAAAGCCGACCTCACCGCCGAACTGCTCGACCAGCTCCACCGTCAACTGCCCCGCACCAAGGGACGGGTGGCCTACCACGAACTCGGCACCCCGCTGACCTCCGAGCACTTCGCCGGCTGGCCCGGCGGCAGCCTGTACGGGCTGGCCAAGGACGTGGCCGGATTCGGCGACGGCCACCGACCCGGCCTGGCGCACTGGGTGCGCCCGCGAACCGGGATCGAGGGCCTCTACCTCTCCGGCCAGGACTGCCTGGCCGGCGGCTTCCTCGGCGCGGTCACCGGCGGCGTCCTCGCCGCACACGAAGCCCTCGACCCCACCGGCCGAACCCGCCTATGGGCAGGGCTCCTCCGTCAGGGGATGCGACCAGCGACCAGGTCATGAGAACGCGGGCGCCCCGCCGCGCTCACTGACCGTCGGTGTCAGGCACCTTCCTACTCGCTCGCATCCTCGACGGCTGCGGCCCGGGCACGGCGGCGGCCCAACAACGTGACTCCCACGGTCACCACGCCGATGGCGACGACCCTGGCGGCCTGGTAGTAGCCGGACGCCAGTTCCTCCGGGGTGCCGGGCAGCCTGAACGAGACCCACACGGCCGCGACTCCCCCGAGGACGATCAGTGCGACGGCCCCCCACGTCCCGAGTTCCGCCCACCAGGGCCCCGCAGCCTGACCCCGCTCCTCGGTGCGCTCAACGTCACTGTCGACCATGATCTGTTCTCCCGGGTGTGTGGTGGCGGTCGCGAGGTCAGACGCGGGCACGGCTCGGAAGGTCCACCGGGCCGAGAACGTTCCCCCTCGAACTGACATCCTGCCAGCCGGCGACATCCACCCTCACCCAACCCCGTTGAGCGGGTGCGGAAGTCCTGACAGTCCCGCTCACCAGTCCCGGGTGGCGATGAGCTCCTCCCCGTCCGCGTCCGCGAATCCGTAGGCCGACGCGACGAACCAGAACTCGTCGCCGATCCACTCCCGCGCCACCGTCTCGATCTCGCTCCCGGCCGCGTTCAACTCCGCGTCCAGAAGGTTGAACTCCTCCGTCGAGGCGTGGGTGAGCGCGTACAGGGCAGCCAGATCCGCCGGCTGCTCGGCCTCGATCCGCTCGCACAGCCGCAGCAGAATCTCCCTGCCCCGGTCGACGAGGTGATCGGGGAAGTACGAGTCCTCGTACATGTGCCGCAGGAACGCGTGCGCTGCCACCTGCTGGTTCGTGATCGGCATGCGGGTGCCCCTTCCCGTTCGAAGAACTGACGCGCCGATCATGCACGGCGCCGCTGACAGCGCGGTGGGCAGGACGGCTTGTGAACAGCACGTTCACCCCCGTGCTGGGCGTTCGGGAACACGTCAGCGGGCGCCCACCGCGATCGGTGGGCGCCCGCTGACGGTGTGTCGGCCCGCGTCAAGCCATCCGGAACCAGCAGATGTCGATGAAGCGGTCCGGGTCGTCCAGCTCGGCCATCTCCTGCGCGATGCGGCGCAGTGTCTCGGCCTTGGGGAGGGCCCAGGGCAGCAGGTCGGCGCCGTCGGCGGGGCCGATGTCGCCGACGGCGACGCCCTGGTCGATCATGCCGGCGATGAGGTCCAGGGTGACGGTGCGGATGGTCTCCTCCGGCGCGGTGTCGCCGGCGAGCTGTTCGGCCGAGTCCCGGATCAGGGAGAAGTAGACCAGCGATGTGCGGGTGTAGTCGACGAAGTAGTCCAGTTCTTCCTGGAAGGCGGTGGGGTCGGTCATGGCCGTGCTCCTAGCTAGTGCTTGGCGTGGTAGCGCTTGAACCCGAGTTCGTCCTGCAGGCCCTTGGTGAAGTCGATGGTCCAGTCTCCGGCGCCGTTGGAGCCGCTGAAACTCCGGTAGTTCACGTTTCCGCCGTCGAAGGTCCAGACCTGCAGGCTGCCCTTGTCGAGGGTCCTGGTGATGTCGGGGTCGCCGAGCTTGTCGCGCAGCTTCTTCGCCAGGGCCTGGATGTCGTCCGGTGTGACCATCTGCACGCCCTTGCTGTCCTCGACGCCGAGCGGCTTGCCCTCCAGCAGGACGACGTCGCGCAGTTTGTCGATCTTCCCCAGGCGCGTTGCCGCCACGGCTCCGCGGACGCCTTCCTCAAGCTTCTCCGCGGCCTTGAGCTTGCCGACCGGCAGGACGGTCATGGCGAAGGAGACGCACTTGCCCAGGGTGGGGTGCTGGGTGCAGTCGACCAGGTCGTCGACGCCGGTCAGCGCCATGGCGATCGGGACCAGCGGCTTGATCACCTCGGGGTTCTGGATCACCGCGTTGCCGTTGGCGCTGAGGATGCACGGCAGCAGGCCGTTGATCTCCCGGTTCATCGGGACGGTGCAGACCTTCGGCTGCTTCTCCTTGCCCTGCTTCTCGGCCTCGGCCTTGCGGGCCTCCTCCGCCTTGCGGGCCTCCTCGGCCAGGCGCCGGGCCTCGGCCTCCTCGGCCTGGCGCTTGTCCAGGGCGGTCTGCCAGGCCTGGGCGGCCATGGTGTTGGCCTCTTCGGCGCTCTTGCCGGCCGCGAGGGCCGAGGTGCGGGCGTCGGCGGCGGCGTCGTCAGCGGAACGGGCGGAGTTGCGCGCGTACTTGGCGGAGAAGGCGGCCTGGGCGGCGGACTCCTTCGCCGCGCCGGCGTCGCTGTTGGCGCGGGCGGCCGCGGTGCGGGCGGTGGTGGCGGACTTGGCGGCGCGGGTGGCGGAGGTCTCCGCGTTGGTGGCCGCGGTGCCGGCGTCGCGGGCGTAGCCCTGGGCCTGGCGGGCGGAGTCGTCGGCGGCAGCGGCGGCGTTGGCGGCCTCCGCTGACGCCTTGTTGGCGTCGGCGGCCGACTTGGCGGCGATCCAGCTCTTCTGCCGGGCCGTCGCCGCGACGCCGGAGGCGTCGGCGATCAGGTGCTGCATCTGGGCGGTGTGGGTGGCGGTGAGCTGGTCCTTGCGGTCGGCCATGTACTGGCCGACCTGGACGAAGTCGTGCAGCTCGTCGGCCGGTCCGGCCAGCGCCACCTTGGCCGCCGCCTGGACCTCCGGTCCGCCGGTGCCGGTGAGGGCGGAGGCGAGCACCCGCTCGTCGTCGTTGAGCGCGCCGTACTGGCCGGTGAGCAGGAAGGCCGCCAGCGTCCTGGGGTCGTTGGTCGCCAGGGCGGCCTTGGAGGCTTCCTTGACGCCGGGGCCGCCGGTGTTGTTGACCTGGGAGACCTTCACCCGCAGGTCGGCGGAGGCCGCCTGGTACTGGCCGGTGGCGAAGTAGTCGGCGACCTGCTGGGGGCTGCCCTTGAGTGCGTTCGCGGCGCCGGTGCGGACCGCTTCGTAGGGGCTCTGGGTGGTCAGGTCGAGGACCTGTTGGCGGGTGTCCTGCTGCTCGGCCTGGCTCCACCCGGTGCGCAGGTAGTCCAGCACGTCGGTGTCGGTGCCGGAGAGCGCCTGGGCCGCGGCCTGCTGGGCGAACGGGCCGCGGTCCTTCAGCGCCGCCACCGCCAGCTGCCGGCCCTTGCCCGCGACGGCCTTGGGGTCGGCGCCGGGCTTGGCGGCCTCGGCGGCGAGGGCGGTGACCGTGCCGTCCTGGCCGCGGGTGCCGGCCATGGCCGAGGCGGCGTCGGAGGTCAGCTGCTCGGTCTTCGCCTTGTCCGAGCGGGCGCGCTCGATCGCGGCGTTGGTACGGGTGTTGAGGTCCTCGGCCTCGCTCTGGCGGGCCAGCTCGAACACCTTCTTGGCGGTGGCCACCGAGGACTCGGCGGTGTCCGCGGCCTGTTTGGCCGCGCCCGCCGCCCTGGTGGCCTGCGCGGCGGCGTCGGCCGAACCGGCCGAGAACTGCTGCGCGGCGTCCGCCGCGTCGGCGGCGGCGTTGGCGTGCTGGGCCGCGGAGTTCGCGGCGTCGCGGGCGCCGTAGGCGGCGTCGGCCGAGGCGTCGGCCAGCGACTTGGCCGCGGCGGCGGCCCGGTTGGCCTCCTTCGCGTGCTGGCGGGTCTCGGCGGCCGCGGTGGCGGCCTGCTGGGAGTGCACGCCGGCCGCGGTCGCGTAGCGGTTCGCCGCGTCCGCCGCGTCGGCGGCGGCGTTGGCGTTCTCGCCGGCGCTCGCGGCCGCTGCCGCGGCGGCGCCGGCGGCCCGGGAGGCGTCGCCGGCGGCGCTCGCGGCCTGCGCCGACTTCGCCGACAGGGCCGCCGTCATCCGGGCGGCGGCCGCCGCGTTCTTCAACTCCTCGGCGTTGCCGCCGTCGCGCGCGGCCGCTGCCGCGGCGTTGTAGGCGCGGGAGGCCGCGTCCGCGGCGGCGGCGGCCGCGCTGGCGGTCTGGGCCGCCGCGATCGCCGCGACCCGTGCCGAGCGGTCGGCCGCGTTCGCGGCGCCGATGGCCTGCTGCGCCGCGTCGGCGGCGGCGCGGGCGGCGTCGGCGGCCTGCTGGGCCTTGATCCCGGCCCGGGTGGCGTCGCCCTTGGCGGCCTCGGTCTCCCGGGCGGCGTTCTCGGCGGCCTGCTTGGCGAGGGCGGAGGCCGCGATGGCCCGGTCGGAGGCCTCCTTGGCGTTGTCGGTGGCGGCCTGCGCCTGGACGCCGGCCTGCGCGGCCTGGTCGGCCAACTGCTGGATGCTCGCGTGCTCCTGGTCCCGGTTGCGGGCGGTGAACTGCCCGACCTCCAGGAACTCCACCAGGTCGTCGGCGGTGCCGCGCAGGGCCAGCTTCCCGGCCGCCTTGACGGCCGGGCCGCCGGCGGTGATGAGCTGTGAGATCAGCACCCGGTCGTCGGTGGTGCGGGCGTCGTACTGGCCGGCCCTCAGGAACCGGGTGACGTCATCCGGGGCGCCCTTGAGGGCGGCCGTGCCGGCTTCCTTCACCGACGTGCCGCCGTAGTTGATGATCCGGGAGGCCTCGACCCGCTCGTCGTCCTGGACCGCGGACTTCCAGCCCTGGAGCAGGAAGGTGCGCAGGTCCTGCGGGGAGCCCTGGAGCGCCTTCTTCGCGGCTTCGCGGACGCCGGGGCCGCCCAGGTTGAAGATGCGGCTGGTGTCGACGCGGTCGTCGTCGTTCTGGATGCCGTTCGCGCTCGCGAGGAACGCCTTGACCTCCTCGTCCGAGCCGAGCAGTGCCTGTTCGGCGCCGGCGCGGACGCCGGCGCCGCCGGAGGTCCACAGGGCGACCACCTGCGCGCGGTCGGAGACCGGGGCGTCGTCGTCGGTCGCGGCCGCGGCGGGTGCGGCTCCCAGCAGTCCGGCGGCCAGGGCCGCGGGCAGCAGCAGGGCGCAGGCTCCGCGCAGGGCGGTCGGCCGGCCGCGGCCGGGCGGCTCGGTCTTCCTGGTGCCCGGCTTCGCAGGCGGGCGCAGCGGAATCTTCACAAATGATCACTTTCAAGTTCGTATGAGGAGCGTCACAGCAGCGGGCTGGCATCCGGGCAGCAGGAATCAGGAGATGCCTTGCGGATACGGGAATTGATGCCCTGTCACGGTCCCGGTCGCCGCGCGGTTGGACATCGCCTGCGCTCGTCGGGACTGGAGTACATTACCAAGACATTACTGTTAGCTTACTTCCGCTTCATGTTTCTGAAGCGTCAGCGGTCCCGCACCGCACCCACTCCCCCACCCCGGAAAGGCGATGAGCCATGTCGATACCCCCTGCCCCGCGCACCCTCGTGCTCGCGGCCCTGGCCGTCACCGCCGCGAGCCTCACCCTCGCCACGACCATCGCGCAGGCCGCGCCGCAGACCGGCCAGTCCGCACCGGCCCAGGCGGCCGCCACCGCACCGGCCCAGGCCGCCGGCGACGACGCGATGCCGTCCGCCGTCGAGGACTACCTGCACCCCGGCGCCGCGCAGATCCTGCAGAACCAGAAGATCACCCTCAAGCGCGGTGACGGCCACCTGAAGCTCGTCGACTGCCAGGCCCGACACGACGTCATGGTCGAGTCCCGGCTCGCCCAGAAGCAGTTCTGCTTCGCCGTCACCGGCTCGAAGGGCTACCTCGCGCTGGAACTGCCCGACGCGTTCGGCATCTGGACCGAGGACCACCCGGTCCAGGCGAAGATCACCGCCGAGGGCAAGGAGACCGTGATCGACGCGGCCAAGAACGACTACCAGCCGATCGGCGAGGCCGGCAGCACCGGCAAGCGCTCCGTCCTGGTCGAACTGCGGATCAACGGCTGACCCGCACCACTGCGCACGAGCACACCAACCGCCGGGCCACCGGGCCCGGTTGGCATCCACCCCGCACGACGTTCCAGAGGATCCCGCCCATGGCCACCCCCCACCCGCGCACCGCGTGGCTGACCGCGCTCACCGGCGCGGCCATCGCCGCCGGCACCCTGACCGGCACCCCCGCCGCCGCCCTCACCGGCGACCCGACGCCCAACGGCTCCTACGCGTTCACCGCGAAGCTCGACATCGGCGCCGGCAACCGGGTCTGCACCGGCACGCTCGTCGACCCGAGCTGGATCCTCACCGCCGCGGGCTGCTTCGCCGACGACCCGGCCCGGGCCACCGCCCTGCCGGCCGGCGCCCCCAAGGACCACACCACCGCCACCGTCGGCGGCGTCGGCGCGGACGTCGTGCAGCTGGTCCCGCGTCAGGACCGCGACCTGGTGCTGGCCAAGCTCTCCCACCCCGTTTTCGGCACCGCCCCGGCCGCCGTCGCCACCGTGCCGGCGACGCCCGGGGACGCCCTGCGGGTGGTCGGCTGGGGCCGGACCAAGGACGAGTGGCTGCCGCAGCAGACCCACACCGGCACCACGGCCGTCACCGCCGCGGACGCCACCGCCCTCACCCTCACGCCCAAGACCGCGGGCGGGGCGGTGTGCAAGGGCGACGCCGGCGCGCCCGTGCTGCGCGAGAAGAACGGCGGCGTCGAGCTCACCGGCATCGCCACCCGCTCCTGGCAGGGCGGCTGCCTCGACGAGACCGAGACCCGCAACTCCGCCCTCGCCTCCCGGACGGACGACCTGGCGGGCTGGGTCGGCTCCACCGTCGCCCAGGGCGGGCCGGTGCTGGCGCCGGGCACGCGGATCGAGTCCGGCCGGACCGTGACCGGCAAGGACCTCCAGCTCGCGATGCAGGCCGACGGCAACCTCGTCGTCACCCACCGCGGCATCTCCGGCGGCGTGCTGTGGAGCAGCAACACCGGTGGCAACCCGGGCGCGTACGCCACCGTGCAGGAGGACGGCAACTTCGTCGTGTACCGCGCCGGGGCGAGCGGCGGCACCGGCGCGCTGTGGGCGTCGGGCACCTTCTGGTCGCCCGGCTCCTACGTCAGGCTCCAGGACGACGGCAACATCGTGGTCTACAAGAAGGACGGCGGCACCGAGACCGGCGGCGCCCTCTGGTCCACCGGGACCCAGCAGTTCGCCCCCGTCCTCGTCGGCGAGACGCCGATCCGGGCCGCCCGGTGGACGTCGGCCCGCTCCACCGTCCTGGAGATGCAGCCGGACGGCAACCTCGTGCTCTACCGCAAGAGCGACGGCGTGCCGCTGTGGAGCAGCAAGACCAGCGGCAACCCCGGGGCCTGGCTGGCCATGCAGGCCGACGGCAACGTCGTCGTCTACCGCGCCGGGGCGAGCGGCGGCACCGGCGCGCTGTGGGCCTCCGGCACCTTCTGGTCCCCCGGCGCCTACCTCAAGCTCCAGGACGACGGCAACCTGGTCGTCTACAAGAAGGACGGCGGCACCGAGACCGGCGGCGCGCTCTGGAGCACCAGCACGTTCGCCTGATCGACCGTCAGGCTGTGCCGACTGTCGCATGGTTCGACGGTCACTCGTGGGCGCTGATCTCCCCGCCGACGCCGAGCACGAGGTAGACGCCGTTGGCGTCCAGCCCGGCGTCGTGCTGGTCGGCGTCCAGCGTGCCGTCCACCGAGCCGTCGCCGCCGAGGATCTTCGCGCGGTAGTGGAGGTCGCCGACCTTGGTGACCTCGGCCGTCCAGCCCCCCGCGAGCTGGAAGGTGCCCGGCCCCTGCTGCGCGCCGCCCATCCAGGCGTGCACCGTGCCGTCCATCGCGAGCACGACGAACATGTCGTTGGCGTCCACGCCGGCGTCGTGGCCGTTCGCCTCCACCGTGCCGTAGACCTGCCCGTCGTGGACGATCTTGGCGAGGTAGTGCAGTTCGCCGAGCTGCTGGATCTGGGCGGTGCTGCCGTCCGGCAGCGGCTGGGTGCCCGCCGGGGACGCCCCCTTGCCCGTACCGGACGGCGGGGCGGTGCGGTTGGCCGCGGGCGTGCCGGGAGCCGCGGTGGGGCTGCGCGTCGCCGGGGAACCGGTGGGCCTGCCCGGGGCGGCGGCTGACGCGGTGTCAGCCGGCAGCGAGGAGGCCGGCAGCGAGGAGGCGGGCAGCGAGGAGGCGGGCAGCGGAGAGCCGGCGGGGGCGACCGAGACGGCGGCACTCGGCGCGGCGGCGCCGTGCGAGCCGGACGTGCTGCTGCACGCCGTGGCCGCCGGCACCAGCAGGGCCGCGGTCAGCACGGTGCCGGCCAGCGTACGGACGGCGGGGGTGCGGCGGGTCGCCGAGAGGGGCATGCGGGATCTCCTGCGCGAAGTACGGTTGGGAGCACGCCCGTTGCCCGGGTCGACCCGAACGGGGCCGGCGGGCGGCGCAACGGCGTGCACGATCGACCGTAGTGCGCGGCGTCGACGGAATGACGCCTTCCGTGTCACCGGAATGTCACACCGCTGCCCGAACGTCCCGGGCCGGTGGCCGTCCGACCTGCTCACACGCCGGAGGGCCGCCGGGATTCCCGGCGGCCCTCCACCCACTGCGGCGTAGCACTGACTCCCGACGGGGCGTCAGCGGCCTTGCAGGGATTTGACGTTGTCGCCGAAGGTCCAGCCCAGCGAGCCGTCCCAGTTGATCGACCAGGTCATCAGCCCCTTCAGCGATCCGTTGAAGGAGTTCCACGACTGGCTGACCAGGCTCGGGGCCATGTAGCCGCCACCCGCGCCCGGTTGGGCCGGCAGGCCGGGCACCTGCTTGTCGTAGGGCACCTTGATGGTGGTGCCCTGGATGGTCAGGCCGTTGTTCAGGCAGGTGGTCTGGGCGGTGAAGCCCTGCACGGTGCCGGCCTGGTAGGAGTCGCCCGAGCAGCCGTACATGCTGCCGTTGTAGTACTGCATGTTCAGCCACCACAGCTGGCCGTTGTCGGCGTACTTCTTGACGATCGGCAGGTAGGCGCCCCAGATCGAGCCGTAGGTCACGCTGCCGCCGGTGACGTAGGCGGTCTCCGGAGCCATCGTCAGGCCGAAGCCGGCCGGCATCTGGGAGAGCACGCCGTCGATGATCCGCTCCAGGTTCGCCTGGGAGGCCGAGAGCGTGTTGATGTCACCGCTGCCGGACAGGCCGGTCTCGATGTCGATGTCGATCCCGTCGAAGTTGTACTGCTTCAGGATCGGCACGACGGTCGCCACGAACCGGTCGGCGACGGTGCTGGAGCTCAGGTCGATGCCGGCGGAGGCGCCGCCGATCGACATCAGGATCGTCGCCCCGGCCGCCTTCGCCTGGCACATCTCGGCGGGGGTCGCGACCTTGACGTTGGTGTCCATGCCGTCCTGCCACTCGACGGTGCCGTCCGAGAGGATCACCGGGAAGGCGGCGTTGATGACGTTGTAGCCGTTCGCGGCGATCCGGCTGTCCGTGATCGGGATCCACCCGAGGCCGGGGTGCACGCCGTTCAGGGCGCCGTCCCAGTTCTCCCAGTAGCCCTGCAGCACCTTGCCCGACGGCCTGGGCTTGGTGGGGCAGGTCGCACCGGTCGGCGGCGTGCTGGTCGGGGGCGCGGTGGTGGGCGGCGCGGTCGTCGGAGGCGCCGTGGTCGGAGGCGCCGTCGTGGGCGGCGCGGTGGTGGGCGGCGCCGAGGTCGGGGGCGTCGAGGTCGGGGGCGTCGAGGTCGGGGGCGCGGTCGTCGGCGGGGGGCTGCCGCCGCCGGGGCCGGTGAGTGACACGTCGTCGGCGTAGTACGCGGGCTGCCCGTACCAGCCGTGCAGGTAGACGGTCACCGACGTGGTGCTCGCCCCGGTGGTGAACCCGACGCTGAGCTGGCTGTACGACGGGCTGCTCGGCGTCCAGGTGGACGGGTCCGAGGCCGCGCCGGTGCCGGTAGCGCCGAGGTAGACGTAGCTGCCCTCGACGTAAGCGCTCAGCGTGTACTGGGAGTTGGGCTGGACGCTGATGGTCTGGCTGCACTGGGCGGTGTCCTGGCCGGTCGGCGTGGCCTGGAGCGCCGCGGCGCCGGAGTGCACCGGGCTGCTGACGGTCGTCGCGGTGGCGCCGGAGCAGGTCCAGCCGGCGAGTCCGCTCTCGAAGCCGGGGTTGGTGACCAGGTTGGTGGTGGCGGCCCCGGCCGTCACGGTCCCGCTGACCGCGAGGCCGGCGCCGATGACGGCCGCGGCGCTCGCCCCGGCGAGGGCGCGCCGCAGGGTGGTCGAGCCGGGGACGGCGCTGGTCCGGTGGAGCCTCGGCGCGCGTTCCACGACCGCTCGCGGGGGGCGTGAACTGCCTGGCCTTGGACGGAACATGGTGCGATCCCTTCCCGCCGGGCGTCCGGCGGGTGACCGGCGCGTGGGGGCGTGACGCCCGGCTGTGGGTGAGGTGGGGACATGTGGGGCTGTGCCGGACCGGATCGTAGGAGGGGCACCAATGACCGTCAATAGGTCTGGACCATTGCTAGGGATGCGGGCCCGCCGGGCAAGGGTGGCCCGGTCTCCATGCATCCCGAAGATTCGAGCATTCGTTCGAATTCGATAGGATGGGCCCATGAGCAGCCACTTGCAGGGGTCTCTCTTCGAAGCCGGTGCCGAACCCGGGCTCGGGTCACTGGACGGTCTGCGCCGGGTCGAGTTGGGGCACGGTGCCTGGGTGGACCACCTGCCCGGCTGGCTGACCGGCGCCGACGAGTTGTTCGAGTCCCTGGTCGGGTCCGTCCCCTGGCGGGCCGAGCAGCGCACCATGTACGACCGGGACGTCGCCGTCCCCCGCCTGCTCGCCCGCTACCGCGGCGGACAGGCGCTCCCGCACCCGCTGCTCGACCAGGCGCGCGACGCGCTGAGCGAGCACTACCGGCCCGAGCTCGGCGAGCCCTTCGTCTCGGCCGGCCTGTGCTACTACCGCGACGGGCGGGACAGCGTGGCCTGGCACGGCGACCGGATCGGGCGCGGCGCGACGACCGACACCATGGTCGCGATCGTCTCGGTCGGCGAGCCGCGCCAGTTGCTGCTGCGCCCGCTCGGCGGCCGGACGACGGCCGGCTACCCGCTGGGGCACGGCGACCTGCTGGTGATGGGCGGCTCCTGCCAGCGCACCTTCGACCACGCCGTCCCCAAGACCGCCAAGCCGGTCGGGCCCCGGATCAGCGTGCAGTTCCGCCCGCACGGCGTCTCCTAGGCACGGCCCCCCGTGGCCGGCGCGGCGAAGGCGCCGCCGGCGCCGAACGCCAGGCGCGCGAAGTTCTCGCCGATCCGGCGGTGGGCCGCGGGATCGGGGTGCAGGCCGTCGGGCAGCGGGAGTTCGGCGTGCTCGCGCTCGCCGTACAGCTCGCGGCCGTCGAGGTAGTGCAGGCCGGGGTCCTCGGCCGCCCGCTGCTCGACGATCCGGGCGAGCTCGGCCCGGATGACGTTGAGCGTCAGGCGCCCGGCGGCACGCTCGGCCGGATCGCCGGTGGCCTTGAACCTCAGGGCCCCACCCGCGAAGTCGGGCATCAGCGGGCCCGGGGTGTCCTCCTGGACCGGGCACAGGATCGGCGAGACGACCAGCAGCGGCACCTCCGGGTGCCCCTCGCGGATGGTGTCGAGGAACCCGTGCACGGCGGGACCGAAGGCGCGCAGCCGCATCGCGTCGGCGTTGACGATGTTGATGCCGATCTTGACGCTGATCAGGTCCGCCGGGGCGTCGCGCATCGCGCGGGCGGTGAACGGGTCGAGCAGCGCGCTTCCGCCGAACCCGAGGTTGACCAGCTCCACCCCGCCCCGCGCGGCGGCCAGGGCCGGCCAGGTGCCGGTCGGGTGGGCGGCGTTCGAGCCGTGGCTGATCGAACTGCCGTGGTGCAGCCACACCTTGCGCCCGTGCCGCGCTGACGGTTCGACAGGGGCGTCGGTGCGCAGGGCGATCAGCTCGGTCGCCTCGGTGTGCGGGAGCCAGATCTCCACCTCCTTGGCGTGCCCCGGCAGCCCGGTGAAGCGTGCGGTCCCGGCCGGGCCGGCACGCAGTTCGAAGGCCTGGGTGACCATGTCGGTGATCACCCGCAGGTTGCCGCCGGCCACCGTGGCCCGGCCGGCGTGGCGGCCGTCGACCAGCAGGTCGTAGACCCCGTCGGCGGGGGCCGGGAGGCCCTGGTAGACGCGCTTGGTGGGCAGCGTCTCCAGGTCGATCCGGGTGGCGCGGGTGCGGAAGGCCAGTCGCACGCCGGAGGGCTGGGCCTCGGCCACGGCCAGTTGGTCGTCGGGGATCTGACGGCGTGCCCGGGCGGGCAGCCGGTGCGGGAGCAGGCCCCGCGCGGTCGGCTCCAGGTCGAGGTGGCCGCGCACCAGGTCGGGGGTGATGGGCGTGGTGATCGGGGTGGTGGTCCAGCCGTGGTCGGCGTCAGCGACGCCGGCGGGGTCGGTGGTGCGTTCGGTCGTCATGTCCGTTGCCTCAGCGTTCGCGCAGCATGGTGTCGAGGGAGTCCACGATCCAGGCCCAGGACTGCCGGGAGTCGGGCGTGCTGTGGTCGAAGCCGCCGGCCAGTTCCAGGTCGACGTAGCCGTGCACCACGCTGCCGAGCAGCCGGACCGCGTGCGTCTGGTCGGGCTCCGCCAGCGCGTAGCCGCGCAGGATCGCCCGCGTCATCTGCGCGAGCCGCACCCCCGCGCTGGCGGCCGCCGTCTCCCCGTCCAGGCGCAGGCGGGTGGCGGCGTAGCGGCCGGGGTGCTCCTTGGCGTAGTCGCGGCAGGCTTCGGCGAAGGCGGCCAGCGCGTCCTTGCCGGCGCGTCCGGCCAGGGCGGCGGACACCTGGTCGGCGAGTTCCTCCAGCGCCAGCAGCGCGATCCTGGTCTTCAGGTCCTGCGAGCTCTTCAGGTGCGAGTAGAGGCTCGCGGCCTTGACGTCGAACCGCCGGGCGAGCCCGGAGACGGTCACCTGGTCGAACCCGACCTCGTCGGCCAGCTCCGCGCCCGCCTGGACCAGGCGCTCCACGGTCAACCCGGCTCTGGCCACGGTCTCTCCCTCCATCGACTACAGCCATTATGCATCTTCCTAATAGCTGTAGGCAAAATGGGGTGCACCGTAGGTGCGCTGCCAGCGGCGCGCTCAGACCGACGAGGCGGTCACCACCGGCTGCGGGGCACTCTGGTGGCCCGCCGGGTAGCGCGGGCGGCGCACCAGCATCAGGGCCAGCAGCACGGCCAGGCCGCCCGCCGCGCAGGTCATCGAGAAGGCCGCCGAGTAGCCGTGACCACCCGCCAGCCGCCCCGCGGCGACCACCGCCAGGCCCTGACCCGCGATCATCCCGCTGCCCAGGAACGTCATCGCCTCCCCCATCCGGTCAACCGGCGCGATCCGCTCCACCAGGCCGAACAGCGCGATCAGCGCCGGGGCGACGGCGAGGCCGATCGCGGCCACCGCCAGCGTCGCGCCGACCGCCCCCTCGACCAGCAGCAGGGTGAGCGCCAGCAGCGCCTGCGCCGCCAGCGCCACCCGCAGCCGCACCGTCAGGTCGAAGCGCTCGCTGAACGCGGCCAGCAGGACCCCGGCCGCCGCACTGGTGGCGCCCATCGCCGACCAGACCAGGCCGCCGACGCCGGCGTCACCCCGGGCCAGGTCCTGCACGCCGGTGTTGGTCGCCCCGAACACCATGCCCTGCAACGCCGCCACCGCCAGCAGCACCAGCAGCGGCCGGGAGAGCAGCCGGCCCGTCCGCACGGCGCGCGGCGCCGCCCCGGGGGCGCTCGGGTGCAGGGCGAACACCGTGCCGAACACCGCCATCAGCACCGCGGCGCAGACCAGCCCCGCCGCCGGGTGCACCGCCCAGGCGAGGATCCCCACCAGCGCTGGGCCGACCACGAAGCTCGCCTCGTCCACCACGGCGTCGAAGGACAGCGCGCTGCCGACGAGTTCGCGGCCGTCGCGGTGACGGCTCGCCAGGTCGATCCAGCGCGTCCGGGACAGCGGGCCGATCTGCGGCACCGTCAGGCCGGCCAGCAGCGCGCAGCCGGCCTGCACCGCCAGGGGCCAGCGGGCCAGGGTGGCGAGCACCAGGGCGGTGGTCATCAGGGCGTTGGCCACCGAGGCGGCGAGGATCACCGGCCGGTGCCCCAGCCGGTCCGCCGACCGGCCGAGCACCGGCCCGCCCACCGCCTGCCCCGCCCAGAGCACGCCCGCGACGATGCCGCCGCGGGCCACCCCGCCGAAGGCGGTGACCATGAGCAGCGTGCCGGTGGGGCAGAGCGCGGCCGGCAGGCGGGCGAGGAAGGAGACCACGGGCAGCCGGGGCCCGGCGAGCCGGACGACTCCGTGCAATGCGCTACGGGCGGACAACGGGCACCTCTCGACGGCGTCGGCACGGGCTCGGCGACCGGCCGGCCGACCCCGCCAGCAAGTATCCGCAACCCGGGCGGCCGCTGACAGGGGGCCAAGAGGCTTGGTGCGGTGGGGACATGGGAGCGACGGCCGTGATCGACTGTGTCCCCCACTAGACCGCACCGCCGCACGCCCGGGCACCGGTGCCGTCCACCAACCCCGGGCCGCGCCCGCCGGGCGAGAACTGGACCTTCCTCCAGCGGACCTGGCGCCCGCTCAGTGCGCAACCGCCCGCGCGGGCCGGATCGGCTGTGCCCGCAGCCCGGGCGAGGTGAGCCCGAGGTCGCGGTCGTCCCGGCCGGCGGCCAGGTGGTCGAGCCAGCGTTCGTACCAGGCGAGGAAGTCGCGGGCCGAGGAGACGGTCGGGCCCCAGAACCCGTCGGCGTTGCCGATGAGCACGCGCCCGGCGAGCGGGCCGGTCACGCCGAGCAGGACGAGGTCGCTGCAGCCGCGCTCGACGACGTGCAGGAACAGGTCGCCCCGGCGGGTCGGCCGGTGGGCCCGGTGGAACCCCCTCGGGCCGACTCCGGCGGTCGCGGGGTCCATGGTGAAGAGCGTGCAGCCCTGCAGCGGGATCAGTCCGTAATAGGGAGCCGCACCGCTGCCGCCCAGCAGCGTGAGGAAGTCCCGGTAGGGCCCGGGGACTTCGACGTCGTGCTCGGCCTCGAAGGCGGCCGCCCGCGCCTCGGGCAGGCGCGGTCCGAGCCGGAAGCCGTGCCGCTCCTCGCCGAAGGAGTGGCTCCGGCCGGGCGTGTGGGGGATGCGGGCCAGCTTGCGTCGCAGGCGCGGGATGCGGGAGTCCATGCGGGGCTCTTCTCGTGTCGCGCCGCAGGGTATCAGCCGGGCCTGCGGCTTGACCGGCCGTCAGGCGCTCGGCAGGGCGGGCACGGTTTCGCCCAGGGCGAAGACGGACGCTCTCCCGGCACGCGTTTCCGCCGACGGTGAAGGGCCGCCCCGCCAGGGGCCGGTGCGCGCTACGGTCGGGCCATGAAGACGGTCACCACACGCACGGTCGCGTATCCGGCCGACGGCCTGACGATGGTCGGGCACCTGGCGCTGCCCTCGGGGGCCGGCCGCCGGCCCGCGGTCCTGCTCGGCCCCGAGGGGCCGGGGCTGGACGACGTAGTGCGCCGGCGGGCCGAGGCGCTCGCCGAGGCGGGCTACGTCGCGTTCGCCTTCGACCTGCACGGCGGGCGCTGGATCCGCGACCCGCAGGAGATGCTGGACCGGGTGATGCCGCTGCTCGCCGACCCCGACCGGATGCGCGGCATCGGCCGGGCCGCGCTCGACGTGCTGTGCGCCGAGCCGCGCACCGATCCCGGGCGGATCGCCGCGATCGGCTACGGCACCGGGGGCTTGATCGCGATGGAGCTCGGGCGGGCCGGGGTCGACCTGCGGGTGATCGGCACGGTCAATGCGCTGTTCCCGGGCCGGCCGGGCGAGGCGGCGAACATCCGCTGTCCCGTCTGGGCCGGGGTGGGATCGGAGGATCCGATCATGTCCGCCGAGCAGCGCGACGCCTTCGCCGCCGAGATGCAGGGCGCGGGGGTGGACTGGCGGCTGGTGGTCTACGGCGGGGCCAAGCACGCCTTCCACCAGCCGTCGGGGGGTCAGAAGCTGGTGCCCGGGGTCGCCTACCACCCCGAGCACGCGCAGCGCGCCTGGCGCGACGTCCTCGCGCTGCTCGCCGAGTGCGTGCCGGTCTGACGGTCCGACAGTTCGACGGTGGGTCAGCCCCGTCTGCGTCAGACGTCGGTGGGCCCGGTCAGGTGGGCGACCACCTCGACCGGGTCGAGGGTGATCAGGCCCTGGGTGACGACCTCCTCCGCCTGCGGCAGGAAGTCGCGCAGCCGGCGCTCCTCGTCGACGATCACCACGGCGACGGGGAGGTCCTCGGCGAGGTCGAGCAGCCGGGCGGTGTGGATCAGCGAGGCGCTGCCGAAGCCCTCGACGCCGCGGAAGACGCTCGCCCCGGCCAGCCCGGCCCGGTGGGCGCGCTGGACGATCTCGGTGTAGGCCGGGTGGTGCCGGTAGCGGGCGGTCTCGCCGAGGTAGACGGTCATCCGCAGCGCGGGCCCGCTCAGCGGGGCGCGCGGTTCGCGGGCCGGCTCCGGCTCGTCGTGGTGACGGTGGATCAGCGGGCTCATCGGGCACGTCCTCGGGTCGCGGCGCTCGGCCCGGCGACGGCGCCCGGCTGCGGGGCCGGGCGCCGGGGCGGGGCGCGGGGTGGGCGCGACTGTACAGCGCCCGCCCCGCGCCGGGCGGTAGGACACGCAGCGGCGGCCGCGGCTCAGCCGAGGTCGAGGAGCTGTTCGTGGAAGCCGCCGAACCCCCGCGCGGAGTCGACCAGGTGGACCTCCAGGATCCAGTGGCAGACCCGCCCGGCCCGGTCGGTGCGGCGCATGGGCGTGGTGTTGCCGGGCGCGATGTAGGACTCGATCTCGGCGGCGTCGATCTTCTCGTGCGGGAACTCGCCGACGAGGTGCCCGGCGTGGCCGGTGCCGCCGAGCGTCCAGCCCGCCTCCCGGGCGAGCCGCGCGATCTCGGCGTGGAGCTGGGCGCCGGTGATGTCGGGTTGCTCGGCGAAGTAGCGGCGGCCGGCCTCGAACACGACGGGCAGGTCCGCGGCGAGGCGCAGCTTGCCGGGGTCCTCGCCCAGCACGTAGGTGCGGCCGAGGTCGGCTTCGAACTCCTCGAAGATCGGGCCGAAGTCGACGAAGGCGATGTCGTCGTGCTCCAGGACCCGGTCCGGCGGGTTCTCCTTGTAGGGGAAGAGGGTGTGCGGTCCGGATCGGACGATGCGCTTGTGCCAGTGCTTGGTCGTGCCGAACATGTCGTTGGCCAGGTCGCGGATCCGGTCGCCGATCGCCTGCTCGCTCTCGCCCGCGGCGATGATCCCGCGCCTGGCCACCTCGTCGAAGAGGTCGGTGGCCTTCTGCTGGGCGTCGAGCAGCCGGCGGGCGCGGTGGTCCTCCGCCGTCGCGCTGTCGACGTAGACCCAGGCCTTGGCACCCGAGCGCAGCTCGGCCTTGATGCGCAGGTAGTCCTCGACCTCGTAGTGGTCGGCGGCGTCCAGCTCCGCGGGGCTGAGGGTGAGGACGGTGCCCTCGATCGCGTCGCCGGGATCCTCGGACCGCACCGCCATCGGGTGCCGGTCGCTGCCGCTGTCGGCGATCACGGCGGGATCGGTGATCGTCACCGTGTCCAGCCGGAAGCCGGGCAGCGCGTCCGCGCTGCCGACGAGCTCGCGCCCGAACCGGGCCCGCTGGACCTGCGGGAGTTGCAGCGTCCCGTACGAGAACAGCAGTTGGTCGGACACCTGAACCCCCAGGAGACGTGGCACTTGCTAGCTGATCCCTTAGCCTACCGTGGCATTTGCAAGGGTCGACTCGTGATTCCGCACACGTCCGAACCGGTGTCGGCGAGTGCCGGCCGGTGGCTCACACCCGGGCGGAGCGGGCGTGAGGCCGGGTTAACGTCCTGTGCACCTGCGGTGTGACGTCCGGGTAATCCGTTCCTCCTACGGTGAGGGCCGTGGGAACTCCCCACCGCCCGGGGCGCCGTGCAGGCGAGCGCCCGGGCGAGGACCGCGATCCCCGGGGAGGGCTCTCGATGGCTGTGCCAGGACCGGGGACCGGTACCGACAGCGCGCGGACGGTCTGCTCGTACTGCGGTGTCGGCTGCGGGATCGTCCTGGACCTCGAACGCGGCGCCGACGGCCGACGAACCGTCACCAAGGTGTCCGGCGACAAGGCCCACCCCGCGAACGGCGGGCGGCTGTGCACCAAGGGCGCCACCCACGCCGACCTACTGGCGGCCCCCGGCCGCCTGGAGACCGCGCTGGTGCGCACCGCCCGCGGCGAACCCGCGACGCCGGTCGACGTCGACGCGGCGGTGGCGGCGGTCGCCGGGCGACTGCGCGCGGTGCTGGACGAGCACGGCCCCGACGCACTGTCCTTCTACGTCTCCGGGCAGCTGTCGATCGAGGCGCAGTACCTGGCCAACAAGCTCGCCAAGGGCTTCGTGCGCACCAACCAGATCGAGTCCAACTCCCGGCTGTGCATGGCCTCCGCCGGTTCCGGCTACAAGCTGTCGCTGGGCGCGGACGGCCCGCCCGGCTCGTACGAGGACTTCGAACGGGCGGACGCCTTCTTCGTGATCGGCGCGAACATGGCCGACTGCCACCCGATCCTGTTCCTGCGGATGATGGACCGCGTCAAGTCCGCCGGGGCGAAGCTGATCGTCGTCGACCCGCGCCGCAACGCCACCGCGGACAAGGCCGACCTGTTCCTGCCGATCAAGCCCGGCACCGATCTGGCGCTGCTGAACGGCCTGCTGCACCTGCTCGTCGAGAACGGCCACGTGGACACCGCGTTCGTCGCGGAGTTCACCGACGGCTGGCCGGAGCTGGTCGAGTTCCTGGCGGACTACCCGCCGGCGCTGGTCGCCGAGACCACCGGCCTGCCGGAGGCGGACATCCGGCTGGCGGCACGGTGGATCGGCGAGGCCGGGGAGTGGATGAGCTGCTGGACGATGGGCCTCAACCAGTCCACCCACGGCACCTGGAACACCAACGCGCTGGTCAACCTGCACCTGGCCACGGGGGCGATCTGCCGCCCCGGCTCCGGCCCGCTCTCCCTGACCGGCCAGCCCAACGCGATGGGCGGCCGGGAGATGGGCTACATGGGACCCGGCCTGCCCGGGCAGCGCTCGGTGCTGGTGGACGCCGACCGGGCGTTCGTCGAGGAGCTGTGGGGGATCGAGCAGGGCGCGCTGCGCACCGGGGTCGGCCGCGGCACCGTCGAGATGTTCGAGCGGATGGCCGCCGGCGACATCAAGGCGTGCTGGATCATCTGCACCAACCCGGTCGCCTCCGTCGCCAACCGGAAGACCGTGATCCAGGGTCTGGAGGCCGCGGAGCTCGTCATCACCCAGGACGTCTTCGCCGAGACCGAGACCAACGCCTACGCGGACGTGGTGCTGCCCGGCACGCTGTGGGCCGAGTCCGACGGCGTCATGATCAACTCGGAGCGCAACCTCACCCTGGTCCCCGGTGTGCTCACCCCGCCCGGCCAGGCCACCCCCGACTGGCAGTTGATCGCCCGCGTGGCCTGCGCGATGGGCTTCGCCGACGCGTTCGGCTACACCTGTGCCGAGGAGGTCTTCGACGAGCTGCGCCGGGCCTGGAACCCCACGACCGGGTGGGACCTGCGCGGCGCGGACTACCAGCGGCTGCGCGAGGGCCCGGTGCAGTGGCCCGCCGCCCCCGGCGCGGGCTCCCGCAACCCGATCCGCTACCTCAACGACGGGATCAGCCAGACCCTGGTCGAGCGCGCGGACGGCACCCGGCCCCGGCTGGTCTTCCCCACCGCGAACGGGCGGGCGCAGTTCTTCGCCCGCCCGCACCTGCCGGCCGCCGAGCTCCCCGACGACGACTTCCCGTTCGTCCTCAACACCGGCCGCCTCCAGCACCAGTGGCACACCCTCACCAAGACCGGCAAGGTCGCCAAGCTGAACAAGCTCAACCCCGGACCTTTCGTCGAGGTCCACCCGCAGGACGCCGCCGGGCTGGGCGCCGTGGACGGCGACCGCATCGAGGTGGCCTCCCGCCGGGGCCGGGCCATCCTGCCCGCGCGGGTCACCGACCGCGTGCGGCCCGGCGACTGCTTCGCGCCCTTCCACTGGAACGACCTCTTCGGCGAGTACCTCTCCGTCAACGCCGTCACCAACGACGCCATCGACCCGATCTCCTTCCAACCGGAGTTCAAGGTCTGCGCCGTCGCGCTGCGCGTGGTGGCGGCCCCGACCCCGCCCCCGACACCGCAGGAAGGCGCCGCCGTGCCGGCCGATTCTCACACCGCTGCTCCCCGGCTCCTGCCCGTTCCCCAGCAGGCCGGTGCCGTGGGTGCGCTGGCCGCGCTGCTCGGCCTGCCCGACCTCACCCCGCCCGACCTCACCGAGACGGAGCGCCGCTACCTGGCCGGGTACCTCACCGGTGTGACCGCGGCGCCGCCGGCCGGTGTGCCGGTGCTGCCCGCCGGTGCGCCGTTCGCCCCGGCGACGTCGCTGTGGGTCGACGGCGTGCTGGCCGGGATGTTCTCCCGGACCGCCGTCCCCGCGACGCCGGTCGCGCTGCCGCCCCCGGGCCCGTCCGCCGACGACGACGCCGGCGGTGACGCGGCCGCGCCCGCCCGGCGGTTGCTCGTCCTGTGGGCCTCGCAGACCGGCAACGCCGAGGACTTCGCCGCCGACGCGGCCGCCCGTCTCACCGGGACCGGCCGCGCCGCCACCCTGGTCGCCATGGCCGACGCCGCCCCGGGGCAGCTCACCGCCGACACCGACCTGCTGGTCGTCACCAGCACCTTCGGCGACGGCGAAGCCCCCGACAACGGAGCCGACTTCTGGCACTGGCTGACCGCCGACACCGCGCCCCGGCTGGACGGAGTGCGCTACTCGGTGCTGGCGTTCGGCGACTCCAGCTACGACGACTTCTGCGGCCACGGCCGCCGCCTCGACGAGCGCCTCGCCCAACTCGGCGCCACCCGCCTGCACCCGCGCACCGACTGCGAACCCGACTTCGACGAGCCCGCCGGCCGATGGCTGGACCAGGTCACCGCGGCCCTCGCCGCCCCTGCGGCGAGACAGCCCGCCCATGCGCCGGCCGCACCCGCTCCCGCGGCTCTGCCGGCCCGCGCGCCGCAGTCCGCACCTGCGGGCCCGTCGAAGGCGTCCCCGTTCGCCACCCTGCTGATCGGCAACCGCGTGCTCAGCCTGCCCGGATCCCAGAAGGAGGTACGGCAGTTCGCCTTCGACACCCGGGGCGGTGAGCTCGCCTACGAGGCCGGCGACGCCCTCGGCGTGTGGCCGACCAACGGCTCCGGGCTCGTCGCCGAGTGGCTCGCCGTCACCGGCCTCGACGCCCGCGACGGCGTCGCGCTGGCCGGTGACGGCGTGCTCCCCCTCGGCGAGGCCCTGCGCACCCGCCTGGACATCGCCCGCATCACCCCGGACCTGCTCAGGTTCGTCGCCGAACGCACCGCCGACCGCGACCTGCGCCGGCTCCTGCGCCCCGACAACAAGGACGAGCTGGCGAAGTGGAGTTGGGGTCGCCAGGCCGCCGACGTGGTCGGCGCCTTCCCGGTCCGGGCGAGCGCCGCCGAGTGGGTCGGGGTGCTCAAACGTCTCCAGCCGCGCCTCTACTCCATCTCCTCCAGCCCGCTCGCCCACCCGAGCGAGGTCCGGCTCACGGTGTCCGTCGTCCGCTTCGATGACCCGGGCCGCGACCGCGGGGGCGTCTGCTCGACCTACCTCGCGGACCGCGCCGACGACGGCCCGGTGCAGGTCTTCGTCCAGCGCTCGCCCCACTTCAGGCCGCCCGCCGACCCCGCCGCCCCCATGATCATGGTCGGGCCGGGCACCGGTGTCGCACCGTTCATCGGGTTCCTCGAAGACCGCGAGGCCCGGGGGCACACCGGCCCCAACTGGCTGTTCTTCGGCGAGCAGCGCGAAGCCACCGACTTCTACTACCGCGAGGAGCTCCAGGCCCACCACGCCCGCGGCCACCTGGACCGTCTCGACCTCGCCTTCTCCCGCGACCAGCGCAACAAGGTCTACGTCCAGGACCGGATGCGCGAGCACGGCCCCCGCCTGTGGCGCTGGCTCCAGGACGGCGCCCACTTCTACGTCTGCGGCGACGCCGGCCGCATGGCCAAGGACGTCGACCAGGCGCTGCGCGAGATCGTCGCCACCCACGGCGGCCTCGGCGAGGAGGACGCGGCCGCGTACGTCAGGCAGTTGGCGGCCGACAAGCGCTACGTCCGTGACGTCTACTGAACGGGCCGCGCGGCGCCGTCAGGTTCCCGCGCCCGTCCGCCAGCGGATCGGCAGCTCCTTGAGCCCGTTCTGGAAGTTCGACACCAGTCGGGCGGGTGGCTTCCCATCAGCTGACTCCAACTCGGGCAGCCTGAACAGTGTCTGACGGAGCATCAGCCTCATCTGCAGGCGGGCCAGCTGCGCTCCGAGGCAGAAGTGCGGACCGTAGCCGAAGCTGACGTGGTCGTTCGGCGTGCGCCCGATGTCGAAGCGGTCCGGCTCCGGGAAGACCGTCTCGTCCCGGTTGGCCGAGGCGTGGTAGACGACCACCTTCTCGCCCGCCCGGATCAACTGGCCGCCCAGCTCGACGTCCTGAGTGGCGGTCCGCCGGAAGTCCAGCACGGGCGGCCAGAACCGGAGCATCTCCTCGACCGCCGGGTCGAGGAGATCGGGGTTGCGGAGCAGGAGACGGTACTGGTCCGGGTGGCCGAGCAGCGTGTACAGGCCTCCGGGCAGCGCGTTGCGCACGGTCTCGTTGCCGGCGACCGCGAAGAGGAAGAACGCCGTCTCGAACTCCTCGGTGCTCAGGCCGCCTTCGCGCATCCGGGCGAGCAGGCTGCCGGGGCGGGGGCGGGCGGCGAGGCCGTGGGCGTAGCCGAACATGTCGGCCAGGGCGGCGCGGGAGCGGGGGTTGACGGGGCGGCCGTCGGGGGCGGCGCGGGTCGGCCGGGCGGCGAGGGCGGTCCGGCCGAGGTCGGTGAGGCCGGCGGGGTCGACCGTGTCGGAGTCGGCGTAGTCGGCGTCCTGGTAGCCGATCACCCGGTTCGACCAGTCCACCAGCAGCTGCCGGTCCTGTTCGGGCACGCCGAGGATCCAGGCGAGCGTGCGCACCGGCAGGTCGGCGGCCAGCCGCACGAAGTCGGCCTCGCCCGAGCCGCGCACCGAGTCGACCAGGTCCCGGGCGCACGAGTCGATCGCGGTGGCCAGCTCGGCCAGCGCCCGGGGCGTGAACGCCGCCGCCATGATCCGCCGCAACCGCGCGTGCTCGGGCGGGTCCTGGTTGAGCATCATGGTCCGCGCGAACTCCAGGTCGCCGGCGGTGTCGGGGTCGCGGATCTGGGTCGCGCCCGCGTGGGAGGAGAACACCTGCGGGGTGCGCAGCACGTGCTTCACGTGGGCGTGCCGCAGCACCGCCCAGTACCCCGGCCCGGCCGGCCACTCCCCCACCGGCGGTTCCTCGACCCGCACCACCGGCGCCGCTGCCCGCAGTTCGCGGAAGAGGTCGTACGGCACGCCGTCGGCGTACGTCTCGGGACGGAAGATCCGGTTCACCCGCGCCTGATCAAGAGCCACGCCGATCGACGGTACGCCAGCGCCGCGCGGTGGGCCAGGGTGCCGGCGGGGCCGGTCAGCTGTCGGGGTCGGCGCAGGCGCCGACCCCGCAGCCGTTCGCCGGGGAGTCGTTCGCCGCGCAGCCGTGCAGTGGGGAGCCGTTCGCCACGCAGCCGTTCGCCGGGGAGCCGATCGGCACGCCGTTGGTGCGCAGCACCTCGCGCAGGTCCAGGATCAGCGGGAAGACCTCGTGGTTGCGGTCGCCGCCCTGCTCGTCCCAGGCCCGCTGCTCGGCCTCGACCGCCGTCCGGTCCTCGGCGAACACCCGCTCGGTGAAGCGCCTGATGAACGGCCAGGCCAGCCGCAGCGCGCCGGGGATCCGGGGCTTCTCGATCATCAGCAGGCCGTAGGCGTGGCAGCTGCGCTGCTCGGCGTCCTCGGGCACGTACGCGACCCAGAGGCGGAAGGCGGGGCGCTCGGCGCCTTCCGGAACGAGGTCGAGCGTCTGGTACGGGTACTCGGTGCGGATGGTCATGACGTCGCTGGAGTCGCGGCCGCCGAGGCCCTCGCCGGCCAGCAGGTTCGCGCCCCGGTTCCGCTTGCCCCCGGTGTGCGTGAACAGGTACCTGGCCTCCACCGACCGGGCGTCGGTGCGGCGGTCCAGCAGTTCGGGGCGGAGCTTGCCGACCACGCCCCGGTGCAGGAACTGGTGGTTCATGTCGAGCAGGTTCTCGTGCATGAACGAGTAGTGGCAGCGCACGGTCCGGGAGAACGTCATGGTCTGGTAGGCCTGCGTCCCGAAGGCCGGCAGCTGCGGCAGTCCGGTGACCGCCGCCTTCTGCGGGTCCCCCGGGAAGACGAACACGAAGCCGTACGCCTCGCGGACCGGGTAGCCGCGCACGCCGCGCGGCGGCCGGCCGTCGCCCTTGGACAGGTAGGGGATCTGCGAGATGCGGCCGTCGCCGCGGTAGGCCCACGCGTGGTAGCAGCAGCGCAGGGTCTCGCCGTCCACGACGCCCATGCTGAGCGGCACCTGACGGTGCGCGCACCGGTCCTCCAGTGCGTGGACGGTGCCGCTGCGGCCGCGGTAGAGGGCGATGCGCTCGCCGGCGAAGGAGGTCGCGATCACCCGCCCGGTGCGCACCCGCCGGGACAGCGCGACCGGGTACCAGAAGTCCGGGTGCGCCCCGACGCGCCGCAGGTCGGGTCGGTTGGCGTCCGGGGCGGGGCGCACCGCCTGCCGCTCGCTCCTGGCGTCGATCTCCGTCATGCCTCTCCCTAGCCCGGGGACTTCGGCTGCGCGCCGCCCTGGGCCGGGTCGGTGACGCCCCGTCGGGCGGCACCGGCCCGCCGACCCCGGCGAGCCCATCGCCGTCCATCCTCCCGGCCGCCCGGTCCGGTCGGCCCGCCCAGCGCCCCGCAGGGGTGAGCGGATCGGCGAACCGGCCCAACGCGCGACTGCCGAACGGCGCGCTTTCCCGAACGCGCCGGGCGGGATGCGACGGCCGGGCGCGGATCCCGCTAGGGTCGGCCAATGGCGAAGTACTTCGACGTGCACCCGGCCTCTCCGCAGCCGCGCACCATCAGCACGGTGGCCGACAGCCTCCGCTCCGGGGCCCTGATCGCGTACCCGACCGACTCCTGTTTCGCCCTGGGCTGCCGGCTGGACAACCATGACGGGCTGGAGCGGATCCGGTCGATCCGGCGGCTGGACGAGCGCCACCACTTCACCCTGATGTGCGTGGACTTCGCGCAGCTGGGGCAGTTCGTCCGGCTCGACAACAACGTCTTCCGCGCCGTCAAGGCCGCGACGCCGGGCAGCTACACCTTCATCCTGCCCGCCACCAAGGAGGTGCCGCGCCGGCTGATGCACCCGAAGAAGAAAACGGTGGGGGTCAGGATCCCCGACCACACCGTCACCAGGGCCCTGCTCACCGAGCTCGGTGAGCCACTGCTCTCCAGCACCCTGCTGCTGCCCGGCGAGGACGAGCCGATGACGCAGGGGTGGGAGATCAAGGAGCGGCTCGACCACCTGCTGGACGCCGTGGTGGATTCGGGCGACTGCGGCACGGAGCCCACGACGGTGATCGACTTCTCCAGCGGTGCCGCGGAGATCGTCCGGCGCGGGGCGGGCGACCCGGCGCGTTTCGAGTGACCTGCCTGTCCTGCCGGCGCCCCGCTGATTGATGGTCCGTCAGTTCGACTCCGCTGGTGACGCGTTCGCCACCGGGGCGGGTGGCGTCGGCGAGGCGCATGTGCTGAGATGAATGAAGTGATCGGTAGTGGCCACATCCGTTGACGCCTGTTCGATGATGCTGGCATGCTCCTGGCAGCAATGGTGAACGCCTGAGCGACAAGGCACACGTCTCACTCACCGAACACTCACCGAAAGGGATTCGTCCCCCATGCGCCGTACCGCTGCCGTCCTGATGACCACGCTGCTGGCCTCCGCCGCGGCCCTCACCGCCCCCGCCGCCGCGCAGGCGGCCGCCCCCAGCACCGCCAAGGCCGCCCCGGCGTCGACCGCGGTGAAGAACGCCCCGGCCGCGCCGATGGCCGGCAGCTGCAACGCCTTCGCCGCGGGCGGCGGCACCGTGGTGGGGATCTGTACCGGCATCGCCGCGAACCAGATCTGGCACGTGCAGGCGCAGTGCCAGTACTACATCAACGGCAACGGCCCCTTCACGACCTTCGCGATCGGCGGCCCGGTGGTGGGCCCCGGGCAGAGCACCGCCCAGTGCGGCTTCAACGACACCATCCTGTTCGAGCAGGTCGTCTTCACCGGCGTCGTGCCGCCGCCGGTGTCCGGCCCGCAGGGCCAGATCACCGGCTACGTCGGCAAGTGCATCGACGACCAGGGCGCCAACACCGCCAACGGCACCCCGATCCAGATCTACGACTGCAACGGCACCAACGCCCAGCACTGGACCGTCGCCACCGACGGGACCCTGCGGGTGCTCGGCAAGTGCATGGACGTGACCGGCGGCGGCACCGCCAACCACACCATGGTCCAGCTCTACGACTGCAACGGCACCGGCTCGCAGCAGTGGAAGGCGCAGGCCAACGGCTCGCTGGTCAACCCGCAGTCCGGCCGCTGCCTGGACGACCTGGGCTTCGGCACCAACAACGGCAACCAGCTCGGCATCTGGGACTGCAACGGCGCCGCCAACCAGGTGTGGAACCTCCCGCACTGATGCCCCGTGGGGGCGTGGGCGTGACCGCCGCTCACGCCTCGCCCGCCCGGGCCAGGCCCGACTGGTAGGCGATCACCACCAGTTGGGCCCGGTCGCGGGCGTCCAGCTTGGCCATCGCGCGGTTGACGTGGGTCTTCGCGGTGAGCGGGGTGATGAACAGCCGGGCGGCGATGTCCTCGTTGGACAGGCCCGCCGCGACCAGGGTGACCACCTCCAGCTCGCGGGCGGTGAGCGCGGACAGCCGGGCCGGCACGCCGTCCGGCAGGGCGGGCTGGGCGAGGAAGCGGCTGATCAGCGAGCGGGTGGCGGCGGGCGAGAGCAGGGCCTCGCCGGCGGCCACCACCCGGATCGCGGTGAGCAGTTCCTCCGGGTCGATGCCCTTGCCGAGGAACCCGCCGGCGCCGGCCCGCAGCGCCTCCGCGACGTAGCCGTCGTTCTCGAAGGTGGTCAGCACCAGCACCTTGACCGCGCCCAGCTCCGGGTCGGCGGTGATCTCCCGGGTGGCGGCCACGCCGTCCAGCTCGGGCATCCGGATGTCCATCAGCACCAGGTCGGGCCGCAGGGCCCGGGCCATGGTGACGGCCTGGCGACCGTTGCCCGCCTCGCCGACCACCTCCAGGTCCTCGGTGGAGTCGATCAGCAGGCGGAAGGTGCCGCGCAGCAGGGCCTGGTCGTCGGCGAGCAGCACGCGGATGGTCATGGGTCAGCCCTTGGGTCGCAGGGGGAGTTCGGCGTGCACCCGGAAGCCGCCGCCCGGGCGCGGGCCGGCGCTCAGGGTGCCGCCGGCGGAGCGGGCGCGCTCGTGCATGCCGATCATGCCGTGGCCGGTGCCGGGTCCGCCGCCGCGGCCGTTCCCGTCGTCGGTGACGGTGATGGTCAGGGCCGCGGCGCCGGTCTCCAGCCGGACCAGGGCGGCGCCCGCCCCGGCGTGCTTGTGGGTGTTGGTCAGCGCCTCCTGGATGATCCGGTAGGCGGTGAGCTCGGTCAGCTGGGGCAGTTCGCCGTCGGGGCCGCCGCGCTCCAGGCCGACGGTGAGCCCGGCGTGCCGGAAGGAGTCGAGCAGCGCCGGCAGGTCGGCCAGCCCGGGGGTGGGCTCGCGCGGCTCCTCGCCGTCGTCGCGTCCGCGCAGCAGGCCGACGGTGGCGCGCAGTTCGTCCAGGGCGGCCCGGCTGGTGTCGCGGATCCGCTCCAGCGCCTGGTAGGCGTGCTCGGGGTCACGGCGCATCAGGTGGTGGGCGACGCCGGCCTGGGCGTTGACCAGGGTGATGTGGTGGGCCACCACGTCGTGCAGCTCGCGGGCGATCCGGATCCGCTCCTCGGTGACCCGTTTCTGGGCCTCGGCCTCCTTAGTGCGTTCGGCGCGCTCGGCCCGTTCGCGGTAGGAGAGCAGCAGTTCGCGGCGGCTGCGCAGGGCGTCGCCGAGCGCGATGGCGGCGCCGGTCCAGCCGAGCACGCCGAGGTTCTCGGCCAGCCGCTCCACACCGGGGCGGAAGAGCAGGCCGGAGAGGAGCAGGACGGCGGCCGAGGCGCAGCCGGTGCGCCAGGAGGTGGCCCGGTCGGTGGTGACGGCCACCCAGTAGAGGGCGAAGATCACCGAGATCGGGGTGGAGGCCACGGCGGGGGTGAGCGCGAAGCTGAGCTCGCAGGCCAGCACGGTGGCCGCGGCGACCGGGATCGGCCAGCGGCTGCGGACGAGCAGCGGCAGGCAGGAGAGCAGCAGCACGGCCATGGTGACCGAGACCCGCTTGTGCTGCTGGTAGGCGGTGGTCAGGGCGATCGGCACGCCGATCGCCAGGCAGATGAGGGTGGCGATGACGTCGGCGAGGGCGGGCCGCATCCGCTGCCAGTCCCGGTACCGTTCGATCATCGCCACCCCTCCACCTTAGGTGCGCCGGTCAGCGCGGACCGACCACCGTGAGCTCGGGCGCGCGGGCCGGCTCCGGGTCGGGTTCGCCCTCGACGGACACGTGCGGCAGGACCCGGTCGAGCCAGCGCGGCAGCCACCAGTTGGCCCGGCCGAACTTGTGCATCAGCGCCGGGACCAGCACCAGGCGCACCAGCAGCACGTCGGCGAGCACCGCCACGGCGAGGCCGACGCCGAACTCGGCGATCATGCGCTGGCCGCCGAAGACGAAGCTGGCGAACACCGAGCCCATGATCACGGCGGCGGCGGTGATCACCAGTCCGGTCTCGCCGTGGCCGACCCGGACGGAGCGGCGGTTGTCGCCGGTGCGGTGCCACTCCTCGTGCATCCGGCTGATCAGGAAGACCTGGTAGTCCATCGAGAGGCCGAACAGGATCGCGATGATCATGGTGGGGGCGAAGGCCTCCACCGGTCCGGCCGCGCCGGCGCCGAGCGCCTCCGATCCCCAACCCCACTGGAAGACCGCGATGATCGCGCCGAACGCCACGCCCATGGTGAGCAGGTTCATCACGGCGCCGAGCAGCGGTACCAGCAGGCTGCGGAAGGCGATCATCATCAGCAGGCAGCCGAGGCCGACGATGATGGCGACGAACAGCGGCAGCTTGCCGGTGAGCACGTCGGCGAAGTCGGCCGAGGTCGCGGTCGCGCCGCCGACCAGCACCTTCAGGCCGGTGCCGTGCTCGGCCTGCGGGATCACGTCGTGGCGCAGGTGGGTGATCAGGTCCGAGGTCTGCGCGGACTGCGGCGAGGTGGTCGGCACCACGCTGACGGCGGTGACCTGCTGGCCGGGCTTGGCCGGCAGCTCCGCCACCCGGGCCACGCCCGGCGTCGTCTTCAGCTCGGTGACCAGGTGGTCCAGCGCCTGCTGGTCCTGCGGCCCGCTGGTCTCGGCGACCAGCAGCAGCGGCCCGTTGGAGCCGGGGCCGAAGCCCTGGGCCATCAGGTCGTAGGCCTGCCGGGTGGTGCTGGTCTTCGGGTTGTTGCCCGCGTCGGAGCTGCCGAGGCGCAGCGAGAGCACCGGCAGCGAGACGGTGACCAGTACCAGGAGCGCGATCAGGGCCTTGCTCAGCGGCCGGGCCTCGACCTTCTTCGCCCAGCGGCCGAAGGCGCCGCTGTCGTTGTGGTCCTGCGTCACCCCGGCGGCCAGCTGGCGGCGCTGACGGCGGCTCAGCACCCGCAGCTTCAGCAGGCCGAGCAGCGCGGGCAGCAGGGTGGTGGCGGCCAGCACGGTGAAGGCGACGGTGAGCGCGGCGCCGATCGCCATGCCGTTCAGGAAGCCGATGCCGAGCACCAGCATGCCGAGCAGCGCGACCACCACGGTGGCGCCGGCGAAGACCACGGCGCGCCCGGAGGTGTTCAGCGCCCGGACCACCGACTCCTCGACGCTCAGGCCGGCCATCAGGCCCTTGCGGTGCCGGTTGACCACGAAGAGCGCGTAGTCGATGCCGACGCCGAGGCCGACCAGCGAGGCCAGCGTCGGCGCGGTGTCGGCGAGCGAGACGGCGTGGCTGAGCATGCCGATGCCGAGCACGCCGGCCCCGACCCCGGCCGCGCCGGTGACCACCGGCAGCACGGCGGCCCAGGCCGAGCGGAAGATCAGCAGCAGGATGGCGAGCGCGGCCATGATGCCGACCAGCTCGCTGGTGCCGCCCATGTGCTGCTCGGTCTTGCCGATCGCCGAGCCGCCCGCCTGCACGTCCAGCGCCGGGGTGCGGGCCTGGTCGGCGAGCTTGACCACCTGGTCGGCCTCGCTGGTGGAGACGTGCATCGCGTCCTGGTCGAAGACCACCTGCGCGTAGGCGGTGCGGCCGTCAGCGCTGATCTGCGCGGCGCCGTGCGGGCCGTACGGGCTGGAGACGGAGGCGATGCCGGGGCTGTGCGCGATCGCGTCCAACGCGCCGGCCATCCGGTCCTTGACCGCCGGGTCGGTCACCGGGGTGCCGTCGGTGGTGTGCCAGACGACGGTGTCCTGGTCGCCGGCGGCCGCGGGCAGGCTCGACTTCAGCAGGTCCATCGCCTGGCTCGACTCGGTCGAGGGCAGCGAGAGGCTGTTGCTGTAGGCGGTGCCGACCTTGCCGGACACCACGCCGAGGCCCACCAGCAAGCCGAGCCAGAGCAACACGGTCACAACCCGGTGCCGGTGGCACCAGCGGGCAAGGACGGACATCGAACCTCCTGGATCTTGGAACCTTTCCAGGCTCCGGGATCGCGGCGGCCGCGTCGTCCGGCGGGCGCAGACACCTGGCCTGCTGCGTTCGCGGTACGCCGGGGATCGCGTACTGCGGACGCGGTGCGCGCACGTCCGGCCCCGGCGGTCGGGTGCGGGCCCGGCCGGACCGTGCCGTGCGGCCCCGACGGGCGTTGTACTTCGGGTGAACCGTGACGAGCAGCCCCGCACCGCCGACCCGCGCACGGCCTGGTCCCGCCGCGACGGGCCGGCCGACTTCCGGCAGGCCCCTCGGCAGGCCCCGCAGGAGGCGCTGCAGGACACGTTGCAGATCGACGCCTGTGCGAGCAGCTGGGCCGAGCTGGCCCTCGCGCTCTCGGACGCCGAGGTGCCGCTGGAGGTCGGCGACACCGCCGTGCTGCGCGCGCTGTCCAAGCTCGACCCCGTCACCATCGGCGTGCTGGCCCGCTGGCTGCGCACGGCGGGCGGGCGGCCCGGCGACCGGCGGGCAACGGCCACGGGAGAATGACCCGGTGACCCACCAACCGATGTCGCGCGGCCTGACCGCGTTGATCCCCACCGCCGCCGCCCCGGCCACCAGCAGCGCCGGCGAGCGGGCCGCCGCCCAGCTGCACCACCTGCGCACCGTCGCGCTGCCCGCCCCGGTGGTGGCCGCCGCCGTCGAACTGCTCGCCGACCGGATCCGCGACCCCGATCCGACGACCCGTCAGGCCGCCGCCGCGGTGCTGGCACACCTGACGGCGGCGCTCCAGACGCTGGACGGTTGACCTGCGTTTCTTGCGGAGGAGGGCGGCAGGTCGGCGCCCGGCAGGGCGTCGACCTGCTCCACGAGCCGTCGGCGCCGTTGCGACGGAGCGTCATAATAGAGTGGCGCCATGGACTACCGGACGCTCGGCACCAGTGGACTGCTCGTCTCCGTGGTCGGCCTGGGCTGCAACAACTTCGGCGCCCGCCTCGACGCGGAGCAGACCCTCGCGGTGGTGAACGCGGCCCTGGACGCCGGGGTGACGCTCTTCGACACCGCCGACATGTACGGCGGCGGGGGCGGCTCCGAGACGCTGCTCGGCCAGGCGTTGAAGGGGCGGCGCGACGAGGTCGTGCTGGCGACCAAGTTCGGCCACCAGCACGCGGACCTGGGCTACGGTCCGGCCGCCGGGGCGAAGGGCGGCCGGGCGTACGTGCGGCGCGCGGTCGAGGAGTCGCTGCGGCGGCTGCAGACCGACCACATCGACCTCTACCAGCTGCACACCCCCGACCCGCGCACCCCGATCGCCGAGACCCTCGCCGCGCTCAGCGAGCTGGTGCGCGAGGGCAAGGTGCGCTACGTCGGGCACTCCAACTTCGCCGGCTGGCAGCTCGCCGAGGCCGCGCACGTGGCCCGGGAGACCGGGGCCGTCCCGTTCGTCTCGGCGCAGAACGAGTGGTCGCTGCTGGAACGCGGCGCGGAGCGCGAGGTGGTGCCCGCGGCGCTGCACTACGGCCTCGGCGTGCTGCCGTACTTCCCGCTCGCCAACGGCATGCTGACCGGCAAGGTGCGCCGCGTCACGGGTGTGCCGGCGGGCTCGCGCCTGGCCTTGCGGCCCGAGCGGGTGACCGAGGCCGGGCTCGACACGGTCGAACGCCTCGCGGCCTGGGGCGAGGCGCACGGCCGGAGCGTCCTGGAGATCGGCGTGGGCGCGCTCGCCGCGCGGCCCGGCTGCGCCTCGGTCATCGCCGGGGCGAGCAACCCCGAGCAGGTGCGCGCCAACGCCGCCGCCGGGCAGTGGGTGCCGACGCCCGAGGAGCTGGCCGGGATCGACGCGGCGCTCGAAGCCCCCGGCTCCCCGTGACCCGGTGACCCCTTGACCTGGTGACCCCGTGACCTGGCGACCGATCAGGGCGCGGCGACCGCCTGGGCGGCCGGGGCGGCCTGAGCGGTGCTCTTGCGGATCCTGGCGACGAAGCTCTCCAGCTCGTCGCGCGACTGGAAGGACACGTTCAGGCGCAGCGGCCTGCGGCGCCCCGGCAGCCGCAGGAAGAGCGCGTTCCAGCCGTTGCCCCGCTTGACCTTGGCGATCAGGCCGGCGGCCCGGTCGAGCGGGACCACCTCGTACAGGGTCTCGGGGAGGTCCTGGGGGCGCGAGCCGCGGTGGATGTACACGGCCTGGTCCGTGAGGGTGACGAAGTACGCGTTTGTGACCAGCATGGACACCAAGCCGCCGCCGAGGCTCCGCAGGAACGGCGGGTAGGGCCCGCCCACCGCCAGCAGCACCAGGCGGCACCGCGCGGTCGGGTCCACCCGCCGGACGGCCCGTCTGGCCTCGGAGTGCAGATCGAGTTTCCGATCCGCCGTCAAACCCCTCATCGAACCTGCCTGTTTCCGAAGGAACCGTGCCCGCTGTGGGCGCGGGGTAGACCCTAGTGGTGCAGCCGTCCGGCCCGGCGGGCGGGGTCAGAACACCCGTGCGACCCGGCGCCGGTTCGGGCAGGATGGTGCGCATGGAGATCGAACTGCTCTGCCGTTACCCCGTGAAGTCGCTGCTGGGCGAGGAGTTGTCGCAGGTCGAGGTGACGGAGCGCGGGCTGGCCGGGGACCGCGCGCTGGCCCTGCTGGACCACGCGACGGGCAAGGTCGCGAGCGCCAAGTACCCCAGCCGCTGGCGGGAGTTGCTCCAGCTGTCGGCGGCCACCGGTCCGGACGGCCGGGTCGGGATCACCGGCCCGCGGGGGCTGCGGCTGCGGGCCGCCGACCCGGTCGGCACCTCGCGCGAGCTGTCCCGGCTGCTCGGGCGCGAGGTGGCGCTGATCACCGAGCCGCCGGCCGACGGCGAGCTCGACCGGGCCGTGCCCGAGGAGGTGCTCGCCTCCGGCGTGGCGGCCGAAGTCCCGTACACCGTCTCCCGGTTCGGCCGGGGCGCGCCCGCCGGGACGTTCTTCGACTTCGCCCCCGTCCACCTGATCACCACGGCCACCCTCAAGCGGACGGGAGCGGACTGGCGGCGCTACCGGCCCAACCTGGTGATCGCCACCGGCGGCGCCGAGGGCTACCTGGAGAACGACTGGATGGACCGCGAGCTGCTGATCGGCCCCGAGCTGCGGCTGCGCATCGTCGCGCTGACCCCGCGGTGCGCCGTCCCGACCCTGGCGCACGGCGAACTGCCGCGCGACACGGAGGCGTTGCGAGTGGTCAACCGGGAGAACCGGGTCGTCCCGCTGCCGGAGGCGGCCGCCATGCCGTGCGCCGGCGCGTACGCCCGCGTGGTGCGGCCGGGCCGGATCGCGCCGGGGGACGCGGTCAGGTTCGGCTGAACCGCTCGGCCGCCGCCCGGACCCGGGCCTCCCAGGCCCGGAAGTCCTCGGGGTGGTCGTCCCGCATCATGACGACGACGTACTCCTCCCCCACCGCTTCGAGGAACTCCCGTTCGGGCCCGGTGCGGGCGGCGGGCAGGGCGCACCAGACCCACCCCGCCACCTGCCAAGGCGTCCCGTCGCCGGCCGCCAGCCGGTCGGCCAGGTCGCGGAGCCGGCAGCGCTCGGCGCTCTCCGGGTCGGGCACGGTGGCGCCCAACTCGGCGACGGCCTGCCGGAACAGCCCTTCGAGCTCCCAGCCGTCCTCGCGGCGGCCGCGCCCCGCGAGGTCGCGCAGGGCGGGCGAGTCGAGGCCGTCGGCCAACAGCCGCGCGGCCGCCATCGGCAGGTCGTCGGTCTCGACGAGACCGGCGACGTACTGCCACGCGAGGGTGAACACCTGATCCATGCCCGGCATCCTGCCGCAGGGGCGGCGGGCGGGGCGAACGGATTTGATTGGTGATCATTTAACGGGGTGTTCGGGCCCTGTGATTACCTCTCCAAGAAAATCATATTTTTCTGATCATCGAAGGCTCATTCGAACGCCGCCCGAGAGCGCCCCGGTTGGCCGCCGAGCCGCTTCGAAGGCCCCCCGACCTCGGCCCGAACCGCCCGCCACCTCGGGCGATTGGCCGGTGCTCCTTTCGTTTGACAATTTCTCATCACGGAGCGTTTCAAAGCAGCTATTCATGTCAACATATCTCACCTGTCGCGGCGTCAGGCCGCTCGTCTGAAAGGACGACATCCATGGCAACACAACAGTCAACCCCGCCGTCCCCCGCCGTCGTTATCGCCGATCCGGCGCCGCTCGGCCTGGCCGGCTTCGCCATGACCACCTTCGTGCTCAGCTGCTTCAACGCCAACCTGCTGGACGCCAAGCTGGGCGCGGTGGTGCTGCCACTCGCGCTGATGTACGGCGGTCTGGCGCAGTTGCTCGCCGGCATGTGGGAGTTCCGCAAGGGCAACACCTTCGGCGCCACCGCGTTCAGCTCCTTCGGCGCCTTCTGGCTCGCCTACTACCTCCTGATCAAGGACGTGGTGCCCTCCATCGCCACCGACCCGGACCTGCACAAGGCACTCGGGCTCTTCCTGCTCGCCTGGGCCGTCTTCACCGCCTACATGACCGTCGCGGCGCTGCGGGTGAGCGGCGCGGTGCTCGCCGTCTTCGTCTCCCTGACCATCACCTTCGCGCTGCTCTCGGCCGGCCAGTTCGGGCCGAGCGACAGCGTGACCAAGGTGGGCGGCTGGCTCGGCCTGGTCACGGCCGTGCTCGCCTGGTACGCGTCCTTCGCCGGCGTCACCGCCTACACCTTCAAGCGCCAGGTGCTGCCCACCTGGCCGGCCCGCTAGCGTCCGGCAGCACGGGGGCACGGGGGCCGCGCGATGCGGCCCCCGCGGCGCCGGCCGGTAGCCGACCCGGGGGCCGGGCGCAATGCCGGTCCGCACAAGAACCGACCTGGTCCTCCGTCACCCGACCGCGCGGGCCGCGGTCCCGGGACTGCCTACGCTCATGAACGGACAGGCACCCGGGGCACTGCGCCCGGCCCGAACGCGGCGGAGAGGCCATCGAATGAGCAAGCAGCGGATCGCGCCGAAGCAGCGCGGCTACCTGATCCTCAACTCGCACCCGGCCGGCTGCGCGGCGGCCGTCGAGCAGCTGTGGGAGTCGATCGAGCCGGCTCCGGCCGGGGGCCGGGCGCCGGTCGTGCTGGTCCTCGGGTCCAGCGCGGGCTACGGGCTGTCGATCCTGCTGGCCGGTCTTCGCCGGCACGGCGTCCGGGGCGTCGGCGTGGCGTTCGAGGCACCCGAGACCGAGCGCCGCACCGCCTCCGCGGGCTGGTACCGGACCGCCGCGGCCGCCCGGCTGATCGAGGAGGCCGGCGGCGATGTCACCTTCCTGAACGCGGACGCCTTCGCGCACCGGACCCGCGCCGAGGTGCTGGACCTGCTGGCCGACCGCTACGGCCCGGTCGACCACCTCGTCTACTCGCTGGCCTCGCCCCGGCGCACCGACCCGGACACCGGCGCCGTCCACCACTCGGTGATCAAGCCGCTCGCCCGGCCGTACAGTTCGCCGTCGCTGGTCTTCGAGGACGGTGAGCCGCGGGTCGGCGCCGTGGAGCTGTCCCCCGCCGACGAGCCGGAGCGGGCGGCCACCGTGCAGGTGATGGGCGGTGCGGACTGGCGGCTGTGGGTCGAGGCGCTGGCCGGACGCGGGCTGCTCGCCACGGGGTTCAGCACGGTCGCGCTGTCGTACGTCGGCTCCGAAATCACCGCGCCGGTGTACCGGCAGGGCACCATCGGCGCGGCGAAGGAGCACCTGGAGCGGACCGCGCGCGAGCTCGACGCGACCCTGCTGGCCGAGCACGGCGGCCGGGCCCGCACGGTGGTGGCGGGCGCCGCCGTGACCCAGGCCTCCACCGCCATCCCGTCGATCGCGCTCTACACCTCGCTGCTGCGCAACGTGCTGGGCGCGGACGGCTGGCGCAGCACGGCGGACCAGGCGGTGGACCTGTGGGACCGGCTGACCGGCGCCGCGCCGCTCGGCCTGGACGAGCAGGGCCGGATCCGCCTGGACGACTGGGAGCTGGAGGAGTCCGTGCAGGACCGGGTGCGCGAGCTGTGGGCCGACCCGGGCGCCGCGCTGGCCGCCGGTCCGGCCGGACCGGCCTGGTTCCACGGCCAGTTCCGCGAGTTGTACGGTTGGGACGTCGCCGGCGTGGACTACGCGGCCGAGCAGGAGACCAGCGTCGCCTGGCCCGGGGCCGAGGTCGCCGGCCGGGCCGGCGGCTGACCCGCCGCTGCTCGCCGCCCCCGGTGATCGTGACCCCGTGGGCGGCGAGCGCCCGGGCGAACTGCTCGGGGTGGTCGGGGGTGACGACGGGCTTGATCCGCCCGCCGAGGTCGAGGACGAACCCGGTGCTCTTGTGCGGCCGCCCGGTGTCGAGGTTGTAGTAGTGCACGAAGTCGCCGGAGCCCCAGAGCCGCCACCGCCCGCGCACCGCCGTCAGCGCCGTCCGGCGCGCGCCGCCGATCCGGGCGTAGGGGATGCGCTTGGGCGGGCCGACGGGAAAGAAGTACCGACGGATGATCAGTTCCCGCTCGGTGCACGCCACCAGGCCGTCGTCGTACATGTGTCCATGGTAGGGCCCGCCGCGCCGAACCGCCCGGGTCCGGGCGGCGGCTGATCCGCTGTCAGTGGCGGCTGCCAGACTCTCGCCGCTGTCCCCCGCCTGTCCCCTATCGAACGGAGCCGCCGGCGATGAGCGTCCACTTCGATGCCGGTTGGTGTGCGACCGACCTCGGCGACCACCGGCCCTGCCGCCTCACCTACGAGCGGTACTCGTACGACTCGCTGCCGGTGCTGGACGGGGCGCGCTTCACCGGCGCCTTCCAGTGGCTGGGCGAGCCGGGCGAGCCGCTGCCGGAGCGGACCGCCGAGCTGCGCCGGGTGTCGGAGCTGCTCGCCGCCGAAGGCCTGGCGCTGCCGGCGGACTTCGTGAAGTTCGAGACCGCGTCGAACCTGCGCGGCAGGCTCGACGAGGTCTCGGTGACCGGCTGCTGGAGCAGCCTGTCCGAGCCGCTGCCCAGCCCGGTCGAACCGGGGGCGTTCCTGGTGCGGTTCTTCCGCGACCAGCAGGACTGCGTGCTCTGGTGCCTCTACCTGCGGCCGTCCGGCGAGGTGTTCGTGGTCAACTCGCACCTCGACTACGAGGCCGAGTACGAAGCCCGGGACGAGGACGGCTGGGAACCCCGCTCCGACCTGGACGACCCGGTGGCGCAGCGGGCGGCCATCCTGTGGTGCGCGCCCACCTTCGAGCAGTTCGCCTACCGGTTCTGGGTGGAGAACCGCCTCTGGTACCTGACTGACGACGGGCCGGAGCAGGAGCTGCACCTCGACGCCGAGCTGCGCGCGTACCTGGACCACTACCGGGCGGACCCGGCCGCCGCGGGGTGAGCCCGGCTCAGCGCTTGCGGGCGACGCCGGACCAGTAGTACGCGGCGGTGGGGTCGGCCGGCGCCGGGCCGTCGGGGCGCCAGGCCATCACGGGCACCACGCCCGGCTCGACCAGCTCCCAGTCGCCGAAGAACCGGGCCACCTCCTCGCGGGTGCGCGGCACCAGGGTCATCCGCCCCTTGCCGGCGGCCTCGACCACGGCGGCCATCGCGACCGGGTCGAAGTCGACGCCCGGGTGGGTGATCGCCACCTGGCTGCCCGGGGGCAGGGCGTCCATCAGCACCCGGGCGCGGGCCCACGGGTCGTCCGCGTCGGCGAGCAGCATCAGCACGGCGACCAGGGTCAGGCCGACCGGCCGGGTCAGGTCGAGGGTGCCGGTCAGCACGGGGTCGGTGAGGATCTTCTCCGGCTCCAGCAGGTCGGCGTGGATGTAGGCGGTGCGGCCGGAGCCGGTGGCGTCCATCAGCGCGCGGGCGTGGGCGAGCACGATCGGGTCGTTGTCGACGTAGACGACCCGGCTGTCCGGTGCCGCGGCCTGGGCGACCTCGTGGGTGTTGCCCTCGGTGGGGATGCCGGTGCCGATGTCGAGGAACTGGCGGATCCCGCCGTCCACCACCATCGCGCGCACGGCCCGGCCGAGGAACTTCCGGTTCTCCCGGGCCATCACCTTGATGCTGGGTATCGCCTGCTCGAAGGCCTCGCCCAGGGCCCGGTCCGGCGGGAAGTTGGTCTTCCCGCCGAGCCAGAAGTCGTACATCCGCGCCGAGTGCGGAAGGTCCGTCCTCAGGTCCACCGACTCCACCGCTGCCTCCTCAAGCCCGCGCCTCATCCAGTCCGTGCCGTCCGACACAGCGTCCACCCCCAGTCGAGAGATCCGACGGATCGTCAACAACCTACCCTAGCCACCGCATTGCCCCGAACCGGCACCCTCCGTGGCCACCCCGGCACTCTCCCAGCGGGCGCGGGGGCCCGGCCACCCGGGTCGCCGACTGTTTCCCGAACCGACCCCGGATGTGCGCCCGACGTCTTCCATGACCCCTGCGAGTAGTGGTATGTATACCGTCCGAGACGACAGGATCCGGTCATGACAGGGGGTGTGCCGTGAGCGAGAGCTGGCCGGGACTCGCCGGAGACGGTGCTGAGCTGGCAGCCCTCGGGCTGCTGCGGATCGCCGCGGACGGCCTCGCCACCGGGGGTGCGCGGGGCGGGGGCGCGCGGGCCGGGCGGGGGCAGGACGGGCAGGAGCAGGACCGGCGGGAGCAGGACTGGCGCTGCCGGGCCGAGGAGTACCTCAAGGCCTGGTCGGGCGACGGGCCGCAGGCCGCGGAGGCCGCGGCCGTCGCGGTGGCCCTCGCGCTGGCCACCCGCCAGGCGGCGCTGGTGATGGAGCTGCACCACGGCGACGCGGACGGCGCCCGGGCCTGGCTCGGCGAGCGCTCGGCGGCGGCCGGCGAGGGGGCCCGCTCGGCGGGCGAGGCGCGGCCGGTGGTGCCGGTGGTGATGGCGATGGTCTGGTTCGGCATCGACGCGATAGCCGCGAGCGCGCCCGGGCCGTCTGCTGTCTGCGTGCTGGACCCCGAGCGGGCGCTGCGGGTGGTCGAGCGCTGCGAGGCGTTCCTGCGCCGCGCGGAGGACCACTCGGCGCTGGTGCTGAGCGCGGCCGAGACCACGGCCGCCGTGCTGGCCCGGCGGACCGGTCGCGGCCGGCGCCAGCTGCGCGCCTGGCTCGACGCGCAGGCCGACGGCCTGCTGCGGGCGCCCGGCGACGCGGACCGCTCCGGCCACGACACACCCTGGTGGGTCCCGGAGCACCCGGGCGGCATCCGCTGACCCCACCGGCCGGGGCGGTCGCCGTGCGCCCGCAGGTAGGGGCGCGGCGGCCGCTGCTCGGCCCGGCGGGCCTGGCACCGCTCTCCGCCCTCGCCGCGGTCGGCCCTGGTGGCCCGAGGCGAGGGCCACCAGGGCCGGGCGGTCAGCGGACCACGTCGAAGACCTGCTTCTGCAGGCCGTTGGCGTAGGCCTCGTGCTCGACCAGCTTCAGCTTCTGGGTGTCCTTGTCGGTGCTGCTGAACAGGCGCTTGCCGGCGCCGAGCAGCAGCGGGAAGACCAGCAGGTGGTAGCGGTCGATCAGGCCGGCGTCGGACAGGGCCTGATTGAGGGCGGCGCTGCCGTGCACGATGATCGGGCCGCCCTCGGTCTCCTTCAGGGCGGCGACCTGGTCGAGCGAGCTCAGGATGGTGGTCTCGCCCCAGCCGGCCACCAGGTCGGCGTCGGTGAGGGTGGTGGAGACGACGTACTTGGGCAGCTCCTTGTAGCGGGCGAACTCGGGCATGTCGGGCCAGACCGGGCTGAAGGCCTGGTAGCTGACCCGGCCCAGCAGCATGGCGGCGGCCTCCTCCTGCTCCCGCCCCTTGATCTCGAACGCCTCGGGGAGGAACTCGACGTCCTTGAAGGTCCAGCCGGCGTTGCGGTATCCGCTCTCGCCGCCGGGGGCCTCGACGACGCCGTCGAGCGAGATGAAAGCGGTGCTGATCAGGGTGCGCATCGGTTCTTCTTCCTTGCCTTGGTGGGGAGTTGGGGGATGTCTGAGGGGGGACGTCTATGGACGGTGCTCAGGCGAGCAGCCTGGTGAGCCAGGCCTGCCAGGCGGCCTCGGCCCCGTCCGTCCGCGGATTGAACAGGTGATGGAACATCAGGACCGGGCCGGCGCCGTGGTGGAAGGTGTGGAGGCCGTCGGCGGAGCGGACTTCGAAGCGCTCCGGGTCCGCCCAGGTCACCTCGCCGTCCAGCGGCGGCAGGCCGGCCGGCTCGGCGCGGGTCCGCGCGCCCACGGTGACCGGTGACGGCAGGCCGAGGGCCCGGGCGAGCAGCTCCCCCGCCTGCTGCGGCGTCCGGCCGGGGGCGGGTGGAGCGAAGGCGAAGACCGGGGCGGCGGTGCGGCCCGGGAAGTGGGCGAGGTACTCGCGCAGCGTGTGGAGGTGGAAGGGCCAGCCGCGGCGCAGCGCGTCGTACTCGTCCTGCCAGTCGTCGCCGAGCAGGCCGCTGTGCACGACGCGGAGCACGGTGGCGGAGCCTTCGCGTCCCTCGATCAGGTACTCGAAGGCCATGAAACGGCCGTCCTCGCCGGTGGCGGTGCGGGTGGCCAGGCGCTTTCCGGGCTGGTAGGCGGTGATCACCGCCTCGGCCCGGTGGCCGCCGGTCTCCATGGCGGCCACCCCGCCCTCGTGCGGGTCGAGTTCGTTGCGGCCCATGAACCAGGAGTCGAGGCCCGGGCCGGTGGCGATCGCCTCCCAGACCTGGTCCGGGTCGGCGGGCAGGGTGATGTCCAGCTCGATCTCGAACGGGTGGGTCATCGGGGGGTCTCCTCTCCTGCGGCGGTTCCGGCGCCCGTTCCGGCACCGGTTCCTGCGGCGGTTCCGGCGCCGGTTCCGATGGCGGGTCGCGGGTCGGGGTCGGTGCCCGCCACCGGCCGGGCCGCCGGGACCTGGTGGAGTCCGACCACCACCCGGTGGGTGCGGCCGCCGGTGGCGGACTCGTCGTGGTAGCGGCTGACCAGGCCCGCGACGGCCTGGGCGAGGTCCTCGGCGAACGCGGTCCGGTCGGCGGCGGAGGCGAACCGCACCTGCGCGTCGATCCCGAAGGTGGCGACCCGCTGCCGGGCCCGGGAGGCGCCGGTGAGCAGCGCCCCCACCTCCTGCACCAGCCGCGACCCGAGGGCCAGCAGCCAGCGGGCGGACAGCTGGTCGGGCGAGCGGGCGGGGTCGGGGCTGACCCCGGCCAGCACGGCGGGCGAGATCACGTAGGAGGCCGCCGTGGCGCGGTACACGCGTTCGGTGACGTTGCCCTTGCGGCGCTCCTCGATCAGTTCGACCAGGTGGTGGCGCTCCAGTTCCTTCAAGTGGTAGTTGATCTTCTGCCGGGGCAGCCCGAGGCGGCCGGCCAGCATGGTGGCCGAACCGGGTTCGGCCAGGGCGGCGAGGATCCGGGCCCGGATGGGGTCCAGGGAGGCCTCGGCCGCGGCGGGTTCTTCGATCACGGCGACGTCCAGCACGCTTCCAGCCTGCAACCGACAAATTTTTTTGTCAAGAAAGGCGCGCTTGTCGGTGAGCCGAACGGGGGACCTGACCGAAGCGGGGGTGAGCCTCACCCGGACCGGCGGCTCCACGGCGGCCCGGTGCAGGTGCGGCTGTACTTCGCGTGCTGGTCGGCGCGGGCGGCGTTGATCGGCACCGCTTCCGTGGCGAGGCCGCCGGGCCGCTGGACCTGGGCCTCCAGCACGCCGGCCGCCATCCACGGCGCGTCGAAGACGTAGGCGGCGAGCGGCTCGCCGTCGGGGGCGGTGAGGCGGGCCACCTGGCGCGGGGTGATCCGGGCCCCGGCGCAGCCGAGGCTGCGCAGCTGCTCGCGGTCGGCGACCAGGACGGCGAGCCAGTCGGTGGTGGTCACGGCGTCCGGGCCGAGCAGCGGCCGAACCACGGGGGCACCCCCGGCGGGCAGTTCCGCACCGGGCACGCAGCCGGCCAGCACCCGGAAGTCGGTGGCGGCGTACTCGCCGCACAGGTCGTGGCCGACGGTCTGCCAGATGAACAGCGTCGACGGGCCGTGCCGGTAGGCCACGATCAGCGCGCCCACCGGGGCCTTGCCGGCGTCCACCGCGTCTGCGGTGACCAACCGCGCCGTCTCGGGCGGGGGTTGGTCCGGCGGCGGGAAGACCGGCTGGGTGCTCACCGGCCCGTCCGGGGGCGGCGGCGCGGCAGGGTGGCGGGTGCGGGCGGCCAGCGCCAGGCCCGGCAGGATCGCGGCCACCACCAGGCCCAGGGCGATCCGGTTGAGCCGGCTCTCCGGTGACCGCTGTGCCATGGTCGCTCCCGTTCCGCTGCGCGCAGGTACGGGGTGGGTCTACCCGTCAGCCCACCCGCGCACCGCCGGCGCGCGGGTGGGCTGACGGGGCGTCGGTCAGCGGTGCAGGCCGCTCGGGCAGCGGCCCTCGTCCGGATCGGTCTGCAGGCAGAGCACCTGCGCGGGACCGATCAGCTGGACGTCGAAGGCGAAGAGGTCGGAGAGTTCGGCCGGCCGCCCTCGCGCGGGGGTGAGCAGCACGCTCGGCACGTCGCCGTCCTGCATCATCCAGGTGCCGGCCTCGTCGGTCGCCGTGCCCGTGGGCAGCGAGGGGTCCAGCCCCGGCGTCGCGTGACGGAGGGTGAAGTTCCCGTCGGCGCGCAGCTCCAGTGCGCCCGGTCCGCCCGCCTCGTGCCAGGTGCCGGTGAGTTGGCCCGCCACCACCGGGCCGGGGTCGCGGACGTGCTGGCGCGCGTAGGCGTCGAGGCCCCACCAGCCGCCCGCCACCAGCAGCAGCGCGCCCACGGCGATCGCGCCGACCCGCTGCCGGGCGCGCCGGGCCCGCAGGGCGAGGCCGACGGCCAGCAGCAGGGCCTCGACCGGCCAGAGGATCGCCAGCAGCAGCGCGAGGTCGGCCCCGAGCAGCACCGGCAGCAGCGCCTCCGATCGCCAGCGCCGGTGCCGCAGGGCCAGCAGGATCCCGCCGGGCACGACGGTCATGCCCCAGAGCGCGGACGCCACCAGGTAGTGGGAGTACGGGTACTGTTCCGGGAACGGCCCCGGCCCGAACGCGTTGGCCACCCCGATCAGGGTGGCCACCAGGAGGCCGAGGAAGGTGACCACGGACAGCCCGGCGATCGCCGCCCAGCGCCATCCCGACTGCCGTCGCGGCAGCCCCGATTGCTGTCGCGCCACTGGAACCTGCCAGGTCACGACCCCACCTCCGAGCTTTTGAACGCGTTCGAAACCTGTGCTCAGACCCTAACCCACGCCCGTCGGCGAAAAGGACTTGGCCCCCGGCCGACGATCCGTCATGCTCACCCGTATGTTCGACCGGATGTACGACCGAGACTTCGACCGGAAGGGCGGCCTCCGCCCCTCCCGTTGAGCGCGCCGCGCCGCCCGTGGGCGGCCCGCCTGACGCGCGTCCCCTGCCGTCGCACAGACCGTCCCGCCGTTCACCACCCTCTCGGCGGAGCACGTCTGCTCGCCGACCGTCCCAGGAGGACCCATGACCACTGAACCGTCCGCGCTCGACCAGGCCTGGGAGCAGTACCGCTCCGGCGACGTCCCGGGCGCGGTCCGCACCCTGCGCCGGTCCGCCGAGCAGCTGCGCTCCGTCGACATCGCGCCGCTGATCGCCGAGTTGGCCGCCGGCAGCGGCTTCGACGACCTGGCCTCCGCCGCGACCGCGCTGCTCGGGCGACCAGACGGCGCCCGGGAGCACTACGACTTCGGGTACGCCTGCATCGAGCGCGGGGTCTCCGCGCTGGCCGTGCCCGCGCTGCGCGAGGCGCTGGCCCTGGCGCCCGGCCGCAAGGTGCTGGTCGAGCTGGCCGTCGCCCTGGAGGACGAGCAGCGCCACGCCGAGGCGGCCGACCTGCTGACGCAGCACCAGGAGATCACCGCCGACTGGCCGGACCGCTACCTGCTCGCCTACAACGCCGCGATGGCGGGTCAACTCGACCGCACCAGCGCGGTGTTCGCCCAGCTGTCCACGCCGGACGCGACCTGGGCACCGGCCGCCGACCGGATCCGCGCGATCCTGACACGGTCCAGCCAGGCCGCGCCCGGCGACCACTACGACCTGCGCGGCTGGCACTACGCGCTGACCGGCGGCCTGCTCACCACGCTCTCCCCGCACGGCTACCGGCAGGGCATGACCGGGCGTTGGGCCTACCTGCACGACACCCTCGACTCCTGCCGCCACGGCCTGCACCGCCTGCACACCGTGCTGTCCGCCACCGGCCGGCGGCCGGCGACGGTCGCGCTGCTGCCCGACCACGCCAGCCAGGCGCTCGGCCTGGCCGCCGCCGAGCTGTTCGGCCTGCCCGCCGCGCCGTACCGGCCGGGCACGCCGGATGCGCTGGTGGTGGCCTACGACCTGAGCGAAACCGACCCTGCGGCCGTGCGCGCGCTGCGCGAGCGGGCCCCGGGCGAGGTGCTGTTCGAGCACGCCACCTGCTGGACGCAGCCGCCCGCCGCCACGGCGGACGTCTCCACGCTGCTGGTGCAGCACGTCGTCGCACCCTGGGAGCCCGGGATCGGCTCGGACGGTGGCGCTGCGCCGGTAGAACCGCCCTCCCCCGTCGCGCTGGCCGGGTCGATCCGCTCGGCGACGGGCGAGCCGGACCCGGGGGACGGCGGCACCCCGGCGGACCCGGACGAGGCGCTGGCCGCCTTCGCCGCGCGGGCGGCGGGCAGTTGGCTGAGCGGTCCGCGCGATCAGGTCCGCTCCCCCGGCCCCGTACCCAGCTCGCGGTTCGCCTGACGGTCCGTCATACCGGTGACGAGGGAGCAGCCAACCTCGCCCCCTCGTCACCGGTTCATCAGGTGACGTTTTCGCTACAGGCCTAGGTCCACGGCGAGGCAGGAGTAGTGCAGCCACGCGCTCTGCGGGTCGTACCCCGTCCCGGCGGGGTCGCGCGGTCCGGCGGGGCGTTCCTCGACCAGGTCCGCGTACGCGACGCGCTCGGGCAGCTTCCCGAACCGCGCCCGGCGGGCCTCGGCGGCGGCGTCCGGCGCCTGCGGACCGGTCTTCACGATGGTTCCCACGGTCTTCCTCCGATCGGTGTGCGACTGGGTCCTGCCTGGTGGGACGGGCTCCGTCGGATCAGAGCCGGTCCGCCGTCAGCACCGCGCGGGCGAACGCGCCCGGCGCCTCCTGCGGCAGGTTGTGGCCGATGCCGGCCAGGGTGTGGTGCTGGTACGGGCCGGTGAACCGGTCCCGGTAGGCGGCGCCGTCGCCCGGCGCGGTGAACGGGTCCAGCTCGGCGTCCAGGGTGACGGTCGGCACCGTGATCACCGGCCGCGCCTGGAGCTGCCGCTCGTACTGGTCGTACTGCCGCTCGCCGTCCGCCAGGCCGAGCCGCCACCGGTAGTTGTGGATCACGATGGCCGGGTAGTCGGGGTTGTCGAAGGCGGCGGCGGTCCGGGCGAAGGTCGCGTCGTCGAAGTGCCAGGTGGGCGAGACGGTCTGCCAGACCAACCGGCACAGCTGCGTGCGGTCGGTGGCGTCCTCCATCGCGAGGCGGCCGCGCTCGGTCGCGAAGTAGTACTGGTACCACCAGGCGTACTCGGCCTTCGGAGCGAGCGGCTTCTGCTGGGCCGCCAGGTTGGTGACGAGGTATCCGCCCACCGAGACCAGCGCCTTGACCCGCTCGGGCCAGAGCGCGGCGATGATGTCGGCCGTCCGCGACCCCCAGTCGAAGCCGGCCAGCACCGCCCGCTCGATCCGCAGCGCGTCCATCAGGGCCACGATGTCCAGGGCCACCGCCGACTGCTGGGCGTTGCGCACGGTCCGGTCGGACCGGAAGCGGGTGCTGCCGTGCCCGCGCAGGTAGGGCACGATCACCCGGTAGCCGCGGGCGGCCAGCAGCGGCGCGACGTCCACGTAGCTGTGGATGTCGTACGGCCAGCCGTGCAGCAGGATCACCACCGGCCCGTGCGCGGGGCCCGCCTCGGCGTAACCGACGTTCAGCACACCGGCATCGACCTGCTTCAGGACCGGGAAGCCGGTGTGCGTGGAGCCGGCGGGCTCCGGCGCGGCGGCCGCGGCGGCCGCGGCGGCCGGCGCACCCAGCGACCCGGAGACCGCGAGGGCGGTGGGTGCGCCCAGGCCGACGGCCTTGGAGAAGGTGCGCCTGTCGATCATGGGGAGCCTCCTTGGGTGCTGGCCGGGGCGGTGCCGCCCGCCGCCGGCGCGGTGCGTGACGTCATGACTGTGCCACGCCGCGCGTAACCGGTCAAGGAGGTTACTCATCTCTGTCGCGGTGCGGCGGACACCAACTGACGCACCGACAGTGCCGCTACCACAACCGCTGGGCGCGCTCCCGGGCCAGCGCCGCCGCCTCGCACACCGAGCCGCGGTGCACCGGCCCGTGACCGGGCACCAGGACGTCCGCGTCCAGCTCGCCCAGCACCGCGAGCGCCCGCTCCGCCGCCGGCCGGTCGTGGTGGAACATCGCGGGCAGCAGCTGCGGGCCGGTGACCCGCGTGGTCGGATGACCCGTCACCAGCGAGTCGCCGCTGATCAGGATGCCGCTGCCGGGCAGCAGGTAGGCGCAGTGCCCCCTGGTGTGTCCGGGCGTGTGCACGGGCACCGGCGCCCCGGGCAGGTCGAGCGCACCGGGCGCCGGAAAGGCCTGCGGCTCCAGCACGGGCACCGGCACCTTCCCGCCCGCCGCCAGCGCGTGCTTCGCCCACGCCGCCACCCCCGGCCGCCAGGCCCTGGCGAACACCTGACCCAGCGTCACCTGGTCCAGGAAGTCCCGCCGGGCGTGCGGCACCTCCTCCTCGTGCATCAGCACCGGCACACCGTGGCCGACGCGCAGGCGCTCGGCCGCGCCGATGTGGTCGTTGTGCGCGTGGGTCACCAGCACGGCGGCCACCGCCTCGGGGCCCAGCCCGACGGCGGCCAACGAAGCGAGCAGCGCGTCGTGGTCGCCGGGGTAGCCGGTGTCGATCAGGGTGCAGCTGTCGCCGTCCTTGACGATCACCCAGTTGGTGTTGCTTCCGGCGACCGCGTACACGTGGTCATCGACGCGGACCAGGTCCTCGTCGCGCAGGGTCTTCGGCATGGTCGGTGGCGTTCCTCTCGCTGCGGTCGGCCGGGCGCCGGGCAGGAGGGAGCCGCGGCGCCGGGGGGCGGGCGTACCGTACCGCGCACCGGAGGCGACGGTGGGTCAGCAGGGGTGCGCCAGCAGCGCGGCGAAGGCCCGGTCCACGGCGTCGTCCGGGAACCGGCGCAGCACGGCGCTCCCGTCGGCCGAGGTGATCAGGTAGCCGAGCGCGAGGTACGACAACTCGCCCCACGGCTCCCACTCGTGCAGGCGCGTCAGCACCGCGCCGCATCCCGTGCAGGCGATCCACGGCACCCGGACGGACCCGGACACCTCCGCATCCGCACCCGCGCCCCGAGCCTGCTCCGCCAGCAGGACCAGCCGGTCGGGCCCGCCGGCGCCCACGCACCGGGCCAGCGCGGGCGCGAGCGTCGCGCGCTCGCCCCAGGCCTCGGCGATCACCGCGATCTCGGCGCGGGTGGCCCCGTCGATCGGGATGCGGTGGGCGAGCAGTCCGGTGACGAGCAGGCCGAGGCCCGCCTCCTGCTCGCCGATCTGCCAGCAGTCCGCGACCTGCCCGGCCTCGGCCGGCGGCAGCAGGGCGGCGAGCCGGTTCCAGGCGTCGAGGTCGTCGGTCACCCGCGAGAGGCTACCGGCCCGCCCGGCGCGAAACTCCCCCGCGTCGACGTCTTGACGGCAGCACCCCTCTACCCCAACACTCTGGCCACAGCAGTTGAGCAAAGCTGCGCGTTTCTCGCTACTTTGCAGCAGCATCGATCATAAACCCCTCACAAGGACGGCTTCTCCATGGCCAACCGCCTCCTGCACCGCACCGCCCCAGCCCTCATCGCCGCCGCCCTGCTCGCCAGTCCGCTCGCCGTGCCACAGGCACTCGCGAACGACGGCGTGAGCCAGCCGGCCGCCAACTACACCGCCTCGGCCTCCCCGAACGGGCCGCTCGCAGCCGTGCCCCCGATGGGCTTCAACGACTGGGCGCGCACCGAGTGCACGCCCCAGGCGCCGCTGGACGGCTCGCCGCAGCTCGGCTACTCGTTCCAGCAGTACATGGAGGACAACGCCAAGGCGCTGTCCGACACCGGTCTGATCGCCGACGGATACAAGACCGTCACCGTCGACGACTGCTGGATGTACCGCAACAGCTCCGGCTACCTTCACGGCGCGCTCAACTGGGGCGGCGCCACCGACGTGCGCGACACCACCAGGCAGCCGGGCTTCGACTCCGAGCTGACCGCCTACGGCGACTACCTGCACGGCCTCGGTGCCAAGTTCGGCATCTACGAGACCTCCGGCACCCACACCTGCTCCACCGCCGCGCCGACCGCGCCCAACCTGCCCAACGGCAGCGAGTACTACGAGCAGAACGACGCGAACTCCTTCGTCGCCTGGGGCGTCGACCAGCTCAAGTACGACAACTGCGGCGACCAGGAGCCGGTGCAGACCCTGGACACCCGGATGTCCGGCGACCTCGCCACCGCCGTCGCCAACGCCAACGCCGCCGGCACCGCCACGCCCAACGTCGCCTTCGACATCTCCGCGCCCGCCGGGTACGGCAACGGCTCGACCAAGTCCGCCGCGATGAACTGGGTCCGGCCGCTCGGCCAGCTCTGGCGGGTCGGCCCGGACATCTGGACCTACGGCGACGGCAAGGACCCGTGGAACCAGGCGCTGCAGAGCGGCGGCTACAACTTCGGCGCCTACCAGAGCTTCGACAACACCCTGGAGTACAGCCGCTACCAGGGCCCGGGCAACTGGAGCAACCCGGACATGCTGCTGATCGGCGACAACGGCATGACCACCGCCGAGGAGCGCAGCCAGATGTCGCTGTTCTCCGCGCTGGCCGCGCCGCTGACCATCTCCACCGACGCCCGCAAGTTCGAGCCCTCCTACATCTCCTCCCACCCCGCCGAGGCGGCGCACCTGACCGCCTCGCTCGGCATCCTGGGCAACACCGAGGTCATCGCGGTCGACCAGGACCCGCTGGGCGCGGGCGGCTACCGCGTCTCGGGCGGCGCGGCCAACGCCGACGGCACCCCGGCCGCCGCGAGCGGCATCGACGTCGTGGTCAAGCCGCTGGCCGACGGCAGCCGCGCCGTCGTGGTGACCAACAAGGGCGCCTCGACCGCGAACTACACGCTGAACCTGAACGCCGTCGGCTTCGACACCACCGGCGCGAGCTACACCGTGCGCGACCTGTGGGCGCACAGCACCAGCAGCTCCACCGGCACCGTCCCGCTGACCATCGCCTCGCACGACAGCGCGATGTTCAAGATCACCCCGCCCAGCGGCAGCACCGCCACCCCGCGCGGCCAGATCACCGCGGCCCGCGACGACTGGAGCAAGGAGTCGCTCTGCCTGGACAACTACCAGTCCCGCACCAGCAACACGGCCGTCGACGTCTACCCGTGCAGCGGCACCTCCAACCAGCAGTGGCAGATGAACGCTGACGGCTCCGTCCAGCTGCTCCAGACCGGCGCGGCCAACCTGTGCCTGACCGCGCAGAGTTCGGCGAGCACCGGGGTGATCAACGGTCAGCAGGGCCAGTGGGTCGGCGTCGCCGCCTGCGGCTCCGCGCCCGGCCGGCAGAGCTGGAGCTACGACCGCGACGGCAACCTGAAGCTCGCCGGCACCAGCCAGTGCCTGGACGTCTACAGCGGTTCGACCACCACCTCCGGCACCCCCGTGGACCTGTACTCCTGCGGCGCCGCGCCCGACAACATCCAGACCAACCAGTCCTGGGCCGCCCCGTACAACACGCCGCCCGCGGCCTGACCCCTCCCACTCGCGTGATCCGGCCCCCGGCTGACAAGCCGGGGGCCTTCTCGCTGAGCGCTGCCGCGCACCCTCGTCGGCCCTCCCCTGCCCTCGCCTCCCCTCGTCTGCCCTCGCCTCCTTGCTCGCAAAGTCCATACTCCGATCAGCATTGCTCAATGTTGCTCGTTTGGTCTATAAAAGCTGCATCTTCACGCACACGTTTTTCGCGCAGCCAGTTCCGCCGCGCTCCGATCCCCAGCACCCGCACCCGCTCCCGTTCCGCGCCGCAGGCGCGGGACGCCGTGGAAGGACCCGCCCATGACCACCCACGTCGCCACCGAGATCGCCAGCCAGCCCGAGTGCTGGCGCACCGCGATGGCCCTCGAACCCGCCGGGCTGCCCAAGCCGGGCGAGCGCGTCGCCGTCGTCGGCTGCGGCACCTCGCTCTACGTCGCCCAGGCCTACGCCGTGCTGCGCGAGGCCGCCGGCCTCGGCGAGACGGACGCCTTCGCCGCCTCCGAGTACCCGGCCGCCCGCCGCTACGACCGCCTGCTGGCGATCACCCGCTCCGGCACCACCACCGAGGTGCTCGCGGCGCTGGCCCGGGCCCGCGCCGCCGGCATCCCCACCACCGCGATCACCGGGGACCTGGCGACCCCGATCACCGGCGCCGCCGACACGATCGTGGACCTGTCCTTCGCCGACGAGCAGTCGGTCGTGCAGACCCGGTTCGCCACCACCACCCTGGTGCTGCTGCGCAGCAGCCTCGGCCTGACCCCGGCCGACCTGCCCGAGCAGGCGGCCGACGCCGTCGCCGGCGAGCTCCCTGCGGCCGCGCTGGCGGCCCGCCAGTTCACCTTCCTCGGCACCGGCTGGACCATCGGGCTGGCCAACGAGGCCGCGCTCAAGCTGCGCGAGGCCGCGGGCGCGTGGACCGAGTCCTACCCGGCGATGGAGTACCGGCACGGTCCGATCAGCGTCAGCGCGCCGGGCGGCGTGGTCTGGTTCTTCGGCGAGGCGCCGGAGGGCCTGCTGGAGCAGATCGCCGCCACCGGCGCCGAGGTCTGGCTGGGCGGCATCGACCCGCTGGCCGACCTGGTGCGCGCCCAGCGGGTGGCCGTCGCGCTCGCCGAGGCGCAGGGCCTGGACCCGGACCAGCCGCGCAACCTGACCCGTTCGATCATCCTGGCCACCCCGTGACCACCCCGCGCCGCCCTCCCGGCGACCGGCCGGTGGTCGCGCTCGACGTCGGCGGCACGCACGTCAAGGCGGCCGTGCTGACGGCCGACGGCACCCCGCTGCACACCGAGAGCGCCGACACCCGGGCCGAGCGCGGCCCCGACGCCGTGCTGGAGACCATCCTGGCGCTGGCCGGCGGGCTGGCCCGCCGGTTCCGGCCGGCGGCGGTGGGCATCGCCGTGCCGGGCATCGTCGACGAGGCGTCAGGCGTCTGCCGCTACTCGGCGAACCTGGGCTGGCGGGACGTGCCGGTGCGCCGGTGGGCCGAGGAGGAGCTCGGCCTGCCGGTCGCGGTCGGCCACGACGTGCGGGCGGGCGGCATCGCGGAGGCCCGGCTCGGTGCCGGGCGCGGCTGCCGCTCGTTCCTGTTCGTTCCGGTCGGCACCGGCATCGCGGGCGCGGTGCTGCTGAACGGCCGGGCGCTGCTGGGCGGGCACGGCGGGGCGGGCGAGGTCGGGCACCTGGTGGTGCGGCCGGACGGGCCGCCGTGCGCGTGCGGGGCCCGGGGCTGCGTGGAGGCGATCGCCTCCGCCTCGGCGATCGCCCGCCGGTACCGCCAGCTCACCGGCCTGCCCCCGCAGCAGCAGGTCAGCGCCGAGCAGGTGCAGCAGCGGGCCCGGGCCGGCGACGCGGTCGCCGCGCGGGTCTGGCGCGAGGCGGTGGCGGCGCTGGCCGACGGGCTGCTCGCGGCCGTGACCCTGTTGGATCCGCAGCGGGTGGTGATCGGCGGCGGCCTGTCGCGGGCCGGCGCCGCGCTGCTCGATCCGCTGCGCGCCGCGCTGGCCGAGCGGCTCACCTTCCAGGCCGCGCCCGAGCTGGTCCCGGCGGAGCTGGGCCACCGGGCGGGCAGCCTGGGCGCCGGCCTGCTCGCCCTGGACCTGCTGGAGCGCACGGCGGCGGACCGGGCCGACCTGGTCGGGGCGGGTGAGCGCGAGTGATCCTCACCGTGACGCTGAACGCCGCGCTGGACGTGACCTACCGGGTGGAGCGGCTGCAGGTGGGCGGCAGCACCCGGGTGCTGGCGGTGGCCGAGCGGGCCGGCGGCAAGGGCATCAACGTGGCCCGGGTGCTGCGCACGCTCGGCCACCCCGCCGAGGTCACCGGCCTGGTGGGCGGCGCGACCGGCCGGGCGATCCGGCTGGAACTGGCCGACGCCGCGCTGCCGGACGCCATGGTGACGGTCGCCGGGGAGAGCCGGCGCACCGTCGCCGTGGTCGACGAGCAGGCCGGCGAGACCTCGGTCCTGCTGGAGCCCGGCCCGCGGGTGACCCCGGGTCAGTGGCGGGCCTTCACCGCCCGGTTCGCCGAGCTGGTGCGCTCCGCGCGGGTGGTGGTGCTCTCCGGCAGCCTGCCGCCGGGCCTACCGGTGGACGCCTACGCACAGCTGCTGCGGATCGCCGGCGAGCACGGGCTGCCGACCGTGCTGGACGCCGAGGGCGAACCGCTGCTCGCCGCCCTGCCCGAGCGGCCGGCGCTGATCAAGCCGAACGCCGACGAGCTGCGCGCCACCACCGGCGAGGCCGATCCGCAGGCGGCGATCGCCCGGCTGCGCGAGGCCGGCGCCCGGTCGGTGGTCGCCTCGCTGGGCGCCGAGGGCCTGCTCGCCGTCACCCCGGAGGGCAGCTGGCGGGCGCGGCCGCCGCACCCGGTGGCCGGCAATCCGACCGGCGCCGGGGACGCGGCGGTGGCCGCGCTCGCGGCGGGCCTGCTGGCCGGCACCGACTGGCCGTCCGCGCTGGCCCGGGCGGTCGCGCTGTCGGCGGCCGCGGTCGCCGCGCCGCTGGCCGGCAGCTTCGACGCCGCGCTCCACCGGCGCCTGCGCGAGCAGGTGGCGGTCACCGCTCACACCCCATCCACCCCGTCGACCCCGACCCGATGAACCGTCAGTTGATCCACCAAGGAGTCCTGCCATGCCCCTGATCGGAACCGGCGCGCTGGTCGCCGAGGCCGCCGCCACCGGCCGCGGAGTCGGCGCGTTCAACGTCATCCAGCTGGAACACGCCCAGGCGATCGTCGCGGGCGCGCAGGCGGCGAACGCGCCGGTGATCCTGCAGATCAGCGAGAACGCGGTGCGCTACCACGGCGCGCTGGCGCCGATAGGCCGCGCCGCCCTGGCCGTCGCGGAGGCGGCCACCGTGCCGGTCGCCGTCCACCTGGACCACGCGACCAGCACCGAGCTGGTCGCCGAGGCGGTCGCGCTGGGCTTCGGCTCGGTGATGTTCGACGCCTCGAAGCTGGCGTACGCCGAGAACGTCGCGGCGACCGCCGAGATCGCCGCCCGCTGCCACGCGGCGGGCTGCTGGGTCGAGGCGGAGCTGGGCGAGGTGGGCGGCAAGGACGGCGTGCACGCGCCCGGCGCCCGCACCGATCCGGGCGAGGCGGCGGAGTTCGTCGCCGCGACCGGCGTGGACGCGCTGGCGGTCGCCGTCGGCACCTCGCACGCCATGCTCACCAGGGACGCCGCGCTGGACTTCGAGCTGATCGGCGCGCTGCGGGCCGGCGTGCCGGTGCCGCTGGTGCTGCACGGGTCGTCGGGGGTCGCGGACGAGCACCTGAGCGAGGCGGTCCGGCGCGGCATGACCAAGGTGAACATCGCCACGCACCTGAACGCGGTCTTCACGGCCGCGGTGCGCGAGGCGCTCGGCGCGCAGGCCGCGCTGGTGGACACCCGCCGCTACCTGGGCCCGGCCCGGGAGGCGACGGCGGCCGAGGTCGCCCGGCTGCTCGGGGTGCTCGGCGCCGGGCGCTGACCCCCCGTCAGCTCCCGTGCCCGGGCGGGAGCGCCGCGCCCCGGTCCGGCGTCTCCCGCCCCGCGCGCACTGCGCACTTGGTGCGCTTACTCGTGCGCACTTCTGACTGCTTAATCAAGAAGTTACGCAGTAATGCGCACCAAGGTCTGTTCTTCGACCCGCTCGGGTCTCTAACATCACTGCCACAACGGGCGGAACCCTGACCCCCTGCGGACGGTCCACCACCGCCGCGGACGCCGGTCCCCCGCCCCCGCAGAGCCCACCGCCATCCCGGAGCACCGCCTTCCCGAGGCGCCGCCCCGCGGCACAGCACCACCCCCCTCACGAACGAACCGACCCTCCCGGACGCCGGCCCTCCCTCACCCGCCGGCTTCCGCGGTGAAGGAGCAGTCACATGAACAAGCGTCTCTGGACCGCGTGCGCCACCACCGCGGCGGCCGCGCTCGCCCTGACCGCGTGCGGCGGCGGCAACAGCGGCGGGACCTCCGCGGACGGCACCACGACCATCAAGGTCGTCACGGCGGACTACGGCTCCAACGGCGAGAACCCCAGCCAGGCGTACTGGGACGGCGTGATCCAGGCCTTCGAGCAGGCCAACCCGAAGATCAAGGTCGACCTCCAGGTGATCAACTGGAACGACATCAGCGCGAAGCTGTCCACGATGGTGCAGAACAAGCAGTACCCGGACGTCGTCGAGGGCCCCGGCTACGCCAGCTTCGCCCAGAACGGCCTGCTCTACAGCGCCGACCAGGTGCTCGACCCCTCCGTGCAGAACGACCTGGTGCCCGCCCTGGCCAAGGCCGGCCAGCAGGGCGGCACCGCCTACGGCATCCCGTTCGTCTCCTCCTCCCGCGCCTTCCTGATCAACAACGCGCTCTGGCAGAAGGCCGGCCTGCCGATGAACGGCGCCCAGGCCGTCGCCCCGAAGACCTGGGCGGACGTGGAGACCGACGCCAAGGCGCTGAAGGCGGCCGGCGTCGAGGTGCCGCTCGGCCTGCCGTTGGGCTCGGAGGAGGCGCAGGCCGAGTCCTTCATGTGGGAGATGAACAACGGCGGCGGCTACACCGACGCCTCGGGCAAGTGGACCATCGACTCGCCCGCCAACGTGGCCACCTTCCAGCAGCTCGGCAAGTGGGTCGACGCGGGCCTGACCGAGAAGGACCCGGGCGCGGTCAAGCGCACCGACCTCTACGCCGACTTCGCCTCCGGCAAGGTCGGCATGCTCAACGGGATGCCGATCCAGCTGGACGACGTCAAGAAGAACAACCTCAACGTCACCTGGGCCCCGCTGCCGACCGCCCAGGCCGGCCAGGCCCCGCAGACCCTGGGCGTGGGCGACTGGATCTACGGCTTCAAGCCCGGCGGCCACGCCGAGCAGATCAAGGCCTTCCTGGACTTCGCCTTCCAGAAGGGCAACCAGGTCAAGTTCGACGAGGAGTACGACCTGCTGCCGGTCACCAAGGACGCCGTGCAGCAGGTGCAGACCGACGTGCCGGCCCTGGTGCCGTTCCTGAACGCGCTGCCCACCGCCCAGTTCGTGCCGGTCTCGAACCCGGCCTGGGACACCGTCAACTCCCAGGTGAAGACCCAGATCGGCGGTGCCCTGAAGGACCCGCAGGGCGTGCTCTCCACCCTCCAGAAGGCCGCGCAGCAGGCCGGCCAGTAGTCCGGACGGGAAGTGAGACCCGCGGCGGCGGGCTGTGGGGCCCGCCGCCGCTTCCCCCGCCCAGCCGGCTGTCCCGAACCGTCAGGAGAACGCCCCCGTGTCCGAGCAGACCACCGCAGCACCCCCGGCTCCCCCGCCACCGGGCCGACCCGCCCCCAGCCCGCGGGCCAGCCGGCCCGGCGCCCGCAACACCCTCGCCCGGCTCGGCCCGTGGCCGTGGATCGGCCCGTGCGTCGCGCTGATCCTGCTGGTCGTGGTCTGGCCGGTGGTCGAGATGGTGATCACCTCCACGCACAAGATCAGCGGCCTGGGCATCGACTTCGGCTTCAACGGCGCCGGCCGCTACCAGAAGCTCTTCGCCGACCCCCGGCTCGGCGCGGTGATGCTGTGGACCATCGTCTGGACGGTGCTGGTGGTCGGCTTCACCATGGCGATCTCGCTCGCCCTGGCCCAGCTGTACAACCAGCAGTTCCCGGGCCGCCGGTTCACCCGCTGGGCGCTGATCGTCCCCTGGGCCGCCTCGGTGATCGTCACCTCGATCGGGTTCCGCTGGATGCTCGACGAGGTGGCCGGGGTGCTGAACCGGCTGATGATCGACCTCGGCCTGATCTCCTCCGCGCAGAACTGGACCGGTGACGCCGCGCACTCCAAGCCCTGGCTGATCCTGGTCGCGGTCTTCGTCTCGCTGCCGTTCACCACCTACACCCTGCTGGCCGGCCTGCAGACCGTGCCCGGCGAGGTCTACGAGGCCGCCCGGGTGGACGGCGCCGGCAAGTGGCAGACCTACTGGCGGATCACCCTGCCGCTGCTGCGCCCCTCCTTCCTGGTCGCCCTGGTGATCAACCTGATCAACGTCTTCAACTCCTTCCCGGTGATCTGGGGCATGACCCAGGGCGGGCCGAACACCGACACCGCCACCTCCACCGTCTTCATGTACGTCCTCGGCCAGACCGACGTCGGCGAGGCCGCCGCGATGTCGGTGGTCAACTTCGCCGTCGTGATCGTCATGGTGCTGCTCTTCCTCAAGGTCAGCCGCTGGAACGAGGAGAACTGACACCGTGTCCGCTGCGCTCAAGACCCGCTTGCCCCTGAAGACAGCCCTGATCACCGCCCTCGCCTGGCTGCTGGCGGCGGTGTTCCTGGCCCCCTACCTGGAGATGGTGATCACCGCCGCCCGCCCCGCCGGCGAGCTGCGCGACAACGGCTACCTGCCGCACCACTTCGCCTGGAACAACTTCGTCGACGTCTGGTCGAAGACCACCATCGGCACCAACCTGGAGGTCTCCCTCCTGGTCGCCGGCGGCGCCACCCTGCTCACCCTGCTGGTCGCGCTGCCCGCCGCCTACTACACCGCCCGGATCAGGTTCCGCGGCCGCACCGCCTTCCTGCTGCTGGTGCTGATCACCCAGATGTTCCAGCCCACCGCCCTCCAGGTCGGCCTGGCCCGCGAGTTCACCTCGCTGAACATGATGGACTCGGACCTGACCCTGATCCTGGCCAACGCCGCGTTCAGCCTCGCCTTCGCGGTCTGGATCCTCTCCGCCTACATCTCCTCCATCCCGGCGGAGCTGGAGGAGGCGGCGATGATCGACGGCACCGGCCGGGTCGGCGCCCTGTTCAAGGTCACCCTGCCGCTCGCCCTGCCCGGCGTGATCACCTGCGTGATCTTCACCTTCATCACGGCCTGGAACGAGTTCGTGATGGGCCTGATCCTGGTCAACACCCCGTCCAAGCAGCCGCTCACCGTCGGAATCGACTCGATGATCGGCGCCTACCACCCGCAGTGGAACTACATGTTCGCCGCCTCGCTGGTCGCGATCGTGCCGGTGGTGGTGCTGTTCGCCGCGATCGAGCGCCACGTGGTGGCCGGGCTCACCGCCGGCTCGGTGAAGTAGCGGGACGGCGCGCCATGACCACCCACACCCGACGGGCCCGCCTGCTGGACATGCTCGGCGACCGGCACCGGATCGACGTGACCGAAGCGGCCGAGCAGCTGGGGGTGTCCGCCGCCACCGTCCGCCGGGACCTGCGCGAACTCGCCCACCAGCAGCTGCTCACCCGCACCCACGGCGGCGCGGTGCCGGCCGGCGTCAGCTACGACCTGCCGCTGCGCTACAAGTCCTCCCGCCGGGCCGACGAGAAGGTGCGGATCGCCCGGGCCGCCGCCGCCCTGGTGCCCGCCGGGGCGGTGGTCGGCCTCACCGGCGGCACCACCACCTCGGAGGTGGCCCGCGAACTCGCCACCCGGCCCGACCTGCTGACCGGCCACGAGGTCTCGCTCACCCTGGTCACCAACGCCATCAACATCGCGAGCGAGCTCGCCGTCCGACCCCACGTCAAGACCGTGGTCACCGGCGGGATCGCCCGCCCGGCCTCGTACGAGCTGGTCGGCCCGCTGGCCTCGCTGGTCCTGGAGACCATCTCGCTCGACTACGCGATCCTCGGCGTCAACGCCCTGGACCCGCGCACCGGCGCCTCCACCGTGGAGGAGACCGAGGCCGGCATCAACCAGGCGATGGCCCGCCGCGCGCACACCGTGGTGATCGTCGCCGACTCCAGCAAACTCGGCCGCCGCGCCTTCGCCACCGTCTGCCCACCCAGCGAGATCGACGTCCTGGTCACCGACACCGACGCCCCCGCCCACCTGGTCGCCGCCCTGCGCGCCGCCGGCATCGAGGTGCACCTGGTCTGACGACGCCTCGGCGCCACTGCGGGACGTGATCTGACGGGTGTTCAGGTACGTTTCGGGCCAGGGCTACTACGACATCCACTTCCAGTGATGTCATGCGGGTGAGCGCCGGGGCACCGCCTCGGCGCTCACCCGCTTCCCACCGCGGCGGTGACGCACCGTCGCACGCACCCATGCGGAGGGCCCCGTGGCCTACTACGTCGTCGAGTACACCTTCACCGCCGACCGCCGCCACCTCCCGGTGCGGCCCACGCACCGCGAGTACCTGGCGGGGCTGGCCGACCGGGGGTGATCGTGCTGTGCGGGCCGCTGGTCCGGGACACCGGCGGGCTGCTGATCTTCCGGGCCGGGAGCGAGGCCGAGGTCCGGGGGCTGGTGGACGGCGACCCGTACGCGCGGGAGGGCGTGCTCGAACACGTCCGGATCGAGCACTGGGACCCGGTGCTCGGGTCGCTGGTCGGCCACCTCGGCGACTGACCCGACCTCAGGGCACCTCGCCGACGTCGCCCTGCCAGTCCCAGCGGCGCGGGTCGCCCGGCCGGGGACCGTAGCGGGCCCGGCCGCCCGGGCCGTGGGCGCCGATCTCGGTGGGCAGGGCGGCACCCGCGGCGAGTTCGGCCTCGGTCCAGCCGGTGACGTCGAGCAGCAGGCCGTCGAGCGGGCCGGCCACCAGCTGGCGGTAGGCGTGTCCGGGGCGCGGGCCGGGGTCGGGGTCGTCGTGGTCGGTGCCGTAGACCCGGCCGCGCATCAGCTGTTCCTCATCCACCCGGCCAGCATCCCGCGCGCCACCGACAACGGCGCCCCGGCGTCACCGGGTGAACGCGAGCACCAGGGGGTCGGAGCCTTCCGCCACCCAGTCGAAGCTCGGGTGCTCGACGTGCTCGTGGTCGGACGGGTCGGCCTCGTCGGCGAAGCTCTCGATCTCGGCGGCGAACAGGTCGAGGGCGGCCCGGCCGCCGGTGACCCGCAGCACCGGGCCGTCCGCGACGATCGAGACGGTGTCGCGCTCCGGCTCCTCCCGGCACGCGAACCGCGCCAGCGCCGCGTCGTACGGCGCGGGGTCCGGGCTGCCGGCGAGCGCGCAGCCGCCGGCCAGCTCCCGGAGCAGCTGCCCGACCAGGCGCAGTTCCGGCCGGGTGCCGGAGAGTTTCAGCTCCCTGGTTCGCTCGCTGAACAGCACCTGAGGCACCATCACGACCGCCCCAGTCCGCGCAGCAGCACGGCGATCAGGCGGCGGGGGTCGTAGTCGGGGTCGTCCTGGCGGCCGATGCAGAGGTTGCCGACGCCCCGCATCAACTCGTAGGCGGTCAGGCCGTCCGCGATCTCGCCGGCCGTGACCGCCGCGTCGAGCAGCTGCGCGCAGGCCGGGACCAGGCGGTCCAGGAAGTAGGCGTGCAGGGTCTCGAAGCCGCTGTCGGCGCGCAGGGCGTCGGCGAGGCCGTGCTTGGTGACCAGGAAGTCGACGAAGAGGTCGATCCACTGGCTCAGCGCCACCAGCGGCGTTTCCGCCTCGGCCAGCAGCGCCGGGCCGGCCTGCGCGCAGGACTCGACCTGGTGGCGGTAGACGGCGACCACGAGGTCGGCCCGGGTGGGGAAGTGACGGTAGATCGTCGCGACGCCGACCCCCGCCCTGGCCGCGATCTCCCGGATCGGCACGTCGACGCCGGAGGCGACGAACGCCTCGGCGGCGACGGCGACCAGCGTCTCCCGGTTGCGCACCGCGTCGGCGCGCTTGCTCCGGGCCGGCGTTCCGCCGACCTCGTCCGCGGTGGTCATCCACCCTCTCCTTCCACACGACTCGCCGGGCGTTGACTAAACGGAACGGTGTTCCGTATCGTCGGAAGCGTTAACGGAACATCGTTCCGCTTCGACTCTACTCGAAGAGGGCATCGCCATGCGCACCCCTACGCCCCGAACCCCGCACGCCCGCACCGTCCTGTCCCTCGCCCCGATCGTGCTGCCGACCCCCGACCGCGCCGTCGACCTGCGGCTGCGCGTCTCCGTCCCCGTCGGCGGGGGCGACCTGCCGGTCGTGCTGCTCTCGCACGGGCACGGCCCCTCCCACCACCTCTCCTCGCTGCACGGCTACGCCCCGCTCGCCGAGCACTGGGCCGCGCACGGCTTCGCCGTCGTCCAACCGACCCACCTCGACTCGCGCACGCTGCACCTGCCCGCCGACACCCCCGGCGCACCGCTGCACTGGCGCTCCCGGGCCCAGGACATGACCCGCGTGCTCGACCGGCTCGACGAGGTCCGCGCCGCCCTGCCCGGGTTCGACGGGCGCCTCGACCCGGAGCGGGTCGCCGTGGCCGGGCACTCGATGGGCGGCCACACCGCGAGCCTGCTGCTGGGCGCCCGGCTCACCGACCCCGACGACGGGAGCGAGGCGGACCTCGCCGATCCGCGCATCAAGGCGGGCGTGCTGCTCGCCGCCCCCGGGCGCGGCGGCGACGCGCTGACCGCCGCCACCGCCGAGCGGTACCCGTTCTTCCTGACCACCGACTTCTCCACCATGAGCACGCCCGCCCTCGTGGTGGTCGGGGACCGGGACGCCTCCGCGCACCTGACGGTCAGTGGCCCGAGCTGGCACACCGACCCGTACACCCTCTCCCCCGGCCCGAAGAGCCTGCTCACCCTGTTCGGCGCGGAGCACGGGCTCGGCGGGATCTCCGGCTACGACGTCGCCGAGACCACCGACGAGGACCCCGCCCGCGTCGCCGACGTCCGCCGGTTCACCACCGCCTACCTGCGCACCGCGCTCGACCCGGACGACAACTCCTGGCCGGCGGCGTGCGCGGCGCTGGCCGCCGAACCGCACCCCGTCGGCCGCGTCGACGCCAAGTAGCCCCACCACCTGACGCCCCACCAGACGCACCACCAGGATCGGAGAACCACCCATGCAGTACCGCACTTTGGGCCGCACCGGCGTGCAGGTCAGCTCGCTCGCGCTGGGCACGATGAACTTCGGCCCGATCGGGCGCACCACCCAGCAGGAGGCCACCGCGATCGTCGACGCCGCGCTGGCGGCCGGGATCAACCTGATCGACACCGCCGACATGTACGGCGCCGGCGTGTCCGAGGAGATGGTCGGCAAGGCCATCGCCGGCCGCCGGGACGACCTGGTGCTGGCCACCAAGGCCGGCCTGCCGATCGGCGAGGAGCGCAACCACCGGGGCGCCTCCCGCCGCTGGCTGGTCACCGCGCTGGACGCCAGCCTGCGCCGGCTCGGCGTGGACCACGTCGACCTCTACCAGATCCACCGCTGGGACCCGGGCACCGACGACGAGGAGACCCTCGCTGCGCTGACCGACCTCCAGCGCGCCGGGAAGATCCGCTCCTTCGGCTCCTCCACCTACCCCGCCCACCGCATCGTGCAGGCCCAGTGGGCCGCCCGCGAGCACCGGCTGGGCCGCTTCACCACCGAGCAGCCCAGCTACTCGATCCTGCAGCGCGGCGCCGAGGCCCACGTGCTGCCGGTGGCCGAGGAGTACGGCCTCGGCGTGCTGGTCTGGAGCCCGCTGGCCTCGGGCTGGCTCTCCGGCGCGATCCGCGCCGACCGGCGGCCCGACACCCACCGCGCGGCGCTGCTGCCGGAGCGCTTCGACCTCACCCGCCCCGCCAACCAGGCGCGGCTGGACGCCGTCGAGCGGCTCGCCGGGGTGGCCGAGCAGGCCGGCCTGACGATGATCCAGCTCGCCCTCGGCTTCGTCACCGCGCACCCCGCCGTGACCAGCGCGCTGATCGGGCCGCGCACCACCGAGCACCTGCACGCCCAGCTCGCCGCCGCCGACACCGTGCTCCCCGCCGACGTGCTGGACGCCGTCGACGCGATCGTCGCCCCCGGCACCGACCTCGCCCCGCAGGAGAAGTTCGACACCCCGCCCGCCCTGCTCGACCCGGCGCTGCGCCGCCGGCGCTGACCGGCAGGGCCCGGGGGCCGGTCTGTCCGTCCCGTCTGTGATGATCGCCCGGACCATCACCCGGACGACCGAGGAGGACAGCGTGGACGATCACTGCGGGGGCGGGACCGGGGAGTTCCGGGCGGGTGACGTGCTGCTGCTGGAGTGCCCGTTCACCGCGACGACGGTGACCAAGGTCGGCCCGCACTACCTGTCCGTGCGCTGGCCGTGGCTCGTGGTGGACCCGGCGGTGGACTCGATCCGGTGGAACGGCGACTTCGCGATCGCGCTCCCCGGCAGCCTGGACTGGGGCCGCCTCCACTACGGCTGCGAGCCGCCGGTGCAGGAGCTGCGCGCGGGCGACGCCTGCCGGGTGGGCCTGGCGCCGACGGTGGTGCACGTGCTCCGCGTCGACCACTTCGATCCGCCGCTGGAGACCGGCATGCTGCCCCGGCCCGCCTGCTACGTCACGCTGCTGGCGCAGGGCGAGGCGGAGCAGCCGGAGGACGAGGACCAGGGGTTCCCGATCGACCCGGCGGGCGGCGAGCCACTGCGGCTGGACCTGCTCCTGCGGCCCTACGCCTTCCTCGAACCGGGCGACGAACTCGCCGACCGGGCCGGGCGGGCCTGGCGGTTCGACGCGGCGTGGGAGTGGCACGCCTTCGACGGCGCCGAGCCCGGCGGCGACGACGGCCAGCCGGCCTGGCCACTCGTCTTGCTGACCCGGGGCGGCGCGCCGGTCCTGCCGCAGTCGGAGCCCGCCGAGGCCGTCGCCCGCGCGACGGCGAGCGGCAGCCATGCGGAGCAGCTGGCCCGCTGGACCGAGCTCACCCGGGTCGCCCCGCTCCGCTACCCGGGCTGAAGCTCCGTCAGCCACGGGTGGCCGGGGTGCACTTGCTCCAGCCAGCCGCTCAGCCGGGCCCGCCGCTCGGGGCCGAGCAGCGGCAGCGTGCCGGCGAAGTCGGCCCGGTCCTTGGGCCGGGCCGACTTCGCCTTGAAGAGCAGCACCACTTCGGGGGCGAGGTAGGGGATGCCGTCGGCCGTGCGCTCGATGACCGACTCGTACGGCGCGCGGATGGCGGGGTCCCGTCGGCAGATCCAGGTGTCGCCCTGGTGCGGCTCGCGGAACACGTCGAGCAGGTAGTCGCCGGTGCCCGGGTCGCGCAGCCAGGTCTGGTGGGTGGCCGCCATGGCCGGGGCCGCCGTGCCCGTCCAGACCCGGCCCGAGCCGATCGCGTCGAACTCGTACTCGGGGAAGCGCTCGCGGATCCGCGGGAACAGCGCCGCGGGCACCGCGATCTCCAGGTCGCCGTGCGGCCGGGTCCGCGCCCCGCGGAACAGGTCCAGCGCCCAGCCGGCCGCGACGCACCAGGGCGCCTCGACCCCGCGCAACCGCAGCGCGGCCTGCTCGGGTTGCCAGGCGCGGGCCCAACGGGCAGTCAGCTCGGCGGAGTCGATCACGACGCCACCGGCGGGAAGGTCGTCCGTCATCGCCCGACCGTACCCCAACTGTCGGCTCACCCGGCTCAGAAGAGCGCGTCCTGCTCCTCCTCCTGGTCGAGTTCCCGATCGATCGGCGCCAGGCCGACCGACGGTGCCGCGTCGGCGGCCGCGCGGACGAGCGCCCAGCCGGACAGCAGTCGGGAGTCGAGCAGCACCGGGCCCGCCGCCGTGCCGAGGTAGACGTCCGGGCCGATCCGGCAGAGCACCTGACCGGCCAGCACCTGACCCGGCGTCAGCGGCAGTACGGCGGCGACCGGCCGCAGCCCGCCGGCCGGCAGGCCGTAGTCCGCGGTGTGGTCGGCCGGGCCCGCGCCGGTCGGCACGCCGTCCGCCGGCCGGGCGATCGCCCCGGCCCGCCCGGCCGCGTCCAGCAGGTCGGCGGCGCGCTGCACGGGCGGGGCCGGGCGCAACCGGGCGCGCCGCTTGGCCGGGGTGGAGATCCGCTCCGGCACCCCGAGCACGGTGCTCAGCAGCGTCTCGGTGCGCCGGGCAGCGGGCAGGCGGCAGCTGACCAGCAGCAGCGAGGCCAGCGCGCCCTGTTCGAGCAGCCGGGCCGTGCCCCGCTGGACGGCGGTGATGCCGACCTTCAGGCCCGCGCTGCCGTGGTGGGCGAGGTAGACGGCGAACTCGCGCGGGTCGTCCAGCGCGGTGTCGGTGGCGACCGAGTGCGCCCGCCCGGCCCGTTCGCAGGCCGGGCAGACGGCGGCCCGGGAGTCGGGCGCCACCTCGGCGCCGAACGGGCAGGGCAGCCGGCGCCCGGAGCGCCACAGCCCGGTGCAGCGGCGCTGCGCCCCGACCAGCAGCGCCAGCTCGGCCCCGACGGGCAGCGGGCTGCGGCGCTCCTGCCCGGCGGGACCGCGCCACTTCAGCTCCGCCTGCCCCGAGCTCCAGCTGAGCCCGGCGGCCCGCCAGGCGGGCGCGGCATCGTGGCTGCTCATCGGTCTCCCGGGTCGTCTTGGTGAAGGGTCCAAGCCTGCCAGCCGCGCGCGCCCGAGCCGTCAGCGGGTGGCGCCCGCGCCGAACCCGCCGCCCGTACCGAACGAGAAGCGGGCCGCCGCCTGGGCGGGCGTGCTGCCCTGTCGGCTGCCGGGCACGTCGTGCACGGCGCTCGCGCCCTCCGCGCGCAACCGGCCCGGTCCGGCGTGACGGGCCATCAGCTCGGCGTAGGCGCGAACCTCCTCTCCCGTGAGGTCGGTGCGGCCCCGCTCGGCGTGCTGGCGGAGCAGCACACCGAGGTCCGGCTCGAAGCGCAGCGCCGTCACGGGGGCGGCGAACCGCCGGGCGAGGGCGATCAGCCGGGCGCGCGCCTGCGGGGTGACGTTGGTGGATTCGGCGATCGCGGTCCGGCCGTCGGCGAGCCGGGCGGCGAGCCGCCGGTCGCGCTCCGCGAAGATCCGCGCGTCCGCCGCGTCGGAGGGCGGGCCGGCGGCCAGCTCCGCCCGGATCTCGTCGCTGGAGGAGACCGCGCCCGGATCGATCTGCCGACGCTCGATCAGGGCCCGGACGAAGCTGGTCTTGCCGGAGGCCGGCGGCCCGACCAGGACCACCAGCCCGGTCGCCACCCGGATCGGTTCGGCGGGGTCGGTTGCCATCGCCCCCGTCCTGCCGCCGCCTTGACGGGTCATCGGCTACCGGGCCTCCTCGTCCAGCAGGCCCGCGTCGTGGGCGAGCAGCGCGATCTGCACGCGGTTGTTCAGCTGGAGCTTGGCGAGGATGCCGGAGACGTGCGCCTTGACGGTGGCCAGGCTCATGAAGAGTTCCGCGGCGATCTGGGCGTTGGCCAGGCCGCGGCCGACCCGGACGGCCACCTCGCGTTCGCGCTCGCTGAGGGCGGCGAGGCGCTGCCGGGCGCGGGCGCGCCGGTCGTCGGGGCCGGCGCCGGCGGCGTGGCGGATCAGCTGGCGGGTGACGGTCGGTGAGAGCACCGGGTCGCCGGCCGCGACCCGGCGCACCGCCTCGACGATCTCCTGCGGCGGGGTGTCCTTGAGGACGAACCCGGCGGCGCCCGCGCGCAGCGCCCGCAGCACCAGTTCGTCGGCGTGGAAGGTGGTGAGCAGCACCACCTGCGGTGCGTCGGGGCGGGTGCGCAGCCGCTCGGTGGCGGTCAGGCCGTCGACGCCGGGCATCCGGACGTCCATGAAGACCACGTCCGGCCGGGTGCGGTCCACCAGGTCCTCGACCTCGGCGCCGTCGGCCGCCTCGCCGACCACCTCGATGTCCCCGGCGCCGCCCATCATCAGGCGCAGCCCGGCGCGCACCAGCGGGTCGTCGTCGACGAGGAGCAGTCGGATCGCAGTCATGGCGCCCAGCCAACCACACCGGCAGGTCGGGGCCGCACGGTCGCGGCACTGAGGCCCGTCAGACCCAACGGGCCGTCAGGCCCAACGGGCCGTCAGGCCCAGGGCAGCCGGGCGAACACCTCGAAGCCGCCGTCGTCGGTCGGACCGGAGAGCAGCGTGCCGCCGGCCAGCAGCGCCCGCTCGCCGAGGCCGATCAGCCCCTGGCCGGAGCCGGGCACCTCCGGCACCTCCCCGGGCGGGGCCGGGTTGCACACGGCGAGGGTGAGGTCGCCGCCGGGCGCGCCGGTGAGCGTGACCGTGACCAGCGCGCCGGGGGCGTGCTTGCGCGCGTTGGTCAGCGCCTCCTGGGCGATCCGGTACGCGGTGCGGCCGAGCCCGGCGGGGGCCCGCTCCGGGTCGGCGACCTGCTGGTCCAGCTCCACCCGCATGCCGGCGGCGCGGCACTCGGCGACCAGCTCCGGGAGCGCGGCGAGGGTGGGTTGGGGGCGCCCGGCCTCCTCGTCGCCGCCGGTGCGCAGCACGCCGATGATCTCCCGCAGGTCCTGCAGCGCCTCGTGCGCGCTGGCCCGGATCACGCCGGCCGCCCGGGCGACGTCCGCCCGGGGCGCGTCGGGGCGGAACTCCAGGGCGCCCGCGTGCACGCTGAGCAGGGTCAGCCGGTGCGCCAGCACGTCGTGCATCTCGCGGGCGATCTCCTCGCGGGCCGCGCGCTGGGCCTGGGCGGCGCGCAGCCGCGCCTCGGTCTCGGCCCGCCGGGCCCGGTCGCGCAGGCTGCGCACCAGCTCGCGCTTGGCCCGCACGAACATGCCCCAGCCGATGACGGAGAGGATCAGGATCAGGCCGAAGGCGACGGAGGCGCCGAACGACGTGCCGGGGTCGGGGCGGAGCCAGTAGAAGAGCGGGATCAGGGCCAGTTGGGCCCCGCCCACCCAGGCGACGTACCGGAACGGCCGGTGCACCGCGAGGCTGAACAGGACGACCAGCACCGCCCCGCCCGCCGTGTTGGAGACGGTGCCGACCGCGACGACCGCCACGGCCAGCCCGAGCGGCCAGCGCCGCCGCAGCCAGACCGCGCCGCAGGCCAGCCAGCCGAGCACCTGGTCGAGCACGGCGAACCAGCCCGGCAGGTCGTGCTCCCTGCCCACCGAGGCGGCGTCCGCGGCGGCGAACAGGCAGACCACCAGGAAGCAGCAGACGTCCACGACCCAGTCGCGCGTGGTGCGCCTGACCCGCCCGGGGCGGGCCGGGTCGGGCTCGAACTCGTCGGCGAGGGCCGCCGGCAGCCACCAACGCCGCCTGGGGCGGGCGGCGGTCGTCTCATCTCTCACGGGGGTCAAATGTACGCAGGCCCAGGTCGCCGACGGTGCCGCGCGGACCGTGCGCTCGACCTGAGTCGGGACGGTACCGACTTTCGGCTGGCCGACCCGGGCGCCACAGCGACCTTCGGCGGCACAACACGGCCGCCCGGCCGATGGTGGCCGGGCGTCCGCCCCGGAAGGCTGGTGGCCATGAAGAAGGTGCTGGAGGTCGTCGGGTTCCTCGCCGTGGTGCAGGGCGGGCTGGGTCTGCTGCGCCGGTTCACCGGGTGGCGGGTGGGCGTGACGCACCAGGTGGCCTTCCTCGACGGGCACTTGGTGCTGGTCAGCCTGCTGCTGATCGGGCTGGGCCTCGGGCTGTTCGCCGTCGCCGAGAAGCGGGGCGGGCAGGACTGAGCGGCGGGCGGCATAGGCTCCGCACATGCACAGCACCCTGACGGAGCACGCCCGCTGCCTCTACGGCGACGAGTTCCAGCCCACGCCGGACTGCGACCTGCCCCACCGCGAGCACCTCTTCGTCGAGGAACTGACCTTCGCCGACGCGGACACGATCATCGCCATGCTGCACGAGCTGTGCCCGCCCCCGGTCAACGGCTACCTGCCGGTCTGGGTCCGCCACCTGGCCTACCGGCTGGTGCTGCTGCAACGGCCGGACGACCCGGCGCTGATCCGGGAGGCCGCCGGGAGCCTGGAGCTGTACGGGCCGGACTGGGACGACATCGCGGCCGAACTGCGGCTGCGGGCGGACGCGCTGGAGACGGGCTGAGGCGGGCACCGGTCGGGCGGCCCGACGCTCAGAACGCCCGGCGGTCAGGACGGTCGGCGGGCGATGGTGACGATCTCTCGGCTGTCCGGGGTGACGGGTCCGCGGGTCCAGTCGCCGTAGCGGGCCTCGACCTCGAAGCCCGCCTCGGCGAGGAGCGCGTCCAGCGCCGCCTCTTCGAGGAAGCGCAGCCGCTCGCGGTCGACCCGCAGCACCGTGCCGTCGGGATCGGCGAGCGTCCCGGTGAAGGTGACCACCCCGTCGGCGACGCCCTGCACCTCGTGCCAGACGCGCAGCGCCCGCCCGGCCGCGTCGGTGACCTCCGAGCCGTTCGACGGGTTCCACGCCTCCCAGGCGCGGGCCTGCGGGTGCCTGCTCTCGAAGGCGAAGCGGCCGCCGGCCCGCAGCGCGGCGCGGACGGCGCGCAGCGAGGCCCGGATGTCGTCGTCGGCCAGCAGGAACTGGAACGCGTGGCCGGTCATGACGGCGAGTTCGAACTCGGACTGCCAGCCCATCGTCGCCGCGGTGCCGTCGACCCACTCGACGTCGGCGCGGCGCCGGGCCCGGGCGAGGGCCACACCGTCCGGGTCGAGGCCGACGAGGCGGCCGGTGTGGCCGTGCTCCCGGGCCCAGTGCAGCATCGCACCGGTGCCGCAGCCGACGTCCAGCACCGCGTCGGCGGGGGTGATCAGCTCGGCGTAGAAGGCGTCACCGGGCCACTGCCCGGGGTCCCACGGGTTGAGGAGGTCGTACAGCGCGGCGGCGTCGGCGTCTGAGTACACCGCGACAGTATCGGCGAGCCGGCGCCGCGACCCAACCGGTTTTCCGGACGGGCCGTCATCTGACGCACCGTCATGGTGCTTACCCCTCCCGGAGGGCCGGTCAGCGGCTGACGGCGACGGCGTGGCGCACGGTGTGCGGGGCGGTGAGGAAGTCGAGCATCGCCCGGGCCACGTCCGCGCGCGCGATGCTGGCGCCGGGCGGGCCGGTCTCGACGGCGTGCCGGTAGCGGCCGAGCCCGGGGCCGTTGGTCAGGCGCGCGGGCCGCACCGCCGTCCACTCCGGGTCGGCGGCGCGCAGGATCCGCTCCATCGCCTCCAGATCGGTGTACAGCTCCCCGAACACCGCCCACAGCAGCGGCGCGGCGACCCGGCGCGCCAGCAGGGGCTGCCCGGTGCCGGCCCGGTTGAGGGTGGCCGCGCTCACCACGACGATCCGCTGCACCCCGGTGGCCGCCATCGCCGCGACCGCCGCCCGGGCCGAGGTGGAGGCGGGCCGGAGCCGGTCGTGGCGGCCGGCCTGGCCGACGCCCGACAGCACCGCGTCGGCGCCTTCGACCACCCCCACCAGCTCGTTCGGGTCGAGGGCGTCGGCCCGCACCACGGTCAGCTCCGGCTGCCGCAGCGCGAGCCGGTCCGGGTCGCGGACGACGGCGGTGACCTGGTGGCCGTCGGCGAGCGCCTGGGTGACCAGGTGCCTGCCGATGCCGCCGGTCGCGCCGAGCACGGTGAGTCTCATGACGGCCTCCCGACCGGGTGCGAACCCTCTCCTCCCATGGTCTGCCCGCCCGGGCCGGGGCTCAGCCCAGCGCGGAAAGGGCGGTCTTGGTCGCCTGGGCGAGCAGGTCGTCGTCGGACTTGGCGTCCGCCTTGCCGCGGTCGGAGAGCAGCGCGACGACCAGCGGGGCGCGGCCGCCGGCGGGCCAGACCACGGCGATGTCGTTGCGGGTGCCGTAGTCGCCGTTGCCGGTCTTGTCGCCGACCTTCCAGCCGGCGGGGACGCCGGCGCGGATGTACGGGCCGCCGGTGGTGTTGGCCACCAGCCAGTCGGTGAACTGGGTGCGCCGGTCGGCCGGCAGGGCGTCGCCGAGGGCGTACGTGCGCAGGTCGGTGGCGAGCTGACGGGGCGTGCTGGTGTCCCGGGGGTCGCCGGGGGTGGCCTCGTTGAGGGTCGGCTCGGTGCGGTCCACGTTGGTGGTCGTGTCGCCGAGGGCGCGCACGGTCTGCTGGACGGCGGCGGGGCCGCCGAGTTCGGCGGTGACCAGGTTGGCGGCGGTGTTGTCGCTGTGGTCGAGGGCGGCGGCGAGCAGGTCGCGCACCGTCATGCCGGTGGCGAGGTGCTGGGAGGTGACGGGGGCCCAGGCGAGCAGGTCCTGCTGGCTGTACCTCACCACCTTGTCGAGTTCGGCCTCGGAGGCGGTGCGCAGCAGGGCGCCGGCGGAGAGCGTCTTGGCGGTGGAGGCGAAGGCGAACCGCTCGTCGGCGCGGTAGCGCAGCTCGCGGCCGCTGCCGGTGTCGAGGACGTAGACGCCGAGCCGGGCGCCGTAGTGCTGTTCGAGCTGTTGGAAGGCGGCGTCCGCGCTCGGGGCCGGCGCCGGGGCGCCGGCCGTGCCGCCGGCGGGTGGGGCCGACGGACCGGTGCGGCCGGCGCAGCCGCTCAGCGCGGTGGCCGCCAGCAGGGCGGCGGCGACGGCGAGCAGGGGGCGGGAAGACATCACGGCGGTTTCTCCTCGGGCTGATCGTGTCCGAACGGGGCGCGACGTCGCCCAGCCAATCAGGCCGCCCGGCGACCAGTCCAAGACCATGATGGTGAAGTGCTCGATAGTGCAGTGCCTATCATTACTGTTCATGGACCTGCTACGGCATCTGCGCTACTTCCGCGCCGTGGCCGAGGAGCGCCACTTCGGCCGCGCCGCCGAGCGGCTGCGGATCGCCCAGCCCTCGCTCTCCCAGCGGATCAGGCAGTTGGAGGGCGAGCTCGGCGTGACCCTCTTCGACCGCGGCCCGCGCGGGGTGGCGCTCACCCCGGCCGGGCAGCTGCTGCTGGCCGAGGCCCAGCAGGTGCTGGAAGGCACGGGCCGGCTGCTGGCCACCGCGGCCGACCTGCGCACCGGCCGGGCCGGCACGCTGCGCGCCGCCGTGCCGCCCGACCTCGGGCCGACGGCGCTCGCCGCGCTGCTCACCGGCTTCGCCGCCGCCTCCCCCGGCTCCCACCTGGACCTGCGCGAGCTGCCGGTGGCGGAGGTGGTGCGCGAGCTGGCCCGGCAGACCGTGGACGTCGCCGTGGTCCGGCACCCCTGCCCGGCCGCCGGCCTGGAGTTCGGGCCGCTGCTGCACCAGCCGCTCGGGGTGCTGCTCGCCGCCGACGGGCCGGAGGCCGACCGCGCCGAGCCGGCGCTCGCCGAGCTGACCGGCCGTCGGCTGGTGCTCTTCCCCCGGGCCACCGCGCCGGCGCTGTACGACGAAATGCTCACCACCCTGGCCCGGCACGGCTGCACCCCCGAGGCGGTGCTCGATCCGCCCGGGCCGGACGTGGCCGCCGCCCTGGTGCTCACCGGCAGCGCGGTGGCCCTGGCGCCGCGCGGCTCGCCGCCACCGGGTACGGTCTGGCGGCCGCTGGCCGGCGCGCCGCTGACCTGGCGCACCTCCACCGCCTGGCCCACCGGGCGGGGCGGGCCGGCCGTGCGGCTGTTCGCCGAGACCGCCCACCGCGCGCTCGCCGAGCACGGCGGCCTGCTCCCGCCGACCGCCGAGAGACCGCTCTTCCCCCGCCCCGCAACGGAGTTCCCGTTTTGACCAAGGACCAGCCCGGCGGCCAGCCCGGCGACCAGCCCTGCGACCAGCACAGCACCGGCAGCCGGGCGCCCCGCCCCGGCAGCAGCGGCCGGGCGGCCCGGGCCCGGATCGCGGACGCCTTCGCCGACGCCGGGGTGAGCGGCCTGCTGCACGCCCGCGACCTGGACGGCCCGGCCGAGCTGGCGATCGGCGCCGACACCCCGGTCGCCACCGCCAGCGTGCACAAGCTCTGCCTGCTCACCACGCTCTTCCGGGAGGCCGCGGCCGGCCGGATCGACCTGACCCGCCAGGTCGAGGTCCCCGCCGCCGGGCGCACCGGCGGCCCGACCGGGCTGGCCGCGATGCTGGACCCGGCCCGGCTCTCGCTGCGCGACCTCGCCTACCTGGCCACCGCCGTCAGCGACAACGCGGCGGCCGACCTGCTCTGGGACGAGCTCGGGCTGGACCTGGTCAACCGGACCATGGCCGACCTCGGGCTGACCCGCACCGTCGCCGTGCACCGCTTGCGCGACCTGCTCGCCGTCCTCGCCGAGGACCGCGCGGGCGGCTCGCCGGTGGATCCGGCCGTGGTCGCCCGGCTGCGGGTGCTCGACCCGGCCGCCACCAACCGCAGCACGCCCCGCGAGCTGACCGAGCTGCTCACCGCGATCTGGCACGACCGGGCCTGCCGCGGCGAGCACGGCGCCGCGCTGCGCCGGCTGCTGGGCCTGCAGGTGTGGCCGCACCGGCTCGCCTCCGGCTTCCCGTTCGACGACGTGCGGGTCTACGGCAAGACGGGGACGCTGCCGACGCTGCGTCACGAGGTCGGCGTGGTCGAGTACCCCGACGGGGGCCGGTACGCGGTGGCCGTCTTCACCCGGGCGGCGGCGACCAGCATGACGCTGCCCGCGGCCGACGCGGTGATCGGCACGGCGGCCCGGCTGGCGGTGGACGCGCTGCGCGGCAGCCGCTGAGTGGCCACTCCCCCTGGCACCGGGCGCGGCCGACGGTCTGTCAGCTCGGCTGGCTAGGGTGCCGCGCATGGACAAGCGACTGCTCATCGAACAGCTCTCCGACGGCTACAACCAGACCCGCCCGGCCCGCGACGCACTGGTCGCGCAGGGGGCGGCCGTGGTCGGGGCCGTGCTGGAGCTGCTCTGTGACGAGCGGGCAGGGGTCGACTGGAGCGTCTCGGCCGACGTGCTGCAGCGGATCGGCGAGCCGGCCCTGCTGCCGCTGGCCGAGGCGGCCGCCGGGGCCGGCTCGGCCGAGGTGACCCGGCGGATCGGGTACGCGCTCGGCCGGTTGAAGGTGGCCGACCTCGCGGCGTACCTGCCGCTGCTGGAGCACCCGCACGCCGAGGTCCGCAGCACCGCGCTCTTCGCCTTCCAGACCCGGGAGGAGGAGGCGGCCGGCTTCGTCGAGCGGCTGCTGCCGCTGCTCGGCGACCCGGACCCGGAGGTGCGCCAACGCGCGGTGTGGACCTTCGAGGCGATCGGCTCCGCCGCCGTCCCCGCCCTGCGGGCCGTGCGCGAGCGGCCCGCGACCGGGCCGCGGATCCGGCGCGGCGCGCTCCAGGCGCTGGCGGGCGCGGCGCGGCCGGGCGAGCTGGGCGACCGCGACCTGGCGGCGTGGCGCCGCCTGACCAGGATCAAGCTGGCGGACGAGGTGCCGTCCGGCCTGCACCTGTGCGGCTCCTGGTACGCGCTGCCGACCACCGACCAGGCGGCGGTGCTGGACGCCTTCGACCTCGGCGACGCCGAACCCGTCACCCTGCGCACGGGCGCGGCGGCCTGGAACCAGGCCCAGCACAGCTGGTCCGGGCGGCGGCCGCACACGGGCTGCGCCCGGGTCTTCGTCAGCCCCGCGCTGGCGGGCTGGACCCTGGTCTTCGGCGACTCCGCCGCGGCCACCCACCGGATCCGGGACCGCGAGGAGGCCCGTGACCAGGTGGTCCGCGAGCGGTGCGCCGAGCTCGGCCGCCGGTTCGGCGCCGCGCAGTGGTACGGCATGAGCTGCGGGGACGGCTGGACGGCGTGGTGCATCGCGACGGGCGGCGAGGTGGTGCGCCACTACGACGTGTTCGCGGCGGAGGAGGACGACGATCCGCTCGGCCCCCCGCACCCCGCCGAGTCCGGCTTCCTGCTGCCGCACGAGGACGGTTTCCCGGACGACGCCTTCGACGGCGTGAACCTCTCCGACAACGCGGCCTTCCGCGCCCGCTACGACCAGGTGAAGGAGGAGCTCGGCATCCCCGACACCTGCTACGCCACCGACATCGCGGCCCGCCTGTCCGTCGACCCGTCAGCCCTGGGCCCGGACACCCCCGTCACGGGCCACGGCCTGCTCGCCCTCACCGCTTGCGGCCGCGAGCACGGCCACCCGTCGGGCGCCCTCCCGGCCTGAGGCCCGCGCCGCTCCTGCTCCGCACGGCGGCCGGGAATTGCTCACGGCGCTGATGTCACATCCCCCACGGGTGCCCTGTCCACTGGATGTCCGCGACAGCCGCGGTGCCCAGTGAGCAGTCAGGAGAGCGATCATGAAGGCCGTCATCGTGTGCACGTCGGTGTCCCACGGCAACACCCGGCGGGTAGCCGAGGTCATGGGCCAGGTGCTGTCCGCCCGGGTGGTCGAGCCCGGCGAGGTCGACCCGGCGGAGCTCGCCGGGTACGACCTGGTGGGCTTCGGTTCGGGCATCTTCACCGGGAGCTTCCACCCCCGGCTGCGGGAGTTCGTCGAGTCGCTCCCGGTCGGCGGGCGGGGCCGGGCGTTCGTCTTCGCCACCAGTGGGCTGCCCGAGCTGCGGGTGCGGCCGTTCTCCCGTCCGCTGGTGCGGCTGCTGGAGGGCAAGGGCTTCACGGTGGACGGCACCTTCTCCTGCCGCGCCTACGACACCTGGCTGCCGTTCAAGCTGGTCGGCGGCATCAACCGGTCCCGCCCCGACGGCGGCGACCTGGCCGCGGCCCGCACCTTCGCCGAGCACCTGCGGGTGCGGGCGGGTGCGGGCGCGCGGCCCTGAGCCGTGTCCCTGACGGTGGCCCTGACGACTCGTCAGCGGGCGCTGCCGAGGTTGCGGTCGTCGTCGGAGCCGGCCAGCAGCAGGGTGGTCTCCTCGATCCGGCGGAACCGGCCGTCGGGGGCGAACTCGGCGAAGACGTAGACCTCCATGCGGACGGTGGAGCCGTCGGTCTTGGTGGCCTCGACGATGTGCCGGTCGGCGTAGCGGTCGCCCTGGACGAGCTCGTCGAGCACCTGGATGGTGCCGCCGGTGACGACGGTGCGCAGGTGGGCGATGTGGGCGGTGAACTCGGCCCGGTCGGCCCAGCTGCCGTCGGTGCGCTGGCGGTAGTCGGGGGCGAAGTGGCGGTCCACGGCCTCGGCGAGCGCCAGCCCGGGGGTGAGCAGCAGGTCGGTCATGGCGGCGGCGATGTCCGTGCGGAAAGCGGTGGTGGTCATGGGAGGTGGTCCTCTCGGGTTCGTCGGCAGAGCGGACCGGAGTCCGCCATGTGCGTGCGTCGAGCACGCATCTGCAGAGTACACGGATTGCGTGCGCAGCGCACGCTAGTCTGGTCCCATGCCGAACGACGTGGGACAACAGATCGCCGACGCCCTGGGAACCCTGCTCCGGCGCGGCACCCGGGCCCAGCTGTACCAGCACCTGACCGAGGGCCTGGGCGAGGCCGTGGACGAGGTCACCTACCCCGTACTCAGCGGGCTCGCCCGGACCGGCCCGCGCAGCGCCGCCGACCTGGCCGGCGAGATCGGCCTGGACCGCTCCGGCGTCACCCGCCGGGCCACCCGCCTGGAGGAGGCCGGGCTGCTCCGCCGCGAACCCGACCCGCACGACCGGCGCGCCACCCTGCTCGCGCTGACCGGCGACGGGCAGCAGGCCGTGGCCGCCACCCGGCGGCGGCTGGCCGCGCACATCGAGGCCGCGCTGGCCGACTGGCCGCCCGAGGAGGCCCGCTCCTTCGCCCGCCACCTCCAGCGCTTCGTCACCGAGGGCCCGTTCGGCTGAGCGCCGGACGGCGCCGGGTCGAGTCGGGTCCATCCGGCCGGGTCCATCCGGGTGGACTCGCCGGACGGCGCCCCGGCCCCTGGGGCCGGGGCGCGGCGGTGGTGCGGATGCTGACGGCAGATCACCTGATCGAAAGGGATGTTCCGTCATGAGCCGTGCCACCGCACGCCGAGTCGCCGCCGTCTTGCTCACCCTCTCAGCCGTCGCCTCCCCCCTGCTCGCCGGTCCCCCCGTCCAGGCCGCCGGGCTCTCCGCAGACCGCCTGGCCGCCTACCGCGCGGGCGCCGACCGCAGCGTCGACGCCTCCGGCGCCGACCTCGCCGCGGACGACTGCCCGCCGCACGGCCTGGACCCGGAGCTGGCGCGCCGGATCGACCGGGCCGTCGAGCAGGTCCGCCACGAGACCGGCACCCCGGGGGTGACCGTCGGGCTGTGGTTCCCCGGCCGGGGCAGCTACGTGCGCTCCTTCGGCACGGCCGACACCGCGACCGGCGCGCCGATGAAGCCCGACCTCTTCATGCGGATCGGCAGCGAGACCAAGACCTTCACCGCCACCGCCGTGCTGGAGCTGGTGGACCAGGGCCTGATCGGGCTGGACGACCCGATCGCCAACTACCTCGACGGCGTTCCGGACGGCGAGCACATCACGGTCCGTCAGCTCCTGGAGATGCGCAGCGGCCTGTTCCCGTACAGCGCCGACCAGGACTTCATCAACGCCTTCATCGGCGACCCGACCAGGCCGTTCACGCCGCAGGAGCTGCTGGCCTACGGGTACAAGCACGCGAACCTCTTCCCGCCCGGGAGCAAGTTCCTCTACGACAACAGCAACTACATCCTGCTCGGCCTGCTGGCGGAGAAGTTCGGCCGGCAGCCGCTGAACGAGCTCTTCCGGGACCGCGTGCTCGGGCCGTCCGGGCTGGCGCACACCCAGTTCCCGTTGGACGCCCGGTTCCCGCGGCCGCACGCGCACGGCTACACCAACCAGACCCCGACCGGCGACATCGCCGACTCGACCGACTGGAACCCGAGTTGGGGCTGGGCCGCCGGTGCGATGATCTCCGACCTGCGGGACCTGCACCGCTGGGCCAAGGAGGTGGCGACCGGCAACCTGCTCTCCCCCGCCACCCAGGCGGAGCGGCTGAAGTTCATCCCGGTCGAGGGCTTCCCCGACGCGGGCTACGGGCTGGGCCTGTTCCAGACCCACGGCTGGCGCGGCCACAACGGCTCGCTGCCCGGGTACGAGAGCGTGACGGTGTACCTGCCGGAGGAGGACGCCACGATGGTGATCCTGCTCAACACCGACGTCCTGCACGACGGCAACGAGCCCAGCACCCTGTTCGCCAAGGCGATCACCCAGATCGTCACGCCCGACCACGTCTACGACCTGCCCGCCGCACCCTGACGGACCGTCTGTTACCGGCCGCCTGTTACCGGCCGTCCGCCGGGAGTTCGACGGGGTACTCGGCGCCGAAGTCGGCCGACTCGGAGACGGCCTGCCAGGCCTCGGCCTCGGCGCCCTGGCGCCGGGTGTGCTCCAGCGCCATCCGGGCCGCGTTCACGCCGAGCAGCAGGTGGCTCGGCAGCTGTTCGCGCTTGACCACGCGGACCAGGATCCCGGCGGCCCGGTCCGGGTCGCCGGCGCTGCGCCCGGCATGGGCGAGGCCGAGGAAGGCGCCGACGGTCTCCTGGTACTCGGCCGGGATGTCCTGCACCTCCATGGAGGAGCCGGCCCAGTCGGTGGCGAAGCCGCTGGGCTCGACGACCAGGTACCGGATGCCGAACGGCGCGGTCTCGGTCGCCAGCACCCGGGTGAGGCCGTCGATGGCGAACTTGGCCGCCTGGTAGGAGCCGAGGCCCGGGGTGCCGCCGACCCGGCCGCCGACCGAGGAGAACTGGACGACGGTGCCGCCGCCCTGCTCGCGCAGCAGCGGCAGGGCGGCCTTGGAGACGTTGTACACGCCCCAGAAGTTGGTCTCGAACTGGCGGCGGAAGTCGTCCTCGGGGGCCGTCTCGACCGGGGCGACGTTCGCGTACCCGGCGTTGTTGACGACCACGTCGAGCCGGCCGAACCGCTCGCGCGCCGCGCCGAGCGCGGCGGCGACGGCGGCCGGATCAGTGACGTCCAGCGCGAGCGGGACCACCCGGTCGCCGAACTTCTCGACCAGGTCGGCCAGTTGCTCGGGCCGGCGGGCGGTGGCCGCGACCTGGTCGCCCGCCTCCAGGGCGGCGACCGCGAGGGAGCGGCCGAAGCCGCGGGAGGAACCGGTGATGAACCACGTCTGGATTGCCATGCAGATAGCAAAACACTGTTTCGCCAATACCGCAACCGCGTTGTGCTAGCTTCGCGCGGGCCGACCGCTTGACCCACCGGGGCGCGCTCGGGTGAGCATGGTCCCCGTGCCCCGCGCCTTGTCGACTCCGCCCACCGTCCTCCCGGGAACGGCCTGCGGCTCCCCGCAGCCCGTGCTGCCCGCCGCCCCCGGCCTGGTCCTGCGGCCGTGGCAGCCCGCCGACGCCCCCGCCTTCCTCGCCGCCTACCAGGACCCGGAGATCCGCCGCTGGCACACCCGCCGCCCGCACAGCGAGGCCGACGTCCACGCATGGTTCGACCGCTACCACCAGGACTGGGAGCGCGAGCGGGGCGCCCACTGGGCCGTCGCCCGCTCCGACGGCGAGGTGCTCGGCCGGATCGCCAGCGGGAGTTGGGACTTCGACGACGGCATCGCCGGCGTCAGCTACTGGGTGCTCCCGTCCGCCCGCGGCGCGGGCGTGGCGACCCTGGCCGTCACGGCCCTCGCAGCCTGGGCCCTGGAGGAGATCGGCTTCCACCGCCTCCAGCTGGACCACTCCACCCGCAACCGGGCCTCCTGCCGGGTCGCCACCAAGTCGGGCTTCCTACTGGAGGGCACCAAGCGCGGCGCGGCAGTGCACGACGACGGCCGGCACGACATGCACCTGCACGCCCGCCTCCGGGAGACCCGACCCGGCCACGGCTGACCACCCGTCAGGGCGCCAGTCCGGCCGCTCCTCCGCCGCCCACCGCGCCCAACGGGACGGAGGCCTCGGAGCATCGGACGCGCGGCCGCAGCCGTATGATCCCGGTGTGGCTGACGAGGGGGAAACGTGAACATCCGGTCGACGGTCGTGGTTCGCGCGGTGCTGCTGGGCGTGTCGATCGGCGCCGCGCCGGCCCTGGTACTGGCGGCTCTGGTGGGGGCCACGCTGGGGGCGGACGCGCTGGGGCCCGCGGTCGCGGTGGTCGTGCTGGCCGCGGCCGTCGGCCTGCTGCCCGGTGCGGCGATGGGACTCGCGCTGGCATTCGCACCCCGCTCGGTGTGGGACCGCGACGCGCACCGCAGCCTGGTGGCCGGTGGCGCGGCCGCCGGTGCGTTCCTGGTCCAGACGCTGGCCGTGGCGGTCATCGGCGGGAGCGGCGCCTGGCTGGGCGTCTCGGCGTTCGGCACCCCGGCGGTGCTGCTGGGCGGCTGGTTCCTGAGCGGCCCGGTGGCGGCGCCGCTCCGGCGCGGGGCGGCGCCTGACCCGGGGCGGGTTCAGCCCGTCGTGCCCGCCACCACCAGGCCGGACTCGTAGGCCGCGATCACCGCCTGGGCCCGGTCGCGGACCCGCAGCTTGCCGAAGACGCTGGTGATGTGGTTCTTGACGGTGGATCCGCTGATCCCCATCTCCCGGGCGATGCCGGCGTTGTCCAGGCCGGTGGCGAGCAGGCGCCAGACCTCGATCTCACGGCCCGTCAGCTCGTCGAGGCCCGGCGGCGCGACGGCGGAGCGCGGCCGGCGGGGCGGGGCGGCGACGAAGGTGGAGAGCAGCCGGGTGAGCAGCCGGGGTGCCACGGCGGCCTCGCCGGTGTGCACGGTGCGCACGGCGGCGAGCAGCTCCTCCGGGGAGACGTCCTTGGGCAGGAAGCCGGCTGCGCCGGCGCGCAGCGCGGCGACCACGTACTCGTCCATGTCGAAGGTGCTCAGGGCCAGCACCCGGCAGTCGGGCAGTTCGCGGGCGAGCCGTTCGGTGGCCTGCACGCCGTCGACGCCGGGCATCCGGATGTCCATCACCACCACCGACGGCCGGTGCCGGTGGGCGAGTTCGACGGCCTGCTCGCCGTGCTCGGCCTCGGCGACCACCTCGATGCCCGGGGCGGGACCGAGGATCAGCGCCAGGCCGCGGCGGACCAGCGGCTGGTCGTCGGCGATCAGTACCCGGATCGGCTCGGCGGTCGGTGTCATGCGGGCTGCTCCTCCTCGTGGCGGGACTCGACGTGTTCGGCGGGCCCCAGCGGCAGCCGGGCCGCGACCCGGAACCCGCCGTCGGCACCCGGCCCGGCGACCAGGCTGCCGCCGTGCAGGGCGGCCCGCTCCCGCATGCCGATCAGGCCGTACCCGGCGGGGCCGCCGGGCCGGCCCCCGCCCGCCGGGCCGGCGCCGTCGTCGCTGACCTCCACGGTGACGGCCCCCGGCAGGTAGGTCAGCCGGACCCGGGCGCGGGCGGGGCCCGCGTGCTTGCGGGCGTTGGTCAGGGCCTCCTGGACGATCCGGAAGACCGTCAGGTCGGTGGTGGGCGGCAGCGGACGGACGGTGCCGTGCACGGTGAGCTCGGTCGGCAGCCCGGCCAGGGCGGACTCGCCGACGATCCGTTCGAGGTCGGCGGTGCCGGGCTGCGGGGCGGCCGGCGTCTGCTCGCGCTCGTCGTCGGCGCGCAGCACGTCGAGCAGTTGGCGCATCTCGCGCAGCGCCAGGCGACCGGAGCTCTCCAGGGTGACCAGGGCCTCGCGCACCACCTCGGTGTCGCCGCCGAGGTTGGCCCGGGCGCCGCCGGCCATCAGCTGCATGGTGGTGATGTGGTGGGCGACGATGTCGTGCAGCTCGCGGGCGATCCGGCGGCGCTCCTCGGCGACCGCGCGTTCGGCCAGCAGCACCCTGCGGGCCGCCACCTCGCGCTGCCAACGGCCCATCAGGGCGCCGGTGCCGATCGCCAGGGCGCCGCCGAACAGGGCGGCCAGCAAGCTGTCGGTGCTCAGGTCGAGCCGGCCGCCGCGGCCGGTCAGGGTGACCAGGCCGGCCGCAAGGCCGGTCGGCACGGCGAGGGCGAGCGGGCGGTAGCGGGCGAGCGCGTAGAGCGCGACCAGCATGGTGGACGGGTAGTGGTTCGGCACCGGCGAGCTCAGGTTGAGCGCCAGGTTGACGGCCAGCACAGCGGCCGCGGCGCCGAGCGGGTGGCGGCGCCGGACCAGCAGCGGCAGCGCGGCCGCCGCGCCCAGCAGCAGCCCCAGGACGCTGATCCGGGTGTGCCCCTCCAGGCTGTTCATGGTGGAGCTGAACAGCTCCAGCGCCGCCGAGCCGGCGACCACCAGGGCGTCGTTGCGGGTCCAGGGCAGAGCCTCGGCCTGCTCCGGCGCCGCGTCGGGCGGCGGCGGTTGGCGCGTCGGCATGCTGGCGGTTCCCTTCCCCGGTGGACGGCCCGGGTGGCCCCGGCGTGGTCGAACCATTCTCCCAGAGCGCCGACCGGCCGGAACGGGACCTGCGGAGGAGCCGCCCTGGGAGCAGGGTCCTGGTCGGGGCCGAACCACCGCCGGGGCCCGGTGCGCCGGATCCGACGGTGCGTCAGTAGGCTCGCCTGGACCGTCACACCGCTGGAGGGGAGAGCGACCATGGGGCGACCGCCGGAGACCGCCGAGCGCGCAGTCGTGCTGGGTCCGGGTGGCTACGTGGGCACCGCCTGGCTGGCCGGGCTGGCCCAGGGCCTGCGGGGTCGGGGCCTCGATCTGGGCGGGGCCGACCTGATCGTCGGCACCTCGGCGGGCTCCATGGTCGGCGCGATGCTGGCCACCGGGCAGGACTTCGACCGGATCGCCACCGTGCCCGCCGAAGCGCGGCCGACCGGGCCCGGCGCGGCGAACGGTGCGCCGGGTGGCACGGCGGGCGAGGTCCGGCAGGCGGTGTTCGCGGTGCTGGGCGACCCGGCACTGGAGCCGGCGGAGCGCCGCCGCCGGGTCGGCGCGATCGCCGCGGCGCAGGCCGACCCCGAGGCGGAGCGTGACCTGGTCGCCCAGCGCGCCGGGCTGATCGGCGCCGCGCAGTGGCCCACCGAGCCGCGCCTGCTGATCCCCGCCGTGGACGCGGCCGCCGGCGAGCCGGTGGTGTGGGACCGGGACAGCCGCGTACCGCTGGCCCGGGCCGTCGCGGCGAGCAGCTCGTTCCCGGGGACGGCGCCGCCGGTGACCGTCGACGGCCGCCCGCACATCGACGGCGCGCTGCGCGCGGGCAGCAACACCGACCTGGCGGCGGGCGCCCGCACGGTGGTGGTGCTGGAGCCGCTGGCCCATCAGTTCGCCGACCCCGGGCTCGAAGAGCGGCTGACGGCGGCCGGCGCGCGGGCCGTGCTGATCGTCGGCTCGGAGCCGCCGCTGGACCCGGCCGTCCGGGGTCCCGAGGTCTGGGCCGCCGCCTACCAGGCGGGGCTGGCCCAGTCGGCGGCGGTCGCCGAGCGGCTCGGCGGGATCTGGCCGGCCGCCGCCGAGAGCTGACCCACACTAAGGTGAGGCCCGCTCAGGCCAGGAAGGCGCCGATCGCGGCCTGCAACCTGTCTTCGTCCGCCGCCCACTGCGGGTAACCGCGGAAGTGGCCGGCCGGCAGCACGTGCAGCCGGCGCTCGCCCGCCAGTGCGTTGTGCACGGCGAACTGGCCCGGCGGCGGGACCGACGGGTCGAACAGGGCGCCGGCCACCTGGACCGGGATCCGCAGCCGGGTGGCGGCCGTGGCGGCGTCGAAGTAGCCGAGCACGTCGAGCACTTCGGGCCGCTCCAGCCAGCGCTGCCGCACGGCGGTGCCGCTGCCGACGCACTCCAGCGTCACCCGCAGCGGGTGGTTGCCGAAGGTCGGCACGGTCAGGTGGGCACTCCGGTACCGGTCGTCCCAGGGCAGCCCGAGCGCACCGACGCCGCCGCCGAAGCTGATCCCGCAGTAGTCCAGCCGGGGCGCCGCCTCGGGCACCAGCTCCAGCAGCGCGCTCGCGGCGCACCAGACCAGGTCGGCCACGGCGTCGCCGATCACGTAGGTCGCGTGGTCGGCGATGCCGTGCAGCACGTGCTCGCGCGGGTCGGCGGGGATGTCGGTGCGCAGGCTGCGCGCGCCCAGTCCACGGGCCACCGGGAAGAACGCGGCCGCGCGCGGGACGGGCAGCGGCGGGAGCGGCAGGTGGCACCCGTCGTAGCCGTGCCCCATGACCAGCCCGCGCTCGACCACCCCGTCGGCCGGCCGGACCAGCCAACCGCCCAGCCTGACACCACCGGTGGAGCCGTAGCCCACCTCGTGGACGGTGGCGCCGTCGGCCGTGCGCGCGACCGGCGGCCCGAGTTCGGGGCGCACCTCGACCTCCCGCGCCGCGGCGTACCGGGCCTGCCAGAACGCGTCGAAGTCGGTCGGCCGGTGCTCCGGCGGGCCCACCGCCAGCAGGGAGTCCAGGTCGTGGCCGTAGGTCGGGTCGAACGGGAAGGGGTGGCTGAAGTCCGTCATGATCATCACCCTCGCACCCGGCGGCGCGCCGGGGAAGCCCCACCCCGCGCACGCGTTCGCCCAGCGGCAGGGACGGCGCGCCCTTGCGCCGGCCTGCCGCCGGGCCGGGCCCGGGGATTCGCACGCCTCCGCTCGGGCCGTGGTCCGCCACGCCGCCCGGGAAGCGGGGCAGGGGGTGGCGGAGTCCTGGAGGTCAGGGGGCATGCGACACCGTACATCAGTCCGAGTGCCACCACGGTCGCGCGCCGCACCTGGTCACAGGGTGAGACGGCGAGCCTCAGCGGTGCTCCCAGAGGACCACGGCCAGCAATTGGCTGTCCTGGTCGGGCGGGTCCTGGGTGACGAAGTAGCCGACCCGGCCCTGGTTGGTGCCGAAGCAGGCCATCGAGCCCGGTTTGACGTCCACCGAGCTCTGGCCCAGCTCGGAGTTGAGCAGGTTCGCGCACTGGTCGCGGGTCGGCGCGGCCGACTGCTTCCACGGCACCACGGCGTGGCCGTCGATCCGGCCGGACGTGCAGACCAGGTTGCAGTCCAGCGACAGGTCGGACGGCAGACCCGGGGACGGCGGGTACACGTCCATGTCCCAATAGAACTGCCCCGGGCCGTTGTTGCCGTCCACCAAGGTCACCGTGCCCTGCCAGCGCACCGGGATCACCGTGGCGGAGGGCGACGGTGACGGGGTGTCCGGGCTCGGCGACGGCGGCGGCGGGGCGGGCGCGCTGCTGGTCGGCGTGGCAGGCGGCGTGCTCGGGCTCGGGCTCGCCGAGCCGGTGGGCGCCGGAGTGGTGGACACCGGCGGCAGCGGACCGGGCCCCGGGTGGCTCCCGCCCCCGGAGCCGGCCTCCTGGACGACCAGCGCGATCACCAGGGCGAGCGCCACCACCCCGGCCGCCACCGCCGCCAGCCGCCGAGGCGTCAGCCAGTGCGGCTGCGTCGGGGGTAGCGGCTCCGGGGGCCCGGCCGGCGAGCCGTACTGGACCGTGACCCGTTCGATCCGGTCCGCGCTGACGGAGATGCCCTGCTCGCCCGAGGCACGGCTCTGGACGCGCGGCGCGGACCGGCCGCCCCCGGGCAGCCGGCCCAGTTCCAGATCGTCCTCGTCGTCCTCGTAGTCGCTCATGCGCTCCATGCACCCGGTGTGGTCGGCGGTCAGCGGTTCCGACCGACATCATCCCCGCTCCGGGCGGCGGGCGACCCCGTCGCGACGTGGACATCGCTCCCGCACTCCGTCACCCCACCCCCACGCGCCCGGGGGCGGGATGACGGTCCGTCAGACGCCGGTGCGGCGCAGCGCCAGCACGGCGTTGTGCCCGCCGAAGCCGAAGGAGTTGCTCAGCGCGATCCCGCCGGGGCCGCCGGGCAGCGGGCGCGGTGCACCGATGACCAGGTCGAGCGGGTGCTCCTGCTCGGGGGTGCGGTGGCCGACGGTCGGCGGGACGACGCCGTGGTGCAGGGCGAGCACGGTGGCGACCGCCTCCACCCCGCCGGCCGCGCCCTGGAGGTGCCCGATGGCGCCCTTGGTCGCGGTGACCGGCACCCGGGCGATGTCCTCGGCGCCGAACACCGCGTGCAGCGCGAGCGCCTCGGCCGCGTCGCCGGCCGTGGTGGCGGTGGCGTGGGCGTTGATGTGCACCACGTCCTCGGGTGCCGCGCCGGCGGCGGCCAGCGCCTTGCGCAGCGCGTCCGCCACGCCCTCGCCGTCGGTGCGCGGCGCGACCATGTGGTGGGCGTCGGCGGAGACGCCCCAGCCGGCCACCTCGGCGTAGATCCGCGCGCCCCGGGCGAGCGCGTGCTCCTCGGCCTCCAGCACCAGGATCCCGGCGCCCTCGCCGACCACGAAGCCGGTGCGGTCCCGGTCGAACGGGCGGCTGGCCTCGGCGGGGTCGCCGTCGCCGGGGGCGAGGGCGCGCATCGCGGTGAAGCCCGCCATGATCGACGGCGTGATGACGGCCTCGGCGCCGCCGGCCAGCACCACGTCGAGGTGGCCGTCCCGGATCCGGTCGGCGGCCTGGCCGATGGCCTCGGTGCCGGAGGCGCAGGCGGCGGTCACGGTGCGGGCCTCGGCCCGCGCGCCGAGGTCGATGGCGATCTGCGCCGCGGGCCCGCTGGGCACGATCATCGGGGTGGCGTGCGGGGAGACGTACCGGGCCCCGCGCTCGGTCAGCGCCGTGTGCGCGTCCACCAGGATGGGCGCGCCGCCGAGGATGGTTCCGATCGAGACGCCGGTCCGGTGGGGATCGGCGTCCGTGAGGCCCGCGTCGGCCCAGGCCTCGCGGGCGGCGAGCACGGCGAACTGGGCGGCGCGGCTCATCGTGCGGGCCCGATTGCGCGGCAGTCGTTCGGCGGGGTCGACGGCCGCCCGTGCCACGACCCGCACCGGGATCCCGTCGAACTCCGCTCCCTCCAGCGGCCGGATCCCGCTGCGCCCGTCGAGCAGGCCCTGCCAGGTGGTGGCGGCGTCGCCGCCGAGCGGGGTGATCGCCCCCACGCCGGTGACGACGACGCGTCTGCGGGCGGGGGCGGCGATCGGGGCGGGGTGCTGGTGCTGTGCCATGGTTCTGATCTCTTCTGTGCTGGTGGAGCCTGGTGCGGAGGGCGGCCGACCTGGTGCTCCGTCAGTCTGACGACCAATCCGGAACCGCTGCCTCCGCTCACCATGATCACCTATCAGCTCCGTTCTTACCAGCGAGTAAGCCCGTCGGCGGGAGCGCCCGGTCAGGAGCCGGCCGGGCCCGGCGGCACCGCACCGGGGTCGGTCGGCAGCGGGTAGGCGTCCGGGGAGACCGGCCCGGGCAGCCCGACGGCCGGCACTCCGGGGGCGCCCGGGTCGGGCATGCCCGGGCGGGCCGGGGCGGGCGGCAGGTCGCGGAAGGAGACGCCCGGCGGCGCGGGCGGCTGCGCCGCGGCCGCGGCCACCGGGAGGCAGGGGCCGGGCGGGGCGGTGCCGGTGGCGGCGGTGGCCGGCTGGTCGGTGAAGCAGTTGCCGGCGTCCGGGCCGGCGGCCAGCACCTCGTCGACGCCGTTGCCGGTGATCCGGTTGCCCGCCACCAGGTTGGCCCCGGCCGGGTGCCCCTGGACGTCGCTGATCAGCACACCGGCGGCGGAGTTGCCCGAGACCAGGTTGCGGGTGAGCAGGTTGCCGGTGCCGCCGCCGACGCCCACCCCGATCCCGAAGCCGCCGTCGGCCTGCTCGGGGCTGGCCGGGTCGTTGTCGTCCACGATCACGTTGCCGGCCAGCACCGCGCCGTGCTGCGGCGCGAGCGCCTCGACGTCGTTGGAGTTCAGCGTCACCCCCACCCGGTTGCGGGCCACCCGGTTGCCCAGGAAGGCGAGGTTCTCCGAGGCGTTGGTGATCTCGATCCCGACCGCGTTGTGCTCCACCTCGTTGGCCCGCACCACGGTGTCGCACGGGTGGCACTGGCCGACGTAGATGCCGGAGTCGGCCTGCCCGGAGGCGTAGGAGTGCTCGATCACCCCGGCGCGGGCGTCGAAGGCGTAGATGCCGTAGAGGGCGTTGCCGTAGGCGGTGACGTAGGAGGCCCGGAAGCCGTTCAACTCGGGGAAGCGGACGGTGTCCAGCGGGTTGTAGCCGCTGCCGCCGGCGCCGTGCTGCTGGAGCCGCTCGTCGGTGACGCCGGTGAAGAGCACGCCGTTGGCCAGGTGGTGGCGGACCGTCAGGTTCTCCACCACCGACTGGGCGCCGGTCACGGTGATCCCGTTGGCCCGGCGGAAGTCGCCGTCGACGACCACACCCTGACGGTCCGTGCCGCGCAGCACCACCCGGGGCGTGCGCAGCTGCACGCTCTCGTGGTACTCGCCCGGATGGACCAGGACGGTGTCACCCGGGCGGGCGTGGTCGACGGCAGCCTGGATTGACCGGAAGTGCCCGGGCACGTCCAGCACGGCGGGCGGCCCGGTGGGCGCGGCGTCGCCGCCCGGGGGATGTCCGCCACACCCGCCGAGCCCGCCCAGCAGCGCGCCGACCAGCGCGGTCACCAGCACCCGCCGGGCCGTTCGGCCCCGCCCGCGGCACCCGGTCGCGCCGGGCCCGCCCATCATCCGTAGAACTCGCATGGGGCCTTGTTTAGCGGGTTCTCCGACGCCCACAAAAAGCACTCAGTAATACCATCCGCCGATAAATCCGGTAGGCAATTTCTCGCCCAACCGACTGAAACACATGAACGGATGACGGCGATTCTCGAACGATAATTCCGTCCGCCCGGATTCCGGCCGTCAATATTCAGCCTGGTGATTCACCCTCACGAAAGGCGTCGCGACACGGTGTTCGACATTCCTCGGCCCTTCGGGGCCCGGCCGCCGCGCGGCGGCCCACCCAAGCGCCGGCGCCGGCTCGCCGCCGCCGGCACGGTCCTCACGCTCGCCGCCGGCTACCTCGGCGCCCTCGTCCACACCGCCGAGGCCCAGGCCGGCGACGGCTCGGTGACGGTGCGGGTGATCCGCGCCGTCACGGCCAGCGGAGTCTGGCAGGGCGCCGCACTGGAGCCCGGCATGTCCGGCGTCACGGTCAACCTCACCGACGACGCGGGCACCACGATCAGCGGCACCACCGCCGCCGACGGCACCGTCACGCTGAACGCCGGGACCAGCGGCCTGACCGGCGGCACCTACCGGGTCCAGGTGATCAACCCCAAGCCCGGCGTGCTCTTCTCCGCCTTCGCCAGCCGGCAGGGCCTGGCCGGCGCGCCCAACCAGCTGAGCAGCACCGAGGAGTTCGTCAACCTCGCGGGCGGCCGGAACGTCTCGTACACCACCGGCCTGTGGAACCCGGGCGACTACTGCCAGGACAACGCGCCGCTGGTCACCGCCTGCATCCGCAGCGACGTCACCCCGGCCGACACGGGCACCCGCACCCTGGTGAGCTTCCCCTACCACGCGCGCGGGAACGACAACCAGACCACCAACCTGGCCACCAGGACCGACACCGGCTCGGTGTACGGCATCGGCTACAGCAAGCAGCGCAGGTGGATCTTCAGCGGTGCGACCGCGCACCGCGGCTCCGCCTACGGTCCGGGCGGCAGCGGCGGGATCTACCTGACCGACCGCGCCACCAACACGACCACGCTCTTCGCCACCGTGCCGGACACCGGCACCTCGGCGCACGACTTCACCACCGACATGGACCTGGCGTTCGCGCCGGCCGTGGCCAAGGAGGCGCTGGGCGACGTCGACGTCTCGGAGGACGGCCAGGACCTCTACGCCGTCAACCTGGCCGACCGTCAGCTCTACCGCTACGACGCGACCCAGCGCACGGCGACCGCGCCCAGGGCGGTCTACCCGATCCCCGGCCCGACCACCGCGTGCCCGGCGGCCGGTGACTGGCGCCCGTACGGCCTGGGGATCCAGGACGGCGTGGTCTACGTGGGCGGGGTCTGCTCCGGCGAGTCGACCCAGAGCGTCTCGGACATGCGGGCGATCGTGCGCACCTTCGACCCGGTGGCCGGCACCTTCGGGCCGGTGATCCTCGACCAGCCGCTCGACTACCCGCGCCTGGCCTCGTTCAGCATCGCCCCGTGCCCGGGCGCGGGCTGGTTCCCGTGGTCGGACACCATCCCGACCACCCAGAACGGCACCGCCTGCGGCACCACCTACTACGCCAACCCCGAGCCGATGCTCTCGGACATCGAGGTGGACACCGACGGCTCGCTGATCCTCAGCTTCCGCGACCGCCTCACCGACCAGATCGGCCAAGGCCAGCGCGCCAGGGCCAAGGGCGGTCTCTTCGTGCCCGCCTCGGGCGGGGCGCTCACCAAGGCCTGTGCCGGCGCGAACGGCATGTTCGTGATGGCCGAGAACCTCGGCTGCGGCAAGACCGGGAACCGCGGCCAGAACTACTACGCCCAGCAGCGCACCACGTACCACAACAACGCGATGTACTCCGGGATCGCGCTCTCCAAGGTGGAGTCGACCATCGCCAGCTCGGCGGTGGACCCCGACGGCGTGACCACCTACACCGGCGGCACCGGTTTCGTGAACCGCGACGGCAGCACCTCGACCACCGCCCAGATGGGCAACCGGCTCACCACGGCCTTCGGCAAGGGCGGCTCGATGGCCGACCTCGAAGTGATGTGCGACGAGGCGCCGCTGCAGATCGGCAACCGGGTCTGGTACGACGTCAACCGCAACGGCATCCAGGACCCCGGTGAGAATCCGGTGGTCGGCGCCACGGTGCGGCTGTACGACGCGAACAACACCGTGGTCGGCACGATGCGGACCACCGCGCGCGGTGAGTACTACTTCGACAACAGCAACGTGACCGGTGGCCTGCTGCCGCACACCCGGTACACGATCCGGGTCGACCTGCCCGCCGACTACGCCCCCGGCGGCCCGCTCTACCGGTGGACCGTCACCCAGGCGAACGCCGGCACCAACCGCTTCGTCGACAACAAGGGCGTGGTGCCGCCGGGCGGCACGTACCCCGAGATCGCCATCACCACCGGCGGGCCCGGCGAGAACAACCACACCTACGACTTCGGCTACTACCAGCCGACCGGCAACGTGAGCATCACCAAGACGGACCCGCAGGGCAACCCGCTGGCCGGCGCCACCTTCCAGCTCTGGCGCAAGACCAACGGCAACCCCGGGTTGCAGACCACCGGCCCGAACGCTGACGCCACGGTCGGCGCCCCCTGCACCACCGGCAACGACGGCAGGTGCACCGCGAACGTCGGCCTGGGCACCTACTACTGGCAGGAGACCCAGGCACCCAACGGGTTCGAGCTACCCAACCCGGCGGTCTTCGGACCGCTGGACCTCACCATGGCGAACTACCAGGCCGGGGTGAGCACCACCGCGATCGACCAGCCGATGACCGGTCAGGTCACGGTGACCAAGGCCGATCCGCAGGGCAACCCGCTGCCGGGCGCGGTCTTCCAGCTGTGGAAGAAGACCAACGGCGGCACCGGGCTGCAGACCACCGGCCCGAACCCGGACACCATGGTCGGCACCCCCTGCACCACCGGCAACGACGGCAGGTGTTCGGCCACCGTCGGGCTCGGCACCTACTACTGGCAGGAGACCCAGGCACCCAACGGCTATCTGCTGCCGGACCCGGCCGTCTTCGGACCGCTGGTCCTCACCGCCGCCAACCACCAGGCGGGGGTCAGCGTGGTCGCCAACGACCAGCCGATCACCGGCCGGGTGAGCGTCATCAAGTCCGACCCGCAGGGCAACCCGCTGGCCGGCGCGGTCTTCCAGCTCTACAAGGAGGACGGCACTGCGGTCGGCCAGCCCTGCACCACCGGCGCCGACGGTACCTGCTCGGCCACGGTCGGGCTCGGCAGCTACTACTGGCAGGAGACCCAGGCACCCGCCGGCTACCTGCTGCCCAACCCGGCGCGGTCCACCCTGATGGTGCTCACCGCGGCCAACTACCAGGCGGGCGTGACGGTCACGGCCGTCGACCAGCCGATGACCGGCACCGTGAAGGTCCTCAAGGTCGACCCGCAGGGCAACCCGCTGGCCGGCGCCGTCTTCCAGCTCCAGGGCCAGGACCACTCCCCCATCGGCCAGCCCTGCACCACCGGTGCCGACGGCATCTGCTCGGCCGTCGTCCGGCTCGGCACCTACTACTGGCAGGAGACCCAGGCACCCGCCGGCTACCAGCTGCCGGAGCCGGCCGTCTTCGGGCCGCTGGTCCTCACCGCCGCCAACTACCAGCAGGGCGTCAGCACCACGGCGACCAACCGGCCCGCGCCCGGCGCGGTGAGCGTCCTCAAGACCGACCCGCAGGGCAACCCGCTGGCCGGCGCCGTCTTCCAGCTCCAGGACCAGAACCACTCCCCCATCGGCCAGCCCTGCACCACGCCCGCCTCGGGCATCTGCTCGGCCACGGTCGACCCCGGCACCTACTACTGGCAGGAGACCCAGGCACCCGCCGGCTACGAGCTGCCCGACCCGGCCGTCTTCGGACCGCTGGTGCTCACCGTGCAGAACTCCCACCAGGGCGTCTCGGTGACCGCCGTCGACCAGCCGATGACGGGTCAGGTCAGCGTGCTGAAGACCGACCCGCAGGGCAACCCGCTGGCCGGCGCCGTCTTCCAGCTGCTCGGCCACGACCACGCGCCGATCGGCAGCCCCTGCACCACCGGCACCGACGGCAGGTGCAGCGCCACCGTGGGGCTCGGCACCTACTACTGGCAGGAGACGCAGGCACCCAACGGCTACGAGCTGCCCGACCCGGCCGTCTTCGGACCGCTCACGCTGACCAGTGACAACCACCGGCAGGGCGTCTCCGTCACGGCGGTCGACCAGCCGATGACGGGTCAGGTCTCCGTCACCAAGGTCGACCCGGAGGGCCGGCCGCTGGCCGGTGCGGTGTTCCAGCTGCTCGACCAGAACCGCGCGCCGATCGGCCAGCCCTGCACCACCGGGACCGACGGCAGGTGCAGCGCCACCGTGGGGCTCGGCACCTACTACTGGGAGGAGACCGCCGCCCCGGGCGGCTACCTGCTGCCGACCCCCTCGGTCTTCGGACCGCTGGTGCTCACCCCGGCCAACCACCGGCAGGGCGTCACGGTGACCGTGACGGACCAGCCGATGACCGGTCAGGTCACGGTGCTGAAGACCGACCAGCAGGGCAAGCCGCTCGCGGGCGCCGTCTTCCAGCTGCTGAAGGCGGACCGCTCCCCGATCGGCCAGCCCTGCACCACGGGCGCCGACGGCAAGTGCTCGGCGACGGTCGGCCTGGGCAGCTACTACTGGCAGGAGACCCAGGCACCGGACGGCTACCAGCTGCCCGACCCGGCGGTCTTCGGACCGCTCGTGCTCACCTCCGACAACCACCAGGCCGGTGTCAGCACCACCGCCGTCGACCAGCCCAAGCCCGGCGCGGTCACCGTCCGCAAGACGGACCCGCAGGGCAAGCCGCTGGCCGGCGCGGTCTTCCTGCTGCTCGACCAGAACCACAACCCGGTCGGCTCGCCGTGCACCACGGGGGCCGACGGCAAGTGCACCGCCACCGTCGAGCTCGGCACCTACTACTGGCAGGAGTCCAAGGCCCCCGACGGCTACCAGCTGCCCAGCCCCGCCCTGTTCGGACCGCTGGTGCTCACCCTGCAGAACGCCGCCCAGGGCGTCTCCGTCACCGCCGTGGACCAGCCGATGACGGGTCGGGTCACGGTGCTGAAGACCGACCCGCAGGGCAAGCCCCTGGCGGGCGCCGTCTTCCAGCTGCTGAAGGCGGACGGCACCCCGGTCGGCGGGCCCTGCACCACGGTCGGCGACGGCACCTGCTCGGCGACGGTCGGGCTCGGCACCTACTACTGGCAGGAGACCAAGGCGCCCGACGGCTACCAGCTGCCCAGCCCGGCGAAGTTCGGTCCGCTGACGCTGACCGCCGACAACGCCCAGGCGGGCGTGCGCGTCACCGTGGTCGACAAGCACGAGCCGGAGCTGCCCAAGACCGGCTCCTCGACGCTGCCGGTCGGCCTGCTCAGCGCGCTGCTGCTGGTCGGCGGCGGCGGGCTGGTGCTGATCGGCCGGCGGATCCGCCGCAACCGGAAGGCGTGATGCACGAGGCCGACTGAGCATCCGTCAGCGGGGTGGGACCATCCGGTCCCACCCCGCTGTGCTGTGCCCAACGGGTGGATTTGCCCGCCGGCCGGCGGCCCCGCTCCTTGACCCGCCACCGGCCGCCCGCTGAGCTGGGCCGGCTCAGTGCGACGAGGAGGAACCCGCATGTCACCAGCCGTGTTCTCGGCCGTCCGGTCCAGGCCGCTGGCCACCACCGCGACCGCGCTGACCGGCCTGCTCGCGGCCGGCCTGCTGCTGGCCCTGCCCGGGCACGGCGCGCCCGCCAGCCGTCCGGTGACCACGGACGAGGCCGCCCGGCTCGCGCTCTCCCGGCTCACCAGTTACGAGGCCAGCCCGGTGCTGGTGGACATCACGGTGCCCAGCGACGGCACCCGCACCCTGGTGCACGGGCTGGTGGACTTCCGCGCCCACCACGCCGTCGGCTCCTACACCACCGACGGCGTCGGCGGACCGGGCCTGCTCGCCTGGGACGGGAACGGGGTCGGGGTCGCCCCCGGCAAGCAGCCCGCCGACCCCGGCCCGGCCGCCCTCGCGCTGACGGCCGACCAGATGCCCCCGCAGGCCTGGTCGCCGCGCGCCTACACCACCGACCGGCTCGACACCGCGCTGCGGCTGACCATGGCCGTCGCCGCCGACCGCCCCGACAACGCCGAGCTGCTCGCCCAGTCCGGCGCCCGCTGGCTGCGCGACGAGCAGCTCGACGGCCACCGCTACGGCGTCTTCTCCGGACCGCTGCCGCGCGACGCCGCCGCCGGGCAGTCGCACCTCGTCTACTGGGTGGACCAGGACGGGAACCTGCGCCGCCTCGAACTGCGCGGCGCCGACAGCGGTCCGCCGACCACCATCGACCTGACGGAGCGTCACGTCGACGCCCGGGTACCGGCCGCGCCCTGGGGCGGCTGACGGGCCAGCACCAGGGGCGGTGCGGGGGTTAGCCCCCCGGACAGGACGGGTGCTTCCCCCGTTCTTCGGCGGCGCCCCGCACAGCAGACTCGGGGCATGCCCACACCACAGCGGACCACCACCCGCCCCGCCCCCTCGGACCCGGCCGCCGCCGGCAGCGACTTCGCCCGGCTCAGCCGCCGGATCGCCGCCGCCGGGCTGCTGGACCGGCGGCCCGGCTACTACGCCGTCCGATCCGGCCTGGTGCTCGCGGCCTACGCCGGCGGCTGGTGGGGCGTGCTCGCGCTCGGCGACAGCTGGTGGCAGCTCGCGCTGGCGGCGGCGCTGTCCGTCGTCTTCGTCCAGGTCGCCCTGCTCTCCCACGACCTGGCGCACCGCCAGGTGTTCGGCAAGCGGCTGCCGAGCGAGATCGGCGGGCGGATCGCGGCGAACCTGCTGATGGGCATGAGCTACGGCTGGTGGATGGCCAAGCACACCCGCCACCACGCCAACCCGAACCACGAGGAGCGGGACCCGGACGTCGCGCCGGACATCGTGGTGTGGTCGCAGCGCCAGGCCCGGCAGGCCGACGGGGTGGCCCGGTTCATCGGGGCGCGGCTGGCCTTCCTGTTCGTGCCGCTGCTCCTGCTGGAGGGGCTGAACCTCAGCTACAACAGCTTCCGCGCGCTGCGCGGCCCCGCGGTGAAGCGGCCGTGGCTGGAGGGGGCGCTGCTGGTCGCGCACTTCGCCGGGTACTTCGGGCTGGTCTTCGCCGCGATGCCGGCCGGCAAGGCGGTGGCCTTCCTCGCCGTGCACCAGGCGCTGCTGGGGCTCTACCTGGGCTGCGTCTTCGCCCCGAACCACAAGGGCATGCTGATGGTGACGCCGGAGATGAAGCTCGACTTCCTGCGCCGGCAGGTGCTCACCTCGCGCAACGTGCGCAGCAACCTGCTGACCGACAGCCTGATGGGCGGCCTCAACTACCAGATCGAGCACCACCTGTTCCCGAACATGCCGACCCCCGCGCTCGGCCGCGCCGCCCGGATCACCCGCGAGTTCTGCGCCGAGCAGGGCATCCCCTACTACCAGACCGGCCTGCTGCGCTCCTACCGCGAGATCTTCGGCCACCTGCACCGCACCGGCGAGCCGCTGCGCGCCGACCACTGACGCGGCCTCACCCTGACGGGGCCTCACCTTTTGACGGGGCTTCAGCGCCGGTGCCGCCCCCGCCGGGGCTCGGGCACCGGCGCGGCCACGCCCGGCGCGGGCAGGAAGAGCCGGGCCACCTCGCGGCCGAGGTTGACGCCGATCGCCAGCGCCATCGCGATCGCCGAGGCGCAGCCCACGCCGCGCAGCCCCGCGTCGGAGCGGCCGCGGACGAAGGCCAGCAGCCCGAAGTAGAGCACCGAGCCGGGCAGCAGCGGGCCGAGCGCCGCCGTGATGTGCGGCAGCGTGGAGCTGCCCCGGACCCGGGCCATCAACTGGCCCGACAGGCCGACCAGCACGGCGGCCAGACCGGTGGCCATGATCGGCTCCCCGCCCGCCCGGACCACCACCCCGTAGGTGGTCCAGGCGGCGGCGCTGTTCAGCAGGACGGCGGGCAGCGCGCCCGGGTCGGTGTTCAGCAGCACCGCCCACCCCAGGGTGAGCAGCACGGCGGCGGTGAGCTGCAGCGGCGGGTCGGAGGCCCGGGCCGGCAGGTCCCCGGCCGCCAGGTCGGCGCCGTTGTTGACGCCGACGTAGAGCACCGCCATCACGCCGATCACCACGGCGATCATCAGGTACATCGATTCGAGCAGCCGGGCGGCGGCGGTGAGGTAGAAGCCGGCCAGGCCGTCCTGGGTCGCCGCCACCATCGGCCAGCCGGGCAGCAGCGCGTACAGCCCGCCGGTGATCACCACCGAGCCGCGCAGGTGCAGGCCGTTGAAGGAGAGCAGGATGCCGATCACGGCGGCCGGGGCCGCGGCCACCACGAAGCGGTAGAACTCGGGCAGGTCGTGCCGGGCCACCAGCGCCGCGAGCCGGTCGCCGGCCAGCGCCGCGAGCACGGCGCTGCCGAAGACCAGCCAGGCCCGGACATCGGCCCGCCCGCCGACCAGCAGGGTCGCGGCCCCGGCCAGCAGGGCGCAGGCGACCGCCTGGACCCAGCCCGGGTAGCGGCGGCCGCGCCGGCGCACCGCGGCCAGCCGGCGCTGGGCGTCGTCCAGGCCGATGCCGCCCGCGGTGATCTCGGTGACCAGCCGGAAGAGCGCGGTGAGCCGGCCGTAGTCGGCGGCCGGGCGGCGCACCGAGCACTCGGCCGTGAGCGGCGGCTCGGCGGTGCCCGGCTGGTAGCAGATCGCCACCCGGGTGAACATCACCTGCGGCACGCACGGGCCGACCCGGTAGGCGCGGGTGACGGCCAGCATGGCCGCCTCGACGTCCTCCGCCGCCTCGCCGCTGGCCAGCATCAACTCGCCGACCAGCAGGGCGAGGTCGAGCACGGCCGCGGCGTCGGCCGGCTCCGGCCGGTCCGACCCGGAGCCGTCGGGGGCCGGCGGGCGGGCGGTGCTCGGGGTGCGCAGCAGCGGCAGCACGCGGTCGGACCAGGCGCCGCCGTCCGCGCCCTCCCCCGAGGAGACCGGCACGGCCTCGGCGGTCGGGCGGGCCTGTTCGCGGGCCGGGGCGGGGGCCGGGATCCGGTGCCGTGCGCCCCGGGAGCGGGGCGCCCGCCGGTCGGAACCGGCGCGCGGGCCGGGCTGCTCGTTGTCGGACATCACCACTCCCTGGCACGCCCCCCAGGTCGCTCATCGCTCCCAGACGGGATGTCCACTGTGAAGGGTGCGTGAACGCCCTGCGGCCGAACCGGGCCGACGGGCCGGAGCGCGCCGGGGCGTGCACGCCCGGTGGCCTCGAACGCGCCGACGGGCCGGTTTCGCGGCCCGAACAACCACAACCGTCCCGAACGCCTCGTCAGAGCCCGAACAGGCGCGCCGCGTTGTCGTGGCAGACCGCCCGCAGCCAGTCGGCGCCGAGGTCGAGGCGTTCCAGCGCCTGGAGCTGGTGCAGGTAGGGGTAGGGGATGTTGGGGAAGTCCGAGCCCAGCAGCACCCGGTCGCCGAGCGCGGCCAGCCGGGGCAGGGCGCGGGCGGGGAAGGGCATGAAGCCCTCGCTGAAGTCGGTGAAGGCCATGGTGGTGTCCAGGCGCAGCTCCGGGTGGCGCTCGGCCAGGTCGAGGAACTCCTCGTACTCGGGCATCCCCAGGTGGGCCACGATCAGCCGCAGCCCGGGGTGGCGGGCCAGCACCCGCGCGATCGGGTCCGGGCCGGTGTGCTTGCCCGGGGCCGGCCCGGACCCGCAGTGGATCACCACCGGGACGCCCGCCTCGGCGAGCAGGCCCCAGGCGGGCCGGAGCAGTTCGTCGGCCGGGTCGTAGGCGCCCACCTGCACGTGCGCCTTGAAGACCCGGGCGCCCGCCTCGACGGCCTCGCGCACGTACTCCTCGACCCCGGGCTCGGGGTAGAGCGTGGCGGTGTGCAGGCAGCCGGGGGTGCGGGCGGCGAACTCGGCCGCCCAGCCGTTCAGCCAGCAGGCCATGCCGGGCTTGTGCGGGTAGAGCATCGCGGTGAACGCCCGCACGCCGAACAGCTCCAGGACGGCGCGCCGCTCCTCCTCCTGGTGCCGGTAGGTGATCGGCCAGGCCGTGCCGCCGGTGAGCGAGCCCTGGGCGTCGAAGTAGGCCCAGACCTTGCGCAGCACCCGCTCGGGCATGAAGTGGGTGTGGACGTCGATCAGCCCGGGGAGACCGAGCCCGCCCCAGAACCGGCGGATCGCGGCGGCCTCGGCGGTCACGTCGTGGGTGCTGCTCGCGTACGTCTCGTCGGTGGCGTCGGTGGCGTCAGGGTGATCGTTCATGCCGATCACCTTCGGGCCTCGCGGGGGGACGCGTCCAGCCCGGGGCGGCGGGTGACGGTGTGTGAGGGATAGAAGGCGCCGGGAGTGGGCAGAAGCTCGGCATGGCCACCCAGGTCGAGGAGGTGAGGGAGATGGCCGGGATCAGAGTGGTGAAGCGCCCCGCTGCGCAGCGACCGCGGCCCCCGCTCGACCTGCGGACGCCGTCGGGCCGTCAGCTGCCGTACTGAGGCTGCCTGCTGGGCAGGATCGGGAGAGGCTGCCGCACACGGAAATCCGACCCTTGATCAACGGTTCTCGGCGACCCCGGAGTTCACTTCGGGGCCCGCCGTGACCTGGTCAGGGGAACAGCACTATGGTCGGAGGTCGAACGCGTCGTCCGACCGGCCCAGCAGGCCAGGCGACCCCTCGGGAAGAAGGAGCCGCCGTGGCGACCCACCGCCGTCCGAAGCAACCGAGCCGTGCCCGGGTCGTGGTGCTCACCGCGGCCACGGCGGCCACGGTCACCCTCTCGGTGCAGGGCGCGTGGGCCGACCCGAAGCCCTCGGTGGACGACGTCAAGTCGCAGCTGGACGGTCTGAACGCGCAGGCGGAGAAGGCCACCGAGCAGTACGACGGCGCCCAGGAGAAGGCGGCGGCGCTGCGCGTGAGCTCCTCGCAGCTCCAGGACGAGGTGGCCCGCACCCAGGCCCAGGTCGACCAGTTGCAGCAGGGGCTCGGCTCGGTGGCCGGTCAGCAGTACATGCAGGACGGGCTCGACCCGTCCCTGCAGCTGGTGTTCACCGCCGACCCGTCCGGCTTCCTCGACCGGGCCGCCACCCAGCAGCAGGCGGACATCAGCGAGGCCGGCGCCCTGAAGGCCCTCCAGCAGGCCCAGCGCGCGCTCAACCAGCAGAAGCAGGACGCCGCCACCGAGCTCGCCGAGCTGGACTCCACCACGACCGCACTGCAGACCGCGGCGAGCCAGGTGAAGGCCAAGCTCCAGCAGTCGCAGACGCTGCTCAACTCGCTCACCGCGAGCCAGCGGGCGGCGGTGCTGGCGGCCGAGCAGCAGGACGGCGGCGGCGGCGCGGCCTCGCGCGGCAGCACCCGGGCCGACCTCTCCGCCCTGCCGCAGGCCTCCGGCCAGGCAGGGTCCGCAGTGAGTGCCGCGCTCAGCCGGCTCGGCGACCCGTACGTCTGGGGCCACACCGGTCCGACCACCTTCGACTGCTCCGGCCTGATGCAGTGGGCTTACGAGCAGGCCGGCGTGCAGCTGCCGCGCACCTCCCAGGAGCAGGCCGGGGTGGGCATGTCGGTGCCGAGCCTGGCCCAGGCCCAGCCCGGCGACCTGGTGATCTACAACGCCGAGGACGGCCCCGAGGGCCACGTGGGCATGTACCTCGGCAACGGCCAGGTGGTGCACGCGCCGCACGCCGGCGCCGTGGTGCGGATCATGGCGGCCGACGCGATGCCGATCGCCACCATCCGCCGGATCATCTGACCGGTCCGGCCTGCGGCCCGGGAGCGGGGACCGGTTCCGCCGGCCGCGACGGCAACGGGGCCTGCGTGCCACTGACGCCCCGTGCCTCGTCGAAGCAGGCCCGGGCCGCCGCGGACTCGCCGAAGTGGGCGTGGATCCACCCGGTGGCCACCAGGGTGTCGGCCGCTCCGCCGGTGTCGCCGACCTGTCGGCGCAGCGTCAGCGCCTCGGCCAGGCTCGCCAGCGCCTCGTCGCGCCGGCCGAGCGCGCGCAGCGTGTCGCCGAGTTCCTCCAGCGCGATGGCGACGTTCGTGAGGTAGCCCAACTCGCGGCAGATCGCCAGGACCTGACGGCACACCGCCTCGGCCGCCGGATAGTCGCCGGCGGCCCGGTGGGCCGCGGCCAGCCCGCTCAGCAGCGGCGCCTCGCTGCGCGCGCTGCCCGAGCGCCGGAACAGGTCGAGGGCGCGGTGGGCGTAGTCCAGGGCCTCGGCGGGCCGACCGGTTCCGCCGTAGGCCCGGGAGAGGTTCGCGTAGACGCCCGCCCGGGCCTCCAGGTCCGGCTGCGACTCGAAGTGCGGGAGGCACTCCAGCAGGCGGGCGAGGCTGTCCTGGTACCGGTACGCCAGGCGGTGCGCCACGCCGAGCCGGAACAGCACCCAGGCCCGGCCTTCGCGATCGCCGTGCGCCCGGGCCGTGGCCAGCGCCTGGTGCAGGCAGTCGTCCCAGACGCCGGTCCACCAGTAGGTGGTGGCGTAGCCGAACAGGTTGAGCGCCAGCCGCCAGGCCAGGTCGGGGCGCGGGCCGAGCGCGGCCCGGCCGATGGCCTCGCGCAGGTTGGGCAGCTCCCGCACGCACCAGGCGAGCGCCTGGGCGGCGTCCGCGAAGTGCGGCACCCGGTCGGGCGGGCCGGCGGTGAACGCGGGCCCGGCGGCCATGCCGGGGGCGATCGTCGAGCTGGCGGCCTGGCTGGCGGCGGTGTACCAGCCGAGCAGCCGCAGCAGGGCCGCCTCGGCGACGGCCGCCGGCTCCTCCGCGGCCAGCCGCTCGGCCGCGTACTCGCCGACCAGGTCGTGGAACCGGTACCGGCCGGGTGCCGGGTTCTGCACCAGGTGGACGTCGCCGAGCAGCCCGAGGAGTTCGGTGGTCCGGCCCACCGGGCCGTCGACCAGGGCGGCGACCGCCTCGGCGGTCAGCCCGTCGCCGTGCCAGCGGCCGAGCAGCCGGAACACCCGCGCCGCCTCGCGTTCGCGCGCGTCGCCGCTGTCGCGCAGCATCCCGTAGCCGGCGGCGAAGGAGGCCTGGACGGACAGGCTGCCCGTCGCGAGCGCCTGCAACCGGTCGCCGCCGCCGTCGAGTTGCTCCGCCAGCGTGCGCAGCGGCCAGCCGGGCCGGACCCGCGCCTTCGCCCCGACGATCCGCAGGGCCAGCGGCAGGCCGGCGCAGGCGTCCAGGATCCGGGCCGCCTCCCCGGCCTCGGCGCGGATCCGGTCGGCGCCGCAGAACGCGGCGAGCATCTCCCGCTGCTCCGCCTCGTCGAGCGGCTCCAGCACCAGGCGGTGCCCGCCGGGCAGGTCGGGCAGCACGTTGCGGCTGGTGATCAGCACCGAGCAGCCGGCCGAGCCGGGCAGCAGCGGGAGCACCTGCGCGGCGTCGCGGGCGTTGTCGAGCACGATCAGCACCTGCCGACCCGTCAGCAGGGTGCGCAGCAGGGCCGCGCGGCCGTCGGTGTCGCCGGGGATCGGCACGCCGGGGCCGGCCGGGGCGTCGGAGAGGTCGCCGAGGAAGCGGCCGAGCAGGTCGTGCGGGTCCTGGCTGGTGCCCAGGCCGAAGCCGTGCAGGTCGGCGAAGAGCCGGCCGCCGGGGAACCGGTCGTGCAGCAGGCGTGCGGCGTGGACGGCGAGCGCGGTCTTCCCGATCCCGCTCATGCCGGTGACGACGGCGATCCGCGGGCCGGTGTCCTCCGGCTGGGGTGCGAGCAGCTCGACCAGGGCCTTGACCTGCTCGGCGCGGCCGGTGAACTCGGCTGTATCGGCAGGTAGTTGGGACGGGGTCGGCCGACCGGCGGCGGGCCGCGCGACCGCCTGCCCGGTCTCCTCCGCCCCGGCAGCGCCCTCGCCGGTCGGCGCGGCGCTCTCCTGGCCGACTCGCAGCAGCGCCGGATCGCCGGTGAGCAGCGCCTGGTGCAGCTCACGCAGGGCCTGGCCCGGATCGGCGCCGAGCTCCTCGGCCAGCGCGCCGCGCACCCGCTCGAAGGCGAGCAGCGCCTCGGCCTGCCGGCCGCTGCGCTGGAGCGCCAGGATCAGGTGCCCGTGGAAGACCTCGTGCAGCGGGAACTGCGCCGTCCGGGAGCTCAGTTCGGGCAGCAGGGCGGCGTGGTTCCCCAGCCGCAGCTCGGCCTCGGCGTGCCACTCCAGGGCCTGGAGGTGAGCCTCCGTCAGCTGCCGGGCGGCGGCCCGGACGCCGTCGGCGGCCAGGTCGGCCAGCGGCTCGCCCCGCCACAGGGCCGCGGCTGCGGCGCTGTGGCTGCTGACGGCGGGCCAGTCCTGCCGCGCCCAGGCCTGCCGGGCCAGGTCGAGCCGGGCGGCCTGCTCGTCGACGTCCAGCTCCCCCGGGGCGACCCGGAGCAGGTAGCCCCCGGGGGCGGTGTCCAGCCGCGCTGCGGTCTGCTCCTCCAGCAGACGGCGCAGCCGCATGGCGAGGTTGTTGAGCGAGGCCCCGGCGGTCGCCGGCACCCGCTCGCCCCACAGCTCGGCCGTCAGCCGCTCGCGGGTGAGCACGCGGTTGGCGCTCAGCAGCAGTGCGGCGAGCATGGTGCGGGCCTTGGCGGAGCGCAGCGGCACCGCCCGGCCGTCCGGGTCGAGGACCGCGAGGGGCCCGAGCAGGGCGAAGCCGAACCGCGTCGGTGCCGCCGGCTGTCTCGGACCGCCGCTTTCGGCTGTGCTCTCCCCCATGACCGGAATGCTACCCGGCGCCGTCCACACCGCTCCCACCAGCCGTTACGCGGGTGCTATCCGCTTGTTAGCGGGTGGCGGCAGGCTGGTCGGACCGGCCCCGGAGCGGGCCGCCGAACACGCATGCGGGGAAGGCACTGTGGCCAGGATCGTCGAACTCACCTCTTACCCGGTCAAGGGCTGCGCGGGCCTGACGACCCGTGACGCCGAGGTGACCGCCGCCGGGCTGCGCCACGACCGCGCGTTCATGGTCGTCGACGGCGACGGGGTGTTCCGCAGTCAGCGACGCGATCCCCGGCTGGCCCTGATCCGCCCTCGGCTCGATGCGGACGGGACGCGGCTGACGCTCTCCGCGCCCACCGGCGGCTCGGTCGTCGTCCCGGTGGACTCCTCGTCCCCGCGCCGGCCGGTGGAGCTGTTCGGGGCGCCGTTCACCGGCATCGACCAGGGCGAGGAGGCGGCCGCCTGGCTCTCCGCCTTCCTCGGCGTGCCGAGCCGACTGGTCCGGGTGCCGCCCGAGCACGGCCGGGTGACCGACGGGCTCGTGCCCGGCACCTCCGGCTACGCCGACAGCTGCGCGGTGCACCTGCTCTCGCTCTCCTCCCTGGCCGAGCTGGACGCCCGGCTCGCCGCCGGGGGCGGCGCGGCCGTGCCGGTCGGCCGGTTCCGCCCCAACATCGTGGTGGACGGCTGGGACGAGCCGCACACCGAGGACCTCGCGCGCACCCTCACCCTGGGCTCGGTCGAGCTGGCCTACGCCAAGCTCGCCATCCGCTGCTCCGTCACCCTGGTCGACCAGCACTCCGGGCGCAGGCGCGGCCCCGAACCGATCCGCACCCTGGCCGGCTACCGGCGGGCCGACGCCGGCGGCGTCGCCTTCGGCGTCAAGCTCGCCGTGGTCCGGCCGGGCCGGCTGTCGGTGGGTGACGAGGTGTCGGTGCACGCGTGGGGCCGGTCGGAGCTGCGGGCCGCCGCGCCGGTGCGCTGACTCGCCGCGTCGGTGGCTCAGTGCTGCCGCCAGCTGGGGTCGGTGGCGAGGGCGGTGAGCTGGTCGGCCGTCAGCACGGGCCGGCCCGGCTGGAGGTCGTAGCCGTTGCTGCCGTTGGTCTCCGCGATGGTGACGCCGGTGCCGTCCGCCAGCATGGCCTGGACCGTCACGCGGGTGGCGGTGGCGTCGGCGGCCGTGGTGGTGGTGATCACGCTGCTGCCGTCGGCCGTCCGGGTCAGCTGCTGGCCGGGCCGCACGCCGCCCTCGAAGGCGCGCCGGGGGTCGCCGGCGCCCTGCTCCAGCCGGGGGTCGACGGTGATCACCAGCACGCTGGTCCGCCCGTCGGCGGTGACCGTCAGGTGGGCTTGGCCGGTGGTGGTCTGCGGGGTGCTGCCGTTGTCGTGCTGGAGGCCGGCGGGCAGCAGGCGGTCCGCGACGGCCAGCAGGGCGGCCGGTCGGGGCGCCACCGGTCCGGCGGCCTGCCCGGGGGGCGGGGAGGCGACCGGCCGGGCCGCGGCGACCAGCCGGTTCCAACTGCCACTGGTCACCACGGTGGTCAGTTGATCGGTGGTCAGGGCCGGTTCGGGCCTGCTCAGCGGCGGCATCGCGGTCGGCGAGTTGTACTCGTCGAGCCGGACCTGGCGCCCGTCGGTGCCGGTGTACACCGCGCTCCAGTCGCTGACCGGGGTGGCGGCGGTCGGGGCCGACTTCTCGACGACCAGGATCGAGCCGTCCGGGCGGACGGTCCTGGTGCAGCTCGCGACGGGCACCATGAACGGGTCCGGGCACTGGGTGCCCACGGCGTCCTCGTCGAGCCGCAGTCCGACCGTGGCGGTGGTCAGTTCGAGCAGGGTCCCGCCGTGGCCGTCGTCGAAGACCAGGCGGGCCGTCGGGCCCGCGCCCGTCCCGTAGTCGAGGGCCTCCTGGCCGGTGATCCGGCCCGCCGGGAGCAGGGCCTCCAGGACGGCGGTCGCGGGCCGCAGCTCGGGAGCCGTTGTGCTCGGCCGGCCGGCCGGCGCCACCGGGTCACCGCCGGGCCGCAGTTGGACGGCGGTCACGGCGGCCACGGCCAGCACGGCCGCGCCACCGGCGACGGCGGCCCGGCGGCGGGCGGTGCGGCGGCGACCGCGCCGCTCGCCCGCGTCGGCCAGCAGCTCGCCGGGGGTGTCGGGGGCGAGGTCCGCGGCCTCGCGCAGGAGTTCGGTGATCGAGTCGTCGGAGGGCATGGCGCAGCGGCCTTTCTCGGCAGGGCTATCGGCAGGGGAAGGGGAAGGTGTCGGAGTCCGACGGCGGGTCAGGGACGCGGCAGTTCGTCGAGCTGGTCACCGAGCACGGCGCGCAGCCGCTCCAGCGCCCGGCTGGTGCGCGAGCGCACTCCGCTGGCGCTGAGCCGCAGCACCTCGGCGGTCTCCTCGGCGCTGCGGTCCTCCCAGAACCGTAGGACCAGGACGGCGCGGTCCTGGACGGGCAGTTGGCCGAGCGCGCGGAGCAGGGTCAGGCGCAGGTCCGGGTCGGGGTCGTGGACGGCCGTCTCGGCGAAGGTGTCGGTGACCTGCTCGGTGCTGGCACGGCGCCGGCGGTGCGAGAGGAAGGCGCGGAGCAGCACGGTCTGCGCGTACCCCGCCGGGTTCTCCATCCGGGACACCCGGCGCCACTTGCCGTAGATCCGGCCCAGCGTGTCCTGCGCGAGGTCCTCCGCGAGGTGCGCGTCACCGCCCGTCAGCAGGAAGGCCGTGCGCACCAGTCGGCGCCCCATCGCGGTGGCGAACGCCCGGAACTCCAGTGGCTCCAGCGGTGCGGTACTCGTCGTCGTGCGGTCCATGCCTGGTAAACGCGCTGGGGGCGGCGGCGCGTCCCGCGGGGGTCGGCTCCGGTGCGTGGATCGCCTCCTCCGCGTCTCGGTCAAGTTGACGGGCCCGGCCGGGTCGACGAACTCTTGCCCTCCGGAGGTCACGACTCCACGATGCGCGGGCTGGCGAACGTCGAGTTGTCGATGACGATGTCCATCATCGGGATCGGGTCGACTTCCTGAAGATAGATGCGCTCTGCCACCAGATACCGGTTGCGGTGGATCGACTCCGCATCGCTCCCGGCCCAGTCCTGATCACGGTCAGCACCTCGCTGAACGGACAGTTCCGCATCTACCTGCAGCCAGACACGGAAGTCCCAGTACTCGTTGATCTCCGGCCGGAAGGCGAAGACGCCATCCACGATCAGCACCGCATCCGAAAAGAGGGACGTCCGGTCTGAGGAATGGTCCTTCTGCGTCAGCGGGTCGATGCTGCACAGCGCGCACGACGTTGCCTCCGGCGACCGGGAGGGCTCAAGCAGCAGCCGCTTGACCGCGTCATAGTCGTACGCGTTGCGGTAGTACCCCTCACCTGACTCCCGGTCATACAGGTGCCGGTCCTTCCACGGCTTCTTGAAGTCATCAAGGGTTGCCCGGAGCACGGGCCGTCCCGCAGTACTGATCCGCTCAGCCAATTCGTGCCCGAAACTCGTCTTGCCCGCAGCGGTGAAACCGTCGATCCCTACCATCAGACGGCCCTGGCCGAGGGCAAGGATCCGCTTCGCGATCCGTTCGACCAGCGCAGTGCGTTCGTGAGAGGTCGTCGGAGGACACGGCTGCTGCCAAGTCGAAACCGAATGATGCACGCCCGCCCGCTGCTGTCCCATGAGGCGAACCTATCGGCTCCCTCAGCGGCGAGAAAGATCGCCCTGCCCGCCCGCCCACGGAGGAACGGGCAAGCGCACAGTCGCCTCCCCACCAACTCATGGGCACGGCAACGCCAACCCGCCCTACAGCACCCTGCGGATCAGCTCCGCCGCCGGCACCGAGGCCTACCTGGACCTCCCGCTCGGCTGGCAGCGGTTGGGTGCGGGCTCCTCACGAGGGGCCCGCACCCAACTGTCTGACACTCCGTCAACTCACGGGTTCACGGTGATGGCGAAGGTCGACGTGGTGTTCTGGATGTTGACGTCGTTGTCGTTCTCCACCAGGTGGTTGAACGTCACCGATCCGACCGCCGGCCCCTGGCCGGGCTCGGGCAGCGGGTTGGCCCAGATGCCGTAGCCGGACTTCCCGGTGCCGTAGGCGTCGTTGTCGGCGTGGGCGCCGGTGATCGTGGTGTCGGTGAAGACGGTGTCGGTCACCGGGTTGAGCGCGCTGCCTCCCGAGTAGTCGGTCTGGAACATGATGCCGCTGTAGGTCGGGTCGGTGATGCCGGCGTCGCTGACCCGGATGCCCTGGAACGGCTGGGTGGCGGAGAACACCCAGATCGCCCCGAAGACCTGGTTGCCCCAGAAGTGGCCGCCGTCCCTGGCCAGGGTGAAGTTGCGGACGGTGGTCTGCGGGCTGGACTCGAAACCCTCGAAGGCGAAGCCGAAGTTGAGCGAGGAGAGGGTCAGGCCCGAGTAGCACAGGGTGTCGGAGACGGTGAAGTTCTGCACCGTGTTCCCGCCACCGCCGTAGACGGCGACGCCGGCCGCCCGCCAGGGGGTCATCGCGGTGACGTTCTGGATGGTGTTGTTCTCCTCCTTGGCGCCCGGGTTCTGGTCCTGGGCGGCGAACAGCGCGAAGCTGTCGTCACCGGTGGAGCGGGCCTCGTCGTTGGAGATCAGGTTGCCCTGGCTGCCGTTGGTCAGGTTGATGCCGTCGGCCATGGTGTCGCGGATCCGCAGGTTGGTGAAGGTGGAGTTCTGCACGTTGGAGGCGCCCCAGATGCCGACCACGTTGTGCTCGATCCACACGTTGTCGATGGTGATGTTCGACTGGTTGCGCAGGTCCCAGGTGTGGCCGGGGCCGTCCTGGCGGGTGTTGTAGTTGCCGAACCAGGCGAAGCCGGTGAAGGTCGAGCCGCTCGCGCCGGACTGCAGGTCCCAGCCGGTGTCGGTGTCGGTCTGGTTCTGTGGGGCGGTGAACTGGCTGTACCAGACGCCGGCGCCGACCACCTTGACCGGCTTGCCGTAGACCGACAGCCGTCCCGTCACCGCGTACTGGCCGGCCGGCAGGTAGACGCCGGTCAGGGTGCCGGTGGTGTCCATCCGCACCTTGTCGAGGGCGTTCTGCACGTCCTGCTGGGTGAAGCCGCCGGGCACCACCAGGTGGGCCGGGTCCGGGTTGGCGACCTGGGTGGCCTGCTCCAGGTTCATGAAGTCGATCGCGTACTGGGAGGTGTTGGCGGCGTCCTTCTTCAGGGTGAAGACGGTGCCGGTCGGGAAGGACTGGCCGAGCAGGAAGCTGGACTCGTCGTAGATGTGCCGGGGCGAGCCGGCGCTCGGGCTCTTGCCGGGGCTGGTCTCCGAGCCGTACAGCCAGGCGTAGTGCGAGGAGAGGTTCAGCGGCTGCACCAACTGGCCGTTGGCGTAGAGGTCGAGGGTGGCGTTGATGCCGCCGCCGCCCGGCGCGTCGGGGATCGAGTAACGCAGCACGAAGGTGTTGGTGGACTCGCGGGAGGTCCAGCTGACCGAGTCGCCGGTGTTGTCCAGCGTGACGGCGGTGCGCTGGGTGGCCTCGCCGGCCAGGTCGCCGATGGTGCGGTTGGGGCCGACCACGGCGGCGGCTCCGCCGAGTTGGCCGTCGGTGGACTTGTAGGAGTCGTAGGGCATGTTGGCGCCCTGGCCGACGAAGACCGGGGTGTCGCTGGTCAGGTGCGGCTGCTTGACGGGCAGTTCGTTCGGGTCGGCGGCGAGCACCAGGTGGCCGGTGTACTTGCCGTTGGCGGCCGTCCAGGAGCCGAGGGCGACCGGGGCGGCGGTGGCGCCGGCGGCGATGGTGCCGTTGACCGCGCCGGTCAGGGTGGTGACGGTGTTCCCGGCGGGGTCGAGCAGGGTGAGCGTGATGCCGTGGCTGCCGGCGGTGGTGGCGATGGTGCCCTGGTTCTTCACCGTGGCGGTGAAGTTGACGGTGTTTCCGGCGGCCGGGGTGGCGGGCGTCCAGTTGAGCGTGCCGACCAGGTCGGCGGACTGGACGGGGGCGACCACCAGGTCGGTCGGGTTGGTGTAGCTCTGGTCGCCGGTGAGGTTGAAGTTCTGCTTGGACTCGTCGACCTTGGTGGTGAGTTGGTAGCTTCCCGCGTTCTGGGTGCCGATCGTGGCCGAGACGCTCTGGGTGGCGCCGGGGGCCAGCGCACCGACGGTGGTGGAGCCGACCTTGGTGCTGCCGAGGTAGAAGTTGACGTCGGTGGCGACCGAGGGGGCGGTGCCGCCGTTCTTCACCATGGCGGAGGCGGTGATCGCGTCGGTCTCCACGGGCGCGGTCGGCGTCCAGGAGCTGCTGGTCACGGTGAGGTCGGGGTTGGGCGCCGGGGTGCCGTAGACCTCGAACTCGCCGACCTGGCCGCCGGGGGCGCCGCTGTTGCTCGTGATGGAGAGCTCGACGTCGGCCACCCGGCCGCTGACCGGGATGGTGACGGTGTTCTGGTTGCCGCTCGGGTCGAAGGAGTAGGACTGGGCGGGGACCAGGGTGGTGAAGGTCGAGGAGCTCTGCTCTCGGCCGAGCACCGCGATCGTCTGGGTGCGGGCCGACCAGGCGGCGGCCGGGTTCAGCTTCACCGCCACCGAGCTGAGGTCGGCGTTGGCGCCCAGGTGCACGGTGAGCTGCGAGGGGTAGCTGGAGCCCTCGAAGTAGGTGGTCGCGTCGCCGTCGTCGGCGTTCGCCGGGGCGTAGGTGTAGGTGTAGGCGGTGCCGTCGATCGGCTTGTGCAGGGCGAGGTTGGTGCTGGTGCCGCCGGAGCCGGTGCGGGTGACGGTGTTGGAGGCGGCGGACTCCAGGCCGGCGGCGTTGCTCGCGGTGACGTCGTAGGAGACGGTGAGCGAGTCGGCGACGGAGTCGGTGTAGCCGAGGGTGCTGCCGCCGACCGTGGCGAGCTTGGCGCCGTTGCGGTAGACGGTGTAGCCGGTGACGCCGACCGCGTCGGAGGCGGCGGACCAGGTCAACGCGACCTGGCCGGAGGAGGGTTGGGTGTAGGCGAGGTTGCTGGGGGCGGTCGGTGCGGTGGCGGAGGAGCCGGTGCGGGTGACGGTGTTGCTGTTGGCCGACTCGTTGCCTGCGGTGTCCTTGGCTCGGACGAAGTAGCTGACGGTGGCGGTGACGGGCGGGTTGTCGGTGTAGCTGGTGGCGCTCGCCGGGACGGAGGTGAGCAGCGCGTTGTTCGCGTAGACGTCGTAGCCGGCCAGGTTCGGGCTGCTGGAGGCGGTCCAGGTCAGGGTGACGGCGCCGCTCGCGCTCTGGGTGTAGCCGAGGTTGCCGGGCGGGTTCGGCGGCTGGACGGCGCCGGTCGGGCCGTAGACCTCGAACTCGCCGATCTGCGCGGCCGGCCAGCCGGTATTGGCGGTGACGTTCAGTCGGACGTAACGGGTGGTGGCCTGGCCGAAGTCGATGGTGACGGTGTTTCCGGTGGCCGGGTCGAAGGTGTAGCCGGCCGAGGGCGCCAGGTCGGTGAAGGTGCTGCCGTCGGTGCTGCCCTGGACGGCGAGGGTCTGGGTGCGGGCGGCCCAGGCGGTGGCGGGCGGGAGCTTGAGCACCACCTGGTCGACGGCGACGGAGGCGCCGAGGTCGACCTGGAGCCACTGCGGGAAGGCGTTGTCGGTGCTCTCCCAGTAGGTGGTGGGGTCGCCGTCGTCGGCATTGGCGGCGACGTAGTTCTGGGTGTGCCCGGAGTCGCTCATGGTCTTGCCGAGCGCGAGGTTGGTGCCCGCCGCGGTGGCGCCGTAGACCTCGAACTCGGCGAGCTGGGCGGCGTTCCAGCCGGTGTTGGCGGTGATGTTCACCCGCACGTAACGGGTGCTGGTGGCGCCGAAGTTGATCGACACGGTGTTGCCGGAGGCCGGGTCGAAGGTGTACGAGGTGGCGGCCACGACGGTGGCGTAGTTCGTGCCGTCGGTGCTGCCCTGGAGCGCGAGCGTCTGGCTGCGGGCGGACCAGGAGCTCGGGAGCTTGAGCACCACCTGGTCGATCGGGGTCGCGGCGCCCAGGTCGAGCTGGGCCCACTGCGGGAAGGCGCCGGTGGCGCCCTCCCAGTAGCTGCTCTGCGAGCCGTCGTTGAGGTTGGCCGCGGTGTACTGGCCGTTGCTGCTGGAGACGGTGGCGGTCTTGCCGAGCGCCAGGTTGGCGGGGGCCGCGGCGGCGGGCGCGACCACGGTGCCGAGCAGCGGCACGCAGAGCGCGAGCACCGCGAGGAGCGCGGCGGCGGCGCGGCGCGGCCGGTTCGGGTGGGCACGGTGCGGTCGGGATCGGCGAGCCCCACCGGGTGACCGCAGCAGTGACAGAAGTGTTCTCATCGTCCCTCGGTTCCTGTGACTCCACGGATGCCGAGGCGAGCCGCCCCTGACCCGGGCTCCCTCGCTGACGGGCTGTCAGAGATCCATCGCCGAACCGGCGTCGTTCTGCTCTGGATTTCCGCAGCTTTGCCGAGAAGTTACAGAGCCCGTTCCGTCCCGTCAATGGGGCGCGCGGACATGACACTGCCCCGCCGCGACCGCGCGGCGGGGCAGTGCTCGGGCCTCCGGGCCTGGCTACAGCGCGGGGCCGGTGGAGCCGCGCACCACCAGCTCCGGCTCGAAGAGCAGCTCCTCCGCGGTCACGTCGCCGCCGTCGATCTGACGGACCAGCAGGGCCACGGCCGCCCGGCCGAGCGCCTCGATCGGCTGCCGGACCGTGGTGAGCGGCGGCTCGGTGCAGTTCATGAACGCGGAGTCGTCGAAGCCCACCACCGAGACCTGCCCGGGTACGGCCAGGTCGGCCCGGCGGGCCGCCCGGATGGCGCCCAGCGCCAGCGGGTCGCTGCCGCAGATGATGCCGGTGACACCGGCCTTGAGCATCCGGGCGGCCGCTGCCCGGCCGCCCTCCAGGGCGAACAGGGCGTGCGCGATCCACTCGGGCTGCGGCTCGCGGCCCAGCCGCCGGTACTGCCGGGCGAAGGCGGCGAGTTTGCGCCGGGAGGGGATGTGGTCGGCCGGGCCGACGATCATGCCGATCCGCTCGTGGCCGAGCGCGGCCAGGTGGCCGAAGGCCTGCTCGACGGCGACCGCGTCGTCGGTGGAGACCTGCGGGAAGCCGAGGTGCTCGACGGCCGCGTTGAGCACCACCACCGGCACGCCGCGCTCGCGCAGCTGCTCGTAGTGCTCGTGCGGGGCGTCGTCCTCGGCGAAGTGGCCGCCGGCGAAGACCACTCCGGAGACCTGCTGCTCCAGCAGCATGGTGACGTAGTCGGCCTCCGAGAGGCCGCCGGCGGTGCGGGTGCAGAGCACCGGCGTGAAGCCGCGCTGGGCCAGCGCGCCACCGACCACCTCGGCGATCGCCGGGAAGATCGGGTTCTGCAGCTCGGGCAGCACCAGGCCGATCAACCGGGCGCGCTCGCCCCGCAGTTGGGTGGGCCGCTCGTAGCCGAGCACGTCCAGCGCGGTGAGCACGGCGTTGCGGGTGCTCTCGGAGACCCCGGGGCGCCCGTTGAGCACCCGGCTCACGGTGGCCTCGCTGACCCCGACCTTCTGCGCGACCTCGGCGAGTCTGCTCTTCATGCCGCAACAGTAGAGCAGAGCCGCGCAAGCCGTTGAAAGAACCGGCGCCCCAGGTCATGCCGCAGCTCCGGGGCAATCGCCCAACACCGTGACACAGTTGAGTCTTTGCGTATTTCTGTCGATGTCTTGCGGCGACGGATCCGGCGGCCTACCTTCTGAGCCACGCCGGATCTCGGCCGCCCTCGCTCCAGAGACTCCAGAGACCATGGGGTAGACCGCATGACATTCCACAGCTCGCGCACCAGCCCGCGAAGAATCGCCACCCTCGCCCTCGCCGCCGGGATGCTCCTCGCCACCGCCGCCTGCAGTTCGTCCAGTTCGGGCAAGGGCTCCGGGGGCGGCGCCGGCGGCGTCGCGGACGGCAGCCCGCTCGACCCGCAGACCGCCGTCACCATCTCGATCGACTGCGCCCCCGGCGCCGACCAGGCCGCGGGGAAGGCCGACTACGCCGACGACCTGGCGGTGTTCAAGGTGAAGTACCCCAACGTCACCATCGACGCCAAGCCCTACGTGGGCCAGTGCGAGGTGCCCGCCCAGCAGACCGCGGAGTACAAGGCGCACGACGAGACCGGCGCCTTCCACGCCTACTTCACCGACCAGGACCAGACCCTCAACTCCGGTGACGCGGCCGACATCAGCGCCTACGTCAACGACCGGACGGTGCCCGGCTACTCCGGCATGCTCGCCAGCGTGAAGCAGAACCTCGGCGCGGACGGCAAGGTCTACGCCCTGCCGATCAACTACTACAGCACCGGCCTGGTCTACAACCGCGACCTGTTCAAGCAGGCCGGCCTCGACCCCGACAAGCCCCCGGTCACCTGGGACCAGGTGCAGGCCGACGCCAAGAAGATCGCCGCGCTCGGCGGCGGCGTCACCGGCTACGAGGACTACAGCGGCGGCAACAACGGCGGCTGGCACTTCACCTCGGAGCTCTACAGCCTCGGCGGCAAGATGGTCAGCGCCGACGGCACCAAGGCCGCCTTCGACTCCCCCCAGGGCAAGCAGGTGCTGCAACGCCTGCACGACATGCGCTTCACCGACCAGAGCATCGGCGCCACCCCGCTCACCCAGTGGGCCGACGCCTTCCCGCCGCTGGCCACCGGCAAGGTCGGCATGTTCATCGGCGCGCCCGACGTGGTCAAGCACCTGATCGAGGTGCTCGGCGCGGACAAGAACGCCTTCGGCCTGGGCCCGATGCCGGGCGCCACCGGCCCGGCCGCCAGCCTCGGCGGCGGCGACCTGTACTACCTGAAGAAGGGTCAGACCCCGAACCAGATCAAGGCCGAGATCGCCTGGATCGACTTCGAGTACCTGACCCCGGACGCCGGCCAGTTCAACTTCGCCCGCTCCGCCACGCTCGCCGCCGGCAGCAAGGACCCGGTCGCCATCTCGGTGCCGCAGCCCTACTTCTGGTCGGCCGGCTCCCCGCAGCTGACCGCGATCACCGACTCGCTGAAGACCAACGGCAACCTGCCGCTGTCCGACTACGACCCGTACGTCAACTCCCCCACCAGCTCGGTCAACGAGCCGCCGGCCGCGCAGCAGCTCTACAAGGTGCTGGACACCGCGATGTCCGCGGTGCTGACCGACCCGAAGGCCGACGTCGACAGCCTGCTCGCCACCGCCGAGTCCCAGGCGAACCAGATCCTGGCCAACCAGTGACCGCCGCGCGGCCGGGCCCGGCGGCCAGCGGCCCGGCCCGCGCCCGGGCGGCCCGGCGCCGCTGGCTGGCCCGGAACCTGCGCGCCCACGGGTTCCTCGCCGGCGCGCTGCTCTGCTTCGTGCTGTTCACCTGGTACCCGATGGTCCGTGAGATCACCATGTCCTTCCAGCGGGTCCACCACGGCGCCACCAGCTGGGTGGGGCTGGCCAACTACCGCCAGATCACCGCCGATCCGGAGTTCTGGTCGGCCTGGCGCAACACCCTGGAGTTCACCGGGCTCGCGCTGGTGCTCGGCTTCGCGCTGCCGTTCCTGGCCGCGATCGTGATCAACGAACTCCGGCACGCCCAGGCCTACCTGCGGATCCTGGTGTACCTGCCGGTGATGCTGCCGCCGGTGGCCGGGATCCTGCTCTTCAAGTACTTCATGGACCCGGGCTACGGGCTGTTCGACCAGGTCCTGCACGCCCTGCACCTGCCGGGCTCGGCCTGGTTGGCGTCCAAGGACACCGCGATGCCCTCGCTGGTGCTGGTCTCCACCTGGAGCAACATGGGCAGCGCCACCCTGGTCTACCTGGCCGCCCTGCAGGGCATCCCCGGCGAGCTCTACGAGGCCGCCGAACTCGACGGCGCCAACCTGCTGCAACGCGTGCGGCACGTGACGGTGCCGCAGACCCGGCTGATCCTCTCGCTCATGCTGGTGCTCCAAGTGGTCGCCACCATGCAGATGTTCACCGAGGCCTTCGTGCTCACCGGCGGCGGCCCCGAGGGCTCCACCACCACCGTGGTCTACCTGCTGTACGACTACGCGTTCAGCTACGACAAGTTCAACACCGCGGCCGCCCTCGGCGTGATCATGCTGGTGGTGCTCGGCTGCTTCTCCGCGCTCTACCTGTGGCTTGAGCGCCGCGGCCGGGAGGACTGAGATGACCACCACCACCCGCACCCTGATCTCCCCGGTCCAGCTGAACCGGCCGCGCGGCCGGCGCGCCTACCGGATCGTGCTCGCCCTGGTGCTGCTCACCGCCACCGCCGTCTTCCTCGGACCGCTGTACTGGATGGCCACCGGCGGGCTCAAGTCCCCGCAGGAGCTGGTGCGCACCCCGCCCACCCTGGTCCCCGCGCACCCGAGTACGCACGCCTTCACCGAGGCCTGGTCGCGCCTGGGCATGGCCCGGCTGCTGCTCAACACCGTGGTCTACGCGGGCGGGGCGCTGCTGCTCCAGCTGGTGTTCTGCGTGGCGGCGGCCTACTCGCTCTCCAAGCTGCGGCCGGTGCTGGGCCGGGCGATCCTCGCCATGATGCTCGCCTCGATGATGGTGCCGGCCGCCGCCCTGGTGATCCCGCAGTACCTGACCGTGCTCGACCTGCCGCTGGTGCACTGGAACCTGCAGGACACCCCGTGGGTGATCTGGCTGCCCACGGTGGCCAACGCCTTCAACGTCTTCCTGCTGAAGCGGTTCTTCGACTCCGTGCCCGACGAGCTGCTGGACGCCGCCGCGCTCGACGGCGCCAGGCCGCTGCGGATCCTCTGGTCGGTGGTGCTGCCGATCTCCCGGCCGGTCCTCGGGGTGGTGTCGATCTTCGCCCTGGTCGCGGTCTGGAAGGACTTCCTCTGGCCGCTGATCACCGTGCCGGGCAACGAGACCCTCAACGTCGGCGTCAACACCGCGGCCACCTCGATGCCGCAGAACACCCTGATCGCCGGCCTGTTCCTCGCCTCGCTGCCGACCCTGGTGCTCTTCCTGGTGCTCCAGCGCACCATCACGGCCGGCCTGACGGCGGGCAGCCTCAAGGGCTGACCGCCGCTCGACGGCCCGTCAGACCCCGCCGTCCCGGCCCAGCCGCCCTGACCGGTGCGGGCCGGGACGGCGGACCGACGCCCACCATCCGCCCACCGTCCGAAGCCGCCATCCCGAGCCACCCGAAAGCAGGTCCGCCGTGTCCGTCCCCGGAGCGCACGAACCCGAGTGGTGGCGCCGCGCCGCCATCTACCAGATCTACCCCCGCAGCTTCGCCGACGGCGACGGCGACGGCGTGGGCGACCTGGCCGGCGTCCTCGCGCACCTGCCGCACCTCGCCGAACTCGGCGTCGACGCCGTCTGGTTCAACCCCTGGTACGCCTCCCCACAGGCCGACGCCGGCTACGACGTGGCTGACTACCGCCGGATCGACCCGCTGTTCGGCACCCTGGCGCAGGCGGAGGAGGTGATCCGGCGGGCCCACGAGCTCGGCATCCGGGTGATCGTGGACGTGGTGCCCAACCACACCTCCGACCAGCACCCCTGGTTCCGGGCCGCGACGGCCGCCGGGCCCGGCTCACCGGAGCGGGAGCGGTTCTGGTTCCGTCCCGGGCGCGGCGCCGGCGGCGAGCTGCCGCCCACCGACTGGCAGGGCTTCTTCGGCGGCCCGGCCTGGACCCGGGTGACCGAGCCGGACGGCCGCCCGGGCCAGTGGTACCTGCACCTGTTCGCGCCCGAGCAGCCCGACTTCAACTGGCAGCACCCCGAGGTGCGGGCGGAGTTCGAGGAGGTGCTGCGGTTCTGGTTCGACCGGGGTGCGGACGGCTTCCGGGTGGACTCGGCCGCGCTGCTGGTCAAGGACCCCGCCCTGCCGGTCGCCGACGACCAGGTCGCCTTCACCGACCGGGAGGAGGTGCACGCGATCTACCGCTCCTGGCGGGCCGTCGCCGACTCCTACCCGGGCGGGCGGGTGCTGATCGGCGAGCTCTGGCTGCCCGACGCCCGGCGGCTGGCCCGCTACCTGCGCCCGGGCGAACTGCACACCGTCTTCAACTTCCCCTACCTGGAGTGCTCCTGGCAGGCGGACGCGCTGCGCACGGTGATCGACGACACGCTGCGGCTGCACGAGGCGGCCGGTGCGCCGGCCACCTGGGTGCTCTCCAACCACGACGTGGACCGGGTGGTCACCCGCTACGGCCGGGCGGACACCTCCTTCGCGATCTACGCCCGCCGGCACGGCCGCCCCGTCGACCTGGCGCTCGGCACCCGGCGGGCCCGCGCGGCGGCGCTGCTCACCCAGGCGTTGCCCGGCTCGGTCTACCTCTACCAGGGCGAGGAACTCGGGCTCTGGGAGGTCGAGTCGATCCCCGACCGGCTGCGCCAGGACCCGATGTGGGAGCGCAAGGGCCGCAACCCCGCCGACCCCGGCCGGGACGGCTGCCGGGTGCCGCTGCCCTGGTCCGGCGACAGCCCGCCGTTCGGCTTCGGCCCGCCCGGCGCCGACCGCCCCTGGCTGCCGCAGCCCGACGGCTGGAAGGAGCTCACCGTCGAGGCCCAGCGGGCCGACCCGGGCTCGGTGCTCGCGCTCTACCGGGCCGCCCTGCGGCTGCGCCGGCAGCTGCCGGACGCCCCGCTGGCCTGGCTCGACTCCCCCGCCGGGGTGCTCGCCTTCCGCCGCGGCGACTCCTTCGCGTGCGTGGTCAACCTCTCCGGGCACCCCGTCGCCCCGCCGCTCGACGGCACGCCGCTGCTGGCCAGCGGGCCGCTCGACGGGGAGCACCTACCTCCGGACACCGCCCTGTGGCTGCGCACCTGAGCGGACCACGCCGGGGAGCCCGCTGTCCGGGGGAACTTCCGGCCCCGGCGCCCGCGCCCGGGCCGGGACGGTCCCGGGTGCGACCTAGCCTGGCCGGACTGCCCAGGAGCGTGTGAGGACGGCTGATGGCTCAGCAGGTGCCGGTGAACGACCGTCAGGAACCGGCCGCGGTGCCGTCGGCCGCGCCGCCGAGCGGGCGGGTGACGGCGCTGCGGCTGGGGATCGCGGTGCTGATGGCGCTGCCGGCGGTGGTGCTGCGGCTGACCGGGACGCATCCGGCGCCGGTGCCGGCCATGGTGCTGTTCGGGCTCGGCGTGCTGGCGGCCGCGCTGCTGCTGATGTGGGCGGCCGAGACCGCGCGGGCCGACATCGCGGGGCCGCTGGCGCTGGCGCTGCTGGCCTTCATCGCGGTGCTGCCCGAGTACGCCGTGGACCTGTACTTCGCGTACGCGGCCGGCAGCCGGCCCGAGTACACGGCCTACGCGGCGGCCAACATGACCGGCGCCAACCGGCTGCTGGTCGGCGTCGGCTGGCCGCTGGTCATGCTGGCCAGCTACCTGGCGGCCCGGCGCCGCAAGGTGCGGCCCGGCATCGCGCTGCGCGAGCACCGGCGGATCGACACCGCCTTCCTCGGGGTGGCGGCGCTGCTGGCCTTCGAGATGCCGATCAGCCGGCGGATCGCCTGGCCGCTGGCCGTGCTGCTGATCGGCTGGTACGCCTACTACCTGTTCCGGATCAGCCGGTGCAGCGAGGACGACGAGGAGGAGCTGGTCGGCGTCCCGGCCCGCCTCGCCGCGCTGCCGGCCCGGCGCCGGCAGGTCACCACGGTGGTGGTCTTCGTGCTGGCCGCCGCCGTGGTCTTCGCCTGCGCCGAGCCGTTCGCCACCTCGCTGGTGGACGCGGGCTCCTCGCTCGGCATCGACCGCTTCCTGCTGGTGCAGTGGCTCGCGCCGCTCGCCTCGGAGGCGCCGGAGCTGATCGTCGCCGTGGTCTTCGCCTGGCGGCTGCGCGGCGACGACGGGCTCGGGGCGCTGCTCTCCAGCAAGGTCAACCAGTGGACGCTGCTGATCGGCTCGCTGCCGCTGGCCTACCTGGCGGGCGGTGGCGGCGGCCCGCTGCCGCTGGCGCCCCGTCAGGTGGACGAGGTGCTGCTGACGGCCGCGCAGACCGTGCTCGCCGTGGTGCTGCTGCTCGACCTGCGCTTCCTGCCGTGGAAGGCCGGCCTGCTGCTGGTGCTCTTCGCCGTGCAGTTCGCGCTGCCGGACCAGCACGCCCGGGTGCTGTTGAGCTGGGTGTACCTGGGCCTGGCCGCGGTCCTGCTGGCCGGGCGGCTGCGCGAGCTGCGGCCGACCGCCCGGGCGCTGCTGGGCCGGATCGCGGGCGATCCGCACTGACAGACCGTCAGGCCGTCGGCCCGGCGCCCGCGCGGCCCGGGGTTCACCACCGGTACCAGTGCCCGCGGCCCCGGGCCCGGCCCACCGGGCGGACGATGAAGCCGATCAGCCAGCCGACGAACACGAAGAACGCCACCCACCACAGGGCCTTCACCAGGAACCCGAGGCCGAAGAGCACGGCGGCGAGGAGCAGGACCAACAGGACTGCGGCCATGGATCTGTCATCTCCCTCATCGAACGGCGCTGGCGTCGCCTCACGGTCACGCTACTGTCCGAAATGTCGGATTCCATGCATCCCGTCCCGGGCAGGCAGTCGCGGTCAGCGCAGCTCGACCGCCGGCAGCTCGGCCAACTCCGCCTTGCTCAGCCGGACGTTGACCTGGCCGCCGCGCCACTCGGTCTCCCGCAGCGGTATCGCCACCGTCTTGCGGCCCCAGAGGTGGCCCTCCTGCAGCAGCACGTGCGTCACGCCGTGGTCGCGCGGGTCGACCACCAGGCCCTGCACCCGGCCGACCGCGCCGTCCATGGCCTCGACCCGGTCGCCGTGCCGGATCTGCACCTCGCCGGCCGGGATCCGCTCGCGCACCTCCAGCGCCGGCGAACCGTCCGGCAGCAGCAGGCTGGGGGTCAGCCCGGCGCCGCCCGCCCCGAGCCCGTAGTAGGGCAGCAGCAGCGTCTCCTCCGGGGCGTAGCCGGCCAGTCCGGCGCCGGCGGGGAGGTAGTACGTCTCCTCGGCGGGGTCCAGCCGCTCCACCGCCGCCCGGGTGCAGCGCAGCCGCAGGCCGTCGCCGACTTCGACCGGCTCGACCAGGTCGACCGGCACCAGCCGGCCCGCCACCACCAGGTGGGTGGCGCGGCCCGCCACGGGATCGATCACCACCCGGTCGAGCGGCTCGCACTCGCCGTCCGCGCAGTGCACCTGGTCGCCGATCCGGTAGGGCACGGGTGTGTTCATCGCAACCTCCATGGTCTCGGGGGACCTTGCGCCGGCTCGTCTGCCCCGGACCGCGCGGCGCACACCAGGCTGGCGATGATCGGACAATCCCGAGAATAGTGCGATTAAGGCGCGGAATCCGGGACAGACGAGGGAGCGGCCAGCGACCCCGAAACGGAGAGGTGATCCCCGTGGTGCACGTTTCCCGCCTGCCCGGTGCCTACGACCACAACTGGAGCTGGCAGCTGCGCGGCTCCTGCCGCGAAGGCGCCGCCGGGCTCTTCTTCCACCCCTCCGGCGAGCGCGGCGCCGCCCACGACGAGCGCGACGAGGCGGCGAAGGCCGTCTGCGCCGGCTGCCCCGTGCGCACGGAGTGCCGGCGCTACGCCTTGGCCGCCCGCGAGCCGTACGGGGTCTGGGGCGGCCTCACAGAGGACGAGCGCCACCGGCTGCTCAGCCGCGGCCTGCACCGGCAGGCCGCCCTCGCGTGAGCGGGCTCCCGCTCCCCCGCCGGTCAGTAGCCGCTCAGCAGGGTCCGCACCCGGCGCAGTTCCTCCGGTCCGACGGTGCTGTGCCAGCGCCCCGGGTCCGCCGGGCGCCGGCCCCACAGCAGCAGCACGCGCACCGCCGCGTCGCTCTCGATGGTGGCCGGGCCCTCGGGCGCGGCGAGGCCGATGGTGGCGCCGTCGGCATCGGCGGTCACCACCACGTCGTCGGTTCCCGGAGTGCGCAGGCGGGCCTCGACCCGCCCCTCCGGACCGAGGTCGAGCCCGGCCGAGCCGCGGACCAGCAGCGGCCGGCCGACCAGGTGCACGCTGTGGCCGGTCATCCACGGCGCGGCGAGCGCCTCACGGGCCGTCCGGTCGTCGCCGGTCAGGTCCCAGCGGTGCAGGATCAGCTCCTCGCGCAGGTGCTCGGCGAAGAACGGCACGTTGACGGTCCGTCCGGTCCACTGCACCGGCGTGTCCGGGGGCAGGTCGCTCTCGGCGGCCGCGGCGACCTCGGCCAGTTCCTCGCAGTTGGCGGTGAACGCGGCCCACAGCTGCGGGTCGGACATCCGCCGGTACGGCTCCTCGCGGTCGAAGCCGCGGGTCGCGACCGGCGCGCCGGCGTGGAAGGCCCGCAGGACGCGGGCCAGCTCCTCGGCGTTGCCGGCCTGGTGGGCCAGCACGTCACGGACGGTCCAGGCCTCGCACCAGGTTCCGTCGTCGGGCCGCCGCTCCTGGACGGCGTGCAGGAAGGGGACGAGTTCCGGAAGGATTTCGGCGACTTTCGCGGGGATCATGCGCGATCGGTATCCCGGTGGGCATGCGCACCAAACCACCGGGCACCCGACCGTGCGACGGAGCACGGACGCTGCGGGGCGCGTCGGGTTCGGCGCCCGCCCCGGGCGCACAACGGATCGGAGAGTCGCGATGGGCCGGGTCAACCGGGATCTGCGGACAATGGGCGATCAGTTCCCGATCGCCCACGAGGCGTTGCCGGAGGCTGCTTTCGCACACGTCCGCCGGGTGGTGGCCGCCCGCGCGGCCGACGCCGAGGACTGCCGCCGCCTGCTGGACTCGCTCGGCCTGCTGGATGCCGGCGGGCCCGGGCCGGGGTGACCCCCGTTACCCGGGAGCGGTCCTGACGGGTGGTCAGTAGCCGTTGGCACCGCTCGCGCTGCTGCTCGCCGTGGGCGTGCCGGCGGTTGAAGGCGAGGTCGTGTTCGAGGGCGAGGTGGCGTTCGAGGGCGAGCCGGTGTTCGAGGGCGAGGTGCTCGCCCCGCCGACCTGGATGTGGGTGTCCATGCCGAGCGCCTTGTGCCCGTCGATCGGGCACCACAGCTCGTAGCTGCCCGCCTGGAGCGTGACGGTGAACTGCGCCTTGGAGCCCGGGGGGATGCTGCTGGTCTGGACCGTGGACACGCCCGGGCCGGAGATGGCCAGCGCGTGCGTCACCGACCCGGTGTTGTCGCCCACGAAGGTGTAGGAGCCGGGCGCGAACTGGCTCTGCGAGAGGGCGAGCGAGAACTCCTTCTCGGTCACCGTCACGGTGGTGCCCGCCGCCGTGCTGCTGCTCGGCCCCGAAGTGGTCGCGGGCGCAGTGGTCGCGGGCGTGCTGCTCGCGGTGCCGGACGACTTGCTGCTGGAGCACGCCGTGAGCAGCGGGGCGGCCGGCAGGGCGAGCGCCAGCAGCAGGGCGGGTACGACGGTGCGGGAACGGCGCTCGGCGGCCATGGTCATCGCCTCCTCTTCGGCACGAGACTGGCGCACCCGGCGCCGATCGCGGCCGCGACACTCCCCCGTACCCCGGCCGTCCACCCGATCGGCCAGGGGCGGCCGGCGCTCAGCGCGTGCCGAGGCGTACGTCGGAACGCGGGTCGAAGCGCTGGTCGAGGCGCTGGTCGAGGCGCTGGTCGAGGCGCTGCCCGAGTTCCGCGCGGAAGAGCTCGCCGTAGGCGGCCGCGACGTCGTACAGGTCGATCGCGGCCGGGAGCTCCGGCTCCCGCTCCCGCTCGACCAGGAAGCCGGCGGTCTCCGCCACGATCCGCTCCTCGGCGGCGTCGGCGACGGCCAGTTGGGCCACCGTGGTCTCGGTGGCCTGGAACCTGGTGACCACCGACTCGCCGCCGATCAGGAAGCGCACGAGGTACTCGTGATCACCCAGCGGTACGACCTGGATGTCGCCGTTCATGAACGCTCCTCCCGGGTCGGCTGCGGGCGCCGGAGTCCGTGTCCGGGGCCGTCTCCCGAGTCGATTGTGCGCCCACCACCCGCCGGAAGGCCCCGCGCGCACGCCCGGGCGTGGCGCCGACCGGCGGGCGGTGCCCCACGTCCGACCGGCGCCACGGGAGAACCGTCGATGCCGTAGAACTGTCGGATGCCGTCGAACGCCCTGCACCGCCGCTACCTGGCCGCCCGCGCCGCCGAGCCCGACTACCCGGAGGTCGGCGCCACCGCCTCGGCCGCGCTGCCGCCCGGCTACTCCTGGCTGCGCCGCCGGATCCACCTCGGCCACGGGCCCGAGGTGCTGGAGCGCGCCGGTGGCTTCGTGCTGCGCTGGGGCACCCAACTGGGCTCGGGCTTCGCGCTCTACCCGCCGCCCGCGCCCGCCACCGCCGGTGCCACCGTGCTGCTGCGGATCGGGCTGCCCGGGCTACGGCTGCCCCGGCTGGTGATCCCGTGCCGGGTGGTGTGGACGGTCGAGCGGCCCGACCGGATCGGCTTCGCCTACGGCACGCTGCCCGGGCACCCGGAGCGCGGGGAGGAGTCCTTCGTGGTGAGCATGGACGCGGCCGGCGAGGTGTGGTTCGAGGTGACCGCCTTCTCCCGGCTCGCGGCCTGGTACTCCCGGCTCGGCCGCCCCGTGGCGGCGCTGCTCCAGCACCTGGCGATCGCGCGGTACCTGCGGGTGGTGGCGCGGGCGTTCGGGGCGGGGTGACGGCCTGCTGACGGTGCGTCGGCGTCGCTCAGGCGCGGGCGAGCTCGGCCTCGGCGCGCTCGGTGATCAGGGTCAGCACCCGGCCGGCGACGGCGAGGTCCTCGGCCGGGATGTCGGCGTACAGCCGGGCGGCGATGCCGGCGCTGGCCGCGCTGATCCGCTCGTGCAGGTCCCGTCCGGCCTCGGTGAGCCGCAGCGCGCCGGCGTCGGCCCGGCCCTGGTCGAGCAACTGAGCGGCCGTCAGCCGCTCGATGACGGCGCGCACGGCCGGCTCCTCGGCCTGCAGCGTCGCGCCGACCTCGGCGGCCAGTGCGGCGCGGTCGGCGGACCCGCCGGCGCCGGCGACGGTGCGCAGCACCACGCTCTGCGCGAAGTCGGTGCCGAGGTCGGCCAGCGTGCCGTCGAGCAGGGTGCGCGGGCCGCGGAAGGCCAGGGCGATGACGCGGGCGTTCAGGGTGGGGGCGGTGGTGGTCATGACGGCTCCTCGTTGTCCGTGGGCGGTTCAAGGGGTGCGTCGAGCAGGGTCGCCAGGTCCTCGGCGAACTGCCGGGTGCGGGGGCTCTGCTGGCCCCCGAGCGGCGCCAGCAGTCGGTCCAGCAGGCCCTGGACCACGGTGATCGCCCGGCCGGTGACCTCGCGGCCCTGCTCGGTGAGCGACAGCTGCATGGCGCGCGGGTCGCCCGGGTCCCGGGTGCGGGCGACCAGGCCGGCGCCCTCCAGCGCGCGGGCGAGCTTGGAGACGTAGAGCGGCTCCAGGCCCGTGGTGTCGGCGAGTTGCCGCTGGCTGGGCCGCTGCCCGGAGCGCCCCATGCCGTACAGCGCGCCCAGCAGCGCGTACTGCGCGTGGGTCAGGCCGAGCGGCGCGACCGCCCGGTCCACGGCCACCCGCCACTTCATCGACAGGCGCCAGACCAGGAAGCCCGCGGTCGCGCCCTCTGCCGTCGTCATGCTGCTGTCCTCATGAGAAATACAGTACATGGCTACTATGTCCATGGCTAGCATCTTCCGACGGACCGGTCGAGCACCAGCTCGCGCACCGTTCCGCGCAGCCAGCGGTGCGCCGGGTCGGCGCCGTGGCGGGGGTGCCAGGCCATGGCGAAGGGCAGCGGCGGCAGCGCCAGTGGCACGGGGAAGGCGACCAGCCCGAGCGCCTCGGCCATCGGCAGGCCCTGGGTCGGCGCCAGGCCCACCAGGTCGGTGTCGCGCAGCACGAAGAACGAGGAGGCCAGCGAGCCGACCGTGGCGCTCACCGTGCGGCTGAGCCCGAGCTCGTGCAGCGCCTGGTCGACCGGCCCGCTCATCCGGCCCCGGCGGGAGACCACCAGGTGCTCGGCGGCGGCGAACCGCTCGGGCGTGACGGTGCGCCGCAGCAGCGGGTGGCCCTGGCGCGCCACGCCGACCATCCGCTCGTCGAAGAGGTGCTCCACCTGGATCTCGGGCTGCCGGCTGTCGATCACGCCCACCTCCAGGTCGGCCACCCCCTCCCGCAGCACCGGCTCGTCGAGGTGGCTCTCGGTCAGGAACCGCAGCCGCACTCCGGGGGCCTGGTCGCGGACCCGGGCGAGCAGCGCCGGGCCGAACGCCGCGGGCAGGCCGTCGAAGGCGATCACCGTGAAGGTCCGCACGACCGTGGCGAGGTCGACCTGACCGGCCGTCAGGAAGAGCGCGCGGGCGCGCTCCACCACGTCGCGCACCTCGGCGTGGATCTCCAGGGCGCGCGGGGTGGGCACCATGGTCCGCCCGGCGCGGACCAGCACCGGATCGCCGAGCGCCTTGCGGATCCGGCCCAGCGTGCGGCTCATCGCGGGCTCGGACAGGTGCAGCCGCAGCGCCGCGCCGCGCACGCCGGACTCCTCGATCAGCACGTCGAGGGCGAGCAGCAGATTGAGATCCAGACTGGATTGCGTCACGCGCAATGTCTCCCTGCACAAGATGCACTGGTCGTCAGGTCACGGCCACCCTACGGTGAATCCGATCCCGCTTCGACCAGCTCCGAGGAGAGCCGTGTCCCGTGCTGCCCTGGCGCCCGCCGCCACTGCCGACGCCACCACCACCGCCCCACCGGGCCTGTCCCGCACCGTGCTCCTGCTGCTCTGCACCTGCGTCGGCCTGGCCCAGAGCATGGTCGCCGCGGTCAACCTGCTGATCGCCGACCTAGCCGCCTCCGCCCTCCACCCGACGCAGGGTCAGCTGCTCTGGGCGGTCGACGCCTACGTGATCGTCTTCGCCGGCCTGCTGATCCCGGCCGGCGCGTTCGGCGACCGGTTCGGCCGCAAGGGCGCCCTGCTGGCCGGACTCGGCGTCCTGGCGCTGGGCGCCGCGGTGAGCGGGGCCGCGCCGACCATGGCGCTGGTGATCGCCGGGCGGGCGCTCTGCGGCGTCGGTGCCGCGCTGATCATGCCGGCCACCATGGCGCTGGTGGTGCAGCTGGCCGGACCGGCCGGGCGGGCCGCGGCCCTGGCCGCCTGGACCCTGGCGCTCGGCCTCGGCGGCCTGGCAGGCAACCTGGTCGGCGGTGTGCTGGCCCAACTGGTCTCCTGGCGCTCGCTGTTCGCCCTGGTCACGGTGCTCGCGGCGGTGCTGGCCGGGCTCGGCGCGGCCCACCTGCCGAGGACCGCCCGCAACCGCGCCGCGGTGCTGGACCCGCTCGGCTCCGCGCTGCTCACGGTGGCGGTGCTGGCCCTGGTGGACGGCATCATCGAGGGCCCGCACCGGGGTTGGGGCAGCGCGCCGGTGCTGGGCGCCTTCGGGTTCGGGGCGCTGCTCGCCCTCGGCTTCGTCGGGTACGCGCTGCGCGCCGCGCGGCCGCTCTTCGACCCCCGGCTGTTCCGCTCGCCGCGGCTGCGGGCCGGGGTGCTGGGCACGGGGCTCAGCTTCTTCGGGCTGTTCGCGCTGTTCTACGTCAACGCCCAGTACCTGCAGTACGCCAAGGGCTACTCGCCGGCGCTCACCGGCCTGGCCGTCGTCCCGGTCACCGTCGGCATGATCCTGGTCCCCCGGCTCGCCGCCCGGCTGCTGCCGCGCACCGGCCCCGCGCCGCTGGCCGTCGGCGGGCTGGCCGTGCTCGGCACGGGCCTGCTGCTGGTCTCCACCTGCGACGCGCACACCGCCTACCCGCTCTACGCCGCCTGGCTGGTGCTGCTCTCGCTCGGCACCGGCCTGTGCATGCCCACCCTCACCATCACGGTGGTGGCCGAACTCCCGGTCCAGCAGGCCGGGCTGGGCTCCGGGCTGAACACCGCCGCCCGGGAGATCGGCGCCGCCCTCGGCGTGGCGCTGGCCGGCTCGGTGCTGGCCACCCGCTCCACGGGGATCCCCCGCACCCCGCTCGCGGTCGCCCGGTTCACCGAGGGCATGGGGCTGGGCCTGCGGGTGGTGGCGCTCGCCCTGTTGGCGGGCACGGCGCTGGTGGCGCTGGGGTACCGCAAGCGGGCCTGAAGCACCCCCGTGTGCGTCCAACTCCGCTGGTCCAGCGCGGCGTTACCGACACATGACCGATCGGTGAGCGCCGCCCGGCAGGGTGCTGCACGAGCGGTCCGGCGGACAGCGCCGGGCCCGAGACCCGGAAGGGGTCCGATGTCCCGTTCCACCAACCTCCGCCGCGGCATCGCCGCCCTGGCGGTCGCCACCGCGGCCACCGCCACCCTCGCGCTCGGCACGGGTTCCGCGAGCGCGGTCACCGGCGGCACCTACTGCGGGGCCACCCAGCAGGTCGACGGCGACGTGTACGCCCAGGTGTGCCTCAACGTCAGCGGCTACGCCGCGCAGGCCTCGCTGCACGTGACCAACCACGGCAGCCACTCCATCACGGGCGTCGCGTACATCAACCACAACGGCTCCTACGAGGCGACCACCAGCTGTGGGGGCATGACCGCTTCCGACCCCGGCAGCTACTGCAGCACCCCCTGGGACTACATCGGCAACGGCGGCTACGCCCAGGGCCAGGCGTACCTCTACATCGACGGCAGCTACTACGGCAGGTTCTTCTCGCCCTCCGAGTACATCGGCTGACGTCGCGTCAGCTCAGCCCCGCCCCGTCAGCGGTGCCGCCCCGGCCCGCCGGCGGGGCGGCTCGCGCCGCCAGAGGCGGCGGCAGGTCGCGGCCGGCGCGCCAGCGCGGCGATCAGCAGGGTGCAGAACACCTCGACGGCGAGCGGCGGGCCGAACTGGAAGTGGTCACCGTCGATCAGCCCGGCCGTGCCGAGCGCCGCGGCGCCCCAGATGGTCGTCACGACCGGGTGCGAGCGGATGCGGGAGGTGCCGCGGCGCACGGCGACGGTGGTCGCCAAGCCGAGGACGGTGGCCAGCGCCGCCATGCCCAGCAGGATCGACTCCTGCCGGTTCGAGCCGAAGACGAGGCCGAACACCAGGCCCGCGACGATCGCGCCGAACACGCCGCTCGCGATCTGACGGGCCGTCGGCGGGCTCCCCGCGTCGGCGGCTGCCCGGGCGGGCGGGGTCGCCGGGGTCGCCCGGGCCGGGGTCGCTGACGCAGCCGCCGGCGCCACCCGGGTCGCCTTCACCGTCCTCGGCGCCGTCCGCTCCGGCGTCACCGCCCTCGCCGCCGCCCCCGCCGCACTGCCCGCGAGCCGCGCGGCAGCCTGCTCCGCCGTCAGCCGGCGCGCCGGGTCCTTCGCCAGCAGCCCCAGCACCAGCGGCCCGAGCGGCCCGGAACGCACCGGCGGGGCCGGGTCGTTGAAGAGCACCGCGGTGAGCACCTCGGCCGGGTGGCCACGGCCGAACGGCGGCCTGCCCTCCAGCGCGCAGTACAGCGTGGCGCCCAGGGAGAAGAGGTCGGCGGCCGGACCGCCCTCGCCGCCCCGGGCCCGCTCGGGCGCGATGTACTCGACCGAGCCGATGAACTCCCCGGTGGCGGTGAGCGCGGTGTCCGCCTCCCGCACCGCGATGCCGAAGTCGGTGAGCACCACCCGGCCGCCGTCGGTGATCAGCACGTTGGCGGGCTTCACGTCCCGGTGCGTGATGCCGGCGGCGTGCGCGGCCCGCAGCGCGTCCAGCAGTGCCGCAGCGATCGCGGCCACCCTCGGCACCGGCAGCGGGCCCTGCTCGGCGATCAACTGGGCCAGGTCGCGCACCTGGAGGAGTTCCATGACGATCCACGGCGCGTCGCCGTCCATCACGATGTCGTGGATGGTGATGATGTTCGGGTGGTCGCGCAGCCGCGCCGCATTGCGCGCCTCGCGCTGGGCCCGCAGCACCCGCTCGGTGCGCTCGGCCGCCGGCAGGTTGGTCGGCAGCACCAGTTCCTTGACCGCGACGTCGCAGTCCAGCGCCTGGTCGCGGGCCCGCCAGACCCGGCCCATGCCGCCCTCGCCGAGCGCCGACACAAGCCGGTAGCGCTCCCCGATCACCCGCCCGGCCCGCCCGCCGTCCACTCGCCGCGCCCCGTCCCCTCGGTTGCCTGACTCGGAGTCAATCTACCGAACCGCACGGCACCGCACGCGACGGCCCGGGGCGGGGGTGGCTGCGCTCCCCCGCCCCGGGCCGTTCACCGGCGCTGCGGCGCGCTACCCCACGACCTGCACCTTGTCGGCCTGCATGCCCTTCTGGCCCTGGACGGCCTCGAAGGTGACCTTCTGACCCTCCACCAGGGACTTGAAACCACCCCCCTCGATCGCCCTGAAGTGCACGAACAGGTCCGGCCCTGACTCCGGGGTGATGAAGCCGTAGCCCTTCTCGTCGTTGAACCACTTCACGGTGCCGTTCTGGCGCTCGGCCATGCCTTCTCCTTCGGGATTCGGATCACCTCACCCGATCCTCTCACTCAAAGCACTCGACTAAACACGAGGCGCAGCGGTCATCGTGCGACCTGGTGACGAGCGCCACTTCAGGGCCTCACCGACCGGCACCGCACATATCATCTGCACTCGAACCACCCACGAGGAGCGCCCCCATGCCGCAGCCACCGGACCACCGGGCCCGAGGCGCCGTCCTCGCCGTCGCCGCGGGCTTCCTCGCCGCCACCGCCCTCGCCGGCGCCCTCGGCTACCTGCACTTCTCGGCCCAGATCCGGGCCTACCGGGCGGCGCGGCCCTGCCCCGCCGCCGACTGCTACCGCGAGGTCACGGCCACGCTGGCCGAGAAGTACGAGGAGTCCGGCCGGAGCACCTCCTGGCACGTCAGCCTCGACACCGCGCCGCCCGCCGACCGGGACGTGGCCGTGAGCCGGGGGTTGTTCGAGTCGGTCCAGCCGGGCGACACCGTGCGGGCGCGGATCTGGCGCGGCACGGTCACCGCCGTCAACGGCTCCGCCACGTACGCCGCGCCGGACGACAACGACCACCGCGCCGTCTGCGGCTACGGCGGGCTCGCCGCCGCGGGCGCGGCGCTGGCGGCCGGGGCGCTCTCGGCCCGCTCCTTCCGCCTCGTCCGGCGCGGCCGGGCCCGCGCCGGCGCCGAGCCCGGCCCCGACTTGGACTGATCGCGGCCGGACACGGTAGACAAGGGGTCCGGACCGGCGAACGGGGAGGGCCAGTTGGAGCGGATCGGGTCGTATGCCGTGGTGCGGGAGCTCGGCGCGGGCGGGATGGGCACGGTCTACCTGGCCCGGTCGCGCGGCGGGCGCCTGCTGGCGGTGAAGGTGGCCAGACCGGAGCTGGCCGCCGATCCGGCGTTCCGGGCCCGCTTCCGCGCCGAAGTGGATGCGGCACGCAGGGTCGGCGGCTTCCACACCGCCCAGGTGGTGGACGCCGATCCGGACGGCGAGCCGCCCTGGCTGGCCACGGCGTACATCCCGGGCCCGACCCTCGCCCAGCTGATCTCCACCCAGGGCGCCTTGGGCGAGCGGCAGTTGCGCGAGCTGGGCGCGGCGCTGACCGAGGCCCTGCAGGCGGTGCACAGGTGCGGGCTGGTGCACCGGGACCTGAAGCCGGGCAACATCGTGATGGCGCCGGACGGCCCGCGGGTGCTGGACTTCGGCATCGCCCGGGCCGCCGAGTCCACCCGGCTGACCATGACCGGCCACGCCTTCGGCACCCCCGGCTACCTCGCTCCCGAGCAGGCGGCGGGCGAGGACGTGACCGGCGCGGCCGACGTGTTCGCCCTCGGTGCGGTGCTGGTGACGGCGGCGGGTGGCAGCGCCTTCGGCGAGGGCGGCCCGATGGCGCTGATGTACCGCTCGGTGCACGCCGCGCCGGACCTCTCGGCGCTCCCGGCGGGCCTGCGCGGGATCGTCGGCGCCTGCCTGGCGAAGGACCCGGCGCGGCGCCCCGGCACGGATCAGCTGCTCGACGCGTTCACCGGCGCCGCCGACCCCACCCATCCGCCCACCCTCCTCGCGGACGCCGACCCCGCCGACTTCCCGCAGGACTCCGACCCCACGGGGGAGATCGAGTTCTTCGAAGCCGAGGACGCCGAGCGGGCGCTGGCCATCGACGCCCGCGGCGTCGCGATCAGCCTGATCGGCCTGCCCGACGCCGGCTTCGACTTCCGCTGGCAGGAGATCAGCAGCATCGCCCACACCCTCGACCGGCGCCGCCTGCAGTGCACCCTGTTCGTCGAGTGCACCGACGACGCCCCGTACGACTGCACCCTGACGGCGCCCGACGAGCAGACCTACGAGGAGTGGGCCCGGCTGCTGCCCGCCGTACTGGACCACTACTGCGACTAGGCACCGGCCGCCGGAGTCCGCCGGAGCCGCCGTGCACCCGTTCGGTTCGACTGCGAACTCTTCCGGCGCAGCAGATCCGACCGCGGACCGGGCGCCCGTCTAGCGTGGCCGTCAGTGGGGGGACACCACTGACTCCGATGGAGGTGAGCCGTGCGTCCCGAGGTGACACGGCGTCAATCCGACCAGGCGCCCGAGGGCGAGCAGGTCAACCGCAGGTTCCCGCGGCCGGGTGCCCTGTTCTCGCTGGCCGCCGCGGCCATACTGCTGTTCGCGGGTGCCGGGCCGGCCGTCGCCCAGGGCGGGCCGGCCGCGGCGGGTGCCCGGACCGATGCGAGCTCCACCAGCTCGACGGCGACCCTCGACGACGGCAGCGCGGTCGACTCGGCGGCCGCGGCCGGCAAGGCCCAGGACTACTGGACGCCCGAGCGGATGCAGAACGCCGTCCCGTTCGACTCCCCGGCGTCCGACACCCTGCCCTCCGGCAGCGCCGAGCCCACCCCCGCGCCGACCGGCAGCCCGGGCAGCATCGACCCGGCCGCGCCGACCGTGCCGAACCAGGGCGGCCCGAAGGACCCGCTGATCACCGAGTCCGCCGCGGTCGGCAAGGTGTTCTTCCACAACCCGAGCGACGGCAAGGACTACGTCTGCAGCGGCAGCGCCCTCAACGGCCCGTCGAAGCAGATGGTGATCACCGCCGGCCACTGCGTGCACGGCGGCCAGGGCAAGACCTGGATGACCAACTGGATCTACGCGCCCCGCTTCCGGTCCGGCAACTACCCGTTCGGCACCTACGCCGCCAAGCAGTTCCGCACCTTCAACGCCTGGATCGACAGCAGTGACCACACCCGCGACGTGGGCCTGGTGACCACCTGGCCGCAGAACGGCACCAAGCTGGTCGACGCGACCGGCGGCCAGGGCCTGTCCTGGAACTACTCGCACAGCGTGGACGTCACCGTCCTCGGCTACCCGGTGGACCGCGACAACGGCCAGATCCAGCAGTGGTGCACCGGCACCACCAGCGGCTCCGGCGGGTACATCCAGATCCACTGCAACTTCGGCGGCGGGTCGAGCGGCGGGCCCTGGCTGCGCGCGTTCGACGACTCGACCGGCCTCGGCTACGTCAACGGCGTGATGTCCACCCTGGACAGCAACGGCTGGAACGCCAGCTCCTACTTCGACGACGCCGTGAAGACGATGGTCGACGCCCAGGGCAGCGTCACCTGACGGTTCGTCCGCCCACCGCACCGAGGCCGCCCGGCGCACCCCGCGCCGGGCGGCCTTGCGCTGTCCGGGCGAAGCGGCGTGCCGTCACCGCCGCCCGGTCGTTGGGGCAGGTCATGACCCTTCGACAGACCGCCACCGCCCTCGGCCTGCTGGCCGCCTCCGCCCTGCTCGCGGTGACCGTGCCCGCCGTCTCCCAGGCCGCCGTCCCGCACACCGCCGGCCCGGCCACCCGTGCCGCCGCGCAGGTCCGCAACCCCAAGACCGTCAAGGCCGCCGACTACAACCAGGCGCGCAGCATCCTGGCGAAGGCCGGCAGCCAGACGGCCGCCAAGTCGCACCCGGTCCACGGGACCGGCGACGTGCCGGTCTCTTACGGCACCAGCCTGCTCGCCTCGGCCCGCGACGAGTTCCGGCAGGCCGACCGGAACCTGCCGGCCAAGGACAAGAAGTCGGACATGTCGATCTCCCACTACAACGCGATCCACAACGCGGCCAAGGTGATGGGCATCGACCGCTGGTGACCGGTCAGCTGCCCGCACCGACCGCGCGCACCCAGACCGGGAAGGGAGCGCGCACGGGCTGATCGTCCGACTCCTCCGACTCCTCCGCCTCCTCCGCCTCCTGCGCCGCGGACAGCTCCGACCAGGCCACCACTCCCGGCTCCCGGTCCGCCAGGTACCCCGCGACGATCGGCCCGAGGTCGTCCGTGGCAAGGTGCGCACCCCCGAAGGGCAGCTCCGCCGCGCTCACCGACCCGGTCGAGCACCGGAGCTGCCCGGCCTGCTCGTCGTGCCACACGTAGAACGTCGCCACCCCCGCGAAGCCCAGCTCCCGCAGGCGCAGCCGGATGCGGTCGGCGGTCCACTCGAACGCGGCAACCACGTCGGGCACCGCCAACGCGCGCCGCTCCTCCTCCCCCGCGCCGAGCCACCAGGTGTTGGTCGCCCACTCCGCCCGCCGGTCGGCGGGTTCCAGCACCAGCGGTTCGTCCGCCACTTCGGCGATCCAGGTCAGCAGCACCCGAGCAGTATCCCGGCCGGCCGAACCGAGTGCGACAACTGAGTACGACAACTGAGTACGACAACGGATGTCCCCGCACCCCCGGGTCCGGTCACCATGACAGGACCGAAACGGCATCAGGGGGGCACCAGATGAACCAGCACCGAGCGCACCGGCTCCGGTCACGCGCGGCACGGTGGCCGATCGCGGTGGCCACCGTCATCCTGGCGCTCGCGGCGGCCGGCTGCGACGACCAGGGCGATCCCACTCCGAGCAACGACGCCACGAACTCCCCCGACCTGCTGACCACCGCCCTGCACCAGGTGCACGCCACCGACCTCACCCGGGCCTGGATCGAGTTCGGCAACACCGGCGGCCCCACGTACATCGACAACGGATCCGCCGCCGACGCCCTGAGCACCGACTCCCTGGCCGGCTTCGGCGCCCCCGCGTTGGCCACCCAGTCGCAGCTCCCGCTCCTGACCGGCATCGACCCCGCTGCCGGGCGGCCCGCCCTCTCGGTCGGCCGACCGGGCGACGCGGTCGGCTTCCTCTACGGCTCCTTCGACGCCGCCGGGATCGGGGCGAACTTCCGCAAGCTCGGCTACCAGCACAAGGACCTCGGCGGCGGCGAGACCGAGTGGCTGGTCCGCGATCAGGACCGGACCGACCAGACCAGCCCGCTCGCGCAACTGGGCATCACCACCGCGCTGAACGTCGTACGGGTCTCGCCGAACCGGATCGTCTACGGCGAGGTGAGCGCCGACGTCGACCAGGCGCTCGCCGGCGGTCCCACCCTCGCGGACGACGCGGCGGTCGGCCCGGTCGCCGGCTGCCTCGTCGACACGGTCGCCGCGCAGATCGGCCAGGACCCGAAGGTCGGCCGGCAGCCGCTCGGCGTCGGCGTCCGGGCACCCGTCCCGACCGACGCCACGGAGGTGATCTGCCTGCCGACCGCGAGCGACGCCGCCGCCCAGGCCGCCGCCGCGGCCTGGCCGGGGCGGGTGGCCTCGGCGCGGTCCACGGTGTGGGCCGAGCCCTGGTCGGCCCTGCTCACCGCGCCGCAGGCGACCGTCGTGGGCGGCCCCGACCACCTGGTGCGCCTGACGGCGCGTCCGACCACGACGGTGCAGGTGCTGTTCCAGGCGGTGCAGAACGCCGATCTCGGCTCGCTGGTCGGGGGTCTGACGACGGGCGGCTCGTGACCCATTGGTCCAGACCAGCGTTCAGCTCCCGTTCACCGTCGACACCCTCCGCCGTAGCCCGACGGTCCGGCAGGACTGGGAGTCTCCTGGGAATTTCGTGCACCTCCCAGGAGACGACGTGTCACTTCCCTCCCGCAGAACGGTCCTCCGGACGGGTACGGCCGCCGGCGCGCTCGCCGCGCTCCCGGCCTCCACCCTGCTGTGGACGCAGCCGGCCGTGGCCGGCACCCCCGGACCGGAGCAGATCCACCTCCAGTGGGGTGACGACCCGTCCACCCAGCTGACCGTCTCCTGGGCGACCGGCGCCGCCGTGCGCCGCCCCCGGGTCCGGGTCGGCACCGCGCGCGACGGCGCCGGGGACGCGGTGCGGGCGCAGAGCCGCAGCTACGTGGACGGGCTGAACAAGGTCGAGACGTTCACCCACCACGCCAAGCTGCGCGACCTCGACCCGGACACCAGCTACGTCTACGAGGTGCTGCACGACGGCGCGGCTCCCGTGCGCGGCACCTTCCGCACCGCACCGGCGCCCGGCCGGGCCGCCTTCCGTTTCACCAGCTTCGGCGACCTGGGCACCGGCGACAACGTGTTCCAGAAGTCCTCGATCCACGGCGCGGCCGCCGTCCGGCAGGTCGAGCAGTTCGACCCGCTGTTCCACCTGCTGAACGGCGACCTCTCGTACGCCAACAACAACCCGCAGCTCCAGCCGCAGTGCTGGAACGCGTTCATGAACAACATGGCCGGCTCGGCCGCCCGCCGCCCGTGGATGCCGGCTCCCGGCAACCACGAGGTGGAGGCCGGCGGCGGGGACCTCGGCTACGCCTCCTACCGGACCCGGTTCGAGCTGCCGGACAACGGCACCCGCGACTACTGCGGCAACTGGTACAGCTTCCAGGTGGGTTCGGTGCTCTTCGCGAGCCTGGACGGCAACGAGATCGCGGTCGAGGACGACGCCAGCATCGACCCCGCCACCGGCCAGTCGATCTACATCAGCGGGTACAGCGAGGGCGCCCAACTCCGCTGGCTGGAGCGGGTGCTGCGGCGTGCCCGGCAGGGCTGCGAGGTGGACTGGATCGTGGTGAACCTGCACCAGTTCGCGATGTCCTCCTCGGCCAGCAGCCACGGCGGCGACATGGGCATCCGGGAGAAGCTGCTCCCGCTGCTCGACCGCTACTCGGTCGACCTGGTGCTGGCCGGGCACGACCACGACTACGAGCGCACCCACCCGGTGCGCGGCACCGAGCCGGGCGGCCTGCTCACCCCCGCCGTCGCCGACGACGAACTGCGCGAGATCGACGCCACCAAGGGCACCGTGCACCTGATCCTCGGCGGTGGCGGCACGGCCGGGCACGACGACAAGTACCTGCCCGCCGACGGCAGCGGCGTCCGCGAGGCCACCGTCCGCACCCAGCGCCTCACCTTCAAGGCCGACCCGGACGCCACCGAGCAGGCCCACTGGTCGGCGGTGATCGACCCGGACACCCGGTTCCCTTACGGCGTCGCGGTGTTCGACGTCGACCCGGGCACCCTGCCCGGTGGCCGCACCACCATCACGGTGAGCTACTACCACTCGGTCCCCGCAACGGCGGCCGTCCCCTTCCCGGCCCCGGTGCTGTTCGACCGCTTCACCCTGCACCGCAACCGCAGCGACGGCTGGGGCAGTTGGGGCGGCTGGGACGGCGACGACGACCAGGACCGGCAGTAGCCGCTACCCCCAGTGCCAGCAGTACAGCCCGTCGCCCGTCTCGCCGGCCGTCCGCGCGAGGCGGGCGACCGCGTGCAGGAGCGCCGGCAGGTCGTCGTCGGTCATCTCGTCCCCGTCCTCCCGGCGGATCCGCTCGTGCCAGCGCCCGGCGAGTTCGTCCAGCCGGTCGGGCGGGGCGGCGGCCAGGGCGCGGGTCAGGGCGGGCGGGACGGCGAAGACGCCGCTGCCGTCGTTGACGACCGGCGCCACCCAGCTGGGCCACTCGTGGGCCAACAGCTCTGCGAGCGGAGGGAGTTCGGCACCGGGCGACTCGAAGTACAGCTGCCACTCGACGGCTGCGTCGTCCGGGTCGAACCACCGGCCGGTCACCGCGCTCTCCCGCTCCGGGCCCCGCGTGCGCGTCGCGGCGGCGGTGCGGTCGTCGGGAGCGAGGAAGAACGCGATTCCACTGGCCATCCCGCGATCATCGCAGAGCGTTTCAGCGCAGCACCGCCACCCCGGCGAGGCAGGAGGCCTCGGCGTCCGTGGCGGGCTCGTCCCCGGGGTCCGGGTGCCAGCGGGGTGAGGCGACCAGGCCGGGTTCGAGCAGCTCCCAGCCGGCGAAGAGGGCGGCGATCTGCTCGCGGGTGCGGCTCTGCGCCTCGGCGCCGGCGGAGCGGTAGACCTGGACGACCCGGGCGGTCTCCTCCGGCGCGAACTCGGGGGTGCTGTGACTGATCGTCAGATGGCTTCCGGGGGCGAGCTGGGAGCGGAAGGCGGCGATGAGGTCGGCCGCAGCGCGGTCGGGGCCGTCGGGCACGAAGTGCAGCAGCGCGATCATGCTGAGCGCGATCGGGCGGGAGAAGTCGAGCAGTTCGCGGGCCCCCGCGAGCACCTGCTCGGGGTCGCGGACATCGCCCGGCAGGTAGGCGGTGCGGCCCTGCGGGGAGCTGCGCAGCAGGGCCTCGGCGTGGGTGAGGACGATGGGGTCGTTGTCCGCGTAGACGATCCGGGCGGCCGGGCGCACGGCCTGGGCGACCTCGTGCAGGTTGGGCGAGGTGGGGATGCCGGTGCCGATGTCGAGGAACTGGTCGATGCCGCGCCGGGCGAGGTGGCGGGTGGCCCGCTGCATGAACGCCCGGTTGGCCCGGGCGGCGATCCGGGCCCACGGGAAGACGGCGAGGGCGCGGCCGGCGGCCTCCCGGTCGGCCGGGAAGTTGGTGACGCCGCCCAGGAAGTAGTCGTACATCCGGGCCGGGTGCGGCAGGTGCACGTCCAGGTCGATCCCGTACCCGCCGGTGTCCTCGTCCCCTGCCATCCCACTTCTCCCTCGCGCCACAACCATTCGATCATGCCCGGTGGTTGGCAGCCGCAACCGGGGCGGCGCCCGACTGGGCGGTGGAAAACCCGTTGCTCCGCCGGATCCGCGCACGTACCGTCGTCCGGTCCGGTCGTCGGACGCCAGGCCCGGTCCGAGGAGGTCCCGTCATGAGGTGCACCGGCTCCACCCCCGCACCCCTGACACTCCTCCCGGACAGGATCCCTCCTCGTCTTGAACGACACCGACTCGAATGACGCCCCCTCGCGCGACACCGGTTCGCCTGCTGGCGCCACCGATCCGCACACTCGGCGCCGCCTGCTGCCGGACCTCTCCGTGCTGCGCACGGCGCGGGACTTCCGGCTGCTCTGGCTGGCGGGGCTGATCAGCATCCTCGGCTCCGCGTTCACCCTGCTGGTCGCCGTGCCGCTGCAGGTGCAGGAGCTGACCGGATCGCCGCTGGCCGTCGGCCTGTTGGGGCTGGCCGAGCTCGCCGCGATGCTGCTCTGCGCGCTCTGCGGCGGCGCACTGGCCGACCGGACCGACCGGCGCCGGATGGTGCTGCTCACCGAGGCCGGCCTGGCGCTGCTCACCGGCGCGCTGCTGGCCAACGCGCTGCTCGGCCGGCCGCACGTCTGGCTGCTCTACCCGGTCGCCGCGGCGGCGGCCGCGCTCCAGGGCTTGCAGTGGCCGGCGCTCGGCGCCCTGGTACCGCGTCTGGTGCCGGACCGTCAGCTGCCGGCCGCAGCCGCGCTGGAGTCGCTGCGCGGCAACACCGCCGTGCTGGTCGGCCCCTCGCTGGGCGGGCTGCTGGCCGCCGCTGCGGGACTCGCCACCGCCTACGCGCTCGACCTGGCGAGCTTCGCCGCCTCCCTGCTGCTGCTCGCCCGGCTGCGCCCGGTGCGGGTGCGCGAGCCGGAGGAGGGCGGGCTGCTCCGCTCGGTCGGCGCCGGGCTGCGCCACCTGGGCGGGCAGCCCGTGCTGCTCGGCACCGCGCTGCTCGACCTGCTCGCCACCGCGCTCGCCCTGCCCACCACCCTGCTGCCGTTCCTGGCCGAAGGCTGGCACGCCCGGTGGGCGCTCGGCCTGCTCTACGCCGCGCCCGCCGCGGGCGGGCTACTGGCGGGCGCGACCAGCGGCTGGCTGGGCCGCACCCGCCGGCTCGGCCGGGTCGCGCTCGCGGGCAGCGCCGTGTGGGGCGCCGCGCTCGCGGCGGCCGGCTGGGCGGACCGGCTGGGCCCGGCGCTGCTGCTGCTCGCCGTCGCGGGCGCGGGCAACGTGCTCGCGGACGCGGCCCGTTCGGTGATCTGGAACCGCACCGTGCCGGACGCGGTCCGGGGCCGGCTGGCCGGCGTCGAGCTCCTCGCCGGTGAGGCCGGCGCCACCCTCGGCCAGCTGCGCGCGGGCGCGGTCGCCGCCCGCCTCGGCGCCCGCACCGCGCTCCTCGCAGGCGGCCTCACGGCGTTCGGCGGCACGGCGGTGCTGGCCGGCGCGCCCGCCGCGCTCTGGCGGTACGGGGCGGCGCAGGCCTCGGCGCCGGCGCGGGCTACGGCCTGACGCTCGGTCACCCCGGCCCGGTCCGCGCGGACCGGGCCGGGGTGCGGGGTGCTGGGCACCGACCGGCTCCGGCAAATCCGCTGGCACCGGGAGCCCCGGCTGACGAGACTGCACCAGTGAACCCGCTACCGCCCTCGCCCTCCCCGGACCCGCGGGTCCGCGACCTCGTTCTCGACTTCGCGGCGATGGACGCCCTGGTGGCCGAGCTGGTCGTGCCCGGCGACGCGTCGATGTACGTGATGAGCGCCCTGGAGACGGCCCGCGAGCTGATCCGGCACTCCTACTTCCGGTACGAGTTCGCCACCGTCGCCGTCACGCACTCCCTGTTCGCCCTGGAGCACGTCCTCGCCGAGCGGGCCGGCCAGGCCGGGCTGATCCCGGCCGAGCTCGCCGCCGGGCTGGACCGCGCCCGGGGCCTGCGCGACAAGCTCGCGCAGGGCACCGTGACGAGCGCCGCCCTCGGCCCGATGCCGGCCGCCGCCTTGGTGCGCGCCGTCTTCGACGCCGTTGCGCTGCTCCACCGTCCGGCGCCGGTACCGGAGGCGGCGGACGTGACCCGGGATCAGCTCGCCCGGCTGTGGGAGGAGTTCCGGCGCGCGCCGTACCCGGACGGCTTCCGCGGCGTCGCCATCGAGGGTGTGGAGCTGATCCTGCTGGACGCCGACGTCGCCGGCCTCGTCATGCGGGAGCTCGCCGGCGGGCTCGACGACAGTGGCGTCGCCCTCCTCTGGGCCCGCATCGCCGACCTCGACAAGGTCGTGCCCCTGATCGACTCGGCGTACTGCGCCTGCTACTTCGCGAAACTCCGGGCGGTGGCCGGGCTCGCGGCGGCGCGCTCGCTTCCTCCCGCGACCTGAGCGGCGCCCTACCGCCCCATGGTGTCGCGAATTCCCTGCGCCACAAGACTGGTTGAAGGTCTAGACCGGTTCCTATGCTGTCGCCATGCCTGACGCCCACGCAGCCGACCGGCCCGCCGCCCTGCTCGCACCGGTCGGGCTGGGCGCCGTCGAGAGCGCCCTCTACCTCGCCGTGCTGGCCGCGCCGCGCGCCACCGCGACCGAGCTGGCCCGCGCGGTGGGGGCGACGCCCGCGCGGGTCCGCGGCTGCCTGCGGCGGCTGCTGGAGGCCGGGCTGGTCACCCGGCTCGCCGGCACCCCCGCCCGGTACACCGCCGCGCCGCCGGACGCGGCGATCGGCGCGCTGGTCACCGGCCGCCAGCACGACCTGGAGCGGTTCCGGGCCCGGGCCCACGAGCTCACCGCGCACCTCCGCAGCACCCAGTCCGCCGGCCCGAACGCCCAGTTCGCCGAGGTGATCGAAGGCCCCGCGCTGATCCGTCACCGGGTGGAGCAGATGCAGCTCGGCGCCCAGCGCGAGATGAAGGTGGTGGACTGCCCGCCGTACTTCGACAACCCGGTCGCCAACCCGATCGAGTTCCAGCTGCTGCGCCGCGGGGTGGCCTGCCAGGTGATCTACGACGCGTCAGGCCTGGAGAGCAGACCGCGGCTGGAGTTCACCGCAGCCTGCATCGCGGCCGGCGAGCAGGCCCGCACGCTGCCCTCGGTGCGGATGAAGATGCTCATCGCCGACCAACAGGAGGCGATGATCCCGCTGGGCTTCGGCACCGCCGAGCCGACCACGGCGCTGTTCGTCCGCCCGTCCCCGCTGCTCACCGTGCTGCTCACCTGCTTCGACCTGCTGTGGGAGCGGGCCGCCCCGATCACCGCGACCGGGACGGCCCCCGAGCTGCTGGACCGGCGCGACCTGGAGCTGCTGACCATGCTCGCGGGCGGCGCCAAGGACGCGGCGATCATCCGCGCCCTCGGCATCACCCAGCGCACCCTGACCCGCCGGGTCGGCCGACTGCTGACCCTGCTGGACGCCCGCACCAGGTTCCAGGCCGGCCTCCAGGCGAGTCGGCGCGGCTGGCTCTGACGCTCAGTCAGCGATGGAGTAGCGTCAGCAGGTTCCGCTCTGCTTCCAGGCCGCCCAGGAGCCCGCCGCCCCCGGGGCCGCCCCGGTCGAGTACCAGGTGGCGGTCCACTTGTCGCCGTTGTAGGAGACCTGCGCGCCGGGCGCGTAGGAGGAGGTAGCGCTCCAAGCGGCCAGGCCGCCGCAACCGGCCGGCGGCGGGTTGCCGCCGTTGCCGGAGCCGCCGCCGTAGGTGACGGTGAAGTCGCCGGAGTTGTCGTCCGCCCCGGTCGAGGCGATCACCGAGCCACTGCTGTCGGTCATGTCGATCGCCTGCGCGTTGGCGGCCTGCAACGTGCCGCCGTCGATGGTCGAGCCGGTGAACTCGATCGACCCGAAGTCCGGCAGCGCGGTGACGCTGCTGCCCGAGGTGACGGCCTCCGCGACCACCTCGGCACTGGCGTTCTGCGCACCGGAGGGCGCGGCGACCACGTTGTCCTCGGTCCAGCCCTGGGAGCTGTCGGTGAGCGCCAACTCGTACTGCCCGTCGCTGCGGGCGGTGACGGTGGAGGTGAGGCTGTCGCCGGGCGAGACCGGATCGCCGTACTCCTGCACGGAGTTGTCCGGGTAGGTCTCCCACCAGGCGAACGGCTGCGGCGAACCACTGGAGCAGTCCACCCCGGTGCCGTCCTGCTCGACCGACTGGCTGCCCCAGCCGTCCAGGCCGATCCAGAACGCGGCTATGCCGTCGGAGTTGCAACTGACCTGCGGCTCCACCCAGCTGGAGGTGACGGTGCTGAAGGTCGCACCGTTCGCCGCGTAGCCGGCCCAGTTGGTGCTGGTCTGGTTCGCCGGCACCAACTGGTGACGCGCGTTCAGCAGGTGGGAGAAGTGCTGGAGGTTCCGCACCGGCACCGACGTCGCCCCGGGCAACGCGTGCCCGTGCGCGGCGTGGTGAACGGCGGGCGGGGCGGCCGACGCGGCCTGGGCGGTGGCACCGCCGCCGAACACGACGGCCAGCGCCACCGCGGCGACGGACAGGGATCGCAATCTGCGCACGAGGTCACTCCTCTTCTGGATGTGCACCGGACGAACCACGTGCACTCTGGAGTTCACCGCCGGGCCGCCACAATGCCGAAAGGTGGACACTGGCCACAGCACGCCATGATCGACGCCAGCTCAGGCACCCACCCCGCAGAATCAGCCCATCACCTCGCAGGCCGGCACCTTGACGCCAAGTCAGCTGTGCTGGATTGCGCGCCCGCCGCCCGGGGCATCTCTCCCGGCAACGCACAGAGGGCCGCCTCCCCCTGCTTGGGACGGGGGGAAGCGGCCCTCTGGGTGTTGCGGTTCCTCCGACTACAGCTCGCCGGCCAGGATGCCCTTCTTGAAGGCCTCCCACTCCGCCGCGTCGTAGCGCAGGTCACTGCGGTCCGGGCGCTTGGAGTCCGTGATCACGACGCCGCCACCGGGCAGGTGGGCGACCTCCACGCAGTTGCTGTTGTTCTGGCTGAACGACGACGTACGGCGCTCCAGGCCGCTCACATCGAGCGCGTACAGATCGGCCTTCGGCAGAGCCTCAGAGGTGCGGGGCCCAGGGGTGGTGCTCAATGTGCATGTCCTTCCATGTGTTTTTTGATGGTCTCCCGCGACTGGTCGACGGGAAGTGCGGCAACCATGACGCGCTCGAACGCCTCGTCGTACTCACCGGCGACCTCGTCTCCTTCGAAGTACCGCATGTCGTTGCGGTCTTCGGTCATGACGATCGGCGGCCACGGTCGGGCGAAGTGGAAGACGATGAATGTGCCGCCCGCCCCCGGATGCGGCCCGGCGTCCAGGGGCATGATCTGGATCTCGACATTCGGCAACTGGCTCACGTCCAGCAGCCGTCGCAACTGTTCCGGCATCAACATCGGATGCGAGACGAACCGCTGCATCAGCAAGGCCTCGTGCAACACGAAGCGCCATCGCGGCAGGCCGGTGGGCTGGGTCAGGACCGCCTGCCGACGCATCCTCAGATCCACGATCGCCGGATGCTCCTCTGGCGGGATCCGGAACGCGGTCGCCATGGTGATCTCCTTGGCGTAGGCGGCGGTCTGCAGCCAACCAGGGATCACGTTCGGGTGGTAACTGCGGATCGACTCCGCCTCGCCCTCGGCGTAGATCAAGTCCTCGACGTGCTGAGGCACCGCTGAGGTTCCGTAGTTGGACCACCAGCCGGACTTCCCGGCGTTCCGTGCCAACTCCTCCAGCACCGTGACGATCTCGGGGTCACTGACGCCGCAGCACTCCAGGAGTTGCGCGACCTCCGGCGCCGTGATGGCGCCGACCGCGTGCTCGATCCGGGAGATCTTGGGGCCGGTCCACTTCGCGCCCATCATCGCGGCGAGCTGCTCACCGCTCAGCCCGGCCCTGTCCCGGTACTGGCGGAGCATGCGACCAAGTCGACGGCGGCGGACGGTGGGTACAGCACGAGCGCTCGGCATGGGTGATGCTTCGTCCTCTCCTGGTGCGGTGTCCATGCATCCGGGTGAAGTCTCGCACTTCAGAGGTGCACCGGTCGATAGAACACCAGTTTTGTCTCTTGCCAGTTGGCCCGGCAAGCTTGCCAGCCCACCGAAGCAGGAGCACTCTAGTCGCACGCGCTATGACGCTCAGTCAAGTTGCGTGCCGGTAACGGATTTTGAGGCGCGGAATACTCGAACACGCCTCCGATTCCCCCGGGCCGACGGCGCACCAGCACCACCAGCACCACCCGGAGAGACAGATGGATCTCATCAGCACGCCAACTACCGTGCCTTCCAGCATCGTTGACGCCCTGGCCTCGTTCACCGTCCCGGCCAGACCCGATCAGATCGGCATGGTGCGCCGCTGCCTGCGCGAGTTCACGAGCTGGCTCACCCTCGCGCCCGACCTGCTCGCGGACCTCCTCCTGATGACCTGTGAGGTCCTCACCAATGCTGTACAGCACGGCTGTTCACCGGATCGCGACGACGACCGGGTGCGGATCGACGTGCAGCTCATCCGCGCCAGCGCCGTGCGCGTCTCGGTGACCGACCCGGGCCACGGCTACGGGCGCCTCCCCTGGCCGGGCGAGGAGGAGGAACACGGGCGCGGCCTGCTGATCGTGGCGGCCCTCGCCACCGATCTCGGGGAGTACACCGCCGCCGACGGGGCGCACACCGTCTGGTTCACGCTCGGCGACTGCTCCGCGCTCCCCTCTCCCCGGTAGCACTACCACTACGACGGACACCCCCGACCCACCAGCCACGGAGGCACCGAAATGACCACCACCAACGCTCCCGCCACGCCCACCGTCGAGGTCGGCGACCTGGTCAAGGACGCCCACGGCCGCCACCGCGTGGTCACCGACCTGCGCGACGGCCTGCCCCTGCTCCGCCGCCGCACCGGCGGCGCCCCCGAGGAACCCCCCGTGGACCCGCGCACCCTGACCCTGATCGCCCGCCGCGGCACCTGGTCCTGACTGCCACTGACCTAGACCGGCACGCGGGCGAAGCCCTCGGTCCAGTGGTCCTCATCGAGGTCGTACTCTCCGATATCGAAGCAGTCGGGCTCATCGGCGAAGCCCGGCAGGAGACGCGCTCGCCGCATCCGCTCCGCGGCCGCGGCCTCCGAGGAGTAGATGCCGAGCAGCTTGACGTCGTCTCCGTCCTGCTCGTCGATGAACACGCCGCCGTCGTCCACGTGAACCGTCTCGCCGTCGGGGCCGGCTTCGTTCTGGTGGCCGATGTGCCACAGGGGATAAACCTTCACAGGCGCAGGCTACCCCGGGCCCGGCATTCGCCAGGTCGGCGGTCGTCGACAGCATGAAGCCACGCCAACTATCGGCGGCCGGTACCAGCTGGTCCGCCCGATCGACGAGGGAGGCTTCGGCGAGGCCTGGCAGGCCCGCGACGCCGTGCTCGGTGTTGACGTCGCATTGAATCAATAGAGGTGGGCGAAGACCGGCTGGCTGGCAAGGAGGGACTTCTGCGGGTCGCCGCCTTGATGCAGGACCAGCGAGACCTGGTAGTCGTAGATGTGAAACTTCGTCACGTCGTCCCAGGTCGTTCCAGAGCAGAGCGTGTCGACGTCTCCCTTTCCGTTTTGCGGCGCACGGGAGTTGCGGCCGACGACGACTCCATTCTTCGTCAGGTACGCGTTGAGGTCCCCCGAAGGTATGCGGCCTCGGTATTCAACTCCGAGTGATTCTTTGCGAATCGGGACGGAGAAGACCTGTAGTTTGTTCGAATCGGTGACGCCGGAGACAGTCTTCCCGCACTCTTCGGCGTGAGCTGCAGCAGGTGGCTGTTGGCTGCAGCCGGTGATCGGGGCCACAGGTAGAAGTACGAGCGATAGCAGGGCAAGGCTGCGCTTCATGCCCTTAGGACGCCGGTCGGACATCGTTGGTTCCCTCAGCATGTGGTGGTCGGGTGTACCTATGGGTCTGCCCCCAGGTACACCCGACAACCTGTCAGGTATGGGGGTTCAGGTGCAGGCCGAAGGCGTTGAGGATGTCGGGTGCCTCGGTCCACAGCAGCGTGTTGGCATCGAATCCGCCCGAGACGATACCGCGAGCCTGCCGGGTGTTGCTTCCGGTTACGGTGAACACGAGTGCTCCGGAGTCGCCTTCCGTTGCGACATAGCCCGAGGACTGGCCCTCCACACCGCGGATCGTTGCGTTAGTGCCGTCGTTCCACGTCACGGCCCAGCGGATGTCCTGGTTGATCACCTTGATCCCGCAGGGCACGCCGTGGCCGTTGTAGTACGACACTGCCCCGTCCTGGCACACCTGTTCGCCGTTGTACGAGTACGCGTCGGAGGGAACGGCGTACCACTGGCCGTTCGGCGTATCGGCCTCGTCCGAGTTCGTTCCGCTTCCGCTCGCTCCGCTGGTTGCGATGGTCTGGGCGTCCCAGCCCGGGTTGTCGGCAGTGACGATGCCGATGAAGTTCCCGTGAGAGTAGCCCCACGAGCCGACGGCGTCGCCTTCGCCGTAGACGGAGGTACTGGAGGACGTCGCGAAGCAATGGTCTGCGGTGATGAGGTAGTCGTTGCCGGCGTTGTCCTCGGCGGCGAGACCGGCGGTGCAGTTCGCTGTGTACCCGGCCTTGTGGGATTGGCCGATCAGCACGTCACCACCGATGAAGGGCGCGTTGTCGTTCCAGCGCCAGGTGTCCAGCGTGGCCTGAGCCTGTCCGGCGGTGACCGTCACAGGGATGTCGTTGCCTGCGAGCAGGGCCTTGACGTGGTCGACCGCCGAGGGCGCCGCCTGGATCTGGATCCCGGAGCCGTCGGGAGCCTCGGCAGCGGAGTAGATTTCCGGTTTGGCACCCTTGGCGGGTTTGTTCGCACCCATGATTTTGTCGAGCGAGGCATCGATCTGCTTCTTGGTGTATTTGGCCGACACGTACTTGACCTTGCTGGTGTCGACCCCGGCGTGTGCGGTCTTTGCCGCTGCCGCGATCGCCGTTCCGTGTTTCGGGTCGGTGGTGTAGACGATGACCTGGTCACGGGTCTGGTCGACGTAGATGTTGCTGTAGGTGTCGCTGAAGGCCGTCTTGCGCCCCTGCTCGTCAATGGAAGCGGCGAGGTCGTGAAGGGGCTTCTGGGCGAGGGCCTGTGCAGTTGCTGCCGCGTCGATGCCTGCCAGACCCCCGCCATCCTTGGCGATTGCCTCGGGTGTTGCTGTCGCGAGCACAAGCGAGAGGGCCGCCCCGCTTGTAAGTAGAGCCGTGCGAATTTTGCGGTTCACGCTGGTTTCCCCCCAAAGTGAAATTGCAAGGCCGGTGATCGATAATATGTGATCGCGAAGATCAATTATTTTCCGCGCAGTTTTTTAGCCAGCAGTGAACCCGAGGCCACCCAGGGGGTCTTGGAACGGCGCCGGATACACGCTGGACAGGAGAGGATCAGCCTGTAAGCCAGATCGCAGATCTTGGCCGGATCATGCCGACCAGCCACGCCCACTGCTCGGCCACTAACTGATCGTTTCAGAATGAGTTCAAGCGCCTCCGCAGCCGCTACGAACGACGCGCCGATCTCCACCAGGGACTACGCGGCCCTGCCTGCAGCAGCATCTGCCCCAGGCACCTTCGAAAGTCATCCTGAAACGATCAGTAAGGCCCGGTCAGAGGCTGGCCTCGGCGAGGATGCGGTCCATCCGGGCCGGTGGCAGCGCCGGGTTGGCCGCCGCCGCCTCGACGACGTTCGGCTCGGAGTCGGCCAGCAGTTGCTCCAGCAGATCGGCGGTGGCGTTGGGGTGCCTGGCTGCCCCGGCCCGGAGGAAGGGCTCTTCGTGGGCGGCGAGGATCCGCAGCTGAGGTAGCGGGAGTTCGGGGTCCTCCAGGGCGTTGGCCTGGGTCCGGGGGTTGGGGTCGTTCGCGAGGCTGCGCAGTTCGTGGCGCGGGAAGTTGGGGTGGTCGACCAGCCGGGTGCGCACCTTGATGTCCTCGCCGTGGTCGCGGAGCAGCCGCAGCAGGACCTGGGGCGGGTCGGCGGGCGGCGGTGCGGCGGACCGAGGCGTCCGGGTCGTCGTCCAGCACCTGCCAGGCGTCCTCCGGTAGGTCGCGGCTGGCAGCCAGGACGCGCCGGAACGCCGCGTGCGGGCTGTTCAAGTGGCTCAGCCGCTCGGCGAGCGGTAGCTCCCGCAGCCAGCCGGGCTCGTGTCCGCTCCCGAACGCGAGGAGGGACGCGATTCCGCCGGCGGCCCGTTCCGCCTCCAGTTGTGCGAGCAGTCGATCGCGGGTCTCGGGCGTGGTGTGGCGGCTGTAGGCCACCGCGACGCGCACCGACGGATCCGCGTGGTCCGCCAGCCGGGCCACCATGTCGGCGGTCAGGTGCGGGTTGCGGGCCAACCCGTCCACCACGTGCTCGTCTCCCGTGGCCAGCAGGCGCTCGAACTGATCGGGCGTCAGCGGGAGGTAGCGCGCGACGTCCGCCTGCACGGCGGGGTCGGCCAGGCAGCGCTCGTAGAAGTCCGGCGGGACGCCCGGCTCCCACGAACGCGCGGCCGCCGCCCGCACCTTGGGATCCGGATCGGCGAGCAGCGCCCGCTGCGCCGACATCGGCCGGTCCCACCAGGTCTGCGTGACCATCCTGCGGAGTTTCGCGTCCGGGGCGGCGGCCAGTTGCTCCGGCTGCTGCCCGTAGGCCTCGACCAGGTCCTCGATGCCCAGCGTGGCGCCGCTCTCCACCGTGGACCGGACGAAGTCCGCGAAGGCGTCGCGGATGGCCGGGTCGGGATGCTCGGCGATCCGGCGGTGGATCGCCGCGGAGGCTCGGCCGTCGTGCAGCCGCAGCGCCGAGCTGCCACCGTCGTGTGCCAGCATCGCCTCGGCCACCGGGTCCGGCAGTTGACCGCCACGCATCGTTCAGCCCGTGCGGGCCGGCCGGATGGACTGCCAGGCGGACCAGCAACTCGACCGGGGCGGCCAGGTTCCGGCCCAGCCCGGACAGCTGGCGATGCGTCAGATTCACCATGGGCCCACGCTATCCGGGTCGCGCGAGCGGCTGTGGTCCGCCGGTGCACCGACGATGCACCGGTGGCGGGCCGACAAATCCCTCGCGCAGGCGCGGTTCGTGCACCAGGATGCCCGCATGGAAACGGACACCGTGGCGGAGCTGGTCACGCGGGCACTTGCGGCAGAGCGGGCCGCCATCGACCCGGACGAGCACACGGACTACTCGGCGCTGTTGTGGCGGGCGGCCGCTGACGGGGCGGGGGCGCTGGCGTGCGGGCTGGAGTTGATCGGGTCGGGTGATCCGATGGAGCGTGAGGCCGGGTGCAACCTGTTGGGGGATGCCGCCAATCAGCACGAGGCGGTCCGTGCCGAGACGGCCACCGCGCTGGTCGCGCTCGCGCAGCGGGAGACCGAGGGGCGGGTGCTGCACTCGCTGGCCCGGGCGATCGAGATGACGCACGACGCGCGCGCCGTGCCCGTCCTCATCGCCCTGGCCGGGCATCCCGATGCCGAGGTGCGCGAGCAGGTGGCCCGGTCGTTCCCGGGGGTCCTCACCGGGCGGCCGGACGGGCCGGACATCCGGACCTTGATCACTCTGACCCGGGACCCGGTGTCGCACGTCCGCGACTGGGCGACGTTCACCCTCGGCGTCCAGGCGGAGGTGGACAGTCCCGAGATCCGGGCCGTGCTCTGGGAGCGGACGGGCGACGAGGACGCCGACACCCGTACCGAGGCGATCCGCGGGCTGGCCTGCCGGCACGATCCGCGCGCCGTGCCACTGCTGATCGCGCTGCTCGACAACCCCGAGGGCGCGCACGTCCTCACCTTCAACGCGGCTCAGGTCATGGGCGTCCCGGAGCTGCTGCCGGCCCTCCTGGAGTACGAGCCCGGCGACGACTGGGTGACCGACGCCGTGAACGCGTGCAACCCGGTGCGGCGGGCCCGGCTGGACGCCTGTGCCTGGGAGTTGGTCACCGAGCTCCACCGGCTGCGGCCCGACCTGGACGCCGCCGTCTCGATGGAGCGCTTCGGCTGGAGCCGCCGGCTCGGCCTCGGCGCCGCCGTCGGGTCGGAGGGCTACGACGTCGAGGCGCTGCTCGCCCGCGCGGACGGCGACCCCGTCCGCGCTGCCGAGCTGGTCGCGTCCGACCTGCCGCGAACCGCCCCGGACCCGGCCGACCGGTAACTTCACCCGCCCGTTCCAACCGGCTGTGTCAGACTGTCAGTTGGCATCCGACGGGATGCCCGTCACCCGGGGAGTGGACGTGCAGAAGACCTTCAGTTCCGGACGGATCGTCAGGACGGCGGGCGCCCTGCTCGCCCTGGTGCTGGCGTCGACGTTGGCGACCGGCCAGGACGCGTCGGCGGCGGCGTGGCCGGCCGTGATCAACTCAGCGTCGAGGCTCTGCCTCGGGATAAACGGGGGCGGCGACGCGAACGGGACGCCGGCCATCCAATGGGGGTGCAACGGCAACCCCGACCAGTCGTGGGCGTGGGTGCAGACCAGTACCCCTGGCGGCTACGAGCTCGTCAACGGGAACGGGCTGTGCCTGGAGGCACCCGGCTGGACCACCACCGCGGGCGCACAGCTCGGGCAGTGGGCCTGCAACGGGGGTGCGAACCAGATCTGGAACGACGACGGCATCAACCCGGACACGGTCAGCTTCAGGAACGAGAACTCGCACATGTGCATCAGCGACCAGAGCGGCAGCCCGCTCGCGGGGGCGCCGATCATCCAGTGGCCGTGCAATGGCCTTGGCGACCAGCTCTGGACCTGGCAAGTAGGCTGACCGCCACCGCATCGACGGGGGCCGCGTCCCACGGCACCGTGCGACGGATCCCCTCATCGCGGCCGCCCCGTCAGCCGGCGCGGCGGCGCAGTTCGATCAGCAGGGCGACCTCGGCGAGCCAGCGGGCGAACAGTTGCTCCCGTTCGATGCCGTCGCCGGCCGCGGCCCCGGCGCGGAGCCAGTCGCGGACGAGTTCGGTGCCGCGCGCGCCGATCACCGGTTCGGGCAGGGCCAGGGCGGCGGCGAAGCCGCCGGCCCGGACGTGCCGGGCGAGGAAGCCGAGGGGGTACGGTCCGATCCCGGCCTGCTCGGCCTCGTGGGAGGCGGCGATGGCGGCCTCGGTGAAGAGGGCGCGCCGTGGTCCGCCCTCGATCAGCAGGCCGCGGGTGACGGCGGCCGGCACGTCGAGGCCGCGCAGTTCCGAGTCGTGCCTGGTCCCGGTCACTTGGGGAGCTCCAGTCCGCCGGCGGTGTTCATGTCGCTGCCCGTGACGCCGCCCAGCTGGCTGTGGACGAACTGGTCCTCGGTGACCCAGGAGGTCTGGCCCCACGGGTTGTAGATCTCCAGCAGGTTGCCGTTGCGTCCGATGATCGCCATCTGGTGGCCCTCCTTGCTGCCGAACACGTCGATCGGAACGGGCTGTCCGGAGTCCACGGAGTGTTCGATCCGGCCGAGCGCGGCCTGCCGGTCGGCGTCGTTGCCGAGCGAGACGTACTCGTAGGTGCTGCCGGTCGCGGTGCCGAGGTCCTGGTTGGCGAGCATCGCCCCGCCCTTGGGGCCGATCCCGCCGTCGGCGAACGGGTAGGGCATCGACCCGTCGGTGATCTGGCCCTGGATGTAGTTGGAGATGTAGGTCTTCTGCAGCCGCTGCTGGAAGTTGTCGGCGGAGTCGGCGCCGGGCACGTCGGGGGTGTTGCCGGTGGTGAGGCTCAGCATCAGCACCGGGTCGAGCTTGGCCTGGGCGATCACGGTGGAGGCGGCCACGCAGTCGCCCACGCCGCCCTGGTTGTAGATGCTGTCGCCCTTGCTGTCCACCGCGCTGCCCATGTAGGTGACCTGGCTGGGGTTGGCGCTGTCCAGCGTGGTGCCGGAGGTGAGGTCCGGGACGAGGTGCTGGGAGAGCCAGGTCGGGTCGTCGCCGTGGCCGTGGATCAGCGCGTCGAACTGCTGGACGTCGGCGACCGAGTGACCCGCCGCCAGCGCCTTGTACAGGTAGGCGGCCTCGTCGGGCGACTTGGCGCCGGCCAGCAGCTGCTGGAAGGCGGCCTGGTCGGTGCCGTTCATCGTGCCCATGATCTGGGTGGCGCGGCTCAGCTCGTTGGGCGTCAGCAGGTAGCCGGAGTCGGCCTGGCCGCCGGGGCCGGTCAGGTTGGCCAGCACGACGGCGCTCAGCGGGTCGAGCGAGCCCTGGCCGGCCAGTTCGGAACGGGCGGCGGCGGCCAGCTGGTTGAGCATGCTGGCGGTCTGGGTGCCGCAGGACTCGGCCTTCTGGGCGGCGGTGATCCGGCTGCCCACGGCGGTGATCGCCGCCTTGGTGGTGGCGGGATCGGCCGGGCCGAGCTGCGCGCGGGCCTGCTGCTGGGCGGCTTGCAGGGCGATGACCGCCAGCGCGTCGCCGGCCTGGGCCTCGGCCAGGTCGTCCGCCCAGGTGTTGAGCAGGCCCGCGGCCTTGCCCAGCACGGTCCTGGAGTTCAGCAGCTCGCCGGCGACGCCTTGGATGGCCTCGCCCGCGCACTCGGCCACGCTGCCGGTCCAGGCCTCCGGCAGGCGGCCGGCGGCCACCTTGTGCAGGTCCTCGGAGGCGGTGCCGAAGGCCGCCGCGGTGGTGCCGTAGGTGTGCGCGCGGTCGCGGATCGCGGCCGGCGAGCCCGCCGGTCCGGCGACGCTCAGGGCGTTGCCGATGGCGTTGGCCAGCTGGACCGAGGTGCCGCCGATGCCGAAGACCGACACGCTCGACAACTCGATGTCGGCCTGGGCGCCTTGCAGGTCCGTCACCTTGCTCATCGGGCGCCCTGCCCGGGCTTCGGTGCCACGGCTGTCGCGGCGGCCTGCAGTCCGGCGGCCGCGGCGGCTTCCGCGGCACGGTAGTTGGCGTTGTTCTGCTGGACCTTCTGCACCAGCTCGTTGACGGCCTTCACGGTCACCTGGATCTCCTGCGACCAGTCGGTGTTGAAGCCGGCGCAGGCCTGGGCCATCCCGAACTCGCCGAAGTCGGCGTCCGGGTGGCTGACCGGGTCCTGGTAGTCGGTGCTGACGGTCGTCAGGTCGGTGGCCACCACGCCGAGTTGACGCACCACCTGGTCGAGCGCATCCGGCTGCACCCCGTATCCGCCGGTTCCCGTGCCCATGTCTCGCTTCCCCCTCGCGAGTCGATCCGCTGCCTGGCCGTTCGTACGACACCGTGACCGTAGTGCAGGACACCGACCGCGGGGATCCCGTGGGGGCGGACTTACGCGTTCCTGTTACAGCATCAGTACACCGTCGAGACCGGCGGGGAGGGCGCGGGGGCGGGGCCGGGCGCCGGCGGGTAGTACCTGGTGGTGACCGCGAAGAGCGCCGTGTAGCGGTGGGGACGGGCCTGGGCCGGGGTGGCCGCCGGCGCGGTCTGCCAGTCGAGGACGACCACGCGCTGCTCGGGCCCGTCCGTGGGCGGGAGCGAGGCGGGCCGCTGGTGTTCGCCGGCCTCCTCCGGGGGCCGGCCCGGCAGGCCGGGGAGGGCCGGTCCCTGCTGGACCACGAGGTCGGCGGTGGCCGTGGGGTGGTTCCGGCTGCGGTAGGACATCTGGTCGTCCAGCGGCGTCCGCTGCTGCGACTGCTGCGCGGCACGGTAGTTGGCCAGCAGCCCGCTCTGCGGGCCCTCGGGCCAGCCCATGGCGGTCATGGTCCGGTCGAGCTGGTCCAGGCACTGCTGGATGTCAGCGTCGAACCCGAGGTAGGCGATCACCGTCCGGGTGCAGTCGACCGGCGTCCACTCCTCGCCCCGGCCGGTCAGCCCGTCGACGACTTCGGTGTCGCACAGGTCGTAGGTGGAGGTGCCGAACCACTGCGCCCAGGGCGTCCCGGCCCGCAGCCGGGCGAGTTGGTCGTCGGCCTGGGCGGTGGCCCACCGGTCGGCGGCGCGGCCCGCCGGCCCGTCCGCCACGGCCTTGACGTCCGGCGGAGCGGGCGGGACGAACGCCGGGCGCGCCAGCAGGGCGAGCGCCGTCGCCAACACCGCCGCCGGCACCGCCGCCGTCGCCAGCAGCCCGAGCCAGGTCCGCCGCCGCCCTCGCCACCGCACAGTTGGCCTCCCCCGTCCGCCGGTCGCGTCCACCATGGTGCGCGCGGCCGGCCTCCGTCCGGCCTCGCTCGCACAACGGTTGCGCCAAGCTCTCCAGCAGGCCGCGCGCGGTCACTCGTCCCAGGTGACCGGGAGGCTCTTCACCCCGTAGATGTCCGCGATCTCCGGGCGCAGCCGGACCTCCTCAGCCGGCACCGCGAGGCGCAGCGTGGGGAAGCGGTCGAACAGTGCGGGGAGCGCGACCCGCATCTCGATCCGGGCCAGCTGCGCCCCGAGGCACTGGTGGACGCCGTGCCCGAAGGCCAGGTGTCCGCCCTCCTGGCGGGCGAGGTCGAGCACGTGCGGGTCGGTGAAGCGCTCGGGGTCGCGGTTGGCGGTGTTGTAGGAGAGCACCACCGTGGTACCGGCCTTGACGAGCTGTCCGCCCACCTCGGCGTCCACCAGCGCCGTGCGCATGAAGCTCTTGGCCACGGTCAGGTACCGCAGCAGCTCCTCCACGGCCCCGTCGGTGAGCCCGGGGTCGGCCCGCAGCGCGGCCAGCTGTGCGGGGTTGCGCAGCAGGGCGAAGGTGCCCAGCGACAGCATGTTCGCGGTGGTGTCGAACCCCGCGGCCAGCAGGACCAGGGCCACGCCCTGGAGTTCCTCGTCGGTCAGGTCGCCGTCGAGCAGGTCGCTGAGCACGTCGTCGGTCGGGTGGGCGCGCTTGGCGGCGACCAGCCCCGCGAGGTACTCCTGGGTCGCCGTGTAGGCCGCGACCAGCTCCGCCTCGTCCGGCTCGCCGTTCATGAAGGTGTCGATCTGCTCCTGGAAGGAGTCCCGGTCCTGGTAGGGCACCCCGAGCAGCTCGCAGATGATCATCACGGGGATGGGCTTGGCGAACGCGGTCACCAGGTCGACGGACGGGCCGGCCTGCGCCATCGCGTCCAGGCAGTCGGCGGTGACCTGCTCGACCCGCGCGGTGAGCTGGCGCATCCGCCGCGCGGTGAACTTGCCCACCAGCGGCTTGCGGTAGCGCCCGTGCTGCGGGTCGTCCGTCAGCAAGAACTCGCCGGGCGGCGGCGGCGGAACCTCGAAGTCGCCCAGGTTGATGAGCTCCTTGCGCGAGCTGAACCGCGGGTCGGCGAGCACCGAGCGGACCAGCTCGTAGCCGGTGATCAGCCAGCCGGGGCGGCCGCCGATGTGGGTGAGGCGGGTGATCGGGGCGCGCCGGCGGGCGTCGACCAGCTCGGCCGGCGGGTCGAAGGGGCAGCCGGGCCGGCGTTCCGTCGGCATCGTCATGACGCTGTGCAGGGGCTCGTCCATGGCCGTTTCCCGTCCTCTTCCAGTCCTCGTGTCGTGCCGGTCCAGATTTCGGCATCTCCTGAAAGCTACGTTGCGTTCGAGGCGTGGTCAACCGACCGGGATCCATAACCCATGCTCAGCTGACGGAATCTGATGCATTGACACTGCCGCCGAACGCAACGGTGCGTTGCGTTGGACTGTAGGTGAAGGCAATACTGGCGCCATGCCCCCAGGACGGTTGACCCAGCAGGAACGCCAGCAGATCGCCGCCGGACTCACCGACCGGCTCTCCTTCGCCGAGATCGCCAGACGGCTCGACCGCCCGACCTCGACGGTCAGCCGCGAGGTCGCGCGCAACGGTGGCGCCGGCGGCTACCGGCCCGAGCAGGCGCACCGGGCGACGGTCCGGCGGGCCCGCCGCCACCCGCCGGTGCCGCCCCGCGCGGGCACCCCGGCTGATCCGGCCGCCCCGACCGACCACGGCGACCTGGTGCGGGAGATCGTCGAACTGGCGGTCCGCTCCGGCATGCCGAGGATGACGGCGCGGGTGCACCTCGACCTGATGTTCGCCGAGGACGGCCGGCGCACCGCCGCCGAACTGACCGAGCGGCTCCGGGTCAGCCCGGCCTCCGTCTCGGCGGCCGTCAACTCCCTGGTCGAGTTCGGCTACGTCCGGCGCGAGCGCGACCCGCGGCGGCGCCGCGACGTCTACCTGATCGACGACCAGGCCTGGTACCACTCCGTGGTGGTCAGCGCCCGCCAGACGCTCGAAACGGCCGAGGCCGCGCTGTCGGCCGCCCGCTCCGTCGGCCCCGGCACGCCCGTGGGACGGCGGCTGGCCAGGTGCGGGGCGTTCCTGGCCCAGGTCGCCGAGGACCTGACGGCCTCGGCCGACCGCCGTCGGCCGCTGCTCGGCTGACCCCCGGGACCACCCTGCCGGGCTCCCCCGGAACACCCTCGGAAAATCTTTCCGGAAAAGTCGGCCCGCGATGTCGAGAAGGCGTGCCCGGCTCCGTCCCAGGGCCGAGAGCGACCACAATGGGCCGCACCAGTACCGAGGAGAGATCCCCATGGCCAAGTACCTGCTGCTGAAGCACTACCGCGGCGCGCCGGCTCCGGTGAACTGCGAGCCGATGGACCGGTGGACGCCGGAGGAGGTCACCGCGCACATCCGCTACATGCAGGAGTTCGCGGCCCGGCTGGAGCAGACCGGCGAGTTCGTGGACGCCCAGGCGCTCGCCCCCGAGGGGAGCTGGGTCCAGTTCGACGGCGAGGGGCGCCCGCCGGTCACCGACGGCCCGTTCGCCGAGACCAAGGACCTGATCGCCGGCTGGATGGTGATCGACGTCGACAGCCACGAGCGGGCCGTCGAGCTGGCCGGTGAGCTGTCGGCCGCGCCCGGGGCCGGCGGCAAGCCGATCCACGAGTGGATCGAGCTGCGCCCCTTCCTCGCCGCGCCGCCCACCATCACGGACTGACACCGGTGCTCGACGAGACGCTGCTGCGCAGCCTCACCCCGGGAGTGCTCGCCGTCCTGGTCCGCCGCGGAGCCGACTTCGCGGCGGCCGAGGACGCCGTCCAGGACGCGCTCGTCGAGGCGGTCCGCAGCTGGCCCGAGGATCCCCCGCGGGATCCGAAGGGCTGGCTGATCACCGTGGCCTGGCGCAAGTTCCTCGACGCGACCCGGGCGGACGCCGCCCGGCGCCGCCGCGAGGACCGGGTGGAGGAGGAGCCCGCGCCCGGCCCGGCCGCCGCCACCGACGACTCGCTCTGGCTCTACTTCCTGTGCGCCCACCCGTCGCTGACGCCCGCTTCGGCGGTGGCGCTGACGCTGCGCGCGGTCGGCGGGCTGACCACCCGCCAGATCGCCGAGGCCTACCTGGTGCCGGAGGCGACGATGGCCCAGCGGATCAGCCGGGCCAAGCGGACCGTCTCCGGCGCGCGCCTCGACCGGCCGGGCGACGTCGCCACCGTGCTGCGGGTGCTCTACCTGGTCTTCAACGAGGGCTACTCGGGCGAGCTCGACCTGGCCGCCGAGGCGATCCGGCTGACCCGGCGGCTGGCGGCGGCGATCGACCACCCGGAGGTGTCGGGGCTGCTCGCCCTGATGCTGCTGCACCACGCCCGGCGCGCCTCCCGGACCGCGCCGGACGGCAGCCTGGTGCCGCTCGCCGAGCAGGACCGCCGCCGCTGGGACACGGCGGCGATCGCCGAGGGCATCGGGATCCTCCAGGCGGCGCTGGCCCGGGACCGGCTCGGCGAGTTCCAGGCCCAGGCCGCCATCGCGGCGCTGCACGCCGACGCGCCCAGCACCGAGGAGACGGACTGGGTGCAGATCGTCGAGTGGTACGACGAGCTCACCCGGCTGACGGACAGTCCGGTGGTCCGGCTGAACCGGGCGGTCGCCGTCGGCGAGGCGGACGGCCCCCGGGCGGGACTCGCGGCGCTCGCCGAGCTGGACGAGGCGCTGCCGCGCCGCACCGCCGTCGCGGCCCACCTGCACGAGCGCGACGGCGACCTGCCGACCGCCGCCCGGCTCTACGCCGAGGCGGCGCTGCGGGCCGCCAACCTGGCTGAACGCGAGCACCTGACCCGGCAGGCCGCGCGCCTCAACACCCTGCTGCGGGGCTGACCGGACCGGCCCGCAGCCTCACTCAGGGCGGTGCGCGACCACGGCGAACATGGTCACCGACAGGTGGAAGGCGCCCTGCTCGGCGGCGGCCGCGAGGTCGGCGTAGAGCCGGTCGCGCTGCTCCTCGGTGATCAGGTCCCGCGCGACGGCGGCCTGGCCGAGGCCCTTGACGATCGGCCAGGTGACCGCGCGCGGGTCGTGCAGCAGCACGTCGGCGCCGGCCTGGTCGACGGTCAGGCCCGCGCCGGTGAGCCACTGCGTCAGGCGGCGGCCCGCGTCCGGGGTGGCGGCGGTGGCCCGGGTGACGGTGGCCAGCGCGGCGCCGACCGCCGGCTCGACCGGGTGCAGGAGCAGCGTGTGCCAGTCGGTGTCCAGCAGCGCCACCCGGCCGCCCGGGCGCAGCACCCGGGCGATCTCGGCGACGGCCCGGGCCGGATCGGTCAGGTGCTGGAGCACCCGCTCGCACCGGACGAGGTCCGCCTCGCCGTCGCCCAGCGGCAGCGCGAGGGCGTCGCCGTCGCGGAACCCGGCCGAGCTGCCCGCCTCCGCGGCGCGCCGCTCGGCGACCTCCCGCAGCCCGGCGTTCGGTTCGATCCCGAGCGCGCTGCCACCCGGGGCGACGGCCGCGGCGAGCACTTGGGTCTCCGAGCCGGTGCCGGCGCCGACGTCCAGCGCCCGCTCGCCGGGGCGCGCCGCCAGCCGCGCGTGCGCCCACTCGCGCAGCCGCCGCACACCGGCGTTGGCGGCCTGCGAGTCCAGCGCGGCGACCAGCCGCCCGGTGACCGCCGGGTCGGCGTTGGCCGCGTGGAAGGCCGAGGTGGGGCGCGGGTCGGTCATGCCGCCCACTATAGGGAGGCGCCTGAGAGCAGGTCAGCGGCCGCGCCGGACCTGGCGGTTGTCCCGGTTAGACTCGCCCGAATGACCACCGACACGACTCCCACTCCCCTCGTGGTGCTCGACCACGACCCCGACTGGCGGCGGCGGGGCCTGGCCCTCGCCGGGGAGCTGCGCTCGGCGCTGAACCCGTCGCCGCTGCACGCCGAGCACATCGGCAGCACCGCGATCCCCGGGATGGCCGCGAAGCCCGTGCTCGACCTGCAACTGACCGTCGCCGACCTGGCCGAGGCCGAGCGCGCCTTCGACCCGGTGCTGGCCGAGCTGGGCTTCGAGCTCACCCCGCACCGGCGCGACCACGTGCCGGCGGGCCTCGACTCGGACCCCGCGGACTGGGTGAAGCGCCTGTGGCGCAGGCGCGGCCACGCCGGCCCGGACTGCAACCTGCACGTGCGCCTCGCCGGCTCGCCGAACGAGCGGCTCGCCCTGCTGTTCCGCGACTGGTTCCGCGCGCACCCGCAGGCGGTGCCCGCCTACGCCCGGTTCAAGCGCGAACTGGCGGGCGCCGTCGGCGATATCGACGTCTACTCCGACGTCAAGGATCCCGTGGTGGACCTGGTGGTCACCGTCGCCGAGGAGTGGGCCGACGCCACCGGGTGGGCGCCGCACGCGGAGCGCCCCTGACGCTGCGTCTGCTGACCCCGGGTCAGGGGCGCCGCGCCGGGTCTCAGCCCGCGAGCTCCGACTCCTCGAAGGGCCACGGGTCCTCGGGGAACACCCGGGCGAACCAGTGCGGTTGCAGGTCCCGCAGGCGCAGGGTCCGCCAGCGGCGCGGGTCGGCGGGCACCGGCACGCCCACCTCCACGTCCGGACCGTGGGCGAGCAGGCGCTCCTGGCAGACCCCGCAGGGGGCCAGCACCCAGTACCCGCGGTCGCCGTCGGCGGCGGTCACGCAGACCGAGGCCACCACCCGGCGCCCGAGCTTGAAGGCCTCGCAGATCGCGCCGGTCTCGTGGCACAACTGCACGGCGTTGTTCGGGAAGTGCGGCGCGATGCTGGTGAGCACCGTGCCGTCGTCCAGGCGCAGGGCCGCCGCGCCGGACCAGTCCTGCCCGTCGGAACGGGTGCGTGCCAGCGCCGTCGCGGCCTCCACCAGCTGTTGATCAACGGCCATGCGCCGAACAGTAGCCGCGGGCCCGTCAGCTGCGCACCTCTGTTCCGGGGGCCGCCGCGTGCCCTACTCTCTCCCCCGCACCGCATGATCATCACAGCACGGGGAGACCGACCCTTCATGACGCCGCTCCAGCCCGCCGAGATCGCCGGCATCGTCACCGAGACCGCCCGCCTCACCCGCGAGCTCTACGTCTTCCCCGAGGTCGGCGGCAAGCTGGCCGACCTGCTCGCGGACCGGCTCGCCGAGGGCCGCTACGACGGGGCCGCCGATCCGCAGACCCTGGGCCGCCTGGTCACCGAGGACCTCCAGTCGGTCAGCCAGGACCGCCACCTGCGGCTCAAGTTCCACCACGAGGAGGTGCCGGCCACCGAGAACGGCGCGGTCCTGGCCGAGCTGCACCGGGAGGCCGACCTCTCGCTCGGCGGCGTCCCGCTGGTCGAGCGGCTCGGCGGCGGGGTGGCCCGGCTGAAGCTCGCGCCGATCGTCTTCCCGCTGGGCCTGGTGGGCGCCGAGCCGCTGACCGCCGGCTTCAACCTGGTCGCCCCGGCCGAGGCGCTGATCCTGGACCTGCGCGAGTGCGTCGGCGGCCACCCGGAGGCGGTCGCCCACGTGAGCGCCTACCTGCTGGACGAGCCCACCCACCTGACCACCCTGTACGACCGCGAGGACGGCTCGTACCGCCAGCTGTGGAGCCCGGCGCACGTGCCCGGTCCGCGCTTCGGCGGCGAGAAGCCGCTCTACGTGCTGATCAGCGCGGCCACCTTCTCCGGCGGCGAGGCACTCGCCTACGACCTCCAGCAGCAGGGCCGGGCGGTGGTGGTCGGCGAGCGCAGCGGCGGCGGCGCCAACCCGCGCCAGGGCTTCACTCTGCACCCGCAGCTGGAGGCCACCATCCCGGTCTCGCGGTCGATCAACCCGGTCTCCGGCACCAACTGGGAGGGCGTCGGCATCACCCCCGACATCGAGACCGACCCGGCCGACGCCCTCGACGTCGCCCACCGCGCCGCCCTGGCGGCGGTCGCCGCCCGGGACACCGACACCCCGTCGGCCGCCGAGGCCCGCCGCCTGCTCGCCGGCGCCGCCGAGCCCGCCCGCGACGGCGAGCCGATCTGACGCGGAGTCACACCGTCGCACCGGGCGCGCCGCCCGGTGAGCGCCGCGGGTGCGGGCTAGCGTGACAGCTGGTCCGCACCCCGGCGCGAGGAGTCCCCACCATGGCCGCACGACCCGAAGGCACCCCGTGCTGGGCGGACGCGACGTTCGCCGACCTGCCGGCCGCCAAGCAGTTCTACGCCGAGGTGCTCGGCTGGACCTTCGCCGAGGGCGCGCCCGAGTACGGCGGCTACACCCAGGCCCTCAAGGACGGCAAGGCGGTCGGCGCGCTCGTCCCGCCGATGCCCGGCCAGCAGCAGGGCCCCTCCGCCTGGACGCTCTACTTCGCCTCACCGGACGTGACCGCCACCGCCGAGAAGGTCCGCGCGGCCGGCGGCACGGTGCTGCTGGAGCCGATGCCGGTCGGCCCGCTCGGCTCGATGGCGCTCGCCCAGGACCCGGCGGGCGTGGTCTTCGGCGTCTGGCAGGCCGGCGAGCACGAGGGGTTCGAACTGCGCGACGTGACCGGCACCTACGGCTGGGCCGAGGTCTTCACCCGCGACACCGCCGCGGCCAACTCCTTCTTCCCCCGGGTCTTCCCGTACCGGGTGCAGCGGATGCTGGACGAGAACGTCGACTACAGCGTCTACAGCCTCGGCGACGAGCAGGTGCTCGGCTCGATGGGCATGACCCCGCAGGTCCCGGCCGAGGTGCCGCCGTTCATCAACGTGCACTTCATCGTGGCGGACTGCGACGCCGCCGTGGCCAAGGTCACCGAGCTCGGCGGTCAGGTCGTGTTCGGCCCGATGACCAGCCCGTTCGGCCGCTTCGCCTCGGTGGTCGACCCGCAGGGCGCGCCGTTCTCGGTGATCGACCCGGCCGCGGCCGAGGGCGAGCGGCCGACCCTGGCGGACTCGTAGCCGCACCGCGCGGTGCGATCAGCGCATGGTGCGATCATTGCCCGGTGACCGCACAGCTCCTCGCCTTCAGCCTGACCTCGCTCCTGATCATCGTCGTCCCGGGGCCGGACCTGATCCTCCTGCTCCGCAACGCGGCGCGCGGCGGCCGTCCCGGCGCCAGCGCCACCGCGATGGGCATCATGCTCGGCAACGCCGTGCTGGCGGCCGCCGCCGTGGCCGGGCTGACCGCCCTGCTGACCGGCTCCGAGGTCCTCTACACGGCGGTCCGGATCGCCGGCGCGGTGTACCTCGCCTACCTGGGCGTCCGCTCCCTGGTCGACTTCGTCCGGCGGGGCCGGGAGGGCGCCGTGGTCTCGGACGGGGCCGTGGTCGCGGACGGGGCCGTGGCGGCGGAAGGGGCCGTGGTCTCGGACGGGGCCGTGCGGCCTGCACACCCGGCTCCCGCGCTCACGGCGGTGGACCGGCGGGGGAACTTCCGCCAGGGCCTGATGAGCAACCTGCTCAACCCGAAGGTGGCCGCCTTCTACCTCTCGCTCTTCCCGCAGTTCCAGCTGCCCGGCATGTCGCAGCTCTCCCAGCACCTGCTGCTGGCCGGGCTCTTCTGGTCGCTCGCGCTGCTCTGGTACATCCTGGTCGTCGCCGTGCTCGGCTCGGTGCAGCGCGTCCTGCTGCGCCGCGACGTCCAGCGCGGGATGTCGGGCGTGGCGGGGGTGGCCCTGGTCGGGCTGGGGGCCACCCTGGCCGCCCGGGGCTGACCCTGTCGGCCGGTGGGCCCGTGGGCCGGTGTCAGCCGACCGGCGTCTTGGTCGCGCCCGTAGGCAGGCCCTCGGCCCGGCCCTTGTGCGCGACCTTGGGCAGGGCCGCCAGGAACGCGTCGACCTCGGCGCGCTGCTCCGCACTGAAGGCCGCCTTGAGCACGATCGCCGACTGCGGCGTGCTGCCCAGCTTCTGCGACAGCACCGACCACGCCATCGGCGTGTGCGTCACCTTGCTGACGGCGGACCACGGGATCTCGCGGGTCTGCACCGGGGAGTTCAGCTGGAGGACCTCGTCGGTGAGCCTGGCGGTCGTCGCCCCCACGTAGCGCGGGGCGACCTTCGCGCCCATCCGCTTGCCGGTGGCGGTGATGTTCAGCACCTGCACGAACCCGAAGAAGAACGCCGCCACCGCGAACCAGAGGCTGCCCGCGGCCGCGCAGACCACCGCCAGCACCGCCCAGAGACCGACGATGCCCCACCGCAGCCCCGGCCGGGTGGCGGCGTTCGCCGCGACGACGGCGACGATCTCCTCGGTGGTCGCCTGGTAGCTGACCTGGATGTCCATGCTCGTGTGCTCCTCGCTCGGTACCGGCGGCACATCATGGCGGCGATCCGCCATCCGAGGCAAACAAGTGACCGATCGTCGGCCGGCGCCGTGACCTGAACCGGGCGTGAAGGGCCCGGGCTTGCCCGGCCGCCCCGCCGCGTGATCGGATACCGCCAGCATCGCGTGCCGGTGACGGACTGCGTCAGGCATGGAGGTGCGGAACCGAAGGGACCGCCCTCCGTGGCCTCCCAGGACGGCGACCGTACGGCCGCCTTGAGCCTCCAACTCGCCCGAGCCCATCAGGAACTGCGCCGCCGGATCGGCGGGATCCGCTCGGACCTCGGCCGGGAACGGCCCCGGTCGGGCGACGACACGCTCCTCACCCACTGCCTGGCCTTCTGCGCCGCGCTGACGGCGCACCACCAGGGCGAGGACGGCGGCCTGTTCGCCCAACTGCTGCACGAACGCCCGGACCTCGCGCCCACGATCGCGAAACTCGTCGAGGACCACGCGCTGATCACCGACATCCTGACCAGGGTGGGCCGCCTCGCCGACCGGGCCGCCGGCTCGCCCGCCCAGGCGCTGGCGGCGATCGGCCGGGAGCTCGACGGGCTGGCGGCGATCATGGAGTCCCACTTCGCCTACGAGGAGCGGGCCCTCGGCGAGGCGCTGGACCACGGGCTGCCGGACACCGGTTGGTCCGGCGCGGTCCTCCGTTTCGACCCGGCCTGACGTCGGGCTTCCGCTGGTCGCCGCCCGCCGTCCGCCGTCCGCCTCACTGCATCAGTTGGACGTGCGGGTGGTCCCAGGAGGCCGCGCAGGTGTACAGCTGCAGGTCGTAGCCGCGGTTGATGTACAGCCAGGTGGCGCTGGCAGGATCGATGGCGTCCGGGAGTTCGGCGTCGGACTCCTCGATCGGCCGCCAGCTCGGGACCTCGTTGTCCCACTCCGCGTCGTAGAGGGTCAGCAAGGGGCGGACCGGTGATCCGCACTCGGCACAGACGACCCGCTTCGGAGCGATGAAGCTCCACGGGACGTGCCCGGCGACCTTGCAGCCCATGGTGATGCTGAGGTCGTCGAAGTAGTCCATCCCCTCCCGGGCCTCCCAGGCCTCGATCCGCGCCCAGAGCTCGCCCGGCAGTTCGTCGCGGTGCGGGTACTCGACGATGGGCTCCGGGTGCAGGTCGCACGGTTCGGGCAGGTAGTGGTCGTTGCCGATCACCGAGGGCCGCGGCGCGGCGGCCAGCGGGTCGCGCACCTCGGCCGCCACCCGCCAGCGCAGCACCGTCCGGGGCAGCACGCCCTCGGCGTGGTCGGTGAAGGGGCACCAGAGCACCTGGAGCAGGTCGGCGCCGTCCGGGCGCGGCAGGTCGGGCACGTCCGCCGCGTAGAGCTGGACCACGGGCAGCATCGGCAGCGGCCCGTCCTGGGCCACCTCCTCCCGGTACGGGATCCGCCGCAGCTCGGCGCTCACGTCCGCACCGCCGCGGGCTTGCCGTTCCAGGAGCCGCCTCTTCAACCGGGCGTTCTCGGGCGTGATGCCGAGGTGGCTGGGCCCGGCGTGCGCCGGGCAGACCGGCCACGGCTCGGCGGCCGGCCAGAGCAGCGGGCCGCCGATCGAGCTCTGCGCGGCGGTCGGGTTCCCGGCGCGCGGGTGCAGCCGCACGGCGGTGCGGGCCAGCGGGGCGAGCTCCGGGAAGTGCGCGGTGATGTCGACCGGGCGGGGCGGTGTGGTACGGACCATGGCGGTGAGGCTACGGCCTGACGTCACATCAGCGCTCCTCATTTCCGCTCGGCTAGGCGGGTCACAGCGGGCGCCCGGCCGTTTCCCCGGACCGCCGGCGGGTGATCCCTCCGGCCAGGCGGCGGGCGTTCCGTCGCCGAGTCGCCGTTCGGAGGCCCGCCGTGTCCCTGTGCTCCCGCCGCCCGTCGCTCTCCCGCCACGGCGGCCGCGCGGTCACCGCGCTGCTCGCCGCCGCGCTGGCGCTGGTGCCGGCCGGGCCCACCGCCGCGCAGCCCCGGGACGGCGGGGACCAGGCGCTCCAGGCCCGGCTGCAGGCGCTGGTGGACCGCCCGGGCGGCCCGCCCGGCGCGATCGCGGTGCTGCGCGAGGGCGACCGGGTGCGGGTGTACCGGGCCGGGGTGGCCGAGCTGGGCACCGACCGGGCGCCCCGCGCCACCGACCACATGCGCCTGGCCAGTGCGTCGAAGGCGTTCAGCGGCGCCGTCGCTCTCCGCCTGGTCGACTGCGGCTTGCTCGGGCTCGACGACACCCTCGCCGAGCGCCTGCCCGCGCTGCCCGCCGCCTGGGGCGCGGTGACGCTGCGTCAGCTGCTCAACCACACCAGCGGCCTGCCGGACTACAGCTCGGCACCGGCCTTCGGCAACCTGCTGCGCGCGGATCCGCACCACGTGTTCGACCCCCGGCACCTGCTCGACTTCGTCGCCGACAAGGACCTCGGGTTCACCCCCGGCTCCCAGTACCGGTACTCCAACTCCGACAACATCGCCGTCGCCCTGATGGCGGAGGCGGTGACCGGGCAGCGCTACGAGGCGCTGCTGGCCCGTCAGGTCTACCGGCCGCTGGGCCTGACCGGGACCAGTCTGCCCGGCGGCTACCGGCTGCCCAGCCCCTACCTGCACGGCTACGACGTCCCGCTGGACGAACCGGCCGAGGACGTCAGCACCCAGTTCGGCGCCTCGGGAGCCTGGGCCTCGGGCGGCATGGTCTCCACCCCCGGCGACTTCGGCGCGTTCATGGCCGCCTACGCGGGCGGCCCGCTGATCAGCGACGCGACCCGCCGTCAGCAGCGCAGCTTCGTGCCGGGTGACTCCGAACCGGCCGGCCCGGGCGCCAACCGCGCCGGGCTGGCGATCTTCGAGTACACCACGCGCTGCGGCGTGGTCTACGGGCACACCGGCAACACCTCCGGCTACACCCAGCTCGGCGCGGGCACCCCCGACGGCGGGCGCAGCCTCACCGTCTCCGTCACCAAGCAGGTGCGGCAGGCGACCGACCCGGAGCTGCTGGACCAACTGCGCTCCGTCGAGGAGGACTTCGTCTGCGCCTTGCTGGGCGACCAGCCGTGACGGGCACTGCATCAGGACCCGGACGGGTCGGTCTCGGCGTCCGGGAGGCGTCGGAGGCGCCAGTCGAAGGGCATCAACTCCCGTTCCCAGCCAGGTGATCCGGCCAGTGCCTCGGCAGCCTCGGGCGCGCGCAGGAGGCAGCGGTGGCGGAGCAGTTCACGCCGCTCACCAGGCGTCAGGAGGCGCTCCTCGGGGCCGAGGTTGGCCGGGTGGTCGGGGTGCAGCTCGGGGTTGCCGTCGATCGGGCGGTCTCCCGCCACGTTGAGCCGGTCGCCGGCCGGGGTCCGGTAGTCGAGGCGGAAGTCGGTGCGCCACTGGGAGTTGCTGCCCCAGCCCTGGGACAGGTCGACCGTCGGCCGGTTGGCGCGCCGAAAGGTCCAGTACAGCGGCGAGCGGTCCGCGACGCCGCACTGCGCGTGCTCGGCCCCCGCCCGGATCCGCACACCGGCCCGGGCGAACAGCAACTGACCCAGCATCAGACCGGGCCGCAGCACCTCGACGGCCTCGATCGGCGCGTACGGGTCAGGGGTCTGCTCGACCTCGACGATCTCGTGCAGGAACGGGTCGAAGGCGCCACCAGAGTCGAACGGTGTCATGCCGAGGCAGGCGAACAGGTCGAGGTAGGCGTGCGGTGACGGCGTGGGGCCGGACGCGTCGAACCCGAGCAACAGCTGATCACTGACCCGGCTCAACGCGTAGAGCTCCCAGAGGAGTTCCTGCCCGCCGGGCTCGGGCCCGGTCGCCCCCTCCGCCCACCACGAGCTGTCCTCGGCCGCCCCGGCCAGCCAACGGCGGTACCCGCCCCGCGCCCGGTCGAGCCACGGCCCCACAACCGTCGCGTACGGGTCCGGGCCCTCGTGCCAGGTGAGGGCCTCGTACAGTTCCCGCGCATCCGCGCCGTATGCCATACCGGAATCCTACTGGGTCGTTCGTTGGCGTCCGACTGGGTGGACTCGGCTGTGGACGAGTCAGCTGTGGACGACCGAGCCGCAGGCACCGGCGGGGAGCACCTGGAAGCCCTCGCTCGCCAAGTCGGCTTGTGCCGTTGCGGAGTTGCAGACCCAGCCCATCGGTCCGAGGATGTTCTGCAGGTCGGCGCTGCCGTTCCACTCGGCGTCGCGCACCACGTCCTCCAGCAGGTAGCCGTAGTTGGTGGCGGTGAAGTCCGGATTCAGGGCGCCGTACTCCACCGGCGAGACGCCGTCGATGCTGCGGATCGTCAGCTTCCCCGGGGAGTCGGCCGTGGTGGCGTGACCGTTGAGCTGGCCGGCGTACCGTCCGGCCGAGTAGGGAACCAGGGTGTTCGGGTTGCTGAACACCGGGTCCGTGCCCTCGTTGTCAGCCGGCCCGTCGACAACACACCCGCCAAGCCTGGGCTGCCGATTGCTGCCGGTGGTGGTGACGACCGCCCCGTTGAAGACGGTGGCGGTGTCGGACTGGAAGTACGTGTCGAGGCCGTTCGGATCGCCGGCCGCGAACTGCGGCGCGACCGGGACGATCCTCGCGTTGGGCCCGCTGTAGCCGGCGATGTCGGTGATCTGGTTCCAGTTGGTGATGGCGCAGTCGTAGATCCCGAACAGGTCCGCGCTGCTGAGGTTGGCGGGCGCGTTGCCACCGGCCGGTGCGGCCCAGCTGACCGCGTCCACGGCCAGCGCCACGAAGTCGTCGCTGGTCGGGTCGGTGAGCAGCGGCTGCATCACACTGCGGTCGAAGTCGAGGGTGCTGCTGGTGTTGTCGTTGAGCGCGGCGAGCCCCGTGCGCCCGTTGTCGGGCCGGACGATGGTGCTGCCGCCGGGCTTCGGGACGATCGGGCTCGCCCCGGTCTGGTCCCAACTGTAGAACCGGGCCGAGGTGGTGTCCCCGGCGGCCGCCAACGAGGCGTTGTAGTCGGCGGAGAGCTGGTTGAACAACGTCTGGTCCGCCTCGGTGCCCACCCCGACGACCTCGGGCTGCGGCGGGGGCGGCGGCGGATCGGCCTGAGCGGCGGCGGCCGTACCGAGGACCAGCGCGGCGGTGGCGAACAGGGCCGGGAGCGCTCGGTTGCGCATGGGAATCCTCCTGCGGGGAGAGGGAGTTGGCTGCGCCGCCGATCGTGGCCGCTCGGGCTGGTTGAGCCAAGTCCGCGGCCCGGTCGGCGGGTTGCCAGTCCCCCGGCCCTACCCTGCTCAGAGCGGCGGCAACGCCGAGCCGGTCGCCCGCTGTTCTTCCGCCGCTCGCTGGCCGGAGACGACCGGATCACCTGGCCGCCATGGCACGGGACGGGGCGAGAACCTCACCTACCACCCAGCGGCACCCGTCGAGCGAGCACCCTGCGACAACTGATCCGCCACCCCTGCTCACCCCGCACGACGGTGTCCTCATAGGTCACGCTCCCAGTCGTCCCGTCCGCCTTGACACCGATCCCCTTCGACCTGGCCCGCACCTCGCTGTCCGCGACCGGCGTGAGGACGATGTTCGTGACGTGATGACCGACCGGATTCGCCTCGCCCATCGCAAGCGCGGCCGCTCGAACCGCCGCCACCCCGCGCAGGGGCTGCTGCTGCCCGAAGTCCGAGAGGTCGTAGACGACATCGGCGGTGAACAACTCGTCGAGCCTGTCCAACTCGCCATCGTCGAACAGGTGCCCGTGCAGCGAGATCAGCTCGGCAATGGCGAGCCGGTCTGAAGCTGAAAGCGTCATGGCAGACCTCTTACCTGGGTCAGGAGCGATGCGTGTTGCGCTGATTGTGTCAGTCACAAGGCTCACACTTGACCCTGCGTCAGGAACCGCCAACTACGATGCCCTTCAGCCCTCGGCACTGTCACCAACCGCGTTACCGGCCACGATTCGCAAGCTAGGAGAGGACATTGAACATGCTTCCTGATCTGACCGGCACCAACTGGCGCAAGAGCACGCACTCGGGCGGCGGCGGCAACTGCATCGAGGTCGCTGACGGCGTCCCCGGAGTGGTCCCCGTGCGAGACTCGAAGGACCCCTATGGGGGCGCGCTCGTCTTCTCCGCCGACGCGTTCGCGGCTTTCGTGGCCACCGTCCGCACGGGGAGCTTCGGCGGGGTCTGACGGACCCGCTTGCCCAGGAGAGCGACAACCGGGCCCCGGTCGACCGGGGCCCGGCATCGCGAATCGCCGTCAGGGCGCGGCTCAGTACGCCAGCAGCCGGACCGCTCCGCCCTCAAGTTCCAGGAACTGACGTCCACTCGCATGATGGTGGGTCGGCGAGAACCCCGGGACGGTCCCCAGCAGCCGCCCGTCCGTCGGGTCCCAAGCCGAGAGCGCGGAGTCGTCGGAGCTGAACAGCCGGGTGCCGTCGCTGAAGAAGCGCCCGCCCGGGCCCTCGAAGGCCAGGACTTCGTTGGCCGTCGCCGACAGCTCGAAGATCCTCGCGCCGGCCCGCATGTCGTCGTCATCGTCGCCGAGACCGCCGACTGCCACGCGGTCCGGGCCGATCCAGGTCATCGCGTGGTTCCAGTAGTACGCCCGGTCGCACAGGTCGAGCCGGCTCGGGCCGTCCTCGGACTCCCAGGGGTTCTCGCCCAGCCAGCGGTCGAGGCGCCAGACGGCGGGGATCCCGATCGGGTGCCACAGCCAACCGTCGTCCAGGATCCGCCGCCCGTCCGGGCTCGGGTACAGGGCGCCGTGGAAGAAATCGAGGTGGTGCTCCGCGAATCCGGCCTCCGGGCGCCCGGTGAGCAGCTCACCGGTTCCCGGGTCGCTGACGTCCAGCCGGTTCCAGTCGGTGCGGTGGACGACCACGCAACGACCCTGGTGCTCCACGAAGGCCAACGAGAACGGGACCGTCCAGGAGTTGTAGCTCTGACCGTCCAGGGCCCTGGTGACCTCGCCGGTCCGCAGGTCGAGCAGCTCTCCGAAGCGGCCGTAGTCGTTGACCACCGCCGCGAAGTCGCCGTCGCCGGAGGCGTGCAGACGCCTGCGGATCCGCTCGCCCCGATGTCCTTCCGGCTCGGTCTCCACCGGAACGGTGGTGGCGGCGAGGACCGCGTGCTGACCGGTGACCGGGTCCCACCGGCTGATCCGGCCGTCCTGACCGAGCACCAGCCATTGCGGCCCGCCGCTCCCGTCCACCGGCGCGAGGTCGGCGACCGCGCCCAACTCCCGTGGTACCGCCACCTCGCGGACCGACTCCTCGTACCCGTTCACCGACGGCCCGCCAGATTGTCCCGGTCCGCAACCGGTTCACCGCCGTCCGGCGGGCGGCGGGCGAACAGGAGGGCCCCCGGCGCGGATCCGTCGGGGTCGGTCAGGAGGTGGGCTTCGACCGTGAAGCCGGCGTCGCGGAGCCAGGCGGCGACTCGGTCGGGGTGGCGGCGGTGGATGTGGACCTTCATGGGGTGGCCGCCGTAGCCCTCGGTCTTCAGGCGTGACTCGGTGCCGACGTGGAAGCCGAGCAGGAGGGGGCCGCCGGGGCGCAGGACTCGGCGGAAGTGGGCGAGGACCGTGGGGACCGCGTCGTCGGGGATGTGGATCAGCGACCAGAAGGCGAGCAGGCCGGCGCACGACTCGTCGGCGAGGTCGAGGTCCGTCATGGAGCCCACCTGGAAGCGCAGGCCGGGATGGTCGCGCCGGGCCAGGTCGACCATCGCGGGCGACAGGTCGATCCCGAACGCGTCGAGCCCCGACTCGTGCAGGTGGGCGGTGATGTGGCCCGGGCCGCAGCCCACGTCCGCCACCGGTCCGCCGCCGGTGGTGTGCACCAGGTCGGCGAACAGCGTCAGGGCCGCCCGGACGTACGGTGCTCCGGCCAGCGCCCCGCGGATGTAGTCGGCGTAGCTGGCCGCGACGGTGTCGTAGGAGGTCCGGGTGTCCGTCAGCCAGCCGTCCGTGTTCATGCGCGACACAGTAGTCCAGTGATCACGTCCGGGGCACGGCCGGCCGAGCCCGCCCGTGCCGTCGCACCGGGTGTTTGTGAGTGTTCCGTGCGCGCCGCGGTGGATCCTTCGGGATCGGTCGAACTCCTGCTGGGACTACCGACGGTCGTGCAACAATCACCCACGGCGCGGCTGCGCGAGCTGCGCTTTGGGACGGCGTTGCGTGGGTCGGCAACGCGTGGATCCGGGGGGATCTGGTTTATGTCGTACTGGGCCGTGCTGCCCGACGGGGTTGCTCCCGCCTACCGGCAGCTCCTGGAGGAGCTGCGCGCGCTGAAGGACGAGCGGCGGCTGACGCTGCGGCAGTTGGAGCGGCTGACGCACTACAGCGCGTCCTCCTGGCAGCGGTGGCTGAACGGTTTGCGCCCGCTGACTCCGGAGGCGGTGCAGGCGTTCAGCGGTGCGCTCGGGGTGGACGGTGCGCGGCTGCTGGCGCTGCTCGGCGATGACGCCGGCCCGGCCGACCTGCGAGGTGCCGGGCCCACCGCCGCGCCGGCCACCATTCCGGTCCGCACCGGCAGAGCTGCCGGCGGCTCCGCCGGCAACGGTATCGTCCCTCGGCAACTGCCGATCGACACACGGGTCTTCACCGGACGATCCGAAGAGTTCGCGGAGCTGCTGGCCCTGGCGGAGTCGGCGGCCACCGGGAGCGACAACGGCATGGTGGTGATCTCCGCGATCGACGGGATGGCCGGAATCGGCAAGAGCGCGCTGGCCGTTCGGGTCGCCCACCGGGTCAGCGAGAGCTTTCCCGACGGGCAGTTGTTCGTCGACCTGCGCGGGAACACCGCCGGCGCGGACCCGGTCGGTGCGCACGCCGCGCTGGCGTTCCTGCTGCGCTCGCTCGGGGTGCCGCCGGAGTCGATCCCGGAGGAGGTGGGCGAGCGGGCGGCGCTCTACCGGTCCCGGCTGGCCGGCACCCGCACGCTGATCGTGCTCGACAACGCCGCCGGAACCGCCCAGGTCCGCCCGCTCCTTCCCGGTGCGCCGGGTTGCCTGGTGCTGATCACCTGCCGGACCGTCCTGGCCGGCCTGGACGATGCCCATCTGGTCAGCCTCGACGTGCTGTCCGAGGACGAGGCGCTCGCGCTGCTCCACAAGGTCGCGGGGCCCGGCCGGATCCCGGCCGGCCATCCGGCCGCCGCGCAACTCCTCGCCCTCTGCGGCGGCCTGCCGCTGGCGGTGCGCATCGTCGGTGCCCGGCTGCGCCTGCACCGGGCGCTGCGGATCGAGGAGTTCCTCGCCCGGATCCGCGACGACGCCGACCGGCTGTCCCAGCTCAAGGACGAGGACCGCAACCTGCGCTCGCTCTTCGACGCCTCGTACACCGCGCTCTACGAGGCCGAGCAGCGCATGTTCAGGCTGGTGGGGCTGATCCCGGGGCCGGACCTGGACGCCCACGCCGCCGCGAGCATGTTCGGCACGGACCTGCGGCACGCCCAGCGCCTGCTGGAGTCCCTGCTGGACCGCAGCCTGCTCGTACAACCGGTCCCGGGCCGGTACCGGATGCACGACCTGCTGCGCGCCTACGCCCGCACGCTGACGGACTCCGCGCCCACTGCCGCGCTCGCCATCGAGGCCGGCGACGCGGTGGAGCGGCTGTTCCGCTACTACCTGCACGCCGCGCACCGGGCCGACCGACGCCTCGACCGCTTCGGCCGGCCGGGCCCACGCCTGCTGGGCGCGCCCACCGGATCGGCCGAGCCGGACGCACCGGAGCTGCCCGATCGCGCCGCGGCGATGGCCTGGCTGCGGGTGGAGCACGAGAACCTGCTGGCCCTCGTCCGGCACGCCCGCACGCACGACCGGCACGAGTGGGCGAACGCGCTCACCGCCGAGCTGAGCGCCTACCTGCACTTCGAAGGGCGCTACCAGGAGAGCATCAGCCTCCAGCACGCCGTCATCTCCTCCACCCAGGTGCCGGGCGGTCAGTTCTCCGTCGCGAACGCGCTGATGGCGATCGGGCGCAACCGGCACATGAGCGACGTCACGGACGCGGCGGACACCTACCGGCGCGCGCTGGTGATCTACCGTCGGCTCGGCGACCGGCTCGGCGAGGCGAACGCGCTGCACGAGCTGGGACGGCTGCTGTACCTGCAGGGCGACCTGGACGGCGTGGCCGAGCTGAACCAGCAGGCCCTGACCATCTACCGGGAGCTCGGCGATCTCCGCGGCCAGGCCGGGGCCCTGCGCGAACTCGGCAACCGGGCGGTGCTGATCGGCGACTACGCCGCGGCGACGGCGCTGCTGCACCAGGCCATGGCCATCCAGCAGGACCTCGACGACCCGGTCGGCCAGGCGCACCTGCTCATCCAGCTGGGCCGCACCAGCCACTCCACCGGCGATTCGGGCACCGCGACCAGCCTGCTGGAACGGGCCCTGGCCCTGTACCAGGAGCTCGGGCTGCGTCGGGACGAAGCCAACGTGCTCAAGGACCTGGGCACGGTGGCACGGGAGTCCGGGAACCTGTGGGCCGCGATGGACCTGCAGGAGCGCGCCCTCGTGATCTACCGCGATCTGGGCAGCCACCTGGCGGTGGCCGGGGCCATGCACGAGCTGGGCGAGATCCGGCTCGCGAGCGGCGACCACGCCGGGGCGGTCGAGTTGCTGGAACAGGCGATCGCCACCTACCACGAGATCGGCGACACCTTCGCCGAGACCGAGGCCGTCCACGCGCTGGCCGGGGCCCGGCACGGGCTGGGCCAGGACATCGAGGCCGCGGCCCTGCTGGACCGGTACCTGATCGCGTGTCGGACCCAGGACAACCGCGCCGGCCAGGCCAAGGCGCTCAACAGCATCGGCGACCTGGAGCTGGACACCGCCGGTCCGCGGGCGGCCCTCCCCCGCTACCAGGACGCACTCGCCCTGGCCCGCCGTTTCGACCACCCGCGCGAGGAGGCCAGGGCCCTGAACGGCACCGCGCGCTGCCACGAACGCCTCGGCGGCACCACGGCGGCCATCGTCGCGCTGCGCCAGGCCCTGGCCATCCACCGGCGGATGGACTCCCCGGACGCGATGTCGGTCGCGGCCCGGCTCGCCGAGCTCGAAAGCGCCTCCGGTACCGCCCTGCTGGAGCCCTCGCCGTCCCGCGCACGGTGAGGCGGGCAGCCCCGGACTCCCCCGCGTCAGCGTCGCTCGTGGCGTGCGCGTGCGAGCTGGTGGGCCGCGCGCAGCAGGTCGCGGGTCGTCCCCGCACTGCGCGGGCCCGGGTTGACCACGGCCAGCCAGCCCACGGTCCCGTAGACGGGGTGCGCGATCACGGTGTCGACGGTGCTCGGGTCGACCAGCGTAGTGGCCGGTTCGCGCGGCGCGTGGCCGGTCCACCGGATGAACGCCTCCTTCCCGGCGGCGACGTTCACCCGGAACGCGCCCGGGCGGTCCAGGCCTGACGCCTCATCACCGGGATAGTTCTTGGTCACGACCGTGGCGAACGGCTGGCCGGTCGTCGGGACGGCACCGTCGGGTGCGTAGTAGAAGAACGTGTCGCCCCAGCTGATCTCCGGTGAGCCGTCACCGGGCGCCGGCCTGACGGCCAGCACGCCGCCGAGGTCGGCCACGAAGCTGATGATCTCGTCTACAGTCATGTGCTCAAGCGTGGCATTGAGGTGCTTGTGGAGACTTCGAAGACTTCGAGGCCGAAACTCAGGGGATCAGTGGTGCGAGGTCTCAAATCGGCGGGAATGCGGACCGTGGATGTCGCACGGGAGGCCGGGTGCTCCGTCCAGCAGGTCCGCAATCTCGAACGCGACGGCGTGCTGCCGCCGGCGACCCGCACGGCCACGGGCTACCGGGCCTACGGCGCGGTGCACCTGCGGTCCGCGCTGGCCTACCGGGCGCTCGCGGCGGGTGCGGGGCCGACCGGGGCCAAGGAGATCGTCCGGGCCGCCCACCGGTTCCCCGCCTCCCCGACGGTGTTCGCCCTGCTCGACGCGGCGCACGCCCGGCTCCATGCGGAGCGCGTGGAGCTGGAGTCGGCGAAGGAGGCGGCCCGGGCGATCTCCGGCGAGCCGATCGAGGACGTCCGCGCGTCGGACTCGATGAGCGTCTCGGAACTCGCCGCCGCGCTCGGCGTGCGCCCGTCCACCTTGCGGCACTGGGACGCGGAGGGCCTCGTCGTCCCCGATCGCGACCCGGTGCGCGGGGTACGCCGGTACGCGCCGGCCCAGGTCCGGGATGCCCGGATCGTCCATCAACTGCGCAAGGCCGGTTACCGCATCGCCTCGCTCCGGGCCCTCGTCCCCGAATTGCGGCACGCTCGCCGGTCCGAGGACCTCGCCGCCGCGCTGACCGCCCGGGACGCCGCCCTCGCGGCACGCTCCAGGGCCCTCCTCGACGGTGCCGCCGCGCTCAGCGCCGTGCTCTCCACGACCGTGTGACGCAGACGACCCTGTGACGCAGACGACCGTGTGACGGCCCGCCAGCTGGCGAGGCCCACCGGGACGCCCGGTGGTCAACTCCACTTCCCGGTGTCCCGATGGCCGTTCGGATCACTGCGTCGTGGAATGTTCGTTGACAACGCATACCGGAGCGCCGAAGCTGACGTCGAGTCGCTTCCCTCCCTCCGGGGGCAAACTGCTTCCCGAGGGAGCCTGATGTCATCCGCGTTGTCCACCGTCCGCGAGCGCGCGCTGCGCGCCGCCGCCCAGGACCTCCAGCTCACGGGGGGTGAGCTGGTCGGCAGCGGGCTGGAGTTCCAGGTGTGGCGGATGCGGCACCCCCGCTGGGGCGACGTGGCCCTGCGGCTGCCCGCGCAGGCCGTCGAGTCCAACCCCAACGACCCGTACGTGGACACCGCCGAACTGCTCCGCCACGAAGCGCTGCTGTACGCGGCGCTGCCGGCCTCGGGCATTCCGCTGCCGCGGTTCCACGACCTGCGCCACTACGAGATCGACGTGCTGGTCTGCGAGTACGTCGCGACCGACGGCAGCGCCTGCGACTCGGCCGAACTGGGCGAGATCGTCGCCCGGTTGCACGAGGCGCCCGTCCCGACGGGCATCAGCCCGGCGCGGTCGGCCGGCGCGTTCCCCGGGACCATCGCGGAGCGCGTCGCCCGGCGCTACGAGGTGCTTCGTGAGCTGGCTCCCGACCTGGACGCGCTTGTGGCGGCCGACACGCTCGCCGCAGCCATCCCCGCGACCGGCGCCGGCTCGCTGCTGCACCTGGACGTCCGGGCCTCCAACGTGCTGACCGTCGACGGCCGGGTCCGGGCCTTGATCGACTGGTCGAACTCGATGGTCGGGGATCCGGCCCTCGAACTCGCCCGGATCGAGGCCAACGCGCTGTTCCCGGAGAACGGCATCGACTTCCCGGAGTTCCAACGGGGCTACCGCTCGGTGCGGCCGCTGCCCGAACGGAGCGACGCGTGCTGGAGCCTCTACCGGCTGGACGCGGCGGTCATGCTCGGCATCGTCTTCACCTGCGAGGCGCCGGATGCCGAGCGCGGCCGCCTGATGCTGGATCAGGTCCGCACGCTCGCCATGGCCTGGCAGGACCCACCGGCCACCTGACCATCCCCGCCACCACGACCGCGCCCCCACCACGACCGCGCCCCCGCCCGCACCGCACCGGCGATCGAAAAAACCCGTGGACGGTGTGTAACAGACCTGGTGGGCTGCGGCGTAAGAGTAGTGGCATCGTCGCGGGATCGGGGGAAGGGGCATTGGTGGGGGACGCAGCTGCGGACTTCCTGGAGTTCGCGCACGCGCGCAGCGGGCAGCTGTTCCGCACCGCCTGCCTGCTCACCGGTGACTGGCACCTGGCCGAGGACCTGGTCCAGGAGACGCTGGCCAAGCTCTACCGCTCCTGGCGGCGGATCGACCGGAACGGGTCGCCGGCGGCCTTCGCGCAGACGGTGCTGTTCCGCACCTTCGTCTCCTACCGCCGCAAGCGCAGCAGCGGCGAGCGGACGGTCGAGCAGCTGCCCGAGGTGGCGGAGCTGGCGGGCGAGCCGGAGCTGCGGATCACCCTGCTGCAGGCGCTGGCCCAGCTGACCGACAAGGACCGGGCGGTGCTGGTGCTGCGCTACTGGGAGGACCGCTCGGTCGAGGAGACGGCCCAGGTGCTCCGGGTGTCGCCGGGCGCGGTGCGAGTGCGCAGCCTGCGCGCGCTGGAGAAGCTGCGGCTCGTGCTCGGCGAGGAGTTCCAGGACGCGGTGAGGGCGCGGTGAGGCGAATGACGGACGATCAGGACCAGCTGCCCGCGCGGCTCGAACGCACCGCGCGGAGCCTGCCGGACGGCCTGGAGCAGGTGGTTGAGCTGTTCCCCGCGCACAGCCCCGACCTGGCGCTGCGGGCCGCGGCGCGCGGACGGCGCCTGCGGCGGGTCCGGCAGGCCTGGCTGGGCGGTGCGCTCGCGGTGCTGGTGACCGGCGTGGGGCTGCTGACGGCACAGGCGATGGACCGGGACGCGGACGGCGTGGTGCGGCCGGGGCCGGCGACCGGCGTGACGGTGGCGCCGTCACCCACCGGGCCGCCCACCGCTCCACCCACCAGCCCGCCCACCGATTCACCCGCCGCGCCCTCGGCGAGCCCGTTGGGCTACCTGCCGGCGAACGAACAGCTCGCGGCACTGCTGCCCGAGCACGGGACGCTGAGCTCGCCGGGCGGCACCGGCGGCCTCACTCCCGATCACACGCTGAGTTCGGGGCCGGGCGGGGGCACCGTCATGGGCTGGTTCGACTTCACGGACGCGCACGGGACGGCGACGGTGCAGGTGACCGTCGTGGACGACGATCCCGCCTTCGAAATGCACAGCTGCGCCGGATGGCTCGCCTCCTCCTGCCAGAAACTCGGGGACGGTACCGTCGTCCTGGCCTACTCGAACCGGTCGGGCGACAGCGCACAGCGCCAGTGGTTCGCCAATGCGATCTACTCGGGCGGCCGCAGCGTGCTCGTGTCCGAGCTCGTCCGGTCCAGCACCGGGGGGCAGCTCGCGCTCAGCCCGGTGGAGTTGCGCACGCTGGCGCTGAGCCCGCAATGGAAGAAGTGATCGATGAGCAGGGGGGAACAGGGGATGGGGACCGGGGACGAACAGCCGGACGCCGAGCAGGAGAAGGCACCGGGGGTGCCGGACGAGCCTGCCGCTGACGCGGACGGCTCCGCCGACGTCCACGCCGACGCCGACGAGCCGGACGGCCTGGACGGGCTGGACGGGCTGGACGGGCTGGACGGGCTGGACGGGCCGGACGGGCCGGACGACGTGGACGAGCCCGCCGCCCCGGACGAGCCCGAGCAGTACGAAGAACTCGACGAGCTCAGTGACTTCGACGGCTACGACGGCTACGAGGACGGCGAGGATCCCGGGGACCCCGTGCCCGCCGCCCGCCGTCCGGGGGCCCGCCGGGCGGTGCTGGCGAGCGTGGCGGTGGTGACCGCCGGGCTGCTCACGGTCGGCGGCATCGCGGCGTACAACCTCTCCTCCGCGGTGTTCGGCGGCTCCTCCGGCACCCCGCACGCGAGCAAGGCGGTGCCGGCCACGCCGCCCGCCGCCGACCAGGCGACGGCCGCCGCCAAGGCGTTCCTGGCCGCCTGGGCGAGCGGCGACCTGGACGCGGCCAGCCAGCTGACCGACCGTCCGAACACGGCGGCCGCGCAACTCCTCGAATTCAAGCAGCAGCTGTCGTACGCCTCGCTGACCTCGACCGTCGGCGGCCAGGACGCGGGCGCGGCTCCCACCAGCGCCGACGTCGGGGTCGGCTTCCAGGTCACCGTCACCTTCGCCGCCGGCAGCAGCCCGTGGACGTACCAGGGCGGGCTGAGCGTGCGTCAGTCGGGCGGCACCGGGAAGCCGGTGGTGCACTGGGACCCCACGGTGATCCACCCGCTGCTGACCGGGTCCAACTCGATCACGCTGCGGGCGATCGCCACCCCGGTCGCGACGCCGGTGGACCGCAACGGCCGCTCGCTGGCCGGGTTCCCCTCGCTCGTCCCGCTGCTCGCCTCGCTCCAGGTGCCCGGCTCCGCGCAGCCCACCGACCCGACCAGCGGCAACGGCCAGGCCGTGGTGCTGCTGGACGCCGACGGGGGCAACGCGCAGCAGTTGTTCGTCGTCTCCCAACCGCAGGCCGGCCCGCAGTTGAAGCTGACGATCGACGCGGACGTGCAGAAGGCGGCCGAGGCGGCGGTGGCCGCGCAGTCCACCGGCGGCAACCCGGTCGGGCTGGTCGCGATCGAGCCGAGCACCGGGAACATCCTGGCGGTGGCCAACGCGCCGGCCAACGGGTTCAACCAGGCGTTCCTCGCCAAGCTCGCGCCGGGCTCGACGATGAAGGTGATCACCGCCGCCGCGCTGCTGGAGTACACCAACGACACCCCGGACAGCACGGTGCCGTGCCCGGAGACCGTCAACTCGCCGCGCCTGTGGCCCAACGACGAGCCCGGCAGCTTCCCGGACTACACGCTGGCCGACGACTTCGCGCACTCCTGCAACACCGCCTTCATCCAGGAGAACCAGACCAAGCTGCCGTTCGGCATCCTGCCCAAGGTCGCGCAGCAGTTCGGCATCGGCCAGCCCTGGTCGACCGCGCCCGGGGTGCAGAGCCTCGACATGGTCGTGCCGCCGCCGGTGACCAGCGACGACGCGGCGGCCGAGGCGATCGGGCAGTTCACCATCGTGTCCAACCCGCTGGCCATGGCCTCGGTCGCGGCCACCGTGCAGAACGGCACCTTCCACCAGCCGATCCTGCTGCCCGGCCAGCCGCAGGTGGCGGCCGCCCAGCCGCTGCCGGGCTCCGTGGCGAGCGAGCTGCGCCGGATGATGGCGCAGACCGCGTCCTCGGGCACCGCCGAGCAGGCGATGGCGGGCCTGAGCGGCCAGGTCGGTGCCAAGACCGGCACCGCCCAGGTGAACGGCGCGCCGGCCTCCAACAGCTGGTTCATCGGCTACCGCGACAACCTCGCGGTGGCCGCCGAGGTGGAGGGCGGCGGCCACGGCGCGGGCGCGGCCGGGCAGGCGGCGGCGCAGGTCCTGGGCGTGGGCAACCAGTGAGCACGAGGCGGGACTGCGTCGGGGGGAGGCGGTTGCGGTGCGGACGTTCGCGCAGTGGGACCTGACGGAGCAACGGCCTCCCGTCGAGGGCGTGCCGGACGCCGTCGTGGCGTCCTGCGCGCGGATCGGCCACGACTTGCTGGCCGCACCCGCGGCGTTTCCGCTGCCGGTCGCGCAGCTGCGCTGGTGGGCGGGTGAGTACGACGACGAGGAGGCCCCGCCCGACGTCCTCCTGGTCGGCCTGACCGCCGAGCAGGGCATGCGGTTCGGCAGCGGAGTCGCGCCCGACGCCGAGCCCTCGGCCGAGCTGACGGCCGCGCTCGCCGACGGCGTCCAGGACCACCTGGCCGGCTACGAGTTCGTCCAGTGGCCGGCCTGTCCCGGCCACCAGCACCTGCTGCGGGCGGGCGTGGTGGGCGAGGACGCCTGCTGGAGCTGTCCGGACTCGGGCCGGCCGGTCGCCGTCATCGGCGCACTGGCGCCGACCAGGGGCTGAGACCATGGAGCCATGGAGCCGCTGATCGACCGTGCCACGATGGAGCAGGTCTTCGCCCCCGAGGACCTGCTCACCACCCCGGACCACCTGCTGACCGGGATCGCCCACGCCCCGACCCGCGCGTTCCTGCGCGACGTCGGGCTCCCGGACCGCGAGCGGTGGTTCGAATCGCCCCAGGAGCTGGCCGAGGGCCGGGTGCGGATCGGGGGCGAGGCCTGGCAGCGGGTCGCGCAGGAGTACCCGAACTGCCCGTTCGACATGTCGGTCTGGCTCACCGTCGGTGGCATCGCCCTCGACAGCGTGATGGTGGACACGGTGACCGGGCTGGTCTACTCCATCCCCGACGGAGGCTCACCGCACCTGCTGAACAGCGGCGTCGACGCCTTGGCGTACTTCCTGCACGCCCTGGAGGTCGAGCGCGAGGCCTACGACCCCGAGGCCGACGGCGAGGTCGACCCGGACGGCGCGGTGGAACGCCTGCTGGAGCTGATGCGCGCGGCGGACCCGGCGGCGCTGGAGTACCCGGAGTCGACCTGGTCCATGGTCCTGCGCTACGTGGGCAACATGATGCAGGACTAGGACCGGCGGGTTCTGACGCCGGCTCAGCCGGCCTCGGTGCGCCGCTCCAGGAGGGTGCCCTCGCGCAGGGTCATCGACATCAGGTCGCTCGGGGCGTCGAGCGCCAGGCGGTGCCAGCGGCCGCGCGGGACGATCGCGGCGTGGCCGGCCGGCAGCGGGACGAGCTGCTCGGGGGTACCGGGCTCGGTCGGGCGCAGGTAGAGCCGCGCGCCGCCGGCCAGGCAGCAGACCACCTCGTCGGCCGCCGGGTGCATCTCCCAGTGGTCGGCGTGGACGTCGGCGTCGGTCTCCACGTGGAAGGCCGCGATCTGCCAGCCGCCGTCGGGGCTGGCGGCCATCCGCCGTTCGGCGGCCCGCACCCGGCCGTCGGGCAGCACGTGCAGGGCGGCGGCGAACAGGTCCACCGGCGGAACGGGCGAAGCGGACGGAACGGGCATGACCGTGCTGTCGGTCGTCATGTCAGGAAGCCTTCCTCGAAGCGGAGCAGCATTTCTGTACGCGTTTCTGTACGCGTAAGAAAACTAGCCCGGAAGTCCGTCCTTGTCGACACCTGCGCGATGATGGCCCCATGCCCCAGCCACCCGCAGCACGCAAGAGCGTCGGTCGACCGCCCCGGATCTCCCGTGAGGAGGTCATCGGGGCGGCCCGCCGGATCGTCGCCGAGGAGGGCGTGGACCGGCTGACGATGCGTCGGCTGGCCGGCGAGGTCGGCAGCACGCCGATGGCGCTCTACCACCACGTGCGCAACAAGGAGGAGCTGCTGCTCCTGCTGCTGGACGACTACGCGGGGCGCGAGCTGCACCGGCCCGAGCTGCCGGCCGCGCCGCGCGAGCGGGTGGTGGCCGCCGCAGCAGCGGTCCACCGGGCGCTCGCGGGCTGCCCGTGGATCGTCGAGGCGCTGACCGCCGACGACCTGTTCGCCACCTCCGCGCTCTGGTTCGTGGAGCAGATCGTGGACGGGCTCGTCGAGTGCGGCCTCTCCCCCGAGCGGGCGGTCCACGGGTACCGGGCCATCTGGTACTACACCGCCGGGGAGATCGTGGTCCGGGCGACCGCGGCCCGGCGGCGCGCGGCGGACCAGGAGCCGGCCACCTTCCGGGAACGGGTCTTCGCCGAGCTCGACCCGGCCGAACTGCCCCGGCTGGCCGCCCTCGCGGACCGCTGGGCGCCGCTCACCACCGAGGACCGCTACCTGGACGGGCTGCGGGCCCTGGTGGCCGGCCTGCTCGCCGAACAGTGACGGGAGCGCCGATGGACGTGGGGTCCGCGCGGGCCGCCGCCCGGCACTGGGTCACCACCACCGGCCGGACCCGCCCCGGCTACCTGGGCGCCTACCTGGTCGGCTCCACGACCGCCCTGCCCGACCGGGCCGAGCTGCCGCTCGGCTCGGACGTGGACGTCATGCTGGTCACCCGTCAGCCCCTCCAGGGCTTCAAGCTCGGCAAGTTCGAGCACCGGGGCGTGCTGCTGGAGGTCAGCCACCTGGCGTGGGAGCAGCTGGGCTCGGTGGACGCGGTGCTGGCCGACTACCACCTGGCCGGCGGACTGCGGCGGGACACCGTGATCGACGATCCGTCAGGCGCGCTGCGCGGGCTGCAACGGGAGGTGGCCGCCCGGTTCGCCGAGCCCGACCGGGTGCGCCTGCGCTGCCGGGGCGTGCGCGAGCGGATCACCACCGCGCTGACGGCCGCCGACGAGGCGGCGCCCTGGCACGACCGGGTGACCGGCTGGCTCTTCCCGACCGGGGTGACAGCACACCTGGTGCTGGTCGCCGCGCTGCGCAACCCGACCGTGCGGCTGCGCTACCTGCGGGCGCGCGAGGCGCTCGGCGAGTTCGGACTGGCCGACCGCTACCCGGCGCTGCTGCACCTGCTGGGGGCGGATCAGCTGACGCCCGCCCAGGTGCGCGGGCACGTCGACGCACTGGCCATCACCTTCGACGCGGCGGCCCGGGTAGCCGTCACCCCGTTCGCGTTCAGCACCGACATCACCCCGCCCGCCCGGCCGATCGCCGTCGACGCCTCTTACGAGCTGGTGCGGCGCGGCGACCACCGGGAGGCGATGTTCTGGATCATCGCCACCTTCGCCCGCTGCCACAAGATCCTCGCCGCCGACGACCCGGCCACCGAGGCCGCACTGGCCCCGCTCTTCGACGCCGCCGTGGCCGACCTCGGCATCACGTCCGACCGGGACCTGCGCCGGCACGCCGGGGCGACCCTCGACGCGCTGCCGGGGCTGTGGGACACCGCCGAGCAGATCATCGGTGCGTCCGCCCGGATTTGACGGATCGTCAATTGTCGTTGCGCGCGGCCGTGAGAGAAGCCCGCTGCGAGGGACGCGTGAAGTCGCGTATCCAGTCCGAACACGTACGCTCGCTCCTAGAATCGAACTGTCATGGCACGGTTACACACGGGGGCGCCGTGAACGAGCAGCAGGGGATGCCGGATCCCGACGGGGCGGAGGATCTGGCGGAGTTCGTCGGGTTGTTGGGCGAGTTGCGGGCGTGGGCGGGGATGCCCTCGTACCGGGTGTTGGCGAGGCGGGTCGGTCCGCTGATGCGGCCCGCGCGCGACATCCCGCTCACCACCGTCGTCGACACGTTCAAGGCGGGTCGGCGGCGGCTGGACCTGGGCCTGGTCGTGGCGATCGTCCGGGCGCTGGGGGTTGACGGGCCCGCGGTCGCGCGGTGGCGCGAGGCCTGCGTCAAGGTGCACGGACTGGCCAAAGTGGGCGGCCCGGTCGGGGTGTTCGGCCAACTGCCCACGGACCTCGCCACGTTCACCGGGCGCCGCGAGGAAATCGCCCGCCTGATCGCCGCAGCCACCCAGCGCCACGACGGCGACCGCGCGAACACCGTGCTGATCTCCGCGATCGAGGGCATGGCCGGCGTGGGCAAGACCCAACTCGCCGTCCACACCGCCCACCAGCTCGTCGGCGCCGGCCACTTCACCGACGCGCAGCTGTACGTGAACCTGCGCGGCTTCGAGCCCGAACTCGCCCCCGCCGACCCGTCCGCCGTCCTGGAGGCCTTCCTACGGCAACTGGGCGTGCCGGCCCAGCAGATCCCGGCCGGCCGCGACGAGCGCGCGGCGATGTACCGCGATCGATTGCGCGGACGCAGCGCGCTGATCCTGCTCGACAACGCCGCCGACGAGGACCAGGTCCGCGACCTGATCCCCGCCGGCGGCGGCTGCCTGGTCCTGATCACCAGCCGCCGAAGCCTCGCCGGACTCGACGGCGTCATCCCACACCTGCTCGACACCTTCACCGGCGCCGAAGCACTCGACCTGCTCACCCGGATCGCCGGACACAACCGGGTGGCCGCCGAACCCGAGGCCGCCGCCCGCGTCATCGAGTACTGCGACCGCCTCCCCCTCGCCCTCGCACTGACTGCCGCCCGGCTCCGCTCCCGGCCCGCCTGGAGCCTGGCTGAACTCGCCGACCGCATGCGGACCGGACGCCTGGAGGCGATCAGCGCCGGCGGCCGCGCGATACGCCCCGTGTTCGACGCCTCCTACCAGGCACTCCCGAACCAGGCCCGACAGGTCTTCCGCCTCACCGGCCTGCACCCCGGCCCCGACTTCAGCGCAGCGGCCGCCGCCGCACTGGCGGGCATCACCGCCGGCGAGGCCGCCAGGGCACTGGAACTGCTCCTGGACGAACACCTGCTCCAGCAGAAGCGCAGCGGACGCTTCGAACTCCACGACCTGCTCCGCGCCTACGCCACTGAGCAGGCCAACTCCCTTGACTCCGAGCAGGAGCGCCGCGCCGCGGTGCACCGGATGCTGGACCACTACGTGCACACCGCGCACGCCGCCGCCCTGCACGTGGAACAGGGCCGAGACCCGCTCGACCTGCCCCCGCCACAACCAGGGGTCTACCCAGAACAGTTCACCGATCACGAACAGGCGCTGGCCTGGTTCACCACCGAACATCCCGTGCTGCTCAGCGCCATGGTCCACGCCGCCGCCACCGGCTTCGAGGACCACAGCTGGCAGTTGGCCCACGCGCTTGCCACCTACGGCTTCGTCCGCTTCAAGGAACAGCGTTTGTCGATGGGCTTGGACAGCGCCTGATGATCGTCAGCGAGAGCGCCGCGGGCGGGCCCGCCTTGCGACGGACCCGCCCATACCTGACTACCCGGCGACGTGCTCATTCACCGATCGGGATCGGCAACGCGAGCGCTCCATCGTCACGGCGCGAGGGCGACCCAGCCACCGTAGGGTCCCGCGAGGAACTCGCAGTCCCAGACGCCCAACTCGTTGTGCTCCCTCACGAACTCCACGCACGTTTCGGCAGTGCCGTACGGGCCGCCGACGACCTGGTTCGACCACGCGACCGACTTGGTCGACGCGTGGGTCGGGGCTGCTGCGCTGGCCGTGGCCGTGGTGCCGGCCACGGCGGTCAGCGCCAGCACCCCGGCGGTGGCAAGTGTGGCGAGTGCCTTCTTCATGGACAGTCTCCTCTTAGTTGACGAGTGGGAGTCGGCAAGTCGCCTTCCCCCGTTGACTACCGCTCGGACCGGTCTTCGCGTGAAGCGGTAGGACCAGGTTGACCCTGGGGGCACGGCGTGGCCCCGTTTCCCGAACGAACCCGAACACCTGTCAGAGGTGACTGCGAGAGTGCTCGTCGCAGCGACGAACACCCCTTGCAGACACAGGAGTCAGCCCGATGGACCCGCGCGCCCTCTACACCCGCTCCCTCGACCAGCTGGCGATGGTCTTCGCCGGCGTCACCCCGGCCGACCTCGACCGCCCCACGCCCTGCACCGAGTACGACCTGCGGACGCTGCTCGGCCACGTGGTCGGCGGCATCCACCGGATCGCCTACGTGGGCGAGGGCGGCCGCGCCCTGGACCTGGCCGCCACGGTCGGCGAGATCGACGACACCGACTGGTCCGGCGCCCTGGACCGGGCCCGGGCCCGGGTCGCCGCCGCCTGGTCGGACGACGCCACGCTGGACCGCGTCGTCGACGCGCCCTGGGGCGAGGCGCCCGGCCGGCTCGTGCTGACCGGCTACCTGACGGAGGCCGTCACCCACACCTGGGACATCGCTCAGGTGGTCGCGCCCGCGGAGGCGCTGGACGAGGAGTTGGCCTTGATCTCCCTGGGCATGGCGCAGCAGGTCCTGCCCGCCGACGGCGACCGCACCGGCAGCCCCTTCGCCGCGCTCCGCGCCGTGCCGGCCGAGGCGGATGCCTACAGCCGCCTGGCGGGCTGGCTGGGCCGCGAGGTCCCGCTCGCCGGTTGACCTCGCACCGCGCCTGTCCGCCCGGTTGGCGGGCAGGCGCGTGTCGTGCACCCGGCCACCCGGCGGGGCGTCCTAGCGTGGACCGTCGTGGCCTCCCCGATCGAGCCGACCGTGCCCGCCCCCGAGCAGCGGCGGGCCGGCGCGCTGCTGCGCCGCCCCAAGCTGTGGCTGGTGCCCACCGTGCTGGCCGCCCTGGTCGCGCTGCTGCTGTCGCTGCTCTACATGGGCGGGATCATCGACCCCAACGGGAACCTGCACCACCTGCCGGTCGCCGTGGTCGACGCGGACACCGGCGCCCCGCTGCCGGGCCAGCGGGAGAACGTGGGCGCGCAGGTCGCGGCGGCGGTCGTCGCGGGCTCGCCGGCCGGGTCGGTGCGCTGGCGGCAGGTGGGGCAGGCCGAGGCGCAGGACCTGTTGGCCTCGGGCAAGGTGTACGGGGCGCTGCTGATCCCGGCCGACTTCACGGCCTCGATCGCGGCGCTGACGACCGGTCACGCCACGGTGCGGCCGACCATCACCGTGCTGACCAACCCGGGCGTGGGCAGCCTCGGCTCCTCGATCGCGGCGCAGATCGACCAGGGCGCCGCGCACCAGGCCTCGCTGAGCATCGGTCGGGAGCTGGACTCCGCACCGGCGACCGCCGCGGCGGACCCGACCGCCCGGCTGCTGCTGGCCGACCCGGTCGCGGTCGTCACCCAGGTCGGCCACCCGATCGGGCAGCACAGCGGCCTGGGTCTGAGCGCCTTCTACTACGCGCTGCTGCTGGTGCTGAGCGCCTTCATCACCGGCAACCTGGTGCACAACGGGGTCGACTCGGCGCTCGGCTACGCGGACACCGAGATCGGCCCGTGGCACCAGCGCAAGCCGACCGTGCCGATCGGCCGGACCCAGACGCTGGTGCTGAAGATGGCGATGACCGCCGGGATCCTGGTGCTCACCACGACGATGGTCATGGTGGCCTGCGTCGCGGCGCTCGGCATGGACGCCCCGCACATCCCGCTGCTCTGGATCTTCTCCTACTGCGCGTGCCTCGCGGTGGGCCTGGGGGTGCAGGCGATCAACGCGGCCTTCGGCACCATCGGGCAGCTGGTGTCGATGTTCGTCTTCATCGCGCTGGCCCTGCCCTCCTCCGGCGCGACCGTGCCGCTGGAGGCCACGCCCGCCTTCTACCGCTTCCTCGGCGCGTTCGAGCCGATGCGCCAGCTCAGCGCCGGGGTGCGGTCGATCCTCTACTTCGACGCCCGCGCCGACGCGGGTCTGGCCCGCGCCTGGCTGATGATCGCGGTCGGCTTCGTGGTGGCGCTGGCCTTCGGCTTCCTGATGACCCGTTACTACGACCGCAAGGGCCTCAAGCGCCTGGTGCCGCAGCCCCCGCCCAGCTGAGGGTCCGGGAGGGTCAGCCGCCCTCGCCGGCCGCGGTGCCCGGCACGATCAGGCCGCTCTCGTAGGCGAGCACCACGGCCTGTGCGCGGCTGGCCAGGTGGAGCTTGGCCATCAGCCGGTTCAGGTGGGTCTTCACCGTGGCGACGCTGACCACCAGGCGCTGGGCGATGTCCTGGTTGGGCAGGCCCTGGCCCACCAGGCGCAGCACGTCCACCTCACGCACCGTCAGCCGGTCCAGCGTGCCGAGCGGCTCGCCCGCCCCGGGCGCGCCCGGCTCGCCGGCTGTACCGGCCGGACCGGCGGTGGCGGCCGTGGCGGCCGTGGCCGGCTGTCGGCTGGCGAAGTTCTCGACCAGGCGCCGCAGCACGCTCGGCGCGAAGATCATCTCGCCCTCGGCGATCAGCGCGATGGCCGACAGCAGCCGCTCGGGCTCGGTGTCCTTGAGCAGGAAGCCGCTGGCGCCGCCCCGCAGCGCCTGGTAGACGTACTGGTCGAGGTCGAAGACGGTCAGCATGATCACCTTCGGCGGCGCACCCTGAGCCTGCGTCAGGATCCGCTCCAGTGCGGTGATGCCGCTGATCCCGGGCAGCCGGATGTCCATCAGCACCACGTCCGGCCGGGTGCGCAGCGCGAGCTCGACGGCCTCCTCGCCGGTGGCCGCCTCGCCGGCCACCTCCAGGCCGGGCGCCGCACGGATCAGTGCCGCGAGGCCCGCCCTGATCAGCAGCTGATCGTCGACGATCAGAATGGCCGTCATATCTTCCACGTCCCCCGTTCCGACAGTTCGGCGTCCCCCTCGGCCCGCAGGCCCGGCCCGGTGAGCGGCAGGGTGAACGCCACCTCGAACCCGCCCTCCGCCCGGGGACCGGCCTGCACCTGGCCGCCGTAGAGTCTGACCCGTTCACCGACGCCTATCAAGCCGAAGCCCGTGCCCGGGATGCCCGGCCCGCCCGCCGCGGCGTCCGCGCCGCCCGGCCGGCCCGGTCCGTCGTCGACGATCCGGCCGGCGAGCGCGTGCGGCCGGTGGTCGAGCTCGACCGTGACGGCGGCCGGACGCCCCGCGTGCTTGAGGGTGTTGGTGAGCGCCTCCTGGACGATCCGGAAGGCGCACAGCTCGATGCCCGGCGGCAGCGGCACTCGCTCCCCGGCGACCCGGACCTCCACCTCGACCCCGGCGGCGCGCACCCGCCGGGCCAGGCCCTCCAGTTGGTCCAGGCCGGGCGCCGGGTGCATCGGCTCCCCCTCCGCCTCCTCCTCGGGCTGGGTCGCGGAGGGCACCCGCAGCACCCGCAGCAGGCCGCGCATCTCGTCCAGCGCCTCCCGGCTGGTCGTGCCGACCTGGCCCACCGCCGCCAGGGCCGCCTGCGGATCGGAGGCGAACAGGTACTGCGCCACACCGGCCTGCATGGCCAGCGCCGACAGGTGATGGGCCACCACGTCGTGCAGCTCGCGGGCGATCCGCACCCGCTCGGCCATCGCCGCGTGCTCGGCCCGCAGCTCCTGCTCCAGCCGCAGCCGCTCGGCCATCAGCCGCAGTTGGGCGTTGCGCAGGGCGAGCTGGCGCTGGCCGGCGGCGAACACCCAGACCAGGCCCACCGCGATCACGGTCTGCGCCACGGCCAGCAGGCCGGACAGCCCGGCGGCCAGACCGCAGACCACCCAGGTGCCGCTGGTCGCCGCCGCCACCAGCCCGGCCCGCCGACCGCCGACCCGCAGCACCACGGTGTAGCAGGCCAGCAGGGTGGCCCACAGGTTCACCGAGGGCTCGAAGCCGGCCAGCGTGTAGGCGAGCAGGCCGGCGCAGCTCAGCGCGAACGCGGTCAGCGGGGCCCGGGTGCGCACGGCGAGCGGCAGGTTCACCAGCATCGACAGCGCGATCGCCGCCGCGCCGAAGGACGGCCAGCCGGCCGCCCGGTAGTCGTCCGCGTAGGTCTGCCGGCCGTACACGACCGTCACCGCCGCGAGGACCATCGCGAACAACGCATCGGTCACCGCACTACGTCTCAGGAATCGCCAGGTGCCCGTCCACATCCCGGCAGCCTAGGAGCACTGGGCTCACCGGTCGTCATACGGGCGCGGTATCCCCGACCCCGAACGGACCGGTGGAACCTGATGGGCCCTCGGTTCGTCCATGAACTGACCGTATGAACGACGAGAGGAGACCCACCGCATGGCTGGGCTCATACACAACCGGGTGCTACGGGCGAGCGGGGTGATCGTCGCCCTGGCCGCCGTGACGGCATCGACCGCGCCGTCGAGCGGGGCGGCGCAGCCCGCACCCGGCGCCGCCGCGCCGGCGGCGGGCGCCACGGCGAGCACGCCGCCCGCACCCGGCGGGCAGCCGGCGCTGGACGGCGGCGGCACCCGCGCCCTCCCGCAGCCGCCCGCCCCGGCCCCGGGAACGGCCACCCCGGGCCCGGTCACGCCGGTGCTCACGCCCGTCGGCGGGGCCCGGTTGCCGGCCACCGTCTTCGCCGCCTACCGCAAGGCCGAGGCCTCGCTGGCCGGCACCGACCCCGGCTGCCACCTGCCGTGGCAACTGCTGGCCGGCATCGGCGAGGTGGAGTCCGGGCAGGCCGACGGCGGCATGGTCGACGCCGCCGGCACCACCTACACGCCGATCCTCGGCCCGGTGCTCGACGGCACCGGCGGCAACGCCGCCCTGCCGGCCACCGACGGCGGCAAGTACGACGGCAGCACGGTGTGGGCCCGGGCCGTCGGCCCGATGCAGTTCCTCCCCTCCACCTGGGCCGAGTGGGGTGCGGACGGCAACGGCGACGGCGTCGCCGACCCCGACAACGTCTGGGACGCGGCGCTGGCGGCCGGCCGGTACCTGTGCGCGGGCGGCCGGGACCTGGCCGTGCCCGGCCAGTTGGACCAGGCGATCCTGGGCTACAACCACTCGGACGACTACCTGCGCACTGTCAAGGCGTGGATGACGTACTACCAGGGCGGTGTGACGACCAGTCCGGACGCGCCCGCCGGAGCCGTCGCGAAGCCGACGCCCGGCGCACCGTCGGCCTCGGCCTCGCCGTCTCCCTCGTCCTCGCCGAGCGCGAGCGCGAGCGCCAGCGCCAGTGCCGGCCCCGCCGCCTCGCCGAGTGCGAGTGCGAGCGCGAGCGCCAGCGCAAGTGCCAGCGCGAGTGCCAGCGCCACGCCGTCGCCCAGCGCGAGCCCGACGCACAGCCCCGCGCCGTCGCCCTCGGCCAGCGCCTCCGCCAGCGCGTCCGCGTCCCCGTCGGGCTCCGCCACGCCGACCCCGTGCCCGTCGCCGAGCGCCACTGGCACCCCGTCAGCCGCCCCGAGCACGACGCCTTCCCCGACGGCGACGGCCACCCCGTCGGCCGACCCGAGCAGCGGGCCGTCCGCATCGCCCTCGGGCTCGCCCGCCCCGGGCTGCGCCGCGCCCTCGCCCAGCGCCGCGGCGAGCTCGGCCTCGCCGTCGCCGTCGGCCTCCGCCTCGCAGGCCTCGAAGGCTCCGAAGGCCGGCTGAGCACGCCCTCGTCGTCCTCCTGCCACCGGTGGCGGGAGGACGGCGGGGCTCCCACACATGCTCAGCATTGGCACATTTGCTCGATCACTCCCCCTCCCGGCATGATGCGCGTCTCAGGAAAGGGGGGAACGGCGCACGGCCAGTGGAGCCATGACGCCGTGTCGACACATCATCAACACCATCGAGACACCAGACGCGCCCCACGAGGACACCGCCGCAGCGGCCGCCACGCCCGCCACCGGCCTCCTCGTCGCCGACGTCCCCGCCACCGACGTCCCCACTGCCGACGTCCTCGTCGCCGAGCGGCCCGCCGCGCCGGCGCTCACCACCCGGCTGCTCCTGCTGCTGCGCCGGGCCCTCCCGCTCCCCCGCGTGCTGCTCCTGCTGATCGCCGCGCTCGCCGCGGTCGGCTACGCCTGGTCGCTCGACCAGGAGGGCCTGGAGACGTACTACGCGGCCGGGGTGCGCAGCATGGCCGGCAGCTGGCACGCCTTCTTCTACGACGCCTTCGACCCGCAGGCCACCGTGACGCTGGACAAGCTGCCCGGCGCGTTCTGGGTGCAGGCCCTGTCGGTGCGGATCTTCGGCTACTCGGTGCGGGCGATGGTGCTGCCGCAGGTGGTCGAGGCGACGCTGTCGGTGCTGGTGCTGTACCGGGCGGTGCGCCGGGTCGGCGGGGCCGGCCCCGCGCTGATCGCGGCGGCGGTCCTGGCCGCCAGCCCGGTGACGCTGGCCTCCACCCGCGGCAACCTCTCCGAGCCGCTCTACCTGCTGCTCCTGCTGCTCGCCGCGGACGCGGTGCTGCGCGCGGTGCTGCTCGGGAGGCGGCGCTCGGGCTGGGCGGCGGCCGGCTGGGTCGCGCTGGCCTTCCAGGCGAAGATGGCGGAGGCCTGGTTCCTGCTGCCCGCCCTGGTGTTGGCCCTGGTCACGGCCGCCCCCGCGGGCGCCCGGCTGCGGGCGCTGCTGCGCGGGCTGCTGCTCAGTGCGACGGCCGCGGCGCTCTCGCTCGGCTGGATGGCCTTCTTCGCGCTCACCCCGGCCGCCGACCGGCCGCTGGCCGACGGAAGCACCCACGACTCCGTCTTCGAACAGGTCTTCCTTTACAACGGCGGTCAGCGGCTGAACCAGGGCCTGGACTACGGACTGCCGCCGCTGGCGCCACGGGACCCGGCGGCGGTCCGGCACGCCGCGCTCTACCTGACCCCGGAGCACGGCGCCGGTCTGGTGCCGCCGAGCACCTTCTCGGCCGCGGCCTGGGACCGGCTGCTGACCGCGCCGCTGGGCCCGGACGCGGGCTGGCTGCTGCCGCTGGCGCTGGCCGGCGCGGTGCTCCTGCTGGTGGTGCTGCCGCGCCGGCTGCCGGGCTCGCCCGGCCGGCGCGCGGCCGGGCCGCTGCCCGCGCCGCTGGCCGAACTGCGGCGGATCCGGGCGGCGGTGGTGCTGTGGACCGGCTGGCTGCTGGTCGGCGTGGTGGCCTTCAGCCAGGCCGGCGCCCTGCACGACTACTACCTGGCCACCCTGGTCCCGGCGATCGGCGCGTTGACCGGGCTCACGGTGACCACGCTCTGGCGCCGGGCCCGCGGGCTGCTGGCGGCCCTGCTGGTGGTGCAGGGCGTCTGGAGCGCCGGCCTGCTGTACGCCCAACCCCCGGTGCTGCAGTGGCTCCTGGTGCTCGCCGGGTGCGCGGCCGGGGCGGCGCTGCTGCTGCGGGGCCGGGCGCGCGGGCGCCTGCGGGTGCCGAGCACCGCGCTGGCGCTGGCGCTCACCCTCATCGTGCTGCTGACCGGCCTGGTGACGGCCGGGGTCTGGCTGCTGGCCCGCTCCGGCGGCCCGTTCGACGCCCCGTTCGCGGCCTCCGGCACCTTCGCCGACCCGAGCCGGGCGGCCAGGACCGCCGCGCTCTCGGCCACCGGGCTGTACGGCGGCTCGATCATGCCGAAGGGCAACGGCTACGCCTGGACCTTGGCGATGCGGGGCGACGCGCAGCTGAACACCGCCCTGGCCAGGCAGGGCGACATGCTGGTCTACCAGTCCACCGCCGCCAGCGGCTACATCATGGGCGGGGTCACCCACCTGCGCCCGATCGGCGGTTTCAGCGGGAACCTTCCCTCCCCGAGCGTCGACGAGGTGATCGCGATGATCGAGTCCCGGCAGATCGGCTCGGCGCTGGTGCCCGGCCCGGGGGTGCTGACCGGCACCGACCCCCGGGTCCAGGCGGTCAAGGACCACTGCACCCTGATGTCCAGCAACCCGCGGGCCGACTACCTGCTCTACAAGTGCCCCTGAGGCCCCGTCAGCCCCGCACCGCGAGCGGGGGCGCGGCCTGCGCACCGGGCGACTCGGCCGCGCGGCCCTGGTCCGCGCCGCTTCGCCGCGGCACGGCCAGGGCCGCGGCGGCGCCGAGCGCGAGCGCGGCGGCGCCCACCCAGAGGGCCGGCACCAGGCCGTCGACGTAGCGCTGCGGGCTGCCGTAGTCGCCGTGCGCGGTGAAGACCGCCGTCAGCACGGCGACGCCGAGCGCGCCGCCGACCTCCCGCAGGGCGTTGTTCACGCCCGAGGCCACGCCCTGTTCCTGCGGCCGGACCGCGCCCATCAGCACGGTGGCGACCGGGGCGAAGAACAGCGCCATGCCGACGCCGGAGAGCACCAGGCCGGGCACCTGCGCCGCGTACCCGACGTGCGCGGAGACCACCGAGGCGAACCAGCCCAGGCCCGCCGCCTGGAGGGTGAGCCCGGCGGCGATCACGGTGCGCCCGCCGATCCGGTCCGCCAGCAGGCCCGCGACCGGGGCGACCAGCATCGGCATGCCGGTCCACGGGAGCATCCGCACGCCCGCCTCCATCGGGCTGTAGCCCTGGGCGGCCTGGAGGAACTGGCTGAGCAGGAAGACCGCCCCGAACATGCCCACGGACATCAGCGCCGTGGCGAGGTTGACGGCCGAGAACGCCCGGCTGCGGAACAGCCGCAGCGGCACGGCGGGGGCCGCCGAGCGCCGCTCCCAGGCGAGGAAGCCGAGCAGCAGGGCGCCGCCGCCGATCAGGCCGGTGAGCACCGGGGTGCTGGTCCAGCCGTCGTCGTTGCCCCGGATCACCGCGTAGACCAGGCCGAACAGGCCCGCGCTGACCAGCACGGTGCCCGGCACGTCGAGCCGGCGGTCGGGTCCGGTGCTCTCGTTCAGCCGCAGCCGGGCCAGCGGCAGCAGGGCGAGGCCGATGGGCACGTTGAGCGCGAATATCCACTGCCAGGACAGGTGCTCGACGACGGTGCCGCCGATCAGCGGGCCCATCGCGACGGCCATGCCGTTGACCGCGCCCCACACGCCGAAGGCCAGTCCGCGCCGGGCGGCGGGGACGGCCGCCGTGAGCAGGGTCAGGCTGACCGGGGTGAGCATGGCGGCGCCGACGCCCTGCACGGCGCGGGCCGCGATCAGCGCGTCGATGTTCGGTGCCAGGGCGGCCGCGAGCGAGGCGAAGGTGAAGGTGCCCAGACCCACCAGGAACATCCGGCGCCGGCCGAAGCGGTCGCCGAGCGCGGCGCCGAGCAGCAGCAGGACGGCGAAGGTGAGGGTGTAGGCGTTGACGGTCCATTCGAGGTCGCTGATGCCGCCGCCGAGGTGCTTGCGGATGGCGGTGAGCGCGGTGGTGACGACCAGGTTGTCCAGCGCGGCCATGAATCCGGCGGTGCTGGTGATCACGAAGGCCCAGACGGCTGGGCTGGTTCTACGCACGGGAGGCTCCTCGGAGAGCTGAGGGGGAAGGGCGGGGTGGACGGGAGAGTAGGTAGTAATTGCTCAATAACTTTCGTGGCCATGAGGCAGCCGCCCGGGCGCGACCCGGACCGCTACGACACCTCCGGCGACTCGGCGGCGTCGTCTGCGCCGCACTTCCCGGCACCCCAGAGGCCCTCCCAGACCCGGTGCCCGGTCGGGAAGCCCATGGCGAGCAGGGTGTTGATCAGCATGCCGTAGGCGAAGAACCCGGTGACCTCCTCGGTGGTCATGCCGGCCGCCACCCGCACCGAGTCCCACAGGTCGAGCCAGAGCGCGCGCACCGCCTCGCCGACCTCCTCGTCGCCCTCGGCCCGGGCCGCGGCGGTGGAGACGTACATCTGGAGCTGGAGCAGCAGCAGGCGGCTGTGGTCCGCGACGAGTGAGACGTAGGCGTCGCCCATCGCCTTCGCCCGGGCCTCCGGGTCCGCCAGCCCCTCCACCGCGCCGAGCAGGGCGTCCTTGACGTCCTGCGTGCAGCGCCGCACGGCCGCCTCGAACAGGGCACGCTTGTTCGGGAAGAGCCGGAACAGGTAGGGCTGGGAGACGCCGACCCGGTTCGCGATCGCCTGGGTGGAGGTGCCGTCGTAGCCGCGCTGGGCGAACTCGATCATCGCGGCCCGGACGACGCTCTCGCGCCGCTCCTCCGCCGACATCCGCATGCTGGTCCTGGCCATGCTTCGAGGTTATTGAGTAATCACTTACTACGTCAAGACCCCTCCGCCGAATCCTGCCGAAAAATTGCAACAGCACTTATATAAGTGCTGTTACGATCCGGGCATGGCTGACCCTTCATCAGATCCCACCCAGCAGAGCCTCTGGCGGCCGCTGCGACTCCTCCAGGCGTCGCTGGACGCCGAGATCGGCCGGATCTACGCCGAAGCCCGGATCGAGGGCCTCAAACCGACCTGGGTGCTGGAGCTGCTGCGCCTGCACGCCCTGGGCCCGATGACCATCACCGAGCTGGCCGACTCGGTCGGCCGCACCCACTCGGCGCTCAGCCAGAAGGTGGCCGCGATGCGGGAGGCCGGCTGGGTGCGGACGGTGAGCGGCGACGACGCGCGCACCAAGAAGGTCGCGCTCACCGAGCAGGCCCGGGCCGTCACCGGGCGGCTGGCGGCGGAGTGGCGGGCCACCGAGGCCGCGCTGGCCGGGCTCGAAGCCGAACTCCCCTACCCGCTCAGCCGGGTGGTCACCGACATCGAACGGGCCCTGGAGCGCCGCAGCTTCCACGACCGGATCGCCGAGCTGCTCGCCGAGGACCCGGAATGGCACTGAGGCACACCCTGCTGGACATAGGCCCGCTGCGCTCCTCCCCGGTCTTCCGCCGGCTCTGGTCCGGCATGGCGCTGTCCGCCTCCGGCAGCCAGATGACCCTGGTCGGCGTGATGTTCCAGGTCTGGCAGGCGACCAGGAGCACCGCGTGGACCGGCGCCGTCGGCCTGGCCCAGGCGGTGCCGCTGGTCGTGCTCGGGCTGTTCGCCGGCTCGCTGGTCGACCGGGTGGACCGGCGGATGTGCTACCTCGTCAGCACCGCCGGCCAGGCCCTCTGTTCGGTGCTGCTGGCCGCGCAGGGCGGGTTCGGCCGGCTGCCGGCCGGCGGGGTGCTGGCGCTGGTCGCGGCGCAGGCCTGCTTCGGTGCGGGCAGCGGCCCGGCCGCCCGCACCTTCCTGCCGCAGCTGCTGCCCAAGGAGCAGCTGGCGGCCGGTCTGGCACTGCAGCGGATCGGCTTCCAGGGCGCGATGCTGGCGGGCCCGGCGCTGGGCGGGGTGCTGGTGGGCTGGCTGGGCGTCGGCGGGTGCTACCTGATCGACGCGTTCACCTTCTGCGCCGCACTGTACGGCGCGTTCGGCCTGCCCCGGCTGAGCCCGGGTGCGGCCGCCGCCCGGCCCGGGCTGCGCGGGGTGGCGGACGGCCTGGCGTTCCTGGCCCGCACGCCCGCCGTGCGCGGCGCGCTGCTCACCGACCTGGCGGCCACCGTGCTGTCGATGCCGATCAGCCTCTTCCCGCTGGTCAACGCCGAGCGGTTCGGCGACGATCCGCGCACCCTCGGGCTCTTCCTCACCGCGCTGGCGGTCGGCGGCATCCTCGCCTCGGTGTTCTCCGGGAGCTTCACCCGGCTCCCCCGGCCCGGGCTGGTGATGCTCTGCGGCTCCGCCACCTGGGGTGCGGCGCTCGCCCTGTTCGGCCTGGCGCCGAACCCGTGGGTGGGGCTGGCGTTCCTGACGCTGGCCGGGGCCGCGGACACGGTGGCCGTGGTGTCCCGCAGCACCATCGTCCAGACGCACACGCCGACCGAGCTGCTCGGGCGGGTCGGCGCCGCCGAGCAGATCGTCGGTCAGGCCGGGCCCGACCTGGGCAACATGCGCGGCGGCCTGGTGGCCGAGGCCTCGTCAGGTGCGGCCGCGCTGGTCAGCGGCGGGCTGTTGTGCGTCGGCGCGGTGCTGCTGGTGGGGGCCGCCACGCCGGGGCTGCGCTGGTCCACGAAGGTGGCGGCGGCCGCGGAGCAGGGGTAGACGGGCTGAGCGGCCCGGTGCCCGGTGCGGGGGCGCCGGGCCGCTACAACGTCCTGCGCTACTTCGCGGCCTGGTGGCGGGGGTGCTTGGCGGCGCGTTCCGCGCAGGCCTCCTGCTGGAGGATCACGGCGATCTGGTCGACGTCGTCGTTCACGTCGAAGAAGCCCTGGATGTCGGGCACCGCCGCGCCGTTGACGCCGACGAAGAAGGTGTAGAGGTGGCCGTCGTCCGCCTGCAGGTAGCCCGCGTAGGTCTGCGCGTTGATGGCGATCTGCTGGTTGAGCAGGTCGCCGCCGATGATGGTGCCGGGCTTGGCGAAGACCTTGCCCTTGGCCGGGCAGTCGGTGGTGCAGTAGAGCGCGCCGGTGCCGGAGACGCCGAGGATCGGCAGCGAGGTGCGGAAGGCGTCGGCGTCGGGGGTACGCAGCCAGTAGGCGAGCAGCTGGTTGAGCCCGGTGGGCGTGACCCGGTCGACGGGCACGTCGCCGCGGCCGTCGGCCATCTGGAACTGGGTCGGGTCGACGTTCGCCGTCTGGGCGAGGAAGTCGTGGATCACCGGGAAGCCGTCGAAGCAGTCGCCGCTGCCGCGGTTGGCGGCGATGTTGCACAGCGCCAGGTTGGCGCCCAGGTTGTGACTGACGTTCAGGATCAGCTTGGCGTAGTCGCGGTAGGGCGCCGAGACGAGGGCCGCGACCTGCGGGTCGCCGCTGTAGGAGGCGGGCAGCGCGCCGGCCGGGTTGGCGCCGGTCGGCGGGGCGGTGACGGTGACCCCGGCGCGGCCCAGGGCCTCGATCAGGGCGGTGCGCCCGAACGCGTCGGGGTCCTGGATCTGCGAGGTCTTCAGGGCGGGCTGGGAGTCGGCGGCGATCGTGCCGGAGAGCGTGATGCCCGTGCCGTCGGGCGAGGTGGCGACCTGGATGTCGGTGGTGCCGCCGGCCGCCACCGTCTGGACGGTGGAGGTGACCCGGTAGGGCGCGACCTGCGGGCGCCAGCTCAGCTGGGCGGGCTGCCCGGCGGCGGTCGGGGTGGTCAGCAGGTCGATGACGTTGTCGTTGATGATGAGCGGGGTCGGCTGCGGGGTGATCGGCGGGGGCGCGAAGAGCCGGGAGTCGATGACGACGTCGCCGTCGACCTGGGTGATGCCCGAGTCGCGGACCTGGTGGGCGATCTGGTCCAGGCCGGCCAGCGGGTCCTCCGGGGTGAGGGTGGCGCCCGGGAGGTCGTCGGCGTAGGTGTGGTCGATGGGGGTGAAGTCGATCGAGCCGTCGGGCTTGGTCCGGCCGCCCATGGTGAGGTCGCCCTGGGCGACCAGGGCCAGGTTCCCGGTGAGCGTCGAGCCGTCGAGCCGGCCGATCGCGTTCACCGGCGTGGTGAAGCGGTGGTCCGGGCCGAGGGCGTGCCAGGAGCCCGAGAGGGTGATCAGCTTGGTGGTCGAGCCCGGCATGAAGAACTGGTCGGGGTTCATCGAGTGGATGACCCGCCCGTCCGACGGGTCGACCTCCAGCAGGCCCCACTGCGCGTGCTGGTAGGCGGGCTTGTGCATGATCGCGGTGATGTCGGGCGAGAGGTCGCGGTGGGGGTCGTTGCCCGGTGCGGCGGCGGCCGTGCCGGTCACCACCGCCAGGGTGACGCCGACGGTGGCCCAGGCCCGGAGCCGACCACGGATCTCTGATCTCATACGCCCAGCCGTTCTGGAGTCGGGAGCGCCGCCGCGCGGAGTGCTGACGGCGCATCATGGTAAGTACACGGACTCCGACGGGTGGGCCGCCGTGCGGCGTGTTGACGGTTCGTGGGGTGATGATCAGCCGGTCGGTCGAGCGGTCACCCCCGCTGCATCAAGCAGTTGGTCCATGAGTTCGGCGACGGCCTGGATCTCGCCGGGCTCCGGCAGCACCCGGGGGCCGCCGCGCAGCTGCCGCAGGAAGGCCACCACCGCGTCGGCGGCGGCGGGCCCGGGGCCGTGCAGCAGCGGCTCGGGGCCGCGGCCCTGATCGAGGGTCAGCGATCCGTCGCGGACCTCGGCCACGCCGCGCGCTGCGGTGATCCGCACCGTCAGCCCGCCGGACCGGCAGGCCCAGTCGGTCCGCAGCGTCGCCGTGGCCGCGCCCCAGCCGAGCTCGGCCCGGCCGGCCAGCACCGCGCCGCCCGGCCGGTCCCGGCGGACCCGGACCGCACGTGGCCCGCGCGGCGCCGGGCCCAGCCAGGCCAGCAGGTCGACCAGGTGGATGCCGAGGTCGGCCAGGGCGCCGCCGGGCAGCCGGGCCGGGTCGGCCATCCAGGCCGCGCCGCCGGTGAAGGCGCCGCGCAGCCAGCCGTCGTGCCGGTAGGCCAGTTCGGCGGAGCGGGGCTCGCCGAGGCGTCCGGTCGCGAGCAGGCCGCGCAGGGCCGCGAGGGCCGGGCAGCAGCGCAGGAACATCGCGGTGGTGACCGGCGCGGCCGCCGAGCGCAGCAGGGCGGCCGTCGCGGGTGCCGTCGCGGCCAGTGGTTTCTCGGCCAGCACCGGGACCCCGAACCGGGTCAGGCCCGGCAGCATCCGTTCGCGTTCGGCGGTGCTGGCGCCGCAGATGATCGCGTCGGCCCGGGCGGGGTCGGCGCAGCGGGTGGCGCCGGCGCGTTCGAGGCCGGCGAGGTGGTCGGGCAGGTGGATGTGGTCCTGCCCGACCACGGCCGTCCGCAGCGGGATCACACGGCCGCCGGCACGGGGTCGAGCCGGGTGAAGCCGCGCCGGCAGTAGACCAGCGGCGGCTCCTGCGAGACGGCCGTCCGCACCACCCGGCCGACCAGGATCGAGTGGTCCCCGCCGTCGAGCACGCTGTGCAGGGTGCAGGCGATCCGCGCCGTCGCGTCCGGCAGGCCGGGCAGGCCCAGTTCGAGCGGACGGGTGTCGGCGGCGGCGAACCGGTCGGTGCCGGAGGTGGCGAACCGCTGGGCGACCTCGGCGTGCTCCGCGGAGAGCACGTTGACCAGGAACCGGTCGCAGGTGCTGAAGGCCCGGTGGGTCGAGGCCTTCTTGTCCAGGCAGACCAGGACCAGCGGCGGGTCGGCGGACAGGGAGGTGAACGAGCTGGCCGTGAAGCCCCAGGGCCGGCCCAGCGGGTCGACGGTGGTGGCGATCACGACCGGGCCGGGCACGGTGGCCATGGCCTGGCGGAAGTCGGGCTGCGGGGCGGTCATCTCAGACGGGCTCCTTGGGCTGTTAGCGCACGGGCGGCCGCCAGGTGCCGCGCACCGCGTCCCCGCGTGCCATGGCGAGCTGCTGGTGGGTGCCGATGTCGCGCCAGTAGCCGCCGGGCGTGCAGCCGTAGAGCGGCTGACGGGCCGTCATCAGCCTGGGGAAGACGTCGGTCGCCCAGTCGCAGGCCCCGTGCGGGGTGATCCAGCGCAGGATCCGCGGGTCCATCAGGTAGATGCCGGTGTTGGCGGTGTTGCTGGGGGCGGTGCCGGGGGCGGGTTTCTCGACGAAGCGGCGGATCTCGCCGTCGGGCGCGAGCTCGACCACGCCGAGGCCGGTGGGGTCCTCGACCTCGGTGAGGCAGAGGGTGGCGATCCCCGGGTGGGTGGCGTGGAAGCGGGCCAGCCGGGTCAGGTCGATGTCGGTCAGCGCGTCCGAGGAGATGACCAGGAACGGTTCGTCGGTGTCGAGCAGGTGCCGGGCCGCGTACACCGCGCCGGCCGTGCCCAGCGGCTGCTCCCGCTCGCGCAGGTAGGTCAGCTTGACGCCGACCCCGTCCCCGTCGCCGAAGTGGTCGATGATCTGGTCGGCGCGGTACCGGACCGTCACCACCGCGTCGGTGACGCCGTGGTGGCGCATCAGTTCCAGCACGTGGCCCATGACCGGGGTCCCGTCGATCGGGACCAGCGGTTTGGGAATGTCGTCGGTGATCGGGCGCAGGCGGGATCCGACTCCGCCGGCCATCACGACGGCCTTCATCCGGGATCCTCTCCGAGAAGGGGCCCACCGCCCGCCGGGGGCGGTGGGCCCGGCGGCGTGGTACTCAGCGGAAGTCGACGACGGTCTTGAGGTGCGGGGTCGTGCGGTAGTTGTCGAGGATGTCGGTGAGGCCCCGGTAGTCGTCGAAGTGGCACACCTGGGTCTGCAGGGCGGCCGCGTCCACGATCCCGGCGCGCAGCACGTGCATCGCCGAGGCGATCACGTTGGCGCTGCGGTGCATCGGGAAGAAGCGCACGTCGAAGGGGGCCGCCGTGATGTTGATGCCCTTGGCGAGCATCAGCCAGGTGTCGAACTTCTGCATCTCCTGCGAGGCGCCGTAGAGCACGTAGGTGCCCTGCGGGCGGATCTTGCGCATGGCGATCCGGCGCGGGTCCTTGTCCTCGTCGGCGACGTGCACGGTCGGCAGGGTGTCGAAGACGTAGTCGTAGCTGCCCTCGGGCACCGTCTCGGCCAACTCGTCCGGCACGTAGGCGTGGTCGGAGAACTGTTGCTCGGCGAAGGCGCCGCGGTGCTTGTTGAGGTCCACCGAGACGATGGAGCGCGGGGCGAAGATCCGCTTGATCAGGGAGCCGGCGATGATGCCGATCGGGCCGCTGCCGAGCACCAGGACCCGGTCGCCCGGGGCCGGCGGGTTGGTCAGCACCGAGCGCATGGCGCCGGTGGTGGGCTCGATCAGCGAGGCGTGCAGGTCGTCGAGGTCGTCCGGGACCTTGACGGCGGAGGCCATCCGGTCGTCGTAGAAGTTGCGGTCGGCCCAGAAGGTGTCGGCGGTGACCTGGCCGGAGAAGATCGGGCGCACCGAGCGGTACTCGGCGAAGCCGCCGAAGTCGGTCTGGCCCCAGTAGACGATGCGGTCGCCGATTCTCACGTCCGCCGAGTTGTCGAAGCCGGCGCCGATGGCGACGACCTCGCCCAGGTATTCGTGCCCGAGGATGACCGGGTATTCCTCCGGGAACAGGTGTCCTTCGTAGTACGAGATGTCGGTCGAGCAGATGGAGACGCAACGGGTCTTCAGCAGCAGCCCGTCGTGGGGCAGCTCGGGGACCGTCACGGTCGACAGCGCGGTCTTGCGCGGGGCGATCAGCTCGACCGCTTTCATGGTCTGCGGAATCGTGGGCAGGGCGAGGGTGGTGGCTTCAGAGAGCATGCGGAGATGACCCTTCGTTTGCCGAGTGGAATGACCGGGAATTGACCGCGCATCAGGCCGTCGGGCGCGCCTGGGAATGCCGCCGCAGCCCATTCGGCGGGCGGATGTCGGCGGGCGGATGTCGGCGGTGCGCAGGGGAACGGCTGCCGGCGCCGCGACGGTGCGGCGGGCGGGCGCGGGAGGAACGCGCGCGGCAGAGGGGGCCGCGCGGGAGAGGGGCGGCACCACGGTGTGCCGGCCCGGGCGCGCCGCGGCTTCCGCTGACGGCGCGTCGGCCGTCGCGCGGTGCGGGCGCGGGGAGGATCGCCGACGGCTTCCGGTGGTTTTCGACCGGGCGGCCGGGAACGGCGTGCGGGGAATTGTCGTCAGGTAGTACTGCGGTGCGGGCGCAAATGCGCCGGGCGGGCCGCGGTTCAGCGACGGGCGTGCAGGCCGCCGCCGAGCCGGTACTGCCCGACCATCTCGAAGTTGGCCGGGGCCAGCGTGATGTGCTTCACCGCCGTGTGGATGTCGCGGAAGCTGCGCTCCAGCGGGTGCGAGCGGTAGGTCGAGGTCGCCCCGGCCAGCTCGTAGGCGGTGTGGACGGCGGCCACCGTGTGCTCCGCGGTGGTCGCGCAGACCAGGCGCACCAGGGCGGAGAGCGGCTCTCCCCCGGTCTCCCCGTGGGTCTGCGCCTGCTCGGCCGCGTCGTCCACCACGCAGTGCGCGGCGTGCAGGGCGGCGCGCGCCCGGGCGAGGCGGTCATGGACGGTGTGGCTGTTCTTCAGCGTGACCTTGCCCTCGGAGGGGACCTTGGCGGCCGCCAGCTCGGTGAGCAGGTCGAGCGCGCCGTCGGCGATGCCGAGGGCGGTGGCGGCCGCGGTGAACGGGCCGAAGTCGTAGTATCCGATCCCGTAGCCGCGCCAGGGCGTGACGGCCGGCGGGGCCCAGAGGTCGGCCCCGTCGACGGTGAGCTCCTCGGGCACGAAGACGTCGCTGACCTGGTAGTCGTGGGAGCCGGTGGCGGCCAGGCCGGTGGTGTGCCAGGTGTCCAGCAGGGTCACCTGCTCGACCGGCACGAAGAGCATCCGCACCGCGCCGGTGGGCTCGCCGCCGGTGGTGACGCGCGCGGCGGAGACGATCCAGGCCGCGCCGGCGGACCCGGAGGCGAAGCCCCAGCGCCCGTCGAGCCGGTAGCCGCCGGCCACCCGCTCCGCCGTCCCGGTCGGGTGGACCGAGCCCACCACCAGCCGGTCGTGCGAGGAGAAGACGGTCTTCGCGGCCTCCTCGGTGAGGTAGTCGGCGATCCGGCCGATCGCGCCCTGGACGCCGATCTGCCAGGAGACCGAGGCGTCGTGGCGGCTTATCAGGGAAATGGCCTTGATTCCGGCGGTCAGTGGGGCCTGCTCGCCGCCGAGGCGGCGGGAGACCCACATCCGGTGGAAGCCGAGTTCGGCGATCTTCTCGAAGACGGCGGGGCCGGAGGCCCGCCTTTCCTCGGCCGGATCACGGTCGGAATCGATGACGGGAAGCAGCTTTTCGGCCCGGGCGAGCCAATCCGCCGTTGCGTCCGGGGTGTCCGGGCGCGAGAACAGGGCGGGCCCGGAAGTACTGTGCGGCATGCTGGTTGATCCCCCCATAGACGTCGAAAGGTTGGAGCGTCAGTGGTTCGACTGTACTGCGACACTAGTACTACTGGAATGAATATAGGCCCACGCCACGGCAATACACAAGTCCTTCACGTAGAGTGACTATTCGTCAGTCCTTCTCAGGAGCTTCACAACAGAAATGACGCTCCGTCACGAGCTAGCGCGGGCCTTGCGGCAAACCGCACCCGCCCGGTTCCGAGTCGGCGCCCGTCCACCGTAAACGCACACCGGCACCGTCAAAAAGATTTAACATTCCTTCAGTGCACGGGTTCTGCCAGGTCAGCTCGGGTTTTCCCGCGGCGGGCGGGCGGGATTGCGATCCACGAGTTCACGAAGTCGCAACGCGGACCTCATTCCACCGGAATCCGCACGACGGTCCGGGCCGCGCGACGGAATCCACGGGATGCGGACGGGCGCCCCCCGTGCGGAGAACCGCGCGGGGGGCGCCCGTCGGGGCCGGCGGCCGACCGGTCGGGTCGGACCGCTCAGTGGCCCACGTGCTCCACGGCCGCCGCCGGTTCGGTGCTCGGGCCGGCCGGCTGCCGCTCGGCCCGCCTGGTCAGCGGGAGCGCCAGCAGCGCGCCGACCAGCATCAGCACCGCCGTGATCCACACGGCCGTCCCGTAGCCGGAGGCCTGGGCGGCGGCCAGCGGCGACCCGCTCAGGTGCGCCGTCCCGCTGTTGGCGACGGCGATCAGCGCGGCCAGCCCGATCGCGTTGCCCAGCGAGAGCGTGGTGGTGGCCATGCCGTTGGCCACCCCGGCCTGCTCGGGGGCCACACCGGTGGCCGCGGCGATCCACATGGCGGTCCAGGTGACGCCCTGTCCGACGCCGGAGACCACCAGGCCCGGCACCAGCGCGAGGTAGGAGGAGTGCTGGTGGAAGCCCACCGTCATGACCGCGGTGCCGACGGCGCCGACCAGGAACCCGCCGAGCAGCGTGGCCCGGGTGCCGAAGCGGGTGGTGAGGCGCTCGCCGACCTGGGTGCCGCTGGCGATGGCGACCGAGGGCACCAGGAAGCCGAGCCCGGACTGCAGCGCGCTCAGGCCGTGCACGCCCTGCATCAGGGTGGTCTCGAAGTAGGGCAGCGCCCCGAACGAGCCCATGTAGAGGAAGGTGACCGCGGCGGCGATGATCAGCGAGCGGTTGCGCAGCAGCGCGGGGGGCATCAACGGATCGGCCGAGCGCGACTCGATGACGGCGAACAGCCCGAGCAGCAGCACCGCGAGCACGAACGCCGAGATCCCGGTGGCGGATCCCCACCCGGAGACGGGGCCCTGGACCAGACCGAAGACCAGCAGGGTGGCGCCGGCCGTGACGGTGAGCGCGCCGGGCAGGTCGAACCTGCGCCGCTCGGTGACGGCCGGGTCGCGCGGGACGAAGAGCAGCGCGCCGACCAGCACGACGGCCGCCAGCGGCACGTTGACGAAGAAGACGGCGCGCCAGCCGAAGCTCTGGGTGAGGATGCCGCCGAGCAGCGCACCGATCGTCAGACCGGAGGCCCCGGCGCCGCCCCAGACCGCGAGCGCCCGGTTGCGCCGCGGCCCCTCCTCGTAGAGGGCGTTGATCAGCGACAGGGTCGCGGGCAGCAGCAGCGCGCCGCCGATGCCCTGGATCGCGCGGGCGACCACGATGATCGCGGGGCTGGTGGCCAGCCCGCCGGCCAGCGAGGCGAGGGCGTAGAGCGCCAGCGCGGTGACGAAGGTGCGGCGGCGGCCGAGCAGGTCGGCCAACCGGCCGCCGAGCAGCAGGAATCCGCCGCAGAAGACGGTGTAGGCGCCGACCACCCACTGCTGCGTCTGGGCGGTGAAGCCGAGGTCCTTGCCGATGTCGGGCAGGGCGACGAAGACGATGTTCAGGTCGAGCGAGTAGATGAGCTGGGCCAGGGCCAGGAAGGCCAGGACCACTCCTGGGCGCAGGGGGCGGTTGACGGGCATGGGGTGCCTTCCGATCGTCAACGAAGGTACGTAGATACCGGTACTGTCGTACCGTAGTCGTAGCGATACACCCCGCGCTACCCTGAACACAGTTCGGTTGTCCTGCCGTCCGCAAAGCCTCGTACGATCGGAGGCGTGGTGCTACCCCACCATCCCCACCGCGACCAGATCATGTTGGAGAACGTGCTCTCGGCGCTGTCCAACCCGACCCGCCTGGCGGTCGTGAAGGAGCTCGCCCGCACCGGGCCGCGGTCCTGCGGTTCGCTCCTGCCGGACATCTCCAAGTCGACGCTGACGCACCACTGGCGCGCCCTGCGCGACGCCGGGGTGGTCTGGCAGCAGCCCTCCGGGCGCGAGAACATCCTCACCCTGCGCCACGAGGACCTCGACGCGCGCTTCCCCGGGCTGCTGGACAAGATCATCGAGGTGGCCGGGAGCTGACGCCCCGACAGCCCAACGCCCCCGGAGCCCCGTCCAGGGCTCCGGGGGCGTCCGGGTGCCGGTCCGTCAGGCCCGCTCGGCCCAGCGCACCACCCGGGGGACGGCCAGGCCGACGGCCGCGAGGACCGCGCCCAGCAGGATCCAGCCCGGCGCGCGCCAGCCGATGCAGAGCAGGCCGAGCAGGGACGGCGAGGCCACCCCCACCAGGCCGCTGCCCCACTTCGCGACCGCCGCGTACTGCCCCTGCGCGTGCGCCGGCGCCAGGTTGAACCGCAGCTCGAACGAGCCCGCCGCCTGCAGCACCTCCCCGACGGTGAACACCGTCACCCCGAGCAGCACCAGCCCAGCCGCGAACCACCCGGGCCGCCCCGCCGCCGCACCGATCAGCGCCGCCCCCGCCAGGAACGCCCAGCCCGCACGCCACCAGGCCCGGGCCGCCCCCGCGTTGGTCTCCACCCCGCGCCCGGCCCGCACCTGGAGGAGCACCACCAGCACGGTGTTCAGCAGCACCGTGGCGCCGACGAACCAGCGCGGCACCTGGGTCTGCCCGACGATCCACAGCGGCAGCGCGAAGACCAGCACGTCACCCTGGATCGAGGCGATGCCGTTCAGCGCCACGAACGCCAGGTACGGACGGTCCGTCAGCGCGCGGCGCCGGGGCGCACCGGCCGGCGCCGCCACCGGCGGGACCGACGGCAGCCGCCGCACCACCGCCGCGCTCGCCAGGAAGCTCAGCGCGTTGCCCAGCACCAGGCACAGGTAGGCGCCGCGCGAGTCGAGCTGGATGGCGAGCCCGGCCAGCAGCGCGCCCGCGCTGCCCGCCAGGTTGACCGCGGACCGCAGGTAGGCCCGGTAGCGCGTCGGCCGCGGCCCGGCCACCGCGCGCAGCAGCGGCGCGCGGGCCGCCGAACTCGCCGAGCCGGCCAGCTCGGTGACGCAGACCACGAGGACGAACAGCCAGAACGAGCGGACCAGCACCAGCGCCGCCATGGCGACCGCCTGGCAGAGCAGGGTCAGCAGGTAGACCTCGCGCGGTCCGCGGCGGTCGGCGAGCCGGCCGACCGGGATCCCGGAGAGCAGCCCGACCAGGCCGCCGATGCCCATGCCGAGCCCGACCCGCTCCACGGACAGCCCGATCGACCGGGTGAAGAACAGCGCGGCGCTCACCATGAAGACCCCGCTGCCCAGTTGGTTGACGAAGGTCGCCACCGCCAGCGTCCGCCGCGGGCCCGCCTCCGGCAGCAGGCCGCGCGCCACCGCCCAGGACTGCCGATCCGTCCGCTCACCCTGCTCCGGCTGCTCCGCGTCCACCAGTTCCCGCACCGTCACCGGTCACCATCCCCCCAGCTCAGCGGCGAGGCCCGTGCCTGCGCCGAGCTCGGAGTATGGGGGCTGGAGGAGTGCCGCGAGAAGGCCTCGCCGAGGAGGCGAAACTCACCGCGCGAGCGGGAATCCGGGGGCTCCGGCCGCCGTTGGAACTGGTGTCGAGCGGTCAGGCGGCGGGCTCTTCGCCGGGGCTGACAATCCCTCACTTTCCGGACATCCGGCCGTTATCGACGGATCATCTGATCTGATGCTGAGCGATTCCTGATCAGATCGCGCACATGTGTTGACTCGATCGAAATGCTCACCCTACTTTCGGGGGCCTCCCCACCCGGAAGGACGCCCCCACATGTGGCTCCGCACCAGAACCGCGACCGCGGCGGGCACGGCACTGCTGTGCGCCGCGGTCTGCGCCGCCCCGGCGCTCTCCGCCGCCCCGGCGGCCGCCGCCACCGGCACCGTCTACCTGGACTGCTCGCGGTCCACCGACGGTGACGGCAGCCAGGCCGCCCCGTACGACAGCCTGGCGAGCGTCAACGCGCTCACCTTCTCCCCCGGCCAGACGCTGGCCATCGCGGCCGGCACCAGCTGCACCGGCACCCTGGCCCCGCAGGGCAGCGGCACGGCCGCCGCGCCGATCACCATCGCGCCCTACGGCAGCGGGCCCGCGCCGGCGATCGACGGCAACGGCGCCGAGAACGCGCTCAGCCTGACCAACCAGGACGACTGGACCATCGGCGCCATCGAACTGACCGACCCGGCCGCGACCGAGACCCAGCGCGAGGGCCTGCTGATCCAGTCCACCGACGGCACCGCGCACGGCGGCTTCGACATCGACGGCCTGATCGTGAACGACGTCGCAGGGCAGACCGACAAGGCCACCCAGGCCACCGCGTTCGCCAACTCCGCCTGCATCCGCACCGGCACGCTGAACACCGGCTCCACGCTGAACGACGTGCACGTGCACGACACCCGGGTCGGCAACTGCGGTGGCGGCGGCATCAAGGTCCGGGTCGGCGCGCTGACCGCGCAGGGCACCGGCATCCACGTGGACCACAACACGGTCACGGCGGTCGGCGGCGACGGCATCATCGCCTCCTTCGCCGAATCCCCGCTGCTGGAGTACAACACCGCGGCCAACCTGGGCACCGGCGACTACCCGTGGACCGGCGGCAACTTCGCCGGCATCTGGGTGCTCGGCGACCACGACCCGACCATCCAGCACAACGTGGTGTACGGCAGCGTCATGTCGGTCTACGACAGCGAGGCCTTCGACTGCGACTGGGGCAACACCGGCACCTGCCTGGTGCAGGACAACTACAGCCACGACAACGCCGGCGGGCTCTTCCTAAACTGCGACGGCTGCGGCACCTCGGGCGCCCCCACCGAGGTGGTGCGCGACAACATCGCGCAGAACGACTGCCGCATGATCAGCACCGGCGACAAGGCGACACTGCTCTTCTACAACAACGACGTCTACTGCCCGGGCACCGCGTTCAACATCCACGTGCCGGCCAACAGCACCCTGGAGAACAACATCTGGGTCGGTCCCACCACCTCCAGCCTGCCCACCGGCAGCGGGATCCAGTGGCTGTGGAACGTGTTCCAGGGCGTGCCCCGCCCGACCGCCAACGGCATCGTCGGCGACCCGGGCTTCAGCGCCCCCGGCAGCGGCGGCGACACCCTGGACTCGGTGACCGGCTACCAGCTGACCGCGGCCGCCCCCGGTCTGCTCAACGGCGGTGTCCTGGCCGACAACGGCGGCCAGGACTTCTGGGGCAACCCGGTCTCGGCCACGGCCAAGCCGAACCGGGGCGCTTACGACGGACCTGGGCGGTAGCGTTTGGTAAGCGCTTACCACCTGTGATGCAGCAGGCGGCCCACCCCGGAGCCGGGGTGGGCCGCCCAGCCGCCGTCAGAACCAGTGCAGGCAGTGCGGCGGGCGCGAGGTGCGGAAGAGGCGGTCGGCCAGCTCCACCGCCTCCGGGCGGTGCGCGCGGATGTGGCCGGCCCGCACCAGCGTGGTCGGGGCGGTGCCGCCGAGGTAGAGCGAGCCCAAGTCCCGGATGTCCAGCCAGAGATCGGGCTCGCGGTCGGTCGGCACGCACTCGGCCTTGCCGTCCCGGACGGTCAGCAGGTGGCGGCCGTGCTCGCCGAGGAACGGATCGCTGACGTCCAGCACCAGCTCCCCGTCGCCCGACCAGCCGCGCGCCGTCAGCGCCCGCGGCACGTCCAGCAGCCGCACCGAGAGCCAGTCCGTGTGGTTGACCAACTGCCCGGCGTTGAAGTCCGCGAGCTGCCAGCGCAGCGGGTGCTCGGGCGGGAAGTGCCGGAACACCACCTCGCGCACCAGGTCGTGGCCGAGCAGGTAGCGGGCCAGCGCGGTGAACACGGCGTCGTCGGCGGCGACGGTCTCATCGACCATCAGCACCTCGTCGTCGCCCAGCGAGTAGCACGCGTACCCGTCCGGGACACCGTCGGCGTCCCGGTGCAGGGCGATGTAGCGCGGCGCCGGGGCGATCGGCGGCTGGCCGGCGCGCAGCGCCCACCAGCGGTGCGGGCGGGAGAGCGCGCCGGGCTGGGCGCGGCGGTACCGGTCGTAGACCTGCTCCAGCAGGTCCACGCAGTCGGCCCGGCGCAGCAGCTCGACCGAGCCGCCGGCCGCCGCCCCCGCCCGGGGCTCGACCAGGGCGCCCCGGTGGCGCGGCACCGTGAGCCGCTGGGTGTAGGTGGCCGGCCCGTAGCCGAACCGGCCGTAGATCGTGGCCTCGGAGGCGAGCAGCACCGAGACGAACTCGCCCCGGGCCCGCAGGTCGGCGAGTTGACGGCGCATCATCGCGGTGAGGATGCCCTGGCGCCGATGCGAGGGCAGCACGCCGACGGCCGTCACGCCGGAGACCGGGGTGACGGCCTCGCCGGGCAGGGTGAGCTCGAAGGAGTACGCACCGGCGGTGCCGACCGGGCGGCCGTCCGGTGCGATCGCGAGCAGGCCGCGGTCCAGTTCGAACGCGGCCCAGAAGACGCCGCCGCCGTCCTCGTCCCGGTCCTCCCGGATGCGGGCGAAGGCGGCGTGGACCGTGTCGACGTAACGGTCGAAGTCCTGGTCTGTCGTGGCACGGATCTGCATCGCTGCGGCTGTCTCCCCTGGTCACCGGCACCACGAGCCGGGGTGCCGGGCCCAAGTCCAGCGGTGCCGGGTGCCCCGGGTCAACCGGATTTCCCGGGCCGGACGGATCGTCACCCGGGGCTTCTGCACAGGAGGTACCAGGGCATAGTGTGCGGCCCGTGGAGGAACTGGAGTTCAGCGCGGCCTACCGGTACCGCCCGTACTGGCCGGACGCCCGGCAGTTGCTGGCCCTGCTGGCCTTCCCGGCGGCCTGCGGGTACACGACTGCGGGGGTGCTGGGCGGCTGCATGGTGCTCGCCGGGACGGGGGTGGTGCTCGGGCTCTGGCACCTCGCCACGAGCAGGGCCCGGACGACCGTCGGAGCGGCCGGGATCACCGTGAGCCACGGGATCGGGCGCGGCCGAACGTACGGCTGGCAGGAGGTCCGGTGGGTCGACGCCGCCGCCTTCGTCGAGCTGAAGGAGCCGGCCGAGGTCGCCCGGATCACCCTCGCGAACGGACGCCGCCGCACCCTGCCCGGGCTCTCCCGCAGCCGCCGCTACCCCGACAGCGGGTTCGCGGCGGACCTGCGACGGGTCGTCGGCTGGTGGGAGCTGCGCACCCTGCCGGCCTCGCGGATCCAGCCGTCCGAGGGACGCTCGCTCACCCCGCTGATGTCCCGTCACCTCCCGGACGTCCTCGCGCTGGCCCTCGGCTGCGCGGTGGTCCTGCTCACCGTGAACTGACGGTTCAGCAGGGCCGCACGTGGTAGGCCGGGGCCCAGTCGTAGTTGCCTTGCAGGATCTGGTTGTTCGGGCCGGTGGTGGGCTGGACGGCGGTGATGACGTTGTAGTCGGCGTCCAGGATCCGGGGCTGCGTGCCGGCGCTCTCGTGGTTCGCCCAGGAGCCGGCGCCGTTCCAGCCGTAGAGGTTGAAGGTGGTGCAGCTGTACAGGTCGAAGCGGGTGCCCGACCAGGCGGTGCCGGTGTAGACGCAGAAGGCGGTGTAGGGGCAGTCCTCGCCGGTCCCGGCCGCGGGGACGCCGCGCACGCCGCCGACCGAGGCGCCGTCGTTGCCGCTCGCGGGTGCGCGGGTGGCCGCCGCGGCCGGGCCGCTCGGGCCGAGGACCACCGTGCCCAGTGCGGCGGTGACCGCCAGGGCCGCCGCGAAAACCGGCTTCAGCATCATCCGAAGCCTCCCGTCTCTGCTCGTGTGCGTCCGGTGCCCCCGCCGGTACTCCTTCCCTTCGGGTGGCCCGGGCCAAGCTCGCCCGATCGGATGAACGGGCCTCCCGCGCACCGGACCTGACGTGATGTCCGGCCCCGGCGCCGGGCCGGTTCCGGGGCGGCCGTATGATCACGCACCATGGCCGCCAGTGAACCCACCATCCTCGCCACCTCCGGCGGGCACCGCCCGGGTGCCCACACCATGATCGAGTTCGACGCGCTGGTGCACCACGCGGTCGAGCTCTCCGGGGTGCACGGCCGACGGCCCCGGGTGATGTACGTCGGCACCGCGATCGGCGACGCCGAGCACTTCACCGCCCGGGTGACGGAGGCCGCCAGGGTGGCCGGATTCGACCTGACGCCGCTTCAGCTGTTCCCGATGCCCAACCTGGCGGACATCGAGGGCGCGGTGCTGGAGCAGGACGTGGTCTGGGTGATGGGCGGCTCGGTGGCCAACCTGCTGGCCGTCTGGCGGGTGCACGGCCTGGACGCGGTGTTCCGGCGCGCCTGGGAGACGGGCGTGGTGCTCAGCGGCGTCAGCGCCGGGTCGATCTGCTGGTTCCAGGGCGGCACCACCGACTCCTACGGCCGCGAGCTGCGACCGGTCACCGACGCGCTGGGCCTGCTGCCCTACGGCAACGGCGTGCACTACGACGTGGACGCCGGCCGGCGGCCGCTGGTCCACCGCCTGGTGGCCGACGGCACGCTGCCCACCACGCACTGCACCGACGACGGCGTGGGGCTGGTCTACCGCGGCACCACCCTGGTGGAGGCGGTCGCCGAGACCGCGGGCAAGGCCGCCTACCTGGTCGAGCGCGAGGGCGACGGCGCCGTCGAGCACCGCCTGGAGCCGCGCCTGCTCCCCCGGCCCTGAGCCACTCCTGAGCCGGCCTCACCCCGGGTTCTGCGGCCGGGCGGTGAAGTCCTTGCGGCGGATCAGCAGGGTGGCGAGCACCGCCCCGGTCAGCGCGACCACGCCGGTGACCACCAGTAGGTCGTCGAGCCCGCCGGTGAAGCTCGACCGGATCGCCGTGCGCAGCACCTGCTGCTGGTCCGGCGGCAGGCCGGCGCCGGTGGCCGCGCCGCCCTGGCCCTGGCGCACGGCGGCGGCGAGCTGCCCGGCGCGGTCGGCCAGCGGGGTCCGGGCGAGCGCGTCGGTCAGCCGGTGCTGCAGCGAGTTGGTGAAGATCGAGCCGAGTGCGGCGATGCTGGTGGCGAGGCCGACCTGACGGAAGGTCGAGTTGATGCCGGAGGCCATGCCGGCCCGCGCGGGCTCGACCACGCCGATGGCGGTGGAGGCCAGCGGCGGGTTGACGAAGCCGGCGCCGAGGCCGGAGACGATCAGGCCGGGGACCAGGTGGGTCCAGGTGCTGTCCGCGTCCAGGCCGGTCATCATCAGCAGTCCGACGCCCACCGCGAGCAGCCCCGGCCCGATCAGCCAGCGGGCCGGCACCCGCTCGGTCAGCCGGCCGGCGACGGTGGCGGCGACCAGCATCGCCCCGCTGGAGACCAGCAGCCGCGCCCCGGTGGCCAGCGCCGAGTAGCCCAGCAGGTTCTGCAGGTAGAGCACCAGGTAGAGGTACATCGCGAAGAGCGAGCCGTTCATCGTGAAGGCCGCGCACAGGCCGCCGACGAAGGCCGGCTTGCGGAACAGCCGCAGGTCGAACATCGGCTCGGCGACGGTCAGTTCGGCGATCAGGAAGCCGAGCAGCAGGGCGCCGCCGGCGGCCAGGGCGGTGAGCGCCCCGGAGTCGCTCCAGGTGGTCTCCCCCGCCCGGATCAGGCCGTAGACCAGGCCGACCAGGCCGGCGGTCAGCAGGGCGAAGCCCGGCACATCGGGCCGCCCGGGGTGGGGCGCCCGCGACTCGTCGACCCGCCGGCGGGTGATGGCCAGCGCGGCGACGCCGATCGGGATGTTGACCAGGAAGATGCCGCGCCAGCTGATGCCCGTGGTGATCACGCCGCCGAGGATCGGGCCGAGCGAGACGGCCACCCCGGTGATCGCGCCCCAGACGCCGAACGCAACGCCGCGGTCGCGGCCCTGGAAGCTCTGGCCGAGCAGTGCCAGCGAGGTGGCGAACATGATCGCCCCGCCGATGCCCTGTCCGGCGCGGGAGACGATCAGCATCAGCGGCGACTGGGCCAGGCCGCAGAGCAGCGAGCCGAGGGTGAACACCACCAGCCCGACCGAGAACAGCCGTCGGCGCCCGTACCGGTCGGCCAGCACGCCGGCGGTCAGCAGGCAGGAGGCGAGCGCGAGCGCGTAGGCGTCGACCACCCACTGGACGTCGCCGAAGCCCGCGTGCAGGGCGCGCTGGATGTCGGGCAGCGCGACGATCACGATGGTGACGTCGAGCAGCAGCATGAAGGTGCCGACGCACACCGCGAGCAGGGTCCACCACTTCTTGGCCATCCGCGATGGGTATCCCGGCGGGCGGGCGGCTCAAACCGGCGGGCACCCGATCGTGGCGGCGCCCGATCGTAGCGGCACCCGGGGGCGCCGGCCCGGAGGCGCCGGCCCGGATCGGTCAGGAATCGAGAAGCCGGGCGCCGGGCGGGAACGTAGCGTGAAGTCACCGCCGGGGAACCCGGTGCGCAGCGCGATCGTCCCCAGGAGAGCCCATGTCGTACGCCGTCGACTTCGTGAACGTGTCCACCACCGGCCTGGAGTCCTCCCCGGTCGTCGAGGCCCTGGCCGGGCTGCGGGCCAACGAGGCCCGCTACTACAAGAACAAGTACGACCACGTCTTCACCGTCACCCCGGCCGAGCAGGCGCCGCAGGTGCTCGACTGGGTGACCGGCATCCTCGCCCAGGAGCGCGAGATCGTGATCGCCTCCCGTCCGCTGGAGGTGTCCGCCTTCGAGGTGGACGGGCTGCGGATGGCCTACGTGTTCTACGAGTCCGGCCTCGCGGTCAACGTGATGTACGGGCTCGCGGAGGGGGCCAAGCGGGCCGTGGGGTTCAAGCTCTCGGACGGCATGGAGGTGCCCGAGGAGCTCGCCGACCGGTTCAAGTTCGCCCGTCAGAAGTCCAAGCTGGCCGGGACGATCCGCGGCTCCTACTTCGTGATCAAGGGCGAGCACTGACCCCCGGGGCCGGGTCCGGCCGCCGCAGCACCTCGGCCGCGTGGTCGCAGAGCGCGGCGCGGTGCGGGCAGCCGGTCTTGGCGAGCAGGCTGGCCACGTGCTTCTCGACGGTGCGCGGCGAGATGAACAGCCGCTGGGCGATCTCCTGGTTGCCCAGGCGGTGCAGCAGCAGCAGGAAGACGTCATACTCACGGGCCGTCAGGCCCCGGCGGCGCAGCTCGGCCGGCACCGCCTCGGTGCCGGTGCGGCGCTGCGGGACGCCGGCGCCGGCCCGGCGCAGCAGTTCGCGGCAGGCGACGGCGACGGCGGGGACGGCGCCGGCGTGGAAGTACTCCTCAGCGCCGCGCAGCCACTCCACCGGTTCGCCCCAGCCGTCCGCCAGGGCCGCCTCCGCCACCAGCCGCAGGCCGAGCCGACGGGCCATCAGGAACGGGGCGCCGACCCGGCCGGCCTCGGCGACGGCCGCCCGGGCGGCCGCGGTCCGGCCGGCCCGGCCCTCGTGCACCGCGTGGGCGAGCCGCTCGAACTGGCGGTTCCACGGCAGCATGGCGGCCGGGTGGGCGGCCGCCTGCTCGTGCTCCGCCGCGTCGGCCTGCCCGGTCAGGGCGCGCAGCAGCGGGCGCAGGCCGTAGCGGCCGCTGAGGTAGAAGACCGAGGGGTTGCGGTCCTCCCAGGCCAGCGCCCGGTCGAGTTCGTCCAGCGCCTGGGCGCGGTCCTCCTCCAGCAGCGCGCAGACGGCCCGGCTGCCGAAGACCAGCGGCAGTTGCAGCGAGCGCTCGCCGTCCCAGCGGCGGAACTCGGCGAGCTCCCGGTCCATCTCGCGCCGCCGGCCCTGGTGGGCGGCGAGCGCGGCCCGGGTGAGCAGCACGAGCTGGTGGTTGTCGGCGTTGCGCAGGCGGGCGGTGGCCTCGACGCAGCCGTCGGTCAGCTCGCGGGCGGTGGCGTACTCGCCGCGCAGCACCGCCTGGATGGCCAGGGTGGCCTCGGCGCTGTGCATCAGCACCAGGGCGCCGTGGCTCAGCGCGGCGCGGTGGGCGCGCTGCAGCCGGTCGCAGGAGCCGCTGCGCAGGAACTCGTTGGCGCCCAGGCGGATCAGCAAGGTGACCTGCCAGCCGGTCAGCCCGTGCTCGGTGGCCAGCGCGAGGCCGCGCTCCAGGCAGGCGTCGGCCCGGTCGAAGCCGTACCGGCGTTCGAACAGGGCCAGCAGGTCCCAGGCCTGGCAGGCGACTTCGGCGAGCCCGACGCGCTCGGCGCCGGCCGCGGCCCGGCGGGCCAGCCGTTCGGCCTCCGCCGCGCGGTCGGTGTCGGGCCCTTCGACGCCGGCGAAGACCAGGTAGGCCTCGACCACGTCGACGGCGGGGGTGTGAGTGGCGCTGATGAAGCCGCCGAGCCGGCTGCGGACGTACTGCACCCGGGCGGCCGCCTCCTCGTAGCGCCCGGCGGTGACGGCGGCCCAGGCGAGCCGGGTGTGCAGCGCGAGGTCGCGGCCGGTGCCGAGCACGCCCGCGCCGGCGGCCGGCAGCGTCTCGACCAGGCCGGTCGCCCGGTCCAGTTGGCCGGTTTCGATCAGGGTGTAGGCGAGCTGTTCGGCCACCCGGGAGCGGTCGGCGGCCTCGGCGGGTCCGGTGAGCAGCCCGTGGGCCTGTTCCAGCAGCGAGACGGCGGAGTTGACGGCGCCGCCGGCCAGTGCCGCCCGCCCGGCCTCGGCGAAGTGCAGGGCGGCCGCCCGGGTGTCCCCGGCGGTCAGCCGCAGGGCGGCGACCTGTGGGCACCACTCGCCGGGCAGGCCCGGGTGGGCGCGCTCGACCGCGTCGGCGGCCTGCGAGGCGATGGCGGCCCGTTCGGCGGGCAGCAGTTGGGCGAGCAGGGCCTCGGCGGTCAGCGCGTGGCGGAACTCGTACCAGTCGCCGACCGGCCCGCTGGGCGAGATCAGCTGGGCGTCGATGCCGGCCCGCAGGTGGACCAGCAGGTCGCGGTCCTCCAGCCCGGTGACGAGTTTGAGCACCGGCAGCGAGAACCGGCGGCCGAGCACGGCGGCGGTGTCCAGCATGGCCCGCCCGGCGGGGCTGAGCCCGGCGGCGCGCTGGGCCACGCTGTGCACCACGGTGGTGGGCACGTCGATCCCGAGGTCGCCGTCGACCTGCCAGTCGCCGACCGGGCCGCGGCGCAGCACGCCCGCGCTGACCATGCCGCCGAGCAGTTCCTCGACCACGAAGGGGTTGCCCTCGCCGTCCCGGACCAGCCGGTCGGCCACGGCGGCGGGCAGCTGCCCGTCGTCGACGGCGAGCGCGGCGGCGGCCATGGTGCGGACCTCGTCGCCGGTCAGCGGCCGCAGTTCGGTGAGCACGGCGGTGCGGCGCAGGGCCGCCGTGCGGGCCAGTTCGCCGGCCTGGTGGGCGTGCGGGCGCAGGGTGACCAGCAGGCAGACCGGCAGGCCGCGCAGGTTGTCGCAGAGGTACTCGACCACGGCCAGGGTCTCGGCCTCGGCGTCGTGCAGGTCCTCGATGACCAGCAGGCAGCCGGGGCCGCGGTGCTGGGTGAGGTCGCGGGAGATCGCGAGCAGCAGGCGCAGCACCGCCTCGGCGGTCTCGAAGAGCGAGGGGGCCTCGCCGGCCGGTTCGGCGGCCCGCCACTCGGGCAGCAGGCTGCCCAGCGCCGAGCGGTACGGGGCCAGTTCGGGCAGCTGCGGCGGTCCGCCGAGCCGGAAGTGGGAGAGCAGCGCCTCGGCGATCGGCCGGAACGGCATGGTCACCCCGCTGGTCGCGGCCCGGCCGCGCAGCACGGCCTGGCCGCCGGAGAACGCGCGGTACGCGCACTCGGCGGCCAGTCGTGACTTGCCGATCCCGGCCTCGCCGAGCAGGAAGACCGCCCGTCCCTCGCCCTGGCGTGCGGCGGCGAGGGAGTCGTCCAGCAGCGCGAGTTCGTCGCCCCGACCCACCACCACGGGTGATGAGATGAGCATGCTGAGAGGCTATGTCAGGAGCTGACGATCCGCCAGAAAACCTGGTGGCCGGTTTGTCCGGCGGATCATCGGCCTGGTCGGCGGGATCAGCCCGGCCCGGTGACGCTGCTGGTGGGGAACGGGGAGATGATCGTGTAGCAGCCGGCGACGGAGGAATCGGCGAGGGCCGCCAGCAGCCGGGCCCGGCGGCCGACCGCCGCGCTCCCGGTGAGCCGGATCTCGCCGGCCGGGTGGGCCGCTCCGGCCCAGTCCCCGGCGCCGGGTCCCTGGCGGCCGGTGGCCGCCGTCTCGTTCGTCATCGCGAAACTCCTTCGTGGGTGGAGGGGTTGTCAGCGGTACTGGTACCGGTGGTCGTCAGCGGTACTGGTGCCGGTGCTGGTTCGCGGACTGCATCAGGATGACCGACGGAACGGCCGGGCCGAAACCCAGCCTCAGCAGTCCGTAGCCGATTCCGGACAGGCCGGCGAGCAGTCCGGGTGTGCTCACCGCGTCGGGTGTGCCGCAGCGCGGGCCGAGCCGGTCCAGCCCGGCCAGCAGCCGGCCGGCCCGGGCGGGCGCGGCCCCGGGATCGGCCAGCCCCGCCGCGCTCGCGCTGAGCAGCAGTTCGATCGCGCCGGTCTCGCCGTGGCACAGGCTGTGGTCGGCGGTCGGCAGCGAGGCGGCGGCCGCGACGGCGCGGTCCAGCAGCGCGGTCAGTCCCGGGGTGGTCAGCCCGGCTCTGGTCGGGGCGCCGCTGTCGGCCAGCGCCAGGGCCAGGCCTGACGGTCCGTCGCACCAGCCGGTGCCGACCGGGCCGTTGGCCTCCCGGGCGGCGGCCGTGTGCAGGGCGGCCAGGCCGGCGTCGGTGTGCCGCGCGGTGCCGCCGGCCGCGCCGTAGCGCAGCAAGGCCCAGCCGATGCCGGCCGCGCCGCCGCGCAGGCCGCCGGTCGGCAGCTCCTGCGGGGCGAGGGCGGCGAGCCGGTCGGCGCAGGCGAGCGCGGCCCCGGCGGCCCGGGCCGAGCCGATGGTGTCCCGCACGGCGAGCAGCGCGGCCAGGCAGCCGGCCTCGCCGTCCAGCAGTCCGGCCTCCTCGACCGGCCCGGGGGTGAGCGCGACCGCCGTGGCCGCCAGTTCGACGGCGGTCTCGGCCCAGCCGGCCGTCTCGCGGTCGTCCAGCAGGGTGGCGAGCCGGCTGAGCCCGTAGGCGATCCCGCCGAGGCCGGTGAAGCCGACGCCGATCGCCGCCAGGTCGCCCGGCCGTTCGGCCAGCGCGCCGAGCAGGCCGGGCACCGGGGTCAGGGCCCGCCGGGCGGCCGCGAGGTAGCGCTCGGCGCCGGTGAGCGCGGCGAGTTGGGCCAGGAAGAGCGCGGTGCCGCAGTAGCCGTGCGGCAGGCCGGCGCCCTGCGGCATGATCGCCCAGAGCCGGTCGTCCAGCGGTTCCAGGCCCAGCCAGTTCACCCGGTGGCCGTCGTCGTGCGCGCCGGCCAGGATCCGGTCGGCGATCCCGCAGGCGGCGGCGAGCAGGTGCTCCGGGTCGGGCAGGGTCGCGCCGAGCGGGCTGGGCGGCGGTGCGGTGGTGGAGCGGTGGCCGGTGCGACGGGTGGCGAGCGCGGCGAGGATCACCCACTCCTGGTCGGACCGGTCGGTCCGGTCCATCACGGCCAGCCGGCGCTCGGCCCGGGCCAGGCCGGACTCGCCGACCAGGCCGCCGACGGCGAGCCGGTCCAGGGCCAGCCCGGTGGCGCCGGGGCGGCAGGCGACCAGCGGCACGTCGCCGGCCCAGAGCGCGGCCGACTCGGCGCCGACCAGCGCGCGCAGGGCCGGATCGCCGGCCGGCTCGCGCCACAGCACGTCGAGCAGCCGGTCCCGCTCCAGGGCGTCGCGCAGCAGGTCGGGGTGGGTGGACTCGTCCAGCAGCGTGCTGTACCAGTGGGTGGGGCGCAGCACGGCCCGGGTCTCGTCGCCCGCGAACCGGGCCAGCAGGCCGCCGGGGCCGGTGAGTTCGTCGCGGTGGGCGAGGACGGCGTCGTAGCCCGCGCGGAAACCGTCGAGCAGGGCCTCGGTGTGCGCGGCCGGGTCGGCGTCGATGCCGTCCAGGCAGGGCCGGTTGGCCGAGCCGTGGAAGGTGCCGGTGGTGCGGACCAGGCGCATCTCGTCGGTGGCGGGCGCGGCCCAGCCGGTGATGTCGTTGGGCAGCGGGGTGTCGCGGTCGCCGCCGAGGGCGGAGAGGTCGAGGATGCCGTGCTCGCCGGCCACCAGGCAGGGCAGCAGGGCGGTCCGGTAGACCGAGTTCTGCAGGGAGGCCAGTGCGGGGTCCGGCGCGGCCGGGCGGCCGGGGCCGGGGTGGAAGAGGGTCTCCAGGTCGACCAGGACCGGCTGGTCGGCGCAGGCGATCAGGTTCTCGAAGTGCACGTCGGTGCCGCCGAGTCCGTGCACCAGGGCCAGCAGGGAGCCGAGGCGCCGGTAGAACCGGCCGACCTGGGCCCGGTCGGTGCAGGGCGCGGCGGCGGCGTGCTCCACCCAGCCGTAGCCGGGTCGCTCCAGCACCGCCAGGCTGCGCAGCTCCAGGCCGGGCAGGCGGGAGTTGAGCCAGCGCAGCACGTCGTTGAAGTGGGTGTGCACGGTGAGCGGGCGGGGCTTGAGCACGGCCCGGGCGCCGTGCTCGAAGCGCAGCACGGCGACGGAGCGGCCGCCGCGGTGGCGGTCGCCGGCGCCGGTGGCCACCTCGACCAGCCGGCCGGGGTCGGTGCCGGCGAGCAGCTGCGCCACGACGGCCGGCCGGTCGGCGCCGAAGCGCTCCAGCAGCTCGGTCCAGGTGGTCACGGCCTGGTCGCAGCACTGCGCCAGCAGGCGGGCCAGCACGGGGTACTCGGTGGCCAGGGCGCGCAGTCCGGCCCGGGTCGAGGTCTGCCGGACGAAGTCGGCGAACCGCTGCTCGGGCGTGTCGCCGCTCAGCCGCCCGGCCACCCGCAGCACGTTGACCTGGAGCACCAGGGTGCGCCGGGCCAGCCGCACCAGGTCGGCGGCCAGCTGGTCGGTGAAGCAGCGGCGCAGGGCCGGCAGGTCGGCGAGGTCGGCGAGGCCGACCAGGTCGGCGGCGCGCAGCAGCCGCTCGGCCGCCAGTGCGGTGAACGGTGCGAGCACCGTCGCGAAGCCGGCCTCCCAGGAGCCGTCGGCCGGCGGCGCGGGCGGGTCGAGCGGGGCGGCGGCGAGCGCGCGCTCCGCGGTGCCGACCCAGGCCGGCTCGCCGATCCGGGCCGCCAGCCGTGCGGGGGGTTCGGCGATCAGCGCGCGCAGCCCGTCCTCGTCGAGCCCGAGGTCGGCCAGCCTGGCCCGGAAGAGGGCTGCTGACGGGTAGTCACAGCGCCAGGGGCCGAGGGAATCGGTCGGCTCGGTGGCGGGTTCCGGGGGCAGCGGCAGCCGCTCCGCGAGTGCCACGCCGCCCGCCCACCAGGTCTGCGGATCGCTCATGCCGCAGAGCATGCCAGCGCGCGGACGGGAGTCGCATGGGGGTCGGCCCCCATATTCCGGACGCGCGGCGGACCGGTCCACCGGGGTTCGCCGGGTCCGTCGCGCGGCGGCGCGGACTGCTCGTGCTCGCGCGCCCGTGCGGCGGGCCGGTCGTCGAGCGGGCGCGGGGCACGGCGGGGCCGCCGGCGGTCGAGGTCGGCGGGTCGGGCGCGGGTCGGTGCGGGTCGGTGCGGGTCGGTCAGGCCGGGTGGCCGGCCCGGTGGTCGGCGGCGGCCGGCTGATCGGCGGCGGCCAGCTTCGCCCGGATCGCCACCGCCCGCGGGCTCCCCGCGGCGGCGAACCACTGCTCCGCCTCCGCCCAGGCGGCGCGTGCCCGGTCCGTCCGGCCGGCGGCGCGCAGGGCGTTCCCGTACACCTCCATCACCTCGGCCGCGCCGGATTCGTTGCCGATCTCCCGCAGGATCGGCACGGCCTCGCTGAGCGCGCCGAGCGCCTGCGGAACGTGGCCGAGCGCGAGCTCGGCCTGGCCGAGGTGACCGAGGATCAGCCCCTCGTGGAACCGCATGCCGTGCTCCCGGGCCAGCTCCAGGGCCTCCTGGCTCCGCGCCCGGGCCTCCTCGTGGCGGCCGGCGTTGTAGAAGATCAGGGCGCTGTTGCCGACGACCCCCACGAGTTCGACGACGTCGTCGCCGGCGCGGTAGCCCGCGACGGCCTCCTCGTACAGCGGCAGCGCCTCCTCGTAGCGGCGCAGGTCGCAGAGCACCTCGGCGAGCAGCGCCGTGCCCTTCAACAGCGACTCGTGCTTGCCGCGCTCCCGCAGCAGGCCCATCGAGACCTGGGCCAGCACCAGGGCCTCGGCCGGCCGGCGGAGCCTGAGCAGCGCGATCACCGAGCCGTGGAGCAGGTGGGTCTCCAGCTCCTGGCCGCGCGCGGCGGCGGCAGCGGCCATGAACGCCTCGGCCCAGTCCTCGCTGTGGCCGCGCAGGTGGTAGTAGTCCACGCACTTGAGCGGGATCAGCCAGGCCGCCGCGCCCAGGCCGTCCGCGCAGGCCAGCCGGACCACGTCGAGGACGGCCGAGCGCTCGCGGTCCAGCCAGGCGAGCGCCTCCCGCTGGCCGGGGAAGTCGATCGCGGGCTCGCACCGGGCCACCCCGTCGATCGGGTAGTCCCGTGGCGCGGCGACCAGCCGGCGGCCCGCCTGGTGACAGGCGTACAGGTACCAGCCCGTCAGCCGCCGCCGGGCCGCGGCCCGCTGATCGGCCGACAGCTGCTCGTCCGCCAGCTCCTCGGCGAAGACCCGCAGCAGGTCGTGCATCCGGAACCGCTCCGCGGACACCGCCTCCAGCAGGCAGGCGTCGGTGAGCGTCTCCAGCAGCCGGTCGGTGGTGCCGAGCGGCTCGTCGAGCAGCGCGGCGGCCGCCCGGAGGTCGAACTCCTGCCCCGGGAAGAGGCCGAGCAGCCCGAAGGCGCGGGCGGGGCCCGGCCCCGACCCGGGGCCGGCCGGGGCCAGCGCGGCGAAGCTGGTGCGGAACACGGCCCGCACCGCGACGTCCTCGACGTTCAACTCGTCGAGCCGGCGGCGTTCGTCGGCCAGCCGACCGGCCAGCGCGGCCACCGTCCAGCCGGGCCGGGAGGCCAGCCGGGAGGCGGCGATCCGCACCGCGAGCGGCAGGCCGCCGCAGTAGCCGAGCACCTCCTCGACGGCTGCGGGCTCGGCCCGCACCCGCTCGGCGCCCACCACCGAGGCGAACAGCTCCAGCGCCTCGGCGGGCTCCAGCACGTCCAGGTGCACCGGCACGGCCCCGGCCAGCCCCGGCAGCCGCCGCCGGCTGGTGACCAGGACGGCGCAGGAGCCGCTGCCGGGCAGCAGCGGGCGGACCTGTGCCGCGTCCCGGGCGTCGTCCAGCACGATCAGCAGGCGCCGCCCCGAGGTCAGCGAACGGAACCGGGCGGACCGGGCGTCCTCCTCCGGCGGGATCGCCCCGGCCGGCTCGCCGAGGTCGCGCAGCAGGCCGGCCAGCACCTCCGCCGCGGACCGCGGGATGCCGACGGAGCCGCGCAGGTTGACGTAGAACTGGCCGTCCGGGTAGTCCGCCAGCAGTCGGCGGCCGACCCGCACGGCCAGCGCGGTCTTGCCGATCCCGCCGAGGCCGGAGACCGCCGAGATGACCACCGGCCGGGACGGGCCGCCGCCGGGTCGCAGCAGCTCGCGGAGGTCCTCGACCACCCGCTGGCGGCCGGCGAAGTCGGGGAGGTCGGCCGGCAGTTGGGCCGGGCCGACGGCGACCGGGGCGACGGCCGCCCCGGCCTGCCGGGGCGCCGCCGGGTCCGCCCCGGCGCACAGGGTCAGCAGCCGCGCCCCGTCCATGCCGAGCCCGGTGACCAGCGCCCGCACCGCCTCGACGGTGACGGGGCGTTGGCCGTTCAGCCAGCGGTGCCAGGAGGCGCGGCTGTAGTGGGTCAGCCGTTCCAGCTGGTTGAGCGAGAGCCGCTGCCCGTCCTTGAGGGCGCGCAGTTCCTCCACCAGCTGCCGCTGCGCAGGGTCGAGCCCCTCGGGCAGCTCGGTCCAGTACGACAAGGTGATCCCCCCGGATCAGGTGCCGCCGGCCGCGTGCCGCCGCCCCGCAACGCGGCCCCCGTGGCCGCGGTGTGAGCCAGTGTCACACACGGGTCCGACGGCGCTCAGCCCCAGGGCAGCGCGGCGCGGGTGCGCCAGTACTGCTCGGCCGGCTCGGTCATCGCCGCCAGCCCGGCGGCCTGCTCGCCGGTCAGGCCGACCTCGGCGGCGGTCAGGTTGGAGGCCAGCTGGCGCGGGGTCGCGGCGCCGGAGAGCACGGTGTCCGCCCACGGCCGGGCGGCGGCCGCGGCCAGCGCGAGCGCGTCGCAGGAGTGCCCGGTGCGGGCGGCCAGCGCGCGCAGGGCGGCGGTGTCGGGGCCGGTGGCGTTGCGGTCGGCGAGGCGCCCGTTGGCCATCGCCTCCTTCACCACCACCCGCCAGCCGGCCGCGTGCGCCTCGGCCAGGGCCGGGGCGGCGGAGGTCTCCAGCAGGTTCCAGGTGGCCTGGACGGCGCTGAACAGCGGCCGCCCGTCGACCGTCACGCCGAGCGCCGCACGGATCGCCCGGGCCTGCGCCGGGCCGCTGGTGGACAGGCCGACCCGGACGCCCTCGGCGGCCAGCCCGGCCAGCCGGGCGTGCAGCGCGGGGTCGGTCAGCGCCGGGCTGTCCGGGGTGACGGAGTGCACCAGGTAGAGGTCCAGGTGGCGGCCCAGCAGCGCCCGGGTCTCCCGGACCTGACGGTCGAACACCGCGACGGAGTGCTCCTTGACCTCGTGCGCGGGCACGCCGGAGGTCCGCCAGTCGGCGGTGTAGGTGTAGCCCCACTTGCTGCCCACCGTGACATCGGTGAACGGCCGCCCGGCCAGCCACTCGCCCAGGAACTCCTCGGCGCGGCCGTAGGAGCGGGCGGTGTCGAAGTAGCGCACGCCGGCCGCGTAGGCGGTGTCGAGCAGTTCGTGGGTCCGCTCGCGCATCGCCTCGACCGTGCGGTCGGCCGGCAGGTCGAGCTCGCGCCCCAGGTTGATGTACCCGGGCCGCCCGGAGGCCGCCGTGCCCAGGCCGAACCGGCGGACGGGCTCAACGGGTGCGACGTGCTCGACGTGTTCAGCAGGCATGACACGTGATCCTACTGTCGCGCCGTCATCCGATGACCCGTCACGACGCGGCAACCGGACGCGTCGGCGGGGCGTCCAGCTCTCTGAGACCCGATGACAGCAACGACGCAGGCCCTGGGACGGTAGAGACTGATGCGCATCAATCGGCTGGTGACCGCGCTGGCGGCCACCGTGACGACCGGACTGACCCTCACCGCGTGCGGCGGCTCCACCACCGCCTCCCCCGCGCCGGCCCGCACCGCGGCGGCGCCCGCCTCCGTCGCGCCGGCCGGGACGCCGCTGGCGCCCCCGGCGGGCGGGGGCACCGCGACGGCGACGACGCCCGCCGCACCCACCGGTGCCGCCCCGGTCCAGGGCACGCCCGCGGGCGACCGCTGCCACAGCGGCGACCTCAAGCTGAACGTCTACATGGGCCCGCAGGACGGCAGCCGGCCGACCAAGGGCGACTTCTACATCGAGCTGGTCAACGCCTCCAAGCGCACCTGCACCATCTACGGCTACCCGGGCGTGGAACTGCTCGACCAGGACGGCAAGCCGCTGGGCATGAAGGACACCCGCAGCACCGCCTCCCTGCCGAGCGGCAAGGCGGCCGTGCAGACGCTCGTCCCCTGGACCAGCACCGATCCGTCGCAGCAGACCGCCAGCGCCGCCTACGTCGAGTTCGACACCAAGCCGGCGAGCGCGAGCGCCGGCTACCCGCGCGCCGTCAAGGTCCAGGTCATCCCGCCGGACGAGACCCAGCCGCTGGTCGCCGCCATCGACATGCTGGACGCGCCGGCGGGCTCCGACCACTCGATCATGCTCACCTCGACCGATCTGACGGTCGATCCGATGGACCTGGACGGCGTCCCGCACGCCTGAGGTCCGCCTCGCGCTGCGACTACAGCCGCCGCACGCCGTCGAGGCGTCGGCGCTGCTCGTCGATCCAGCCCTCCGGCAGCTCCACGGGCACGGCCATCGCCGTGCCCGACCCCCGGACGTCCTCCACGGTGACCAGCGGGACCGCGAACTGGGTGTCGAACTCGACGCCGATCTCGGGGTTGCGCAGGTCGGTCAGCCAGCAGACATCGCGGCCGCGGGCCAGCTCGTCCAGCGCCCGCGCCCAGTCGTCGAGGTCCCGGGCCGACAGGCGCAGCGGGAGCCGCCCGTTGCAGAAGGTGCTCGCGATGACGACCTCGCCGTCCAGCTCCTGGGCCGAGTGCCGGCCCAGGATCCTGATCACGACGCTGTTCTCCCGGTCGGCCAGGTGGAGCAGCTCCACCGGCGCGCGCAGGTCGCGGGGGTGGGACTCGCGGCGGACGGGCTCGGTCGACACGGCTCTCTCCTGTTCGGATACGAAGGTACCAGTCTAGTCGAACCGGACGACACGCCTCCGGCTATCCCACGCCGGGTCAACTTCTTTGTGTCATCTGCCAGTACGACCCGCCCGAGCCCGCGGAGCAGACTTTCCGGCACGACCGGGACATCCGCGTCGCAGGAATCGCAGGAGGGGGCGGCACGTGAGCGTGCAGCAGCAGTACGACGGCATCGGTGAGGCGTTCGAGGGGTTCAAGGCCCTGCCGTTGATCCGGTACGGGGAGGTGCCGAGCTTCATCGGCATGGTCGGGGACGTGACCGGGAAGTCGATCCTCGACCTGGCCTGCGGCACCGGCTTCTACAGCCGGGAGTTCAAGCGGCGCGGCGCCGCGCAGGTGTTCGGGGTGGACATCTCCGGCGAGATGATCGCCGCCGCCCGCGCCCTGGACGAGCGCGAGCCGCTGGGCATCGACTACGAGGTCGGCGACGTGGCCGAGCTGCGGGAGCTCGACCGGCAGTACGACGTGGCGCTGGCCGTGCAGTGCCTCAACTACGCGCAGGACCGCGCCGAGCTGGACCGGATGTGTCGCAACATCCACCGCAGCATGGTGCCGGGCGGGGAGTTCTTCGTCTTCGCCCAGGGTCCCGACTACCAGTTCGACTGCGACTCGCTGGAGAACTACGGGTTCCGCTGCGAGCCGACCGGCGAGGTGACCGAGATCGGACTGCGGGCCCGGGTCACGGCCCTGCTGGAGCCGCAGCCGATCTCCATCCTGGGCACCGCCCTGCGCCGCGAGGTCTACGAGCAGGCGCTGGGCGCGGCCGGGTTCAGCGAGCTGGAGTGGGTGCCGCTGCACGTGTCGCAGGACGGCATCCGAGAGTACGGCGAGGAGTTCTGGGCCGACCTGCTCGCCCACCCGCCGCTGGAGATGTTGCGCTGCCGGGCCTGATCCGGCCGGGCGGCGGGCCGGGCACCGCCAGACGGGTCACCCGCCCGTGTGTCGGCTTCCCGGCCCGGCCGCCGGGCGCCAGTCTGGGAAGCCCGCGTTCCGTTTCCACCTGGGCGGGCCCCCGCACCGGGCGACCGCCCGGCGGCACCTGACGGACCGTGCAGACTGGAGGTGGCCTTGCCCCGCGTGCCGCTGCTGAACCTGCGAGGGATCTCCAAGCGGTACGGCACCGTCCAGGCCCTCAGCACGGTGGACCTGCGGGTGGACCGCGGCGAGGTGCTCGGGCTGGTCGGCGACAACGGCGCGGGCAAGACCACCCTGATCGAGGCCATCGCCGGGGTCAGCCCGCCGGACTCCGGGGTGATCGAGTGGCAGGGCCTCCCGGTGGACCTGCGCCGGCCGCTGGACGCCCAGCGCCTGGGCATCGCCACCGTCCACCAGGACCTCGCGCTGTGCGACGGGCTCGACGTGGTCGCCAACCTGTTCCTGGGCCGCGAGCTGCGCCGGTTCGGCATGCTGCGCGAGATCGAGATGGAGAAACGATCCCTCGCACTGCTCGCCCAACTGTCCATCCGGCTGCCCAGCGTGCGGGTCCCGGTGCAGTCGCTCTCCGGCGGTCAGCGCCAGTCGGTGGCGATCGCCCGCTCGCTGATCGGCCGGCCGCAGCTGGTGGTCCTCGACGAGCCGACCGCCGCCCTCGGCCTGGAGCAGAGCTCGCACGTGCTCGACCTGATCCGGCGGCTGCGCGACCAGGGCCACGCGGTGATCGTGATCAGCCACAACCTGGACGACGTGCAGGCCGTCGCCGACCGGATCGCCGTGCTCCGCCTGGGCCGCAACAACGGGCTGTTCGAGGCGAAGTACACCAGCCAGGAGCAGATCGCCGCCGCCGTCACCGGTGGCCACCCACTCGCCGTGACGCTCCAGCGCAGCCTGTTGCCGCGCGGCCTGCCGGTGCAGGACGCGGTCGAGGCCGCCTACCGCTACCTGCCCGCGCACGCCGGGGTCGGCGGCGACTGGTTCGACGTGATCCCGCTCTCCGGCGCCCGGGTCGCCCTGGTGGTCGGCGACGTGGTCGGCCACGGCCTGCACGCCGCCGCGACCATGGGCCGGCTGCGCACCGCCGTGCACAACTTCGCGATGCTCGACCTGGAGCCGGACGAACTGCTCACCCAGCTCGACGAGGTGGTCAGCCGGATCGACCAGGAGGAGGCGGCCGGCGGCCGGGAGGACGCCATCATCGGCGCCACCTGCCTCTACGCGATCTACGACCCGGCCACCCGGCGCTGCCAACTGGCCCGCGCCGGGCACCTGCCGGCCGTGCTGGTCCACCCCGACGGCACGGTGGAGATCCCCGACACCCCCGTCGGTCCGCCGCTGGGCCTGCGCGGCCTGCCGTTCACCACGGTCGAGCTGGAGGTCCCGGAGGGCAGCCAACTGGTGCTCTACACGGACGGCCTGGTCGAGTCGCGGACCACCGACATCGACGTCGGCCTGGACCGCCTGCGCACGGCGCTCGCCCACCCCGGGCGCTCCCCTGAGCAGACCTGCCGGGCCGTGCTCGACGCGATGCTGCCGCCCAAGCCGACGGACGACATCGCCCTGCTGGTCGCCCGGACCCGGGCGCTGCCCGCCGACCGGATCGCCGAGTGGGCGGTGCCGGCCGACCCCGCCGCCGTGGCGGCGAGCCGCCGCACCGCCACCGCCCGGCTGCGCGACTGGGGCCTGGAGGCGCTGGAGCTCGGCACCGAACTGATCCTCAGCGAGCTGGTCACCAACGCCATCCGGCACGCCGCCGGGCCGATCCGGGTGCGCCTGGTCCGCGGCAGCTCGCTGATCTGCGAGGTGGCCGACGCCAGCAGCACCTCGCCGCGGATCCGGCTCGCCTCGGCCACCGACGAGGGCGGGCGCGGGCTCTTCCTGGTCGCGCAGCTGGCCCAGCGCTGGGGCACCCGCTACACCGACGGCGGCAAGGTGATCTGGGCGGAACAGGCGCTACCCTGACCGACCGTCAGCTTCTGACGGACCGTCAGTCCGCGACGGAGCGGGCGATCCGGAAGCCCACGTCGTCGACCCGGAAGGTCGGGTGGCTGCGGCGCCGCACCGAGGCCCGGCAGCTCCAGTGCTCGTCGAACCAGCCGCCGCCGCGCAGCACCCGGTAACTGCCGTAGACCTCGGCGTCGTAGACGTCCCAGCACCACTCCCAGGCGTTGCCGAGCGTGTCGTACAGCCCCCAGGGGTTCGGCTGCCGGCCGCCCACCCGGTGGACGCGCTCCGCCGAGTTGTCGCGGAACCAGGCGATCTCGTCGAGCGAGCCGTACCGCGGTCCCGTGGTGCCGGCCCGGCAGGCGTGTTCCCACTCGGCCTCGGTCGGCAGCCGGTACCCGTCGGCGGACCGGTCCCAGGCGATCGCGCGGCCCTCCTCGTCCTCTTCCCCCAACTCGTCCCCGTCGGCGAGCTGGTAGGCGGGTGCCAGCCCCTCGCTCCGCGAGAGCGCGTTGCAGAACCGGACGGCGTCCCACCAGGAGACGCCCACGGCGGGCGACTGCTCCTCGGCGGCCGCGCCCGCACCGGTCACCCGCGCGTACAGGCCGGCGGTGACCTGGAACGCCCCCAGCCGGTACGGCGCGAGCTCGACCGCCCAACTGCGTTCCGTCCGCCGGTCCGACAGCGTCACCCGCCCCGCCGGTACGGCGACCGTCTCGATCCCTGTCTTCGTCTCCATGAGCACATGATCGTATAGACCCCTTGCCCCCAGAGGGCGCCCGACCACCCCGGGGGCGCGCCGCGATCACCGCACCACCCTCCCTCGGGATTCCCCGGATCCCGTCCGGACGCCGGTCTACGCTACGAACATGCCGCGCTACCCACTGCGGTCATCCGAGGAGGAATCCGTGTCATCGCCCTGTGACCCCGAGTACGCTCCCGTCGGCGACATCGACGCGGCGCTCCTGGTGATCGACTCCCAGCTCAAGGCCGTCTACAACGGCCGGAGCGGTCCCGATCCCGAACAGGAGCAGATGGTCAACCAGTTGACCGCCTCGCTCGGCCCCGGCGGCGTCGAGGCACTGGTGGACGGCGCGTGCACGCTGATCTACATGTTCATGTCCTGGCTGCGGGCGGCCTGCGAGGAGCAGGACGAGGACGTCATCGCGCACGTGGTCCCCAGCCTGGTGGCCAGCATGCGGATGATGCCGATGTCCTTCCGCCCCGAGGTCATCCCCACCATGACCGGCCTGGTCGTCGCGGCGGGCACCGGGCTGAGCCCCAACCTGTGGCGGGCCCAGTACGGCGAGTGGACCGGCGCCGAGATGACCCCGCTGGAGGCCACCGCCGTGCTGCTGGCCGACCACATCAACCGACTGGCCGGCGACGACCACGACTTCGCCACCCGCCTGATCACCGACGCGCTCTCCCGGGCCGACCAGGACTGATTCCACCGCGATAATGATCCCATGCCCGCTCCAGCTGATCCGACGTCAAGCCACCAGCAGATCGCGAACCTGATCGCGCGTTACGCCGAACTCGTCGACGACGGCGACTTCGCGGGCCTGGGCCTGCTGCTCGCCGACGCCGTCTTCACCGGCAGCGGCGAGCCGGTGCGCGGGCGCGACGCGATCGAGCGGATGTTCCGGGACACCCTGATCGTCCACCCCGACGGCACCCCGCGCACCCACCACGTCACCACCAACCTCGCCGTCGAGGTGGACGAACCGGCCGGCACGGCGCTCGCCCGCTCCTACGTCACCGTGTTCCAGGCCGTCCCGCCCGAGCTGCCGCTGCAACCCGTCGCGGCCGGCCGCTACCACGACCGCTTCGAGCGCGCCGACGGCCGCTGGCGCTTCGCCGCGCGCCAGGTCCGGATCACCCTCACCGGTGACCTGACGCACCATCTGCGCCGCGCCGTCGCGGGCTCCTGACGGCGCGTGCGGCTACTGCGGCACGGAGTTGTCGGCGCTCAGCACGTCCCCGGTGTCCGGCGAGCCGACCGCGCGGCGCGAGGCGCCGACCGCCGGGTCGGAGAGGGAGACGGTGAGCCGGTAGGGCGGCTGGCCGGTGACGGTGTTCCTGGTGTCGACCGGCGCGAGGAGCAGCGGGTCGACCGCCTCGGGATCCACGCCGGGGCACATCGCCTGGCTCGGGAGCACCAGCTGCGCCTCCCCGTCGCCGCGGCTGTCGAGCACGATCCCGCCCGCCGGGGTCCGGGGCATGCTGTCGTCCACGGTGACCGGCAGGCCGTACGCACCGCCGACCAGGCCGTCCGGGCCCTCGATCTCCACGGCCACGCCCTGCGGGCCGAGCGGCGCGGACAGCGCCAACCGCCCGGCCGGGCCCGCCGCGAGCAGCAGCCCGATCTCGAAGTGCCCGGTGTCCTGTGCCGAATCCTTCTCGAACCCGTACGAGCCGAGCGCCAGCTGCGGTCCGTGCGCGACGGTGCCCGGCTGGTCGATCGGGCGCTCCGGGGAGGCCGGCAGTGCGAAGTGGTGGAAACCCTTGGCCCCGCACTCGCCGCCGTCGGAGGTACCACCGCCGGGCAGCGCGGCGTCCGTCGCCGCACCGGGCACGCCCGGCATCCGGGTGCGCATCGGGTTGACGGCCAGCGGGCTGCTGGACGGTGGGGCGCTGCCCGGTCCGACGCCGAGGGCGAGCAGCGTGCCGCCGGCGGCGACCGCCGCGATCACGGCGGTCCGGACCGCGGACCGGCGCCGCCGGGCGGCCGACGGTACGGGCGCCGGCTCCGGCGACCAGCGGCGGCCCCCGGGATCCACCGGAGGCGCCACCTTCCAGCGTGCCGAGAGCATCCGGGTGCGCGCCGCCGGCTCCTTCACGGCGGCGCCCCGGACGAACGACTCGTCGAGAACGGGCTGCTCGAACGGGTCTGACGCCCCGTCCTCCGGCTCCTCGGCGGGGTGGGGGCGGGGTTCATCGGCTATCGGCACCGCGCCAGTATGCCCGGGCGCCGCGACCTGCCCGGCAGCGCCCCGAACGTCCCGGCCGCGCCCGAGCGTCTCGGAACCGGCACGGCGTCAGCCGGGAGCTGGACGGGCGGCCACGGCGGCGCCGACAATCGCGGTATGACGCGTGCAGAGCTCCCCACCTCCATCCTCCGGCCGTCCGAGAGCGAACGGGAACGGGCGTTGGAGGTGCTGCGCGAGGGCGCGAGCGACGGGCGCCTGTCGCACGACACCTTCCTCGGCCGGCTGGACCTGGTGCTGCGCGCCACCAGCCGCGCCGAGTTGGACGCGGCGCTGGCCGGCCTGCCGGTCGGCGGTCGGCTGGAGTCCGCGGTGCTCCGGGCGGTCGGCCGGATATCCGGGTTCCGGGCGCGGTTCACCCGGGCCTGGCGCAGCGAGCAGTTGCCGGGCCTCAAGCTGCCGCAGGCCCGCCTGCGGTTGCTGACGATCGGCCGGGTGCCCGGATCCGGACTGCTGCTCAACGACGCCTCGGTCTCCCGGCAGCACGCCGAGCTGCGGCGCGAAGGCAGCGGCTGGGTGCTGTACGACCTCGGCTCGACCAACGGCACGCACGTGAACGGGCACCGGATCGCGGGCGCCGTGCGGGTGCGGGCCGGCGACCTGGTGCGCTTCGGCCACCTGGAGTACCGGCTGGAGCCGTCGGCCGAGACCGGCGCCGACGGCCCCTCCGGGCAGGGTTGGTGACGGTGGGTCAGTCGGCCAGCGCGCCCATCGGGTCCCACAGGGGCAGCACGATCGGCGGCTGGTCGAGGGCGGCGGCCAGCTCGGGCGGCAGCGCCGAGCGGCGGACCGCGATCTCGAAGACGTGCTCGCCGAACCATGAGTCGTTCATCGTCCAGAAGCCCTTGTCGGCCTTCTCCTCGCCCCAGCTGTTCTCCACCCGCCAGCGGCGCGGGCTGCCGTCCAGCACGTCGACGCCGGTGAACAGCATCGCGTGGGTCATCTGGGTCTCGTGGTGCAGCAGGCGGTCGGCCTTGTCCATGGCGAACGGGGCGTCGTAGACGGCCGGGTAGTCGAAGAGGGCGGCGTCCCAGACGCCGGCGTCCGCGCGCATCATCTTCTCCACGTCGCAGCCGAACCAGACCGGCTCTCCACCGACGATGGCGTCCATCGCGAGGGACTTGAGCAGCTCCACCGGCGTGTTGAGGTAGACCACCGGCGGGCCGTCCACCACGTTGCCCAGGTACTCGACGGTGAAGGTGCGGCCCACCGGGCTGGTCGCGCGAGGGTCGTGCACCAGGCAGACGTACTCCTCCAGCGGCAGCTGCACGTAGGAGGCGGCGAACTGCGCGGGGGTGAGCCAGCCGTCGCGGTGGAACACCCCGTCGGTGTCCTCCCACTGCCAGAGGAACCGCTGCGGCGGCGTGCCGAGGTGGATGCTGATCAGCCGGTGGACGGCGGCCAGCACCTCGCGCTTGGTCCGGCGCTGCGCCTCGGCGCCCTCGCCCGCCTGCCCGCGCAGCTCGCGGGCGCCCCGGCGGAGCAGCGTCTTCAGGTCCCGGTTCATCGCCCGGGTCGCGGAGGAGCTCGCGGTCTCCGGCATGGCCGACTTCGGCACCAGGCCGTGCTTGGCGACCAGGGCGACGAACATGTTCCACTGCCCGCCGTCGCTGGTCGGGTCGGCCAGCAGGTGGGCGACGGTGCGGTCGTCGACCTCCCGGTCAGAGGTCTCGATCACCGCTTCGAGGAAGTGGTTCGCCTTCTCGAACTTGTCCCACCAGAGCAGGTGGTTCTGCGAGAACTCGAAGTCCTTCACGCCGAGTTTGCGCGCCGCGCCGACCCGGAGCAGGTTGAGCCCGGCGAACATCCAGCAACGCCCGCTCTGCTTCTGGTTGGTGACCCGCCAGGCGTCCAGGTGATGGGAGACCGAGTGGTCGATCCCGGTGAGCACCCGGCGGTCCAGCGCCACGTCGTCCACCGGCGTCTGGGTGACGGCGTTCTGCATCAGCCGGTTCCCCGGGCGGGCCGCGAACTCCTCCTCGAAGAGCCCGAGCTGATCCGGGGTCAGGCTCCGATCCATGGCCCGGCGGGAGTCTTCGTCTCCGGTGGTCACAGCCTGCCTCCAGTTCCTGGTGGTGCGCGAGCGACGTGTCCCCCACCGTCGCACGGTTGTTCCGTCCCGGTCAACGGAGTAAGCGCGGCCGGGGGCGCGGGGCGTAGGTTCCCTCCCGGCGCGGGATCGTCCACGCCCCGAAGGAGCACCAGGAGCCCGCCGCATGACCACGCACGACGACCGGTGGGAGCCGGACGAGCACCTCCGCTTCGCGGCCCATCTGGCGCGGTTGCGGCAGGTCCCCCCGGAGACGACGGGGACGGCGGCGGCGGAGGCGTCGGAGGCCGAGCTGGTCGGCCGGGTCCTGGCCGATCCGGACCGGGTGATGGCCCGCTCCGCCGTGCTGCGGCACCTGGACCGCCGCGCCGCCGAACTGCTGCCCGATCCGGCCTTCGTGGGGTGGTCGCGGGAGCTGGCCCGGGCCGTGGCCGGCGACGCCTTCCTGCTGCGCCGGCTGCGGGAGTGGTCGCTGGTGCGCGCGATCGCGCTCGAACTGCCCTGGCAGGCGGAGGAGCTGCTCGCGGCCTCCGACTGGCTCCAGCTGACGGTCGCCACCGGCGCGGACCGGCCGGCCGCCCGTGGCGCCCTCGCGCTCCTCGCCGAGGGCGGTCGCACCCGGCGGATCCGCGCCGCCGCCCGGGCGGCGCACGGGCGGTGACGCACCGGCAGCTGACGCGGGTTCACAGGGCCCGCTGGACTGAATATATCGGTCACCGTTATATATAGTCCTCATGACGGATCGTTCGATGCAAGAGCCCACGCTGCTCGTGCTGACCGCGCTGGCCGACGCGCCGCGGCACGGGTACGCGCTGCTGCGGGAGGTGACCGCGATCTCTGGGGGACGGGTGAAACTCCGGGCCGGGACGCTCTACGGAGCCCTGGACCGCCTGCTCGGGCAGGGCCTGGTGCGGGTGGAGAGCGAGGAGGTGGTCGACGGGCGGGCCCGCCGGACCTACGCGCTCTCCGCCACCGGGCGCGAGGTGCTGGCCGCCGAGGCCGAGCGGCTGCGCGCCGTGGCCGCCGAGGCCGAGCGCCGCCTGGCCGGCGCCGCCCGCGCCCCGAAGCCGCGCCCCGGGTTCGCCTCGTGAGCGGGCCGGGGTCGGGCCTGCGACTGGCGCTGCTGCTCCACCCGGCGAAGTACCGGCGGGAGCGCGGCGAGGAGTTGGCGGCGGTGTTCGCGGACATCGCGGACGGGTCGGGACGCCTGGCCACCGCCCGGGAGCTGATCGACCTGGCCGGACACGGGGTCCGGCTGCGGCTCGGGCTCGGCTCCGACGGCGTGCCCGGACAACTGGCCGCGCTGGCCGCACCGTTCGCGGTGACGGCGGCGGCGGCCGGCGGGCTCGCCCAGCAGATCGGGAACTGGACCAACCTGCCGCCGGGCCTCGCCCTCGCCGTCCTGCGGTTCGAGTACAGCGGCTGGCACCCGGTCCTGCTCGGCCAGTTCGGCGTGCTGGTCTCCCTGGTGGCCGCCGTCGCGGCGGTCTGCGGGCGCTGGACCACGGCCCGGCTGACCGCGCTGCTCGGGCTGGTGCTGACGCTGGTGTTCACCTGGATCTCGCTGACCGGCTCCTCCTCCTGGGAGGTCGGCCAGGTGCAGCTGGTGGCCGCCCGGGCGATCGTGCGGGCCGGTCCGCAGGTGCTGTGGGTGCTGATCCTGCTGGCCGCCCCGCGCGACCTGCTCGGGCCGGCCACCCGTCGGCGCGGCTGGACCGCCCTGGCGGGCGCGGTGCTGGGCGGCCTGCTGCTCAACACGGCGCTCGGCCTCGGGCCGGTGCCGGTGCTGAACACCGACGCGAGCGTCCCGCTGGCGCTGGCGCTCGCCGCGGCGGAGCTGGCCCTGCTGGCGGCCGCGGTGCCCGCCCTGCTGCGCGGGCGGCAGGGTCCGGCGGCCGCCGCCGTGGCCGGGTCCCCGGTGGCCGCGCTGATGCTGTTCACCGTCCTGAGCAAGGTGTGGAACACAGGCAGCCACGTCACGGCCGTGGTGCTGTTCGGCGCCGCCGTCCTGTTCGCCGTGGCACTGGCCCACTGGCTGCCCGGGCTGCCCGACCGCCGTCCGCCGAGGGCGGACTGACGGTGCGGCGGAGCGCGGGGGCCACGGGGGTGCCCCCGCGCTCCGCCGCGTTCGCCGTAAAACCGCTGGCAGCGGGCCTGCCCGGGGCCCGAGAATCGGTCGGTCAGCCCCACCTCGACCGGAGCCCGCGATGACCGCCCGCACCCCCGTCCCCAGCCCCGTCCCCTCCCCCGCGCTCGACAGTCTGCACGGGCTCGTCCTCGGCGACGCCTTCGGCGACCAGTGGCTGGCGGTGAGCCCCGACGAGGCCCCGGGCCGGTACCTGGCGCGGGAGTTGCGGCCCGGGCCGTGGGAGTGGACCGACGACTCGGCGATGGCCCAGGTGCTGGTGCGCCACCTCGTCGTGCACGGCGAGGTCCGGCAGTCCGCGCTGGCCGGGGAGTTCGCCGCCGCCTACGCCGCCGACCCGGACCGGGGCTACGGCCCGTCGATGCACCGGGTGCTGCGCGCGATCGGCGAGGGGGGCGACTGGCGCGCCGTCACCACCGGGCTGTTCGGCGGGCAGGGCTCGCACGGCAACGGCGCCGCGATGCGGGTGGCGCCGCTGGGCGCCTGGTTCGCGGCCGACCTCGACCTGGTCGTCGAGCAGGCGCACCGCTCGGCCGTGGTGACGCACGCGCATCCGGAGGCGGCCGCCGGTGCCGTCGCCGTCGCGCTCGCGGCGGCACTGGCGGCCCGTGGCCGCACGGCGCCGGCGCCCGGGCGGGCCGGCTTCCTCCAGCAGGTCGCCGAGTTGCTCCCGGACAGCGACGTGCGCTCCGGCCTGCGGATCGCCGCCCGGATGCCGGCCGGCACCAGCGTGCGGCACGCGGCGGCGGTGCTGGGCTCGGGCTACCGGCTGTCGGCGCCGGACACCGTGCCGTTCGCCCTGTGGGCCGCCGCCGGGCACCTGGACGACCTGCCGCAGGCCCTGTGGACCACCCTCGGCAGCTGGGGCGACACCGACACCACCTGCGCGATCGCGGCCGGCGTGGTGGCCGCCCGGACGGGGGCGGCCGGCGTGCCGGACCAGTGGCTGACGGCGTGTGAGCCCGTTCCCGACCCGGCCGGCCGCTGACCCGGGGACACCCGACGAGGCGTCAGCGGCGCCCGACCCGCAGGGCCCAGAGCACCAGCGGCACCTGGAGCGGCAGCCGGGCGATCGCGGCGGCGCGCTGCGGGGCCGGCTTGTCCTGCCAGTCGACGGCCATCTTGACGTTGGCGGGGAAGACGGCGGTGAAGAACCCGGCGGCGGCCAGCGCGCCGGCCCGGCGGGTGCGCGGGTGGGCGACGGCGGCGCCGATCGCCAGTTCCGCGACGCCGCTGAGCTGGGTCCAGGTGCGCGGGCGGCCGGGCAGGGAGCGCGGGATGGTCGCGTCGAACGGCCGGGGCATGGCGAAGTGCGCGACTCCCGCCGTCAGCAGCAGGCCGCTGAGCAGGCGGGCGGATCGGTCGGCGGACATGCGGCTCCTCGGGGTTCGGTCGGTCGCCGGGGGGTCGGCGGCCCAAGGCTACCGAAGAGTAAGTCTCGTCATATGTCTCAGTTCTGTGACAAACGACCTTGAGGCGCACCCGAAACGCCACTTGGATGGTCAAGCATTCGAAAAGGTTGGAACAACAGGGGGGTAGGACTCATGCGCTCGAAGCGGATCTCCGGCGCTGCGGCGGTACTGCTGGTCGGAAGTGCGCTTTCACTGACCACGGCTTGCAGCGGCTCGAACCCGGCCAAGCCCGACGCCGGCGGGTCGCCGGCCGCGACGGCCCCGGACGCGCCGGCGCCCGGCACGGCGGCGCCCGCGGCGAAGGCCTCGAAGGCGGCGCTCTCGGTGCAGCCGGCTGACGGGGCCACAGGAGTGGCGCCGACCAGCCCCGTCAAGGTGTCGGTCGCCGACGGCAAGCTCACCCAGGTGACGGTGACCGGGCCGGACGGCAAGCCGGTGGCGGGCACGGTCGGCCCGGACGGCAACTGGGCGCCGGCCGCGGCGCTCGCCGTCTCGGCGAAGTACCAGGTGAGCGCGCAGGCCGTGGACGCCTCGGGGGCGGCGACCACGACCACCAGCAGCTTCACCACGCTGACGCCGAAGAAGACCGAGTCGGTCAAGGACAACCTGACCGACCAGAAGCAGTACGGCGTCGGCATGATCATCAGCGTCACCTTCGACCAGCCCGTCAAGGACAAGAAGGCGGCCGAGCAGGCGGTCAAGGTGGTCGCCTCGGACGGCACCACGGTGCGCGGGCACTGGTTCGACGGCGACACCCGGCTGGACATCCGGCCGGAGAAGTACTGGACGCCCGGCACCACCGTGACGGTGACCCGCCGGGTCAGCAACGTGGAGCTCTCGCCCGGGGTCTACGGCGCCAAGGACGTCGACGAGTCCTTCACCATCGGCCGCTCGAAGATCAGCACCGCGGACGCCGCCGCGCACATGATGACCGTGGTGGAGAACGGCGTCACGCTGCCGCCCATCAAGATCACCGCCGGCTCCGACGAGAACCCGTCGTGGAACGGCACCATGGTGGTCTTCGACAAGGAGCCGATGGTCCACATGGTCTCGTCGACCACCACCATCAAGGGCCAGCCCTACGACGTGTGGGAGCCGCACGGCCTGCAGATCACCGCCACCGGCTCCTACGTGCACGGCAACCCCAAGGCGGCTGCGGTGGCCGGCCTGAGCAACATCAGCCACGGCTGCATCGGCCTGCCGGACAGCGAGAAGGGCGACGACAACTCGGTGGCCGGCAAGTTCTACCAGGACTCGATGATCGGCGACGTGGTGATCATCAAGAACTCGGTGGGCGAGCAGGTCGACCCGGCCAACGGCCTGAGCGGCTGGAGCCTGCCGTGGGCCCAGTGGTAGCGGGCCAGGGGCGCGGACCCGTCCCGCCCGCCCGCTTCGCCACCGGAAAACCCCAGGTCAGGGTCGGAGCGAATCGGGCGGGATGGGACGATACCTGCCATGTCCAGAAAGTCACCACCGGTCCGGGGCAATGACGCCCCGGCACCGGCCGCACCACTGCGCCGCCTGCTGCTCGAACTGGGTGACGCCCTGTTGAGCGGCGGCCTGCCCGTCCACGACGTCGAGGAGGAGCTCCATTCGCTGGGGCGGGCCCTCGGGGCGCCCGGCGTACGGGTCGCCGCACTGACGAACGGTCTGTTCGTCGCCCTGGAGCCGCAGGAGGCGACCAGGTTCCAGCCGGTCGGCGCCGCCCTGCGGTTCGAGCAGACGGCCGACGTGCTGCACCTGGTGCGGCGGCTGCGCACCGGGGAGCTCGACGAGGACCGGGCGCTGGCCGAGCTGGACGCGATCCGCCGCGCGCCGGCCCGCTGGCCGACCTGGGTCGCGGACCTCGGGGTGCTGCCGGTCGGGATGGGCATCTGCATGTTCCTCCAGCCGGTGGCGGCGAACGTGCTGGCGGCCGGCGCGGGCTCGCTGATCGTGGTGGGGCTGACCGTGCTGGCGCGGCGGCTGCCGCTGCTGCGACCGCTGCTGCCGGTCACCGCCGGCTTCCTGGTCTCGCTGCTGGTGCTGGCGCTGGCCCAGGCCTCGCTGCTGGACGGGCCGCTGCGCACCATCGTGGCCACCCTGGCGATCCTGCTGCCGGGCGGGCTGCTGGTCACCGGGCTGTCCGAGATCGCCGCGGGTGCGGCCAGCGCCGGCACCGCCCGGCTGGTGTCCGGGGCGGTGCAGCTCGCGCTCTTCCTCGCCGGGGTGGCCGCCGCCGCGGCCGCGATCGGCATGCCGGCCACGGCCTTGGCCAACGTGCAGGTGGCCAAGCCGAGTTGGTGGATCATCGTGCTGGGCCTGGCGCTCGCGGTGGCCGGGCTGGTGATCAACGTGAACACCCCGCCGCCGGCCATCCCGTGGATCATCGCGGTGATCACGGCCAGCACCACCGTGCAGGTGGTGGTCGGCTCCGAGCACGGCGCGGCGGTCGGCGGGCTGGCCGGCGCGGTCACCGCGGCGGTCGCGGCCACCCTGGTCTCCTGGCTGCCCGGCGGGCCGCTCTGGCAGGTGCTCTACCTGCCGGCGTTCTGGATCGTGGTGCCGGGCTCGTTCGGCCTGCTCAACACCGCGCAGATCGAGGTGAGCAACGGGGCGCAGTCGCTGCTGGCGGCCGTCTCGGCGGTCTTCGGGGTGTCGATCGGCACCCTGATCGGCTCGGTGATCAGCCGGATCCCCCGGCCGGCGGTCCGTCACACGCTGCCCGCCCGCTGAAGTCCGGAATCCGTACCCGGTCGCCGTCCGGGCGGGCTACCCTGACCGCCATGGACGACGACCGACCCGGCAAGGACGAGGACCGGCCCCGCGGGTTCGGGCAGTTCTGCGCGGCCGCCCGCGCCCTGGAGGTGCTCGGCGAGCGCTGGACGCTGCTGGTCGTCCGGGAGATGCTGCTCGGCTCGACCCGCTTCTCCCAGTTCCAGCAGGGGCTGCCGAGGATCTCCCGCACCATGCTCTCCGCCCGGCTGAAGACCCTTCAGCGCGCGGGCGTCGCCGAGCGCCTGCCGGACGGCGGGTACCGGCTCACCGGGGCCGGCCGGGCACTGCGCGGCGTGGTCGCCGAGCTCGGCGGCTGGGCGACCGAGTGGGACCGCCGCCCGCTGCGGCCCGACCACCTCGACCCGCAGGTGCTCGCCTTCGACATGCACCGCCGGGTCCACCTCGACCGGCTCCCGGGCGCGCCCACCGTGGTCGAGCTGCGCCTGCGCCGGACCCGCCCGGAGCGCTTCTTCCTGCACACCTCCCCGGCCGGCCTGACGCTCTGTTCGGACGACCTCGGGCTCCCCGTCGACCTGCGGGTCCAGGCGGACCTGGCGGCGCTCACCGCCTGGTGGACGGGCGACCTCGACTGGGACGAGCTGCTGCGCACCGGCGCGGCCCGGCTGGACGGTTCCGACGAACTGTGCCGGGCCTTCCCGACCTGGTTCCGCGGCTACGCCTTCGCGCCCCAGCCGTAGGTCCCGGCGGTCGTAGGTCCCAGTCGTAGGTCCCGGCAGCCGTAGGTCCTGGGAACGAGGGCTTCGGCCCGAGGCGCGGCCCGGCGCCCGTCACCTAGCGTGCCGGTCATGAAGATCACCGAGCCCCCGCGCGGGCCCGAACGCCGCAAGCAGGACGTGCTGGCCAGGTTGGCGAGCGAGCTCGACGTCTGGGTCGCCTCGGCGGACGCCGACGGCGCGCCCTGCCTGGTCCCGCTCTGGTTCCGCTGGGACGGCCAGTTCCTCTGGCTCGCCACCCGGCCGACCAACCCCACCGGCCGCAACCTGCGGGACGGCGGGCGGGCCCGGCTGGCGTTCGGGGACACCCGGGACGTCGTGCTGATCGACGGCGACGTGACGGCCTTCACGGCGCGGACCGTGCCCGCGGCGGCGGCCGAGGGGTTCCTGGCGAGGTCGGGCTGGGATCCCCGGGCCTCCTCGAAGCCCTACGCCTACTTCCGGGTGCGGCCGCGCGCCGTGCAGGCCTGGAACGGGGAGCACGAGTTGGCCGGCCGCCACCTCATGCGGGACGGGCGGTGGGTGGTCTGACGGCCTGACGGTCCGTCAGGCACGCTGGACCGCCCCCCGGGGCGGGGTGCCCGGGCCGGGGACACCAGGGGCCACTTAGTTGATCGTGTAATCGTGTAGTAGCTTCAGCGGCACACTCCTGAGTCCTGCCCGTGGAGACCGCATGTCCGCTTCCGACCACCGCTCCGCCCCTCGGCCCGCACCCGGCGGGCGCGCCGCGGCGCGCTCCTCGCGGCGCGCCCAGCCCCCGGCCCCGGGCCAGGGCCAGGTGCACGAGGAGCGCAGCCCCCTCGTCGCGATCGCGGCCCGGATCGGGGAGCTGTCGCTCTTCGGCCTGTTCGTGGTGCTGCCCTGCATGGCGCTGGCCGGCATCGCCTTCGCCGTCGTCGTCTACGTGATGTACAGCTGACGCCCCAGGGGGCTCAGCCCCCGAGCAGCGCCGGGTCGCGCAGCAGCTCCTCCACCTCCCGCACGTCGGCGGCCATCTCCAGGCCGCGGAACAGCTCCAGCGCGCCCGCCAGGCAGGTCCTGGCCCGGTCGGCGTGCCCGATCCGGCCGAGCGCCCGCCCGAGCACGCGCAGCAGGCCGCCCTCCAGCACGCCGCCCATCTGACGGGCCCTCGGCAGTGCCGCCTCGGTCGTCCGGACGCAGGCCGTCGGCTGGCCGGCCGCCAGCTGGACGTGGGCGATCAGGCTGCGGGTGGCCACCTCGAAGCCCGTCATGCCGAAGGACCGGAAGCGCTCCAGCACCTGCTCCGCGGCGCGCTCGGCGGGCCCGAGGTCGCCGCACAGGTAGCGGACCCGGGCGAGGTAGTACTGCCCGACCGCGGACGAGATGGAGGAGATCTGGCGGCCGGTCAGCTCCACGCAGCGCGCCGCCGCCTCCCCGGCCGGCCCGGTCCGCCCGCACTGCGCGTAGTTGAACGCGAGCTCGCCCAGCGCGAGGCCCTCGGCGGTCTCGTCCCGCAGCCGGTGGAACAGGCCGACGGCCTCCTCCAGCGGCTCGATCGCCTCTTCGAAGCGGCTCAGCGCGCGGGCGTTCGCGCCGAGCAGTTGCAGCACGTTGGCCCGCAGCCGCAGCTGGGCGCCGTCGCACAGCGGCAGGCAGCGGGCGAGTTCGGCGCCGGCCCCGGCCCAGTCGTTGGCGTGCCAGAGCATGCTGCCGCGCACCGAGCGGGCCAGCGCCTCGGCCGGGCGGTCGGCCCGGGCCGGCGCGACCTCGGCGACCTGTCCGGCCAGCTCGGCCACCGTGGTCAGGTAGCCGCGGCCGAACAGGATCGAGCCCATCTTGTCCACCAGGTCGGCGGCCTGGGCCAGCGGCAGGCCCGCGTCCTGGCAGGCCCGGCGGACCACCGCCCGGTGCAGCCCGGTCTGCGCCCGCATCCAGGCGCTGGCGGCCTCGACGGTCTCGAAGTCCCGGCCCGGCGAGGTCGTGCCGACCGTGATCAGGCTGCGCCGGTCGCGGTCCACCGAGTGCGCGCGCTCCTCCGCGTTGCGGGCGGTGGCCAGGCAGAAGTCGAGCAGCCGGGCGAACGCCGCGCCGACCGCCGCGGCGTCGTCCTCCCGGCGGCCGCGGTCCCGGGCGAACTCCCTGAGCAGGTCGTGGAAGCCGTAGCGGTCGGCCGCCCGGGACTCCAGCAGGTTGAGGTCGGCCAGGCCCTCCAGCAGTTCCCGGGCCCGGGCCGGCGCGCAGCCGAGCAGCGCGGCCGCCGCCGACAGGTCGAGGTCGGCGGTGTCGGGCAGCGCGAGCAGCCGGAACGCGCGTGCCTGGGCGCTGCCGAGCTGGGCGTAGGAGAGCGCGAAGACCGCCGCCACCGCGCTGTCCGCCCAGACCAGCTCGGTCATCGCGCGCTGCCGGTCGGCCAGCCGGGCCGCCAGCTCGGCCAGCGGCAGCCCGGGGTCCGCAGCCAGCCGGGAGGCGGCGATCCGCACCGCGAGCGGCAGCAGGCCGCAGGCGGCGACCAGGGCGGCGGCCGCCTCGGGTTCGGCCTCGACCCGCCGCCGGCCGACGATCCGGCCGAGCAGTTCCACGGCCGAGGCGGGGTCGAGCGGTTCGAGGTGCAGGTGGTCGGCGGCGGGCAGGCCGGTCAGCCAGGCCCGGCTGGTGACCAGCACGGCGCAGGTCTCGGCGCCCGGCAGCAGCGGCCGCACCTGCTCGGCCGTCGCCGCGTTGTCCAGCAGGATCAGCAGCCGACGGCCCGTCACCGTGGTGCGGTAGAGCGCGGCGCGCTCCACCGGGTCCTGCGGGACGGCCCGCTCCTCGACACCGAGTGCGGTCAGGAAGTCGCCGAGCACCCGGACCGGGTCGAGCGGCTCGGGCTCGGCCCCGCGCAGGTCGACGTGCAGTTGTCCGTCGGGGAAGCCGTCGCGCAGCCGGTGGGCGGCGTGCACCGCGAGCGCGGTCTTGCCGACGCCGCCGATCCCGTTGACCGCGGAGATCACCACGGTTCCCGGGTCGGGCCGGGAGAGCCGGTCGACCAGCTGCGCCACCGTGGTGTCGCGGCCGGTGAAGTCGGCGGCGGCGGGCGGCAGCTGACGCGGCACCGGGGCCGGCGCGGGCCGGTCGGCGCCCGGCCCGCCGGCCCGGGCGAGTGACGGGTCCGCCCGGCGGATCCGGGCCGCCAGCTCGTCCAGCCCGGTGCAGCTCAGGCCCTCGGCGCGGTAGAAGGCCCGGGCGTCGGCGTGCACCGCGCCGGCCATGGCCGGCTGGCCGGTCAGCTGGTACTCCAGCATCAGCAGCGAGCGGAACCGCTCCCGGTAGGGGTTGGCGAACACCGCCTGGTCGAGCTCGACCAGGCAGTGCGGGTTGTCGCCGAGTTCGACGTCGATGGCGAGCTTGGCCTCCAGCGCGTCGAGCCGCCGTTCCACCAGGTGCCGGCGCAGGTCGGCGGCGTGCGGGCCGGGCAGGCCGGCCAGCGGCTCGCCCCGGTGCAGCGCGAGCGCCCGGTCCAGCAGCTCCCGGGCCCGGGCCGGTTCGCCGGCCGCGCGCGCCTGGTCGGCGGTCGCGGTGAGCCGGTCGAACTCCACCTGGTCCACGGCCTGCGGCGGGACGTCGAGGCGGTAGCCGCCGCCGGCCGTGACCAGCAGGTGCGCGGCCGAGTACTGCTTCAGCTCGGCGCGCAGCCGGTAGGCGTGGGTGGCCAGCAGGGTCTTCGGCTTGCCGGGCGGGTCGCCCTCCTCGAAGATCCCGTCGGCGAGCTGGGCGGCCGTCAGGGAACGGCCGCGGTTGGCCAGCAGCATGGCGAGGAAGGCCTGCTGCTGCTTGCGGCCCAGGGCCAGGCACTGCCCGTCGTGCCAGGCCGCGAGCGGTCCGAGCAGCTGGAAGCTGAGTCCGGCGGCGGTCGCGGGCGCCGCCGGGTGGACCGGCGGCGCGGCGGTGGCGGGGCCCACGGGTGGGGCCGCGAGTACCGTCATGAGGTCTCCCCCCGGGAGTGCGGGTGGGTCAGCAGCCGGTCGGCGGGGGCAGCACGATGTACGGGCTCTCGGTGGAGTCCGGGGTCGCGAGTGCGCCGAACGACTGGCCGCTGACGTAGCTCACGCCGGGCTGGCGCTGCCAGAGCGTCATGTCGCAGGTGTCGGTGATCAGCACGTCGCCGTTGCGCCAGACGGTCAGGCGGGCGTGCGGGTGCCCGGCGGTGCCGCTCTCCCAGCACAGGCCGCCGCTCGCGTTCAGCACCACCAGGTCGCCGTCGCTGCGCATGACCGCCTTGGTCCCGCAGCCGACCGTGCCGGACGCCCAGGTCGCGTACTCCCGGGTGAAGTCGCCGCCGGGCGCGTAGTAGGTGACCAGGTTGCCGTCCGTCTGCATGATCAGCCGGGCGACGCCGTACTGGCCCTGGTTGTCGATGTGCGAGCCGTCGTTGGCCAGCGTCGCGTCGTCCCAGATGCTGGAGGTCGCCGGGCAGGTGGCGGCCTGGGCGGCGGTGGCGGACAGCGCCAGGCACGCCCCGGTCAGCACGGCGGCCGCCGCTTTGGCGAGCCGGCCGAGGCGGGTGGCGGTTCCGGTGGTCATTCGGGTCTTCCTCTCCACTGCGGGCCCGGGCGTCGGCCTTCGACGGCCCTCGGGCTTGGCCGGTCGTCAGTGCTCGACGACCGGCAGGCAGGGAGTCTGTTCGGTCACGTTTAACATCCGATAAATGCCACCGGCGCGGGCCCGGAATCAGCCGTCGGTGCCCGCCACCAGCGCGGCGATCCGCCAGCCCGGTCGGCGCAGCAGCCGGTCGGCGGCCGCCCGGAGCCGGCGCGGCAGGTGCCCGCAGTGGCTGGTGAGCGCGCTCACGGCGGCCGGCTCCTCGGCGGCCCGGCCCGGGCCGAGCACCCGCTCGATCAGCGCCGCCGACTCGGCCTCGCTCAGCGGGGCGAGCCGCAGCGCGAGCGAGGCGTCCAGCCGGGCGAGGCACCGGTCGCCGACGGCGGTGACCAGGGCGGCGCAGCCCGGCACCCCGGGCAGCAGCGGGCGGGCCTGCCCGGCGTCGGCGGCGCCGTCCACCAGGACCAGCACGCGGCGGCCGGCCAGCAGCCGGCGGAACAGCGCCCGGCGGTCGGCGAGCCCGTCGGGCACCGCGGCGCACTCGACGCCCAGCGCCCGCAGCGCGCCGGCGAGCGCGTCGGCCGGGTCCACCGGCCCGTCGCCGTCGCCCTGGAGGTCGACGTGGAGCTGGCCGTCCGGGTAGTCCGGGCGCAGCCGGTGGGCGGCGTGGGTGGCCAGCGCGGTCTTGCCGACCCCGGCCGGGCCGGTGAGCACCACGGTGGGTGCGGCGTCGGGCCGCGGGCTGCGCAGGGTCTCGACGACCGCCGCCAGTTCGTCCGGGCGGCCGGTGAAGTCCGCGAGGTCGGCGGGCAGTTGGAAGGGCCGCAGGACGGGGCGCAGCGGCGTGCGGTCGGTCCACGGCAGCCGGTCGGCGGGTGCGGGCGCGGTGGGGTCGAGCCGGTGGCGGGCGAGTGCGAGCAGCGCGGCGGGGTGCTGCCGGCCGGGCTGCTCGCGCACCAGGTCGGCGAGTTCGGGCAGCAGTTCGGCGGCGTCCCGGCCGAGTTCGAGGTCGAGTTCCAGCCGGGCGAGCCGGGCCTGGTCGCGCCGGCCGGCCAGCACCCGGCGCTCGTGCTCGGCGTACGGGCCGGGCACGTTCTCCAGCGCCGGGCCGGTCCACAGGGCGAGGGCCTCGGCCAGTTCGGCCCGGGCGCGCTCGGGCTGGTGGTTGCGGCGGGCGGTGGCGGCGCGCTCCAGCGCGGCGAGGAAGGCGGTGCGGTCGACGGCCGCCGGGTCGATGTCGAGCTGGTAGCCCTGGGCGACGCGCCGCAGGATGTCCGGGCCGAGCGGTTCGAGCAGTTTGCGCAGCCGGTACACGTTGCCGGGCAGGGCCTTCGCCCGGTCCGGCGCGTCGTCGGGCTCCTCGCCCCAGACCCCTTCGATGATCCGGTCGGTCGGCACCGGCCGACCTGCCTCGGCGAGCAGGACGGCGAGCACGGCACGGTCCTGGGCCCGATTGGCCCTCAGCTCCCCTCCGCCGTCGCCGGGCTGGATCACCAGCGGTCCGAGCACCTGGAATCGCATGCCGCCTCCCCTGGTCCCGGTCCGGTCGTCCCGGTCCGGTCTGACGTCGGTCGCAGAGTCTAGGGGGTGCCCCGGAGGTGCGGCGGCGGGGCGTGTCGATCGGGTGTTGAACGGCGCTCCCTACGGTCCAGCACCGCGAGGACGGCGGGCATCCGGTCCGGCCGTCGGCACTTCGAGGAGGAACACGTGGCGACCCGCGCGCTCGGCGTCGACGACCAGAGCTGGCCGTACTGCGCCGACACGGGGTGGTGAGCGGCGCCGCCGCTCGACACCGCCTCAGCTGTTCCACCGTCAGCCCGGTCGCCCGTCCGTCCCTGTCCTGGGCGACCATGTACCCCGGGGGGTATTCACTTGAACCAGTCACACCGCTCCGACCGCCCGGCCGCGAGCCGCCGCGCCCGCCGCGTGCTCGCCGCCCTGACCGCCTTCACCGCCACCGCGACCCTGTACTCGGGCCTGGCCGGCGCGGCCCAGGCCGCCCCCGGCCCGACGGCCCGGCCCACGGACCGTCAGCTCTGCACCGCCCCCGCCCACGCCGGCGGACCGGTCTGCCAGGCCGTGGCGCACGAGCTGCACGCCCCGGGCGTCAGCCGGGCGAAGGCCCTGGCCGACGCCGCCTCGATCACGGGCTACACGCCCGCCGACCTCCAGGCCGCCTACGGCGTGACCGCGCTGGCCGGCGGCACCGGCGGCCAGGGCCAGACCGTGGCGATCACCGACCAGGGCGGCGACGCCCAGCTGGAGTCCGACCTGGCCGCCTACCGCCAGCAGTTCAACCTGCCGGCCTGCACCACCCAGAACGGCTGCTTCAGCAAGCTCAACGAGTCCGGCCAGCAGGGCAACTACCCGGCGGAGAACACCGCCTGGGAGGGCGAGCAGGCGCTGGACGTGGAGATGGTCTCCGCGCTCTGCCCGAACTGCCGGATCGTGGTGGTGGAGACCGACCGCACCGACGGCCAGACGGCGGCCGTCAACTCCGGTGCCAAGTTCATCTCCAACAGCTGGGGTTCCGGCCAGCTGCCCGCGAGCGACTACGACCACCCGGGCGTGCTCAACTTCGCGGCCGCCGGCGACGGCGGCACCGCCACCAGCTACCCGGCCGCGTTCGCCTCGGTGATCGCGGTCGGCGGCACCAGCCTCACCCGCGACGGCTCGGCCCGCGGCTGGCACGAGAGCGTCTGGTCGGGCTCCGGCGGCGGCTGCACCAACGAGGCCAAGCCCGCCTGGCAGCACGACGCGCTGTGCACCACCCGCACCGAGAACGACATCTCCGCCGAGGCCGACCCGGGCACCGGCACCGCCTTCTACAACCAGGGCTCCTGGTGCGCCTGCACCATGGGCGGCACCAGCGCGGCCACCCCGATCGTGGCCGCCATCGCCGCCCTCGCCGGGACCCCGGCGGCCAACGCCGTCGGCGCCCAGGCGCTCTACGCGGACAGCTCCAGCGCCTTCAACGACGTGACCACCGGCAGCAACGGCTCCTGCGGCGCGGTCTGCACGGCCGGCCCCGGCTACGACTCGCCGTCGGGCCTCGGCACGCCCAACGGCGCGGCGCCGTTCGGCGCCCAGAAGATCCGGGTGCTCGCCAACCCGGCCAGCGGCCTGGTCGCCGACGCGCAGTCCTCCGGCACCGCCAACGGCACCAAGGTCCAGGCCTGGTCGCCGAACGGCAGCAACGCCCAGCGCTGGATCATGAACTACCTGGCCGACGGCAACTTCTGGCTGGCCCCGGCGAACGCGCCCGCCTCGGCGCTGGACGCCAACAACTGGGCCGGCAGCACGGTCGACGGCACCACGCACTTCACCCAGCTGTGGAGCTACGGCGGTGGCGGCAACCAGGAGTGGAAGTTCGTCTCCTTCCCGAACAACCTGTGGGAGGTCGTCAACGGCGCCGACCAGGGCTGCCTGACCGAGGTCGCCCAGGGCACCACCCTGACCGACTCCCCCTGCACCGGCAGCGGCGCCCAGCTCTGGGCGGTCAACCAGCAGTAGCCGCAGCCCCGTTCGAACCACCCGCCCCGGGGCACCGCGCCCCGGGGCGGGTTCGGCGTGCGCGCCGCGCCGGTCAGGCCGTGCGGCTCTCGGCCTGCTGGAGCAGCGCCGCCACCGCCGCGGCCTCCGGCACCCCGAGGCGGCGGAACACCGCCAGCGCCTCGCGCAGGTGCCCGAGGCCCTCGGTGGGGCGGCCGAGTGCGGCCAGCGCCTGGCCGAGCACGCGGTGGGCCAGGCCCTGGCAGTAGGCCTTGCCCAGCTCCACGGCCAGCTCCAGGGACTGCTCGGCGCAGGCCACCGCGTCCTGCTGGTCGCCCTGGTCGAGCCGGCACTCGGCCAGCCGGACCAGGCAGAGCGCCTGCCAGTCGCGCTGCTGCTGCTCGCGGAAGTGGCCGAGCGCCTCGCGCAGCCCGCTGACGGCGAGCGCGGTGCGCCCGGTGGGCCGCAGGATGCAGCCGTACTGGTAGAGCACCTTGGAGAGGTCGCCGGGGTGCGAGCCGATCCGGGCCAGTCGCACCGCCTCGTCGATCGTCGCGGCGGCCTCGACGGGCTGCTCCAGGGCCAGTTGCACCCGGGCGAGGGCGGCCAGGATCCGGGACCGGCTGCCCGGGTCGCCGGTGTGCTCGCAGAGCTCCTCGGCCTGGCGCAGCAGCCGCAGCGCGCCCGCCGGGCGGCCGGTGGCGTAGTGCAGGATGCCCAGGGTGGTGGCGGCCAGTTGGCGGCAGACGGTGTCCCCGGCCTGCTCGGCCAGGGCGAGGCCGAGGCGCAGCTCCTCCTCGGCGGGCGGGTAGGCGTCGGTCATGTAGTGCAGGGCGCCGGAGACGTAGCGGGCCCGGGCCTGGCTGCCGGGCGTCCCGGTGCGCTCTGCGGCCGCGACGGCCAGTTCGACCAGCCGGCGGAACTCCCGCCGGTGCGCCGGGCCTTCGGAGAGGCCGAACCAGAGCAGCAGCAGGTCGACGGCGACCGGCACGGCGGCGGGCCGGGCCAGGGCCTGCTCGGTGGTGGCGGCGATCAGCGCGTGCTCGGTGCGCAGCCACTGCCGGGCGCCGTCGCGGTCGGCGAACGGCAGGCCCGGGGCGTCGGCGGCGCGCAGGCTGGCGTGCAGGCCGTGCCCGGGCTCCAGCAGGCGGGAGGCGTTGCGGACGGTGGCCAGCAGGTGGTGCGCCAGGCGCGCGACGGCCTCGGCCTCCTGGGTTTCGCCCGCCTCCCCGGGTGCGGTCCGGCGGCGGGCGTAGAGCTTGAGCAGGTCGTGGAACCGGTAGCGGGCGCGCCCGTGCGCCTCCAGCAGGCCCGCGTCGACCAGCTCCTCGGCGACGGACTCGGCACGGTCCGGGTCGGCGTCGAGCACGGCGGCGGCCGCGTCCAGCGGCAGGTCCGGGGCGTCGGGCACGGCGAGCAGCCGGAACGCGCGGGCCTGGCCGGCGGCGAGCGCCGTGTAGCCGAGTTCGAAGGTGGCCGACACCGCGAGCTCGCCGGCCCGCAGTTCGTCCAGCCGGCGCCGGGCGTCGGCGAGCCGGGTCAGCAGGGCGGCGAGCGACAGGGCCGGGCGGGCGGTCAATCGGGCCGCCACGATCCGCAGGGCCAGCGGGAGTTGCCCGCAGACCACGGCCAACTCCTGGGCCGCCGCACGGTCCTGCTCGATCCGCTCGGGCCCGACGGCCGCGCCGAGCAGCTCCAGCGACTCCGGCGTGCTCAACGGCTCCAGCTCGAACTGCCGGGCGCCGGGCGGCAGCACGGTGCGCGAGCGGGTGGTGACCAGCACCGCGCAGCCGGGCCCGCCGGGCAGCAGCAGGCGGACCTGCTCGGTGTCGTGGGCGTTGTCGAGCACCACCAGCACCCGCCGGTCGGCCAGCAGCGTGCGGTAGTGGACGGCGCGCTGCTCCTCGTCCTCCGGGATCGACTCCGGCGGGGTGCCGAGGGCCTGGAGGAAGTGCGCCAGCACGGTGCCGGCCGCGGTGGGGGCCGGTCCGGCGCCGCGCAGGTCGGCGTAGAGCCGGCCGTCCGGGAAGCGGGCGCGCAGCAGGTGGCCGGCCCGGACCGCGAGGGCGGTCTTGCCGACCCCGCCGATCCCGGACAGCACGCAGATCGCCATCGCCGCCCGCTCGGGCCGCTCGGGCCGTTCCAGGGCGCCGACGACCTGCTGGAGCAGCTCGACCCGACCGCTGAAGTCGGGTACGTCCGGCGGCAGTTGCTGCGGTGCGGGCGGGGCGGCCGGCCGGACCGTGATGGCGGCGGGGGCGGCGGGCCGGGCGAGCGCGGGGTCGGCGGCCAGGATCCGGGCCTGCAACCGGCGCAGCTCCTCCCCCGGTTCGACGCCGAGCTCCCGGGCCAGCCGGCGCCGGGTGTCGGCGAAGACGGCGAGGGCTTCGGCCTGCCGGCCGCACCGGTACTGGGCGAGCATCAGCTGGGCGGCTGGCCGTTCGCGCAGCGGGTGTTCGGCCAGCAGCGCGGCGAGCTCGCCGACCACCTCGGCGTGCCGGCCCAGTTCCAGGGCGCTGTCGACCAGGTCCTCCCGGGCGGTGAGCCGCAGCACGGCCAGCCGGTCGCGCTCGCGCCGGGCGTGCGGTCCGGGCACGCCGCTGAGCGCCTGGCCGCCGTGCCAGAGCCCGAGGGCCCGGGTGAGCCGGGCGTGGGCCTGCTGCGGTTCGCCGTCGCGCCGGGCCCCGGCGGCCAGCCGCAACTCGCGCTCGAAGTCGTGCCGGTCCTGGGTGCTCGGCGGCAGGCGCAGCCGGTAGCCGTCCCCGACCGAGATCAGCAGGGTGCCGGCGGTGCGCGGCGGGCGGTCCGGTTCGAGCATCGCGCGCAGCCGGAAGGCGTACTGGCGCAGCACCGCGACCGCGCGGGCCGGCGCCGGTTCGTCCCAGACCGCGGCCACCAGGTCGCGGGCGGGCACCGGTGCGTCGGCGCGGTGCAGCAGCACCGCCAGCACCGCCTGCTGCTGCGGCGAGCCGAGGGCCAGCCGCCGCTCGGCCTGCCGGCCCTCCAGCGGTCCGAGCAGCCGGAAGCGGAACCCGTCGTCCGCCACTTCCCCCGCGTGCAACGGTTCATGACTGTCCGTCATGTCTCCCTCTCGCCCGACCGGTCCTCCCCCGGGACCACGATCCCGCCGGTCCCCACCGACGGCGCGGCAACCCTACCCGCTCCGGCCCGGCCGCTCGCCCGGCCGGGCGGCCGCGGCGGCGTTCATTCGTTGTTGATCGGTCCCCCCGACAATGGCGGCGTCCGAGCAACACCGACCGCAGGAGGAACAGCGCCATGACCGACAGTCAGCCCACCGTGCCCGACACCGACCCGTCCGAGACCGGGGCCCCGGTCCAGCCGGGCCCGGGCACGGTGCGCCCCATGCACACCATGGTCCCGGAGGGCGAGCCGGTGGACGGGGGCCCGCAGAGCTGACCCGCAGTCACCGGCCGGGCCCGCGCGCCGCAGAGCGCGGGCCCGGCCGGTCCCGCGGGCCGAACGGTACGGAGGAGGGGCATGGCAACCGCCGAGGGGACGACCACGGCCGCGCTGCGCGAGGGCGCCCACGGCCGGCCGGTCGTCCGGGTCCAGCTGGCCCTGGTCCACGAGGGCTACGGCGCCTGGCTCGGCCCGGCCGGCGCGGACGGCGAGTTCGGGCCCCGCACCGCCTGGGCGGTGCGCGCCTTCCAGCGAGACCGGGGAACGGCCGTGGACGGCCTGGTCGGCCCGGTCACCCTCGCCCGCCTGGGCCTCGGCCTGGACCTGGACCGCTGAGCGCGGCCCTCGCCGCCCTACTGCCCGGCGACCGGCAGCAGCCCGCGCTCCGCGAACACCTTCTTCGCCACGAAGGTCGCGTTGAGCGCCCTGGGGAAGCCGCAGTAGCCGGCCGAGTGCAGCAGCGCCTCGACGATCTCCGTCGGCGTCAGGCCGACGTTGAGAGCGGTGTTGACGTGCACCTCCAGCTGGGGTTCGCAGCCGCCGAGCGCCGTCAGCATGCCGAGCGTGACCAGCTGGCGGTCCCGGGGGGCGAGCTCGGGCCGGCTGTAGATCTCGCCGAACCCCCAGGCCACCACCTGGTGGCCGAGCTCCGGGGAGATGTCGGCCAGCGCGGTGAGCACCGTCCCGCCGACGGCGGGGTTGATCTCGTCGAGCACCTTCATGCCGCGCTCGAACTGCTCCTGGCGCGCCTGCTCCCCCGTGTTCCCAGCAGCCATCGGTACTCCGTTCCGCCTGCCCGTTCGAGCGGCTCTCTCATCTGCGTCCAGCTTGCCGGACCGGCCGATCGCGCCTGGTGAGGCGCGCTCGGTGATCACGGGACGACGATATGAGTTAGAGCGCACTCCAACACAAGCCACGGTCCGTCAGCCTCCCGCCGCGCCCTGGGCCCGGCGCAGCCGGCGGCGGACGTGAGGGGGCGTCAGCAGCTCCTGGTCGGCGAGCAGGTCGAGGAAGGCGGCGGTGACGGGGTCGGGCGCGGTGCGGGTGTAGCCGGTCAGCGGGCGCTCGATCCGGGGCTCGGGGCGCAGCACGGCGCCGCCGTAGTGCGGCGGGACGGTGTTGGCCGGCACCAGGGTGGGGCCCAGGCCGCCGGCCGCGTAGTTGACCGCGGCGGGCGCCTGTTCGGTGCGCACCGCGACCCGGGGGCGGAAGCCGGCCGCCGCGCAGGCCTGGTCGAGCAGGTCGGCCAGGCCGCTGTCCGGGGTGAAGTGCACCCACTCGCGCTCCGCCAGGTCGGCCAGCCGGATCCGGGGCGCGCCGGCGGCAGCGGGGTCGTCGGCGCTGGTGACCACCAGGAACTCCTCGGTGCCGAGGTGGCGCACCGGCCCCTCCCAGCCCGGTGGCGGCGGCCCGACGGCGAGGTCGGCCTGACCGGCCGCCATGGCCGCCGCGAGCTCCTCGGTGCGGCGGTGCTCGAACAGCCGCACCCGCACGCCCGGATGGCTCCGGCGCCAGCTGCCGAGGGCCGCGGGCAGCAGGCCGTAGCTGATCGAGTAGAGGGTGGCGAGCTGGAGTTCGCCGGTGGCCAGGCCGGCGGCCCGGCGGGCGGCGGCGCTGGCCCGCTCGGCCTCGGCGACGGCGGCGCGGGCGTGCGGCAGCATGGCCCGCCCGGCCGGGGTGGGGCGCACGCCGCGGGACAGGCGTTCCAGCAGCGGGGCGCCGATCTCCCGTTCCAGGGCCTGGAACTGGTGGGAGAGGCCGGGCTGGGTGAGGTGCAGGAGCTCGGCGGCGCGGGTGAACGAGCCCTCGTCCACGATCGCCACCAGGTATTCGAGCTGTCGGAGCGTCGGCATGCCGCCAGCTTAGGGCGTCGGCATGCGTCCAGCTTATGGGTTCGATAGGGAACAGTCCTTGGACGCATGGCAGGCCCGGCCCGCAGGATGGGGCCGTGCCCGGCGGGGCGCGACCGATCCCCGCCCGGACTCCCCCGATCAGCAGAGAAGCAACGAAGCAAGGAGCTCCCCATGTCGAACGACCCCACCCCGAACACGCCCGGTGCCGGTGTCCTCGCGGTCTTCCGGGCCGCCCCGCACGCCACCGAGCAGGACTTCGCGAAGGTGATCGACGCCGAGCTGGCCCGGGCCGCGGAGCTGGTCGAGCAGGGCGTGATCGTGCACGGCTACCACCGCGCGGACCTGGTCGGCGCGGCGCTGGTGCTGGACGCCGCGACGGTCGGTGCCGCCCAGGCGATCATCGCGACCTTCCCGGCCGTCGCGGCCGGCCTGATCGAGACCGAGTCGGTCATCCCGCTGGTTCCGCTCGCCCTGCCGCAGGATTGACGGACCGTCAGCACACCGCCGGGCGGCCGCGATCGTCGGCCGCCCGGCCCCGGAACCCGGAGCGACCACCATGACCCATCCGCCCGACCCGCCGGCGCCGGTGCTCGACCCGGCCGCCCGCGCGCTCGCCGACCAGTCGGCGGCCGGCCCCGATCCGCGCGGGCTGCCGCTCTCCCAGCTGCGCGCCCGGCTGGACCTGAGCCAGTCGGGCCCGGCCGAGCGCCCCGACGCCCGGATCGAGGACCTCCGCCTGCCCGGGCCCGACGGCCCGGTCCGGATCCGGCTGCTCCGGCCGCCCACCACGGGCCCGGAACCGCTGCCGGTGATCCTCTACCTGCACGGCGGCGGCTGGATCGCCGGCGGCGTGGTCAGCCACGACCGGCTGGTGCGGGAACTCGCGGTGCGGGTGGCCGCGGCCGTGGTCTTCGTGGACTACGACCTGGCGCCGGAGGCGCCCTACCCCGCCGCGCTGCGGCAGGCCCACGCCGCGGCCCGCTGGGTCGCCGCCCACGGTCCGGCCCACGGGCTGGACCCGACCCGGACGGCGGTGGCCGGGGACAGCGCGGGCGGCAACCTGGCCACCGCGCTGACCCTGCTGGCCAAGGAGCGCGGCGAGACCCCGTTGCGCCACCAGGTGCTGATCCACCCGCCGTTGTCCGCCGACTGCGACACGCCCTCCTACCGGCAGTTCGCCCGGGGGTACTTCCAGAGCGCCGACTACCTGAGCTGGCTCTGGCAGCAGTACGTGCCGGATCCGGCCCTGCGCACCGAGCCGACCGCGGCCCCGCTCAACGCCGCGCCGCACCAGCTCGCCGGCCTGCCGCCGGCCCTGGTGATCACCGCCGAGGCAGACCCGGTGCGCGACGAGGCGGAGGAGTACGCCGCCCGGCTCAGCGCGGCAGGCGTGCCGGTGCGCCGGGTGCGCTACCCGGGCACGATCCACGGCTTCCTCGTCCTCGACGCCCTGCGCACCACCGGCGCCGCCCGCGCCGCGCTCGACCTGGTCGCCTCGACCCTGCGCCAGGCACTCCACCCACCACGGGAGAACCGGTGACCGCGAAGAACGCCCCGAACGCCGCCATCACCGTCGGCAACATCGCGCTCTCCTTCCACCGCGCCGCCGCTGCCGTCACCCGCCGGGTGCTGGAGGCCCACGGCCACCGGGTGGAGGGCGTCGAGGCCCCGCACGAGCAGCTCTTCCGGCTGCAGGCCGAAGGCCGGCTGGACGTGCTGGTCTCGGCCTGGCTGCCGGCCAGTCACCAGGCCTACCTGGCGCCCTACCGCGACCGGGCCGAGGTGCTGACGCCGCACTACCACCCGTACTGCGTCTGGGCGGTGCCGCCGTACGTGCCGGCCGGGGCGGTGCGCGAGGTGGCCGACCTGGCCCGGCCCGAGGTGGCGGCCCGGATGACCCGCGCGATCGACGGCATCAACCCGGGCGCCGGCATCAGCCGGTTCTCGGCCCGGATGGTCGCCGCCTACGGGCTCGACCGGGCCGGCTACACCTTCACGCCCGGCACCGAGGCCGGCTTCCTGGCCCGGGTCGAGCAGGGCCTGGCCGACCGCGAGTGGTTCGTCGTCCCGCTGTGGCGCCCGCAGTACCTCAACCGCCGGCACGGCCTGCGCGCGCTCTCCGAGCCGCTGGGCCTGCTGGGCGGGGTGGACGCCGCCTCGCCGGTGGTCCACCGGACGGCCCTGGAGCGCCTCCACCCCGCGGCACTGGCCCGGCTCGACGCCCTGCACCTGGGCAACGACGGCGTCGAGGAGCTCGACGCCTGGATCAACGCCGACGGCCTCACCCCACTGGCAGCCGCCGACCGCTACCTGGCCGCACACCCCGATCTGCTCCACTGACCCCTTCCAACACACCGCACTTGACGATCCATCAGGAGGACCCCGTGAACCCGCCGACCACCATGCCCGCCGTCGCCTACCGCACCAGCCTGCCGATCGAGGACCCCGCGAGCCTGGCGGACCTCGAACTGCCCGTCCCCGCGCCCGGCCCGCACGACCTACTGATCCGGGTGGAGGCGGTGGCCGTCAACCCGGTGGACTACAAGGTCCGACAGAACGCCGACCCGGGCGGCGAGCCCCGGGTGCTCGGCTGGGACGCCGCCGGCACCGTCGTCGCGGTCGGCGAGCAGGTCCGGCTGTTCGCGGTCGGCGACCAGGTCTACTACGCCGGCGCGTTGGACCGTCCCGGCACCAACTCCCGCTTCCAGGCGGTGGACGAGCGCCTGGTCGGCCCGAAGCCGGCCGGCCTGTCCTGGGCCGGGGCCGCCGCCCTGCCGCTGACCTCGCTCACCGCCTGGGAGGGCCTGTTCGAGCGCCTGGGCCTGCGCCCGGACGCCCCGGACCAGCACGGCACCCTGCTGGTCACCGCCGCCGCCGGCGGGGTCGGCGCGATCACCGTCCAGCTCGCCCGCGCGCTGACCGGCCTGACCGTGATCGGCACCGCCTCCCGCCCGGAGACCGCCGAGTTCGCCCGCCGGATGGGCGCGCACCACGTGATCGACCACCGGCGGCCGCTGGTACCGCAGTTGGCCGAGCTGGCGCCCGAGGGCGTGGACCACGTCTTCAGCACCACCGGCACCGACCGCAACCTGGCCGCCTACGCCGAGGTGCTCAAGCCGTTCGGCCGGATCGTCGCGATCGACGACTTCGACTCGCTGCCGCTGGGCCTGCTCAAGCCGAAGAGCATCTCGTTCCACTGGGAGTTCATGTTCACCCGCTCGATGTTCCGCACCCCGGACCAGGCCGAGCAGCACCGGATCCTGTCCGAGGTCGCCCGCCTGGTCGAGGCCGGCCGGATCACCAGCACCGCGACCCGCGACCTCGGACCGGTCGACGCCGCCAACCTCCGCGCGGCGCACCGCCTGCTGGAGTCCGGCAGGGCGATCGGCAAGACCACGCTGACCGGGTTCCGGGAGGGCACCGGCGCCTGACCGGTCAGCCGAGGAACTCCTCGATGGCCGCGGCGATCTCGGCCGCATGGGTCTCCAGGGCGAAGTGGCCGGTGTCGAGCAGCCGCACCACGGCCCCGGGCAGGTCCCGGGTGAACGCCTCGGCACCGGCCGGCAGGAAGAACGGGTCGTTGCGGCCCCAGACCGCGAGCAGCGGCGGCTGGTGCCGGCGGAAGTACTCCTGGAACCGCGGGTAGAGCGCGAGGTTGGTGCGGTAGTCGCCGAGCAGGTCGAGCTGCACCTCGTCGGCTCCGGGCCGGGCCAGGTAGGCGTTGTCCAGGGTGCTGCCGTCCGGCGAGACGGCGGTCGGGTCGGGCGTGCCCTCGGTGTACTGCCAGCGGGTGGTCTCCGGCGCCAGGAAGGCGCGCAGCGCCTCGCGGTTGGCCGGTGAACGGTCCTGCCAGTAGGCGCGGATCGGGTTCCAGCCCTCGCTCAGGCCCTCCTCGTAGGCGTTGCCGTTCTGCGAGACGATCGCGGTGATCCGCTCCGGGTGCCTGGCCGCGATCCGGAACCCGGTGGGTGCGCCGTAGTCGAAGACGTAGAGCGCGAACCGGTCCAGGCCGATCACCTCGGTGAACCGGTCGATGGTGTCCGCGAGGCGCTCGAAGGTGTAGTCGAAGGCCTCGCGCGGCGGCATCTCGGACTGGCCGAAGCCGGGCAGGTCGGGCGCCACCAGGTGGAAGCGGCCGGCCAGCAGCGGGATGAGGTCGCGGAACATGTGTCCGGCGCTCGGGAAGCCGTGCAGCAGGAGCAGGGTCGGGGCGTCGGCGGGGCCGGCCTCGCGGTAGAAGACCCGCAGGCCGTCGACGTCCACCGAGCGGTAGGCGAGGGAAGTCATGGTGTTCCTCCAGGGAGACAAGTAACCTGATAGATAGAGCTTTGACAGTTACGAGGAGCGGACGACCTCCAGTACGACCTCCGCCACCACACCCGGGGCGGTGAGCAGCGGCATGTGGTCGACCTGCGCGGACACCTGACGGGCCGCCATCCGGTCGGCCATGAAGCGCTGGGTCGCGGGAGCGATCATCCGGTCCCGCTCCGCCACCAGGAACCAGCTCGGCAGGTCCCGCCAGCGCGGCCGGCCCACCTCGGTGGTGATGCAGGACAGCGCGATCGGCCGCTGCACCGCCGCCAGCACGCCCTGCTCCGCCGCGGTGGCCCCGGGCGCGAACGCTGCCGCGAAGGCCGGCTCCGGCAGCCAGATCAGACCGTCGGGGCCCGGCTCCAGCGCGGGCGCCGCAGGGTGGGGCGCGGCGCGCCCGAAGACGGCGGCGACCGTCTCGCCCTCGTCCGGCGCGAGCGCGGCGACGTACACCAGGGCCCGCACCCGAGGGTCCTCGACCTGGGCGATCACGGCACCGGCGTACGCGTGGCCGACCAGCACCACCGGCCCCTCGACCCGCCCGAGCGTCCGCTCCAGCGCGGCCAGGTCCTCGGCCGGGGAGGTCAGCGGCAACTGCGCGGCCAGCACCCGCACCCCGGCCCCGCGCAGCGGGCCGATCACCTTCCGCCAGCTGGAGCCGTCGGCCCAGGCGCCGTGCACCAGCAGCACCGTCGCGTCGTTCGGGGACATCACCGTTCCTTCCGTCGAGGTCGCCGCGAGGCCCGCATAACCGCCTTGGCGCCAGTTATGAGGTTAGGAAGGTGGTTTGTAACTTGTCAAGGGCAGTTGGTGCGGTTACGCTTCAGGGCGAGCAGAGACCACTGACGGGAGCGTGTTCCGTGTCCGACCACCGGCCGCCGGCCATCTTTGTCGCCGACGCCCTCGGCCTGGACTTCCTGAACTCGATCGCCACCCCGGCGACCACCACGATCGACTGGCTCGCCGACGGGGAGGGACTGCTGGCCTGGCTGGAGCAGGCCGCCCTGGTGCCGCCCGAGGTGCTGGCGCGCCTGCGCGAGCAGGCGATGCCGGGGGAACTGGACCGCGTCGCCGCCCAGGCGCGCGACCTCCGCGAGTGGTTCCGGGCCTTCGTGCGGCACGCCGGGGGCCGGGCGCTGCGCGCCGCGGACGCGGACGATCTCCAGCCGCTCAACCAACTACTGGCCCGCGACGAGCAGTTCGTGCGACTGTCGGCCACCGCCGGAACGGCCGGGGGCGGCCTGGAGCTGCGCACCGAACGCCGCTGGCGCGCCCCGGAGTCACTGCTCCTGCCGATCGGGCAGGCGCTGGCCGCGCTCCTCGCCGAGGAGGACTTCAGCCAGGTGAAGGCGTGCCAGGGCCCGTCCTGCACACTGCTGTTCGCGGACCACACCCGGGGCCGCGCCCGCCGCTGGTGCAGCATGGCGCTCTGCGGCAACCGGGCCAAGCAGGAGGCCTTCCGCAACCGCGCCAAGTCCGCGCACTGACGGATCGCGGAGCACTGGCGGACCGCCACGCGCTGACGGGCTGCCGCGCCCTGACGGACTGGCGCCCGGGCGGCCCGGGAACGACCAGGCGCCGCCCGGTCAGTGCCGCCCGGCGACCAGGTCCGCGACCCGGGCCACCGGCGAGGTGGTGGCCCGTCCGGACCGCTCCTGCCGGTCGGCGAAGTGGTAGGCCGCGTACATGCCGTGCACGCCCAGCCAGCGCAGCGGCTCCGGCTCCCACTTGCGCACCGCGTGGCCGACCCACGGCAGCGCGGTCAGCTCGGTGGGCGCGCCCAGCACCAGGTCGCGCAGGGTGCGGGCGGCGAGGTTGGTGGTGGTCACGCCGCTGCCGACGTAACCGCCCGCCCAGCCCAGGCCGCTGCCCGGGTCGAGCGCGACGGTCGAGCACCAGTCGCGCGGCACGCCCAGCACCCCCGACCAGGCCCGCTCGATCGTGACGCCGCGGGCGGCCGGGAAAAACCGGGTGAGGATCCCGGTCAGCTGCTCGACCGTGCGCGCCGCCGTGTCGCCGTCGTGGTCGGTCCGGGAGCCGAAGCGGTAGGGCACGCCGCGCCCGCCCAGCGCGATCCGGCCGTCGGCGGTGCGCTGGGCGTACATGTAGGCGTGGGCGAAGTCGCCGAGGGTCTGACGGTCCGTCCAGCCGACGGACTCCCAGAAGGAGTCGGGCAGCGGCGCGGTGACGATCATCGAGGAGTTCATCGGCAGCCAGCTGCGCCGCTCGCCGGGCAGCCGGGCCGTGAACCCCTCGGTGCAGCGCAGCACGTAGCGCGCCGAGACGGTGCCGCGCGCGGTGACGGCACGGGCGGGGGCCGCGCCCCGGGCCGGGTGGATCGCGGTGACGGTGGTGCCCTCGTGGATCCGCACGCCGAGCCGCTCGACGGCGGCGGCCAGGCCGCGGACCAGCTTCGCCGGGTGCAGGGCGGCGCCGTGCGGTGTCCAACTCCCGCCCAGCGCACCGGCTACGGCGATCCGCGCGGAGGCCTCGGCGGCGCTCAGCCGCAGCACCTCCGGCTGGCCGTAGGCGTGCTCCTCGGCCACGAAGGCGTCCAGCCGGGCCAGTTGGGCCGGGGTCCGGGCCACCTCCAGCACGCCGCCCTTGACCTGGTCGGCGTCGATGCCCTCGGCGGCGCAGACCGCCAGCACCTCGTCCACCGAGGCGTTCATCGCCTGCTGCATGGCCAGGGCACGCGGCCGGCCGTAGCGCCGGGCGAAGACCGAGCGGCCGGCGAAGCCGTTGTAGAGCCAGCCGCCGTTGCGCCCGGAGGCGCCGTAGCCGCAGAACTTCTGTTCCAGCACCGCGATCCGCAGCGCCGGGTCGGCCTGCTTGAGGTAGTAGGCCGTCCACAGGCCCGTGAAGCCGCCGCCGACCACGGCGACGTCAACCTCGGCGGGCCCGTCCAGCGCGGCCCGCGACCCGGCGGGCGCACCGGGCACCGGCTCGGCCAGTCCGATGTCGGAGCACCAGTAGGAGACACCGCCGTTGACGGTGGCGGACGTGGCCACGTGAGACCTGCTTCCCTCGGCTGTCGGGTGCGAGCACGCTATCCGGGCCCGCCACCGGCGACAACGCACAGAGTGTCAGGACAGCCGACCCGGCCCCGACACACCGTCAACCGGTGGCGCAGCAGGGCTTCCCCGGTCAGGCCGGCGGCGCGTCCATCGACTCCACCGCCTTGACCAGGGGAGCCAGCTCCGGGTTGCCGGCGGCCTCGTCGAGGGCCTCGCGCAGGGCGGCGTCGTTGGTCGGCCGGGCCTCGCCGAGGAGCTTCAGACCGGCGGCACTGACATCGGTGTAGATGCCGCGGCGGTCGGTCGGGCACAGGTAGCGGGCGAGCAGGCCGCGGTCCTCCAGGCGGGTGACCAGCCGGGTGGTGGCGCTCTGGCTGAGCACGACCGCGTCGGCCACCTGCTTCATCTGCAGGTGGCCGCCCTCGCCGTCGTGCTGGCGGCTGAGCACGTCGAGCAGCGAGTACTCGCGCACGCTCAGGTCGTGCCCGGACTGCAGGGCCCGCTCGACGTGCGCCTCGATCCTGCCGTGCAGCAGGGAGAGGGCTGCCCATCCGTTGGCCAGGGCGGTCAGCGCGGGGTCGGTGGCGGTCATCGGTCCGGGGCTCCTTCCGGTTCCGGGTGCGTCAGGCGTCCAGGATAAGCCCCACCCGAAATTGCCAGCATTTGCCGATATGCCGCGTGTGCAATTATTGTCGAAGCTCGTAAGACGCACTAGCAACGGAAGGTTCGCGAGCCATGCCTCTCGCACTCCTCGCCCTGGCCATCGGGGCCTTCGGCATCGGCACCACCGAGTTCGTGGTCATGGGCCTGCTGCCGCAGATCGCCGGCGACTACGGCGTGTCCATCCCCACAGCGGGACTCCTCGTCACCGGCTACGCCATCGGCGTCGTCCTCGGCGCGCCGCTGATGACGGTGCTCGGCACCCGGATCAACCGCCGGACCATGCTGATGGTGCTGATGGGCCTGTTCACCCTCGGCAACCTGCTGTCCGCCCTCGCGCCGAGCTTCGGCGTGATGCTCGCCGGCCGGATCGTCGCCTCGCTCGCCCACGGCGCCTTCTTCGGCATCGGCTCGGTGGTCGCGGCCGACCTGGTCGCGCCGAACAAGAAGGCCGGCGCGATCGCCACCATGTTCACCGGCCTGACCGTCGCCAACATCGTCGGCGTGCCGCTGGGCACCTACATCGGCCAGGCCGTCGGCTGGCGCGCCACCTTCGCCGGCGTCGCCGCGCTCGGCGTGGTCGGCCTGCTGGGCATCGCCAAGCTGGTGCCGGCGCTCCCCCGGCCGGCGGGCACCCGGCTGCGCCGGGAGCTGGCCGCCTTCCGCAACGTCCAGGTCATCCTGGCGATGGCCATGACGGTGCTCGGCTTCGGCGGCGTGTTCGCCGCGATCACCTACATCGCCCCGATGATGACCCACGTCGCCGGCTACTCGGAGGGTGCGGTCACCGGGCTGCTGGTGCTGTTCGGCATCGGGATGTTCCTCGGCAACCTGCTCGGCGGCAGGTTCGCCGACCGCCGGCTGATGCCGATGCTGTACGCCTCGCTCGGCGGGCTGGCCGTGGTGCTGGCGCTGTTCACCGTCACCGCGCACAGCAAGCCGCTGGCCGCCGTGACCATCCTGCTGGTGGGCGCGCTCGGCTTCGCCACCGTGCCGCCGCTGCAGAAGCGCGTGCTCGACCAGGCGCACGGCGCGCCCACCCTGGCCTCCGCCATGAACATCGGCGCCTTCAACCTCGGCAACGCGCTGGCCGCCTGGCTCGGCGGCACGGTGATCTCCGCCGGCCTCGGCTACACCGCCCCGAACTGGGTGGGCGCCGCTCTCGCCACCGCGGCCCTGCTGCTCGCCCTGCTCTCGGCCGCGCTGGAGCGCCGCGACCGGCACACCGGGCCGGTCGGCGCGGAATCCGCCGGGGCCGAGCCGCGCGTCCCGGTCCGGCACTGAGCCGCACCCCTCCAACCACCTACCGCAAGGAGCTTCCCCATGACCGCCACCGCCCCGCTGACCACCGCCGAGGCCGAGACCCTGCTCGCCACCGCCCGCGCCGCCGCCGAGGCGGCCGGGGTCGCGGTCAGCGTCACCGTGCTGGACGCCGGCGGGCACCTGCTGGCCTTCCGCCGCGACGACCGGGCGGTGCTGATCTCCGGCGAGACCAGCACCCGCAAGGCCTACACCGCCCTCCAGTTGGACGCCCCGACCGCCGACCTGGTCGACCTGGTCAAGCCCGACGGCCCGTTCCACTCCCTGCCGACCGCCCTGGACCGGCCGCTGCTCTTCATCGCCGGCGGCATCCCGGTGCGCCGCGCGGGCCGGCTGGTCGGCGCCATCGGCGTCGGCGGCGGCGCCCCGGACCAGGACCACTCGTTCGCCGCCGCCGCGCTGCGCGAGCTCGAACAGACCGTCGGCCGCTGAACGAGTAAATCCGCTGTGGTCGGCTACTGCGCGGGCGGACCGAAGTCCCCCTGCCGCCAGACGACGTCGAGTGCGACCTTCCGGAATCGCCAGCCGGCCGGGGTACGGACCGCGACGCCGGCCGGCACGCCGCCGGCGAGGAACTGCTCACCGACCGGGATGCCGACGGTCCGTCAGCCCGCCGCCGGCCCCAGCGTCCGGACGGCCACCGCCAGCCGGCGGGCCGCCTCGGCGAGGTCGGCGGGTTCGGCCGCCGCGGCGAAGCCGAGGCGCAGGTGCCCGGCGGTCGGCTCGGCCGGGAAGTACTGCCGGCCGAGGTTGACGGCCACCCGGTGGGCCGTCGCCGCCTCCGCGACGGCCGCCTCGGTGTGGCCGGGCGGTAGCCGCAGCCACAGGTGCAGGCCGCCCTCCGGCACCCGGGCGAGCGTCCAGTCCGGCAGTTCCCGGGCCAGCGCGTCGGCCAGCACGGCGCAGCGGTGCTGGAGCGCGGTGGCCAGGGCGCGCAGGTGGCGGTCCCAGGCCGGGGTGCTGAGCAGTTCGACCGCGGCCTCCTGGAGCGGGCGGGCGATGAAGAAGTCGTCGACCCGCCGCATGCCGAGCAGTCTGGCCATCACCGGCCCGCGGGCGACGAGCGCGCCGATCCGCAGGCTGGGCGAGCCGGGTTTGGTCAGCGAGGTGAGGTGGACGACGGTGCCGTCGCGGTCGTCGGCGACCAGCGGGCGCGGCGCCGGGCGGCCGTGGCCGAGGTGGCGGGCGAAGTCGTCCTCGATCAGGAAGGCCCCGGCGGCCCGGGCCACCGCCACGACCTGCCCGCGCCGTTCGGGGCTGAGCACGGTGCCGGTGGGGTTGTGGAAGGTCGGCTGGCAGTAGAGCAGCCGGGCGCCGGTCATGGCGAAGGCGTCGGCGAGCAGGTCGGGGCGCAGGCCGTGGCCGTCGATCGGGACGGGCACCGGGTGCAGGCCGGCCGCGCGGGCGGCGGCGAGCGCGCCCGGGTAGGTCGGGGACTCGACCAGGACGGGGCTGCCAGGCGGGGCGACGGCGCGGAACAGCATGGACAGCGCGCCCTGGCCGCCGCCGGTGACCAGCACGTCCTCGGGTCCGATCCCGCCGCCGACCTGGCGGGCGAAGATCGTGCGCAGGGTGGACAGGCCGGCGGCGGGGGCGCGGTGCCAGGCGTCGGGGCGGCGGGCGGCCCGGGCCAGGGCGGCGCCGAGCGGCCGGGTGGGCTGGAGGTTCTCGTGCAGGTAGCCGCCGGAGAGCGTGATGGCGTCGGGCGGCAGCGGGGCGCCTGACTGTTCGTCGGGCCGGTCCGGGAGCGGGTCGCGGCCGGCCAGGGCGACGGCCTGCCAGGAGGTGTCCGGCTCACCCGCGGCGGCGTGCGGTCGGCGGGCGGCGACGTAGGTGCCGCTCCCGGGGCGGGTGACGACGGCGCCCTCGGCAGCCAGCAGCGCGATCGCGCGGGAGACGGTGACGGGGCCGACGCCGTGACGGGCGATCAGGTCGCGGCTGCTGGGCAGCCGTTCGCCCGGTCCGAGCCGGGCGATCTCGGCCCGGAGGATCGCCACCACGGTCTCGATACTGCTACTGTCGGACATGAGGAATCATGATAGCGCTTTCGCCTCCAGCTCGGAACCGCTCTTCACCGCCGAGCCTGCCGAGCCCGCCGAGCCCGTCGAGGCTGCCGATCCCGTCGAGGCAGTCCAGCCCGTCGAGGCCGCCGGGACACCGGAGTTCGACCTCGCCGCCCTGCGGGCCGACACCCCGGGCTGCGAGCAGGTGGTCCACTTCAACAACGCCGGCTGCGGCCTGATGGCCCGTCCGGTGCTCCAGGCCACGCTCGACCACCTCCAGTTGGAGGCCGCCATCGGCGGCTACGAGGCGCACGCCGCCCGCAGCGTCGAAATCGCCGACTTCCACGCCTCGATCGCCGAACTGCTGGGCGCCCGCCCGCGCAACATCGCCTTCGCCGGCAGCGCCACCCACGCCTACACCAAGGCGCTGTCCGCGATCGACTTCCACCCCGGGGACGTCATCCTGACCACCCGCAACGACTTCGTCTCCAACCAGATCGCCTTCCTCGCCCTGCGCAAGCGACACGGCGTCAGGATCGTGCACGCCCCCGACCACCCGGACGGCAGCGGCGTGGACGTGGCCGCCATGGCCGCGCTGATGCGGGCGCACCGCCCGCGGCTGGTCGCCGCCACCCACGTGCCCACAAACTCCGGCCTGGTCCAGCCGGTCGCCGAGATCGGCCGGCACTGCCGCGAGCTCGACCTGCTCTACCTGGTGGACGCCTGCCAGTCGGTCGGCCAGTACCCGGTCGACGTCGAGGAGATCGGCTGCGACCTGCTCACCGCCACCTGCCGCAAGTTCCTGCGCGGGCCGCGCGGTTCGGGCTTCCTCTTCGTCTCCGACCGGGTGCTGGAGGCCGGTTACGAGCCGCTGCACATCGACATGCACGGCGCGCGCTGGGTGGCCCCCGGCTACTACCGGCCGGTGGACACGGCGGCCCGGTTCGAGGAGTGGGAGTTCCCCTACGCCACCGTGCTCGGCTGCGCCGCGGCCGTCCGGTACGCGCTGCGGGTCGGCCCGGCGGCGGTGGCCCGGCGCACCCCGGCGCTGGCCGCCCGGCTGCGCGAGCGGCTGCGCGAGGTCCCCGGGGTCCGGACGTTGGACGGCGGCGCCGCGCCGGCCGCGCTGGTCACCTGCACCATCGAGGGCTGGCAGGCCCGGCCGTTCAAGGCCGCGCTGGACGAGCGCCGGATCAACTCCGCGCTCAGCTTCCGGGAGTTCGCCCAGTTCGACTTCGCCGACAAGGAGGTGGACTGGTGCCTGCGGCTGTCGCCGCACTACTACAACACCGAGGACGAGGTCGACACGGTGGCCGGCGCCGTCGCCGAGCTCGCGCGGAGCGCCCGATGACCCAGCTCTCCCCCGCACCCGCGGTCAGCACCCCGTCCTCCCCGAGCCTGTGGGGCAACGGCGACTTCCTGCGCTTCTGGCTGGGTGAGACGGTCTCGCTGCTCGGCACCCAGGTGACCAACCTGGCGTTGCCGCTCACCGCCATCAACGCCTTCGGCGCCACCGACGAGCAGGTCGGCCTGCTGCGCTTCCTCCAACTGGTCCCCTACCTGGGCCTGGCCCTGCTGATCGGCACCTGGGCCGACCGGCACCGCCGACGCCCCGTCATGCTCGGCGCCAACCTGGTCCGGCTGGTGCTGATCGGGCTGGTGCCGGTGCTCTACGGGCTGCACGCGCTCGACCTGCCGGTGCTGATGGCGATCGCCTGCGCGGTCGGCATCGCCTCGGTGGCGTTCGACGTGAGCTGGATGTCCTTCGTGCCGGTGCTGGTCAGCGGCCCGGAGCGGTACGTGGAGGCCAGTGCCCGGATGGGCGCGAGCTCCTCGGCCGCCGACGTCGCCGGGCCCGGGCTGGCCGGTGTGCTGGTCTCCGCGCTCGGCCCGCCGGTGGCACTGGTCGTCGACGCCTGCTCCTACGCCGTCTCGGTCCTCTCCCTGCTGCTGATCCGCACGCCCGAGGCGCGCCCGGAGCCGGCCGCGCGGCGGCACCTGTGGCGCGAACTGGCGGACGGGCTGGGCTGGGTGATGCGGGACCGGGTGCTGCGGGCGCTCGCGCTGATCGGCTTCTGCTGCAACTTCTCGATGATCACGGTGTGGACGATGTTCCTGCTCTACGGGACCCACGACCTGCACCTCGGCTCGGCGACCCTGGGCACGGTCTTCGCCCTCGCCTCGATCGGCGGGCTGATCGGCTCGCTGATCGCGCGCCGGGTCATCGCGCGGTTCCCGCTCGGCCGGGTCTACCTGGTCGGCCAGAGCGCCCTGCTGCTCGGGCCGGCCCTGCTCCCGCTGGCCGGCGGGCCGCGCGCGTTGATGGTCGCCGTCTTCGTGTTCTCCTTCTTCACCACCTACCTGGGCCTCGGCGTGGCGGGGGTGATCATCGTGAGCCTGCGTCAGGCCGTGACACCGCAGTCGATGATGGGCCGGATGACCGCCGCCTTCCGCACCCTGCTGTTCGGCGGCGGCTCGCTGGGCGGCCTGTCGGCCGGGCTGCTCACCGCCCACCTCGGCGGGCGGGGCGCGCTGACCGTGGCGGCCGCCGGCTCGGCGCTCGTGGTGGTCGCCCTGGTGCTCTCCCCGGTGGTCCGGCTGCGCACCCTGCCGTCCGGGCCGCGGCAGCCGGCGGCGGCCGGCTGAGCCGGGCGGGTCCGGGCCCGTCGGGGGGTCCGGACCCGCCGTGAGGTGGTGCGTACCGGAAGAGGGTGGAGAGTGGCCAGCCTTTCAGGATTTCACGGCCCACCCATCGTCAGTGATCGATTACTCGACCGTTCACTGACAAGTCATCAGGATTCTATCTACGCGCGTTTCACTCTGACGCGTCGAAACGCACGAACCTGAAGAGACGATGCAATGGCTCTGTTGAGCGAGCACCTGCGGCGGCGCGGCCGCCCGCGCGAGGGGTGGGCCGGGTGGCTGTACACCGCACCCGCCCTGCTGATCTTCTCGGTCTTCACCATCGGACCGACCGTCTACACCCTCTACATCAGCACCTTCCACTGGAACACCCTCAACCCGTCGATGTCGAGCTTCATCGGCACCGACAACTACCGCCAGCTGTTCCAGTCCACCTCACCGGACTTCATGACCAGCGCGGTCAACTCGCTCTACTACTGCGCTGCGATGGTGATCGGCGGCACGGCGCTCTCGCTCGGCCTCGCCCTGCTGCTCCAGCGCGGCGGCCGGGTGCTGAACGCCGGCCGGGTCGCGGTCTTCGCCCCGCACGCCACCCCGATCGTGGCCACCTCGCTCGCCTGGGTCTGGCTGTTCAACCCGCAGTTCGGCCTGATCGACATGGTGCTCAAGCAGCTCGACCTGCCGACCCCGCAGTTCCTGTTCTCCAGCACCTGGGCGATGCCCTCGGTGATCGTCTACAGCCTCTGGCACGAGATCGGCATCACGGTGGTGCTCTTCCTCGGCGGACTGGCCGTCACCTCCGGCGAGTTGAGCGAAGCCGCCCGGATGGACGGCGCCGGTGCCTGGAAGGAGTTCTGGTACGTCACCTGGCCGCAGCTGCGCCCGGTCACGCTCTTCTCGATCGTGATCACCAGCATCAGCTCGCTGCAGGCCTTCACCCAGTTCTACGAGATGAGCCGCGGCGGCCCCGCCTACGCCACCACCACCCTCAGCTACCTGCTCTACCAGGAGGCGTTCGTGCTCTTCGACACCGGCTACGGCGCCGCACTCGCCGTGGTGCTGTTCGTGGTCACCGCCGCCTTCACCCTGCTCCAGCGCCGGATCGGCGACAAGATCGCCGCCGACCTGTGAGACCCGCCGGACCCTCGCACCACCCCGACCCCACCGTTCGCCTCGCCGGCGACGTTCGCCAGAAGGAACCCGCAATGCCCTCGAAGTCCCCGGTGCGCCGCACCGCCGCCACCGTCCTGGCCGCCGCCTGCGCACTCGGCGCGCTCAGCGCCTGCTCCTCCTCCGGCTCCGGCGGTTCCGGCGGCAGCGCGGGTGGCACCACCACCATCTCGTTCATGCAGATCATGAACAGCGGCTCCCAGAAGAGCACCCTGGTGGCGCTCACCGACGCCTTCGAGAAGGCCAACCCGAACATCAAGGTCGACCTGCAGTATCAGCCCGACTACGGCACCCTGCACGCCAAGGAGACGGCCGGCGTGGCGGCGCACAACCCGCCCACCATCGGCCAGGTCTACGAGAGCTGGGCCGCCGAGTACGCCAAGAGCCAGGTGATCCTGCCGGCCAGCCAGTTCGCCGGCAGCGACAGCCCGGCCGGGCTGTCCGACTTCTACCAGGGCGTGCAGAAGGACCTGCGGCTGCCCGACGGCAAGCTGTGGATGTGGCCGTTCAACAAGAGCGTCCAGGTGATCTTCTACAACCAGGACATGCTCAAGGCCAAGGGCCAGAACGTGCCCGCCACCTGGGACGACTTCTCGGCCGCCGCCAAGGCGGTCTCCGGCGGCGGCGTCACCGCGATCTCCGTGGACCCGGGCACCACCGCCAACGTCAACGGCGGCACCATCCTGTTCGAGGCGCTCTGCGCGGCCAACGGCACCCCCGACTTCGCCGCCAACGGCACGCCGCAGCTGAACAGCCCGGCCGCGATCAAGGCCCTGGGCTACCTGGCCGACCTGAAGAAGGCCGGCGCGCTCGCGGTCGGCACCAACTTCCCCGGCGAGACCGCGCTCGGCGCCCAGAAGGGCGTCTTCGACATGTCCAGCGCGGCCGGCTACTACTTCGAGAACCAGGCGGTGGGCGGCAAGTTCACCCTCGGCACCGAGGTGCTGCCGACCGGCGCCGACGGCACCAAGTCCAACGTGCTCTCCGGCACCAACATCGCGGTGTTCGCCTCCGCCAGCAAGGCGCAGCAGGCGGCCGCCTGGAAGTACATGCAGTTCCTCGCCTCCGCCGACAGCCAGGCCCAGTGGTCCAGCACCACCGGGTACCTGCCGGTCACCCCGAAGGCCCTGGACCAGATGGGCGACTTCCTGGCGAAGAACCCCTACATGAAGACCGCCGCCGGTGCGCTGGACTACGCCGTCGCCCAGCCGGCCTTCCCGTGGGTCGCCAAGGCGCAGGGCGAGGAGGTCGTCGCGCTGCAGAAGGTGCTGGAGCAGGGCGCCGACCCGGCGAGCGCGCTGAACGCCGCCCAGCAGGCCGCCCTGGCCGACCAGAAGGCGGGCCAGTAGTGACCCTCGCTCAACCGCCCGTGCCGCGCGGCCGCTCGCAGCGGTCGCGCGGCGCGGTGCGCCGCGTCGTGGCCGTGCTGGTCGGCCTGCTCTTCCTGTTCCCCTTCTACTACATCGTCGCCACCTCGCTGAACTCGGCCTCGCAGTCGAGCAGTCTGTCCGACGTGCTGCTGCCGCACTGGCACTGGGAGAACTACGGCCGGGCCTGGGCCGCCGCGCCCTGGCCCCGGCTCTTCCTCAACACGGTGCTGATCGGCGCCTGCACGGTGGTGCTGGCGATGGCCACCTCGCTGCTGGCCGGGTTCGCCTTCGGGGTGATGAGGTTCCGCGGGCGCGGCTTCCTGTTCACCCTGGTGATGGCGGTGATGATGGTGCCGGGCACGGTGCTGATCATCCCCGACTACCTGATCGCCACCGACATCCACTGGCTGGACACCTACTGGATCCAGATCGTGCCGTGGGGCGCCAGCGTCTTCGGCATCTTCCTGGTCCGGCAGTTCTTCCTCGGCCTGCCCGCCGAACTCTTCGACGCCGCCGAGCTGGACGGCGCCACCCGGTTCCGGATGCTCTGGTCGATCGGCCTGCCGCTGGTGCGGCCGGCGCTGCTGATCATCGCCCTGCAGGTCTTCCTGGCCAGTTGGAACTCGTTCCTGTGGCCGTTCATCATGACCCAGGACCCGAACGTGCAGCCGGTCGAGGTGGGCCTGGCGGCGTTCGCCGGTGCCGAGGGCACCGACTACCCGGGCCTGGCCGCCGCCGTGGTCTTCACCACGGTGCCGGTGCTCGCCTTCTTCCTCGTGCTGCAGCGCCACTTCGTGACCGGCGCGATGTCCACCGCCGGAGGCGTCCGTGGCTGACCACATCCCCGTTCCCGTGCTGATCACCGACTTCGACGGCACGCTCTACCGCGGCGACGCGCCGATCCGGCACTACGCCGAGCAGGCCGCCGCCACCCTGGAAGCCGCCGCCCGGGCCGAACTGCTGAACGGTGTCGAGGAGTTCCTCGCCGTCGGCGCGGCCGCCGGCCCGGCGCTGGCGCAGGCGATCGACGGCTGGGAGGCCGTGGCCGTGCTCGCCCGCGCCGCGGGCCTGGACGGCGACCGGTTGCAGCGGGCCTTCCTGACCACCCGTGAGCTGATGCTCGATCCGGTCCGCTGCCCGCTCGAAGTGCCGACCGGCTACGCCGAGTTGATCACCGAGCTGCGCTCCGCCGGGGTGCGGGTGGTGCTCGCCACCAACAGCCCGGCCGACGGCCTGGAGGCACTGCTGCACCGGCTCGAACTGCCGCCGCTGCTCGACGCGGTGGTCTCCGGCACCGGAAAGCCCGAGGGGCTGCGCCGGCTGCTGCGGGCCGAACTGCCGCAGGCGCCCGAGCGGTTGTGCGTGGTCGGCGACCACTGGCGCAACGACATCGAACCGGGCGTCGAGATCGGCGCGCACAGCGCCTACATCGACCGGTTCGGCCGCGCCGACGGGCCCGCCTCGGCCGTCGCCCCCGCTGTCGAGGGGCTGCTCGACTCCATCCGGACCTGGGCCACGGCCTGGGCTCCGCTCGAAAGGAACTGAACCACCCCCATGGCCACCATCGAATTCTGGGGCGGCATCGGCGTCATCGGCGGCAGCAAGATCCTGGTACAGCAGGACGAGTACCGGGTGCTGCTGGACATCGGCATCGACATCCCGTCCGGCGGCGACCTGTTCCGCCTGCCGGTCCGGCCCCGCCCCGGCCGCGAACTCGCCGACCGGCTGCGCCTGAACGCCGCCCCGGCCCTGCCCGGGCTCTTCGACCCGGCGGCGCTGGACGCCGGCTCCCCGCTGGCCGAGCCGGTCGGGCAGACCGCCGTCTTCGTCAGCCACCCGCACATCGACCACGTCGGCCTGGCCGGCTTCGTCCGCCCCGACGTGCCGGTGCACGCGCACACCGACGCGGTCGACGTGCTCACCGCGCTGGCCGCGACCGGCCAGGGCCTGACCCACGGTGAGCCCGACTGGCGGCGGCTGACCTCCGGTCAGAAGGTCACCGTGGGCCCGCTGGAGGTCGAGTGCCTGCCGGTGGACCACGACGTGCCCGGCGCCAGCGGCTACCTGGTGCACACCCCCGACGGCACCCTGGCCTTCCCCGGCGACTACCGCTTCCACGGCCACCACCCGGAGCGCTCCTGGGAGTTCATCGACCGGGCGGCCGACAGCGCGGTGCTGGTCACCGAGGGCACCACGCTCGGCTGGGACAGCTCCGGCCGCCAGCGCGACGAGACCGACGTGGCCCGTGACTTCGCCGACGCGCTGGAGCGCACCCCCGGCCTGGTGCTGCTCTCGCTCTACCCGCGCGACGTGGACCGGGTGCGGGCCTTCCTGGAGATCGCCGACGCCGCTGGGCGCCGGATCGTCTTCACCGAGCGGATCGCGGCCTTCCTGCGCCTGGTCGGCGTGCCCGAGGCGCTCTCCCCGGCCGAGGTGCCGACCAGCGAACTGCACGCCGAGCCGGGCCGCTACGTGCTGATGCCCGACCCGGACGACCTGCCCTCGCTGCTCGACCTGCCGGTCGGCGACGACTACCCGATGAGCTGCCTGGTGCACGCGAACGGCGAGCCGCTCGGCCCGTTCGAGCCGCGCTGGGCGCCGTTCACCGACTGGCTCACCGCCCTGGGCATCCCGCTGCGCCAGATCGGCTGCTCCGGGCACGCCTCGCAGGACGACCTGCACCACATGCTGGAGCGGATGCGCCCGGGCAGCGTCTTCCCGATCCACACCACCGCACCGACCCGCCTGCACCCGCCGCGCGGCGTGCGCCGGGTGCAGGCGGCCTACGGCGCCCGGTACACCTTCGACGGAGAGGCGGTCTGACCCGGCGGGCCGCCGCCGCGGTCCGCCCCGTCGACCGCTCGACCGGTCAGAACCCGCTCCAGAAGCCGCAGTCGTGCTCGGTGCCCAGGTCGACCGTACCCGGCTCGCCGGGGGCGAAGAGCCGGGTGTCGGCGGGGTCCCGCAGGCGCGGCCAGGGCCGGCCGGTGGTGGCGAAGGCGGACCAGGCGGCGATCATCTCCCGGGAGAGGCCTTGCTGCTCCGGGGTGAGGGTGATCGGCCAGCCGGTCAGGTCGAACAGGTAGGGCAGCTCGGCGGCATGGTAGGCGCCGTACGGGAATCCCGGAACGGAGCCGGGCTGGAGCGGCGCGCTGCGGTCGGCGAACTCGTAGGCGTAGAGCCGGGTGTGACGTGCCATCAGCTGCTCGCCCGTCAGGGTGGGGCAGGACCAGATCCGGTCGGTGGCCACCGTCGCCCAGGCGACCGCGGGAGACGGGTAGGCGCTGACGGGGTACTGGGCCGCGACGGCCGCGGCCCGGTCGCCGAAGGCGGCGGTGAGCAGCTGCCGGTACCGGTCCGCGGTGATCGTCCAGCCGGCGTTCAACGCGGCTGCCCAGCCGCGGTGTTCGTCGCGGTTGCCGCCCTCCAGCACCGGCACCCGGTGGAACCGGCCGGCCCGCAGGGCGGCAGCCGGCTCCTCGGGCAGCAGCGCAGTGCCGTAGGCGGGCTTGGCGAATCCACCGTGGGCCGGGCCGGCCAGGTCCGCGCGCAGCAGGTCGGCGGCCGGCTTCTGCCGCAGGCAGTCGAGTCCGGCGCAGCCGACCGTGCCGGCGAAGGCGCTGCCGGCGGCCTCGACGGCGGTCCGGGTGGTCCAGGGCGAGCCGGCGGACATGCCGGGGAAGAACAGGTCGTCCGGGTAGTTGATCAGGCAGGAGCCGCTCTGGATCAGTGCCTTGTCGAAGAGTCCGGCGGCCGACGGCGAGGTCAGTTGGGAGCAGACGCTCATCCCGCCCGCGGACTGCCCGGCCAGCGTCACGTTGCCGGGATCGCCGCCGAAGGCGGCCGCGTTGCGCCGCACCCAGCGCAGTGCGGCCTGCTGGTCGGCGAGCCCGAAGTCGCCGGAGCCCGCCAGACCCGGGTAGCCGAAGCCGCCGAGGACGCCGAGCCGGTAGTTCACCGTCACCACGACGACGTCGCCGGCCACGGCCATCCGGTGCGGGTCGTAGTCGCTGCCCGCGCCGGTGCTGAAACCGCCGCCGTGCAGCCAGACGACCACCGGCCGGTGTGCGGCCCGGGCCGGGGTGGTGACGTTGAGGTAGAGGCAGTCCTCGCTGCCGAGCAGCCCCGTCCCGGTGGACTGCAGGCAGGGGCTGCCGGGGGTGGAGACCGGCCGGACGCCGGACCAGGCGGTCACCGGCTGCGGGTCGCGCCACCGCAGGTCGCCGACCGGCGGGGCGGCGTACGGGATGCCCTGGAAGCTGCGGTACCCGTCCTGCGAACTGCCGCGCACCCGCCCGGAGTCGGTGGCGACCACGGTGCCGTCGTACGGCCGGCCCCCGGGGCCCGCCCGGTCGGCGGCCTGCGCAGGTGCCACTGGTAAGCCAAGTACCGCCAGAACGGCGGCCACTACGGAGATCGGAAGTCGTACACGCGCCATCGCGTATCCCCCTTGTCAGGTTCGACCTGCCAACGAGCTCTGACGCTACATGTGTATCACTTCAGTGGGCAATGGGGTTCCGGGTGGCGCAAGCCCGACCGCGGCGCGGCGAGCCGCTCAGGCGCCGGAGCGCGGTGCGGGCCGGAGGAACAGCTCGACCAGGCGGTGGTGCAGGATCGCCAGTGCGGCCTCCCCGTCCCGCTGGCCCCCCAGCACGCTGGCACCGAGGCCGTTGGCCGTGGCCAGCAGCTCGCCGGCGGTCAGCTCCGGGTCGAGCGCGGGGCTCACCTCGCCGGCCTCCTGGGCCGTGCGGACCTGCTTGGCCAGGAAGGATTCGAGCATGTCGGGGTAGGTGGTGCCGTGCTGCTCGGCCAGCTTGGGCTCGCTCAGCACCAGCGTGTGGTACGCCGCGTAGGTGCGGGTGATCCGCCGGCTCTCGTGGTCCGTGGGCAGCAGGCTGGAGAGGATCGCGGTGACGGTGGTGCGCGGGGTCGCCGGGCTTCCGGCCGCCGCGATCCACCGCTGCATCCGTACCTGCAGCTGCGCGCTCAGCCGGGCCAGCGCGTCCATCAGCAGCTCATCTTTGGTGTGGAAGTAGTACTGCACCTGACGCAGCGACACCCCGGCCTCCGCGGCGACCGTCCGCATGCTGGCCGCCTGCAGCCCCTGGGTGTCCGCGATCCGCAGCAGGGCCTCGGCGATCCGGGTCCGCCGCTGCTCGTGGTCAACGCGCGTGGACACTTCTCGCTACCTCCATGAACCGATACAACCGTATCCTCAGGAACCGCCTCAGTCGGCGAGTCGCTCGACCATCCGGGCCAGCTCGGCGGCGTACCGCTCGGTGAACTCCGGCGAGTCCGGGTCGGTGCCGGTGATCGCACGGGCGATGTGCGGGAAGGCCAGGCGGGCGGCCGCGGCGCCGAACAGGGCGAGCAGCACGTACGCCGGATCGAGGTCGGCGGCGAGCTCGCCGGCGGCCTGACGGCGCCGCAGGTCCGCCAGGTGCTGCTGCATCCGGGTCGCCAGGCCGGGCTCGTCGACGCCCTCGCCGGTCAGACCCGACCAGACGAGCAGCCGGCCCAGCTCGGGGCACTCCGCATTGGAGCGCAGGTAGTCGACCACCACCCGGCCCAACGGCAGCTCCGGGTCGGCGATCCGGGCGTCGGCCTCCCACCACTGGCGCTGGACGGCCTGGTAGAGGCCCTCCTTGCCGCCGAAGTAGTAGGAGATCAGCTGGCTGTTCACGCCGGCGCGGCCGGCGATGTCGCTGATCCGGGTGGCGGCGTACCCGCGGGCCGCGAACTCCGCGGTGCCGGCTTCCAGGATGAGCCGCTTGGTCCGCTCCGGGTCGCGCTGCCGCTGGCCGGGCTCCGGGGCGCGCCGCCGCTGCTGCTGGGTCACGGCCCGAGGGTATCAGCCGGCACCAGAGCACAATCAATCAGTCAGTTGACAGTTTCACTTTCCGGGATCGGGGAGAAGCGAGGGGCTCCTGAGCGGCCGTCGGATCGCCGGAGCGCGAAGGAGTCCGCTGTGCCGCCCCGCACCTGACAGCCCGCCAGTCCGTCAGTCCGTCAGTCCGTCAGTCCGTCAGTCCGCCCAGTGCAGCCGGTCCACCAGCTTCACCAGCCCCGGCAGCTCCGCCACCCGGGCGGCCAGCCCGGCCGCCTGCGCCCGGGTGGCGGTGCGGCCGGCCAGGGTCAGGCGCCCGCGTTCGCAGCGCACCCGCAGCGAGTTCGGCGCCACCCCGCTGTCGGCGGCGAGGGCGAGCCGCACGGCGGCGTCGCTGAGCGCGTCGTCGTCCTGCTTGAGCGCCTCCAGCAGCTGGACCAGCGAGAGCAGCCCGACCAGCCGCCCGGTCGCGTCCACCACCGGGAGGTGGTGCAGGCCGTCGGCGCGCAGGAAGCCGGCGGCGTCGTCGATGGTCTGGTCCTGGCGGACGGTGACCGCCGGCTCGGTCATCAGCTCCTCGGCGGTGATCGTGCCGTCCTCGCTGCGTCCCTCCTCGTCCCGGGAGAACGCGCGGAGCAGGTCGGAGGCCGCGACCACGCCGACCACCTCGCCGCCGACCTGCACCACGGGCAGGATGCCCCGCTGGGTGGCGGTGAGCGCCGCGATCATGGTGCCGAAGTCGGTGTCGGTGGTGACGGCGACGGCGGAGGGGCTCATCCAGTTGCGCACCTGCCGGGCGGCGGGGTCCGGACGGTCGGTGCCGGTGTGCGGGGTCATGGCGGGCGGCCTCCTGTGCGTCGGGCAGCGAGCGGGTGGCGGGCCGGCGGCGGTCCGGCCCGTATTTCCACGGTCCCGCCGGGCCGGGCCGCCGTCCAGGGCCGTTGGGCCCCTGATGGCTGCCACCACCACGGGATGCGGTCCGATTGTGGTGGCCGGGCCCATGGGGCCGGTCCCGCCCGGCTCCTAGCGTGGCCGCATGACTCCCACTGTTCCCCCGGCCGACCACTTCCTGGCCGGCCGCCGCGCCCTGGTGACCGGCGCCGCGAGCGGGATCGGCCGGGCCTGCGCGCAGGCGTTCGCCCGGGCCGGCGCGCACGTCTACGTGGTGGACCTGGCGGGCGAGGCGGCCCGGCAGGTGGCGGCGGAGATCGGCGGCACGGCCCTGGTGGTCGACCTGTCGGTGGGTGCGGCGGTGGACGAGCTGCCGGACGACGCCGACATCGTGGTCAACAACGCCGGCCTGCAGCACGTCGCGCCGATCCACGAGTTCCCGCCGGAGCGGTTCGCGCTGATCCAGCGGGTGATGGTGGAGGCCCCGTTCCGGATCGTCCGCCGCAACCTGCCCGGCATGTACCGGCGCGGCTGGGGACGGATCGTCAACATCTCCTCGGTGCACGGCCTGCGCGCCAGCCCGTTCAAGTCCGCCTACGTCACGGCCAAGCACGCCCTGGAGGGGTTCAGCAAGGTCACCGCGCTCGAAGGCGCGCCGCACGGGGTGACCAGCAACTGCGTCAACCCCGGCTACGTGCGCACCCCGCTGGTGGAGAACCAGATCGCCGCGCAGGCAGCGGCCCACGGCATCCCCGCCGAGGCCGTGGTCGAGCGGATACTGCTGGAGCGCACCGCGATCAAGCGGCTGATCGAGCCCGAGGAGGTGGCCGCGGCCGCCCTCTGGCTCTGCGGCCCCGGCGCGGACTACGTCACCGGCGCCTCGCTGCCGCTGGACGGCGGCTGGACCGCGCACTGAGGCACCGGGCTCAGTGCAGGAGGTCGGCGTGCCGTTCCAGGAACGCCGCGACCTCGGCCGGGTCCTCCAGCGGCAGCGGGTAGAGCAGCAGGCGGTCCACACCGAGCTCCGCGTAGTGCTGCGCACCGGCCGCGTCCACCTCGACCGGGTCGATCTGCAGGAAGGTGATCTCCAGCCGGCCGAGCCGGTCCGGCCGGGGCACCTCGGCCGCGGCCTTGCGCAGCCCGTCGAGGTGCGGCAGCAGGTCGGCCGGCGAGCTGCCGGTGCCGATCCAGCCCTGCCCCTTGGCGACCGCCCTGCGGTACGCGGCCGGGCTGTGCCCGCCGATCACGATCCGTGGCCCGTCCGGCCGCACCGGGCGCGGGTGCGCGTCCACCTGCGCGAAGTCCGCGTACCGGCCGTGGAACTCCGGCTCCGGTGCCGTCCACAACTGCCGCATCGCGTCCAGGTACTCGTCGGTGCGAGCGCCGCGTGCGGCCGGCCGCACGCCGACGGCGGTCAGCTCCGGCTCAAGGTAGCCGGGCGCGACACCGAGCAGCAGCCGGCCCCCGGACAGCACGTCCAGGCTGGCCGCCTGCTTGGCCAGCACCACCGGATTGCGCTGCGGCAGGATCAGGATTCCCGTGCCCAACTCCATCCGCTCGGTCAGCGCGGCCACGTAGGCCAGGTGCACCAGCGGGTCGAGGATCGGGTCGGTGGGCGCCATCGGCGACTCGGGCACCCGGGGGCTGGGCAGCACCACGTGGTCGCCCACCCACCACGACCGGTAGCCCAACTCCTCGGCCCGTCGCGCCAACCGCGCCGTCTCGGCCGGCCCCAGCGTCGCCTTGGCACTCAGCCCGTACACACCCAGTTCCACGCTTCCCCGCCTCCGTCGCTCCCCGCCGACCCACCCGGCGGCAACTCCAACCGACCGCCCCTGGCGGCCATTCCCCGCCCCCGCCCACTGCCCGGTGGTCCTCGCCCCCACCCCGGCCCACCGAGCTGTGTGGGTCGCCACCATGGGCCGCCGACCTGGGAGTTCCTAGGTTGTGGCGACACCGTTCACCGTCCGGAAGTGGTGACGCATGACATCGTCCTCCACGACCTCCACGCTCCCCCGCGTGGTGGCCGCCAGCCTGATCGGCACCACCATCGAGTGGTACGACTACTTCCTCTACGGCTCCTGCGCCGCACTCGTCTTCGGCCACGTCTTCTTCCCCAAGTCCGACCCGTTGACCGGCACGCTGCTCGCCTTCCTGACCTACGCGATCGGGTTCGCCGCCCGCCCGATCGGCGCGCTGGTCTTCGGCCACTACGGCGACCGGCTCGGCCGCAAGCGGCTGCTGGTGGTCAGCCTGCTGATGATGGGCGGCGCGACCGCGCTGATCGGCTGCGTGCCGGGCTACGACAGCATCGGGGTGAGCGCGCCCGTCCTGCTGACCGTGCTGCGGCTGGTCCAGGGGTTCGCGCTCGGCGGGGAGTGGGGCGGCGCGGTGCTGCTGGTGTCCGAGCACGGGGATGCCAGGCGCCGGGGGTTCTGGGCCTCCTGGCCGCAGGGCGGGGCGCCGGCCGGCAACCTGCTGGCGGTGGGCGTGCTCGATCTGATGACCCGTCTGCAGAGCGACAAGGAGTTCCTGGCCTGGGGGTGGCGGGTGCCGTTCCTGCTCTCGGCGGTGCTGGTGGCGGTCGGGCTGTGGATCCGGCTGTCGGTGGACGAGTCCCCGCTCTTCCAGGAGGCGCTGGCCAGGGCGGAGCGCCGCAGGGCGCGGGAGCGGGCCGAACAGCCGCCGCTGGTCTCGGTGCTGCGCCACCACTGGAAGGACATCCTGGTCGCCATGGGCGCCCGGATGGCGGAGAACATCTCGTACTACGTGATCACCACCTTCGTGCTCGCCTACTGCGTGGACCACCTGAAGCTGCCGAAGGACACCGCGCTCAACGCCGTGCTGATCGCCTCCGCGATCCAGTTCGCGCTGATACCGGTGTTCGGGGCGCTCTCCGACCGGGTCGGCCGCAAGCCGGTCTACCTGGCCGGCGCGGTCGCCACCGGTGCCTGGGCCTGGGCGTTCTTCGGGCTGCTCGACACCAGATCGTTCCCGGCGGTGCTGCTCGCCGTCACCGTCGGGCTGGTCTTCCACAGCGCGATGTACGCGCCGCAGGCCGCCTTCTTCGCCGAGCTGTTCGCGACCCGGATGCGCTACTCCGGCGCCTCGATCGGCGCCCAGTTCGCCTCGGTCGCGGCGGGCGCGCCGGCCCCGCTGATCGCCACCGCGCTGCTCGCGCACTACGGGGACGCGGCGCCGATCTCGCTCTACGTCTCGCTGGCCGCCGTGGTCACGGTGCTCGCGCTGCTCGCGGCCCGGGAGACCCGGGGGCGGGACCTCGCCGAAGCCGAAGCCGAAGCCGAGGCCGACGCCGGCGCCGGCGCCGAGGCCACCGCCTGACGCCCGCCGCCCCCTTCCGCCCCGTCCGATCACCCACCACGATGGACCCCACCATGCCGCCACCGATCACGTCCACCGCCGCGCACCTGCGCCGCCTGCTGGAGCTGCTGACCGAGGACGCCCCGGTCGAGGAGCTCGGCGCCGTCACCGCCGAAGCCCGGCGCACGCTCCCCCCGGAGGAGCTGGCGGAGCTCGACCGGGCCGCCGCAGCGGCCCTGCGGATCCGCCGGATGCTGCGTCAGCACCAGCGCCGGGAGCGGGAGTTGAGCGCGCTGTTCGACACCGCGAGCGACCTGGCCGCGCTGCGCGAGCTGGACGACGTGCTCCGGGCCATCGTGCACCGGGCGCGGCTGCTGCTCGGCACCGACACGGCCTACCTCACCCTCCCGGACGAGGAGGCCGGCGACACCTACATGCGGGTGACCGCCGGCTCGATCTCGCCGCTCTTCCAGCGCCTGCGGCTGAGCCTGGGCGACGGTCTGGGCGGGCTGGTCGCGCAGACCGCCCGCCCGTACGTCACCCCCGACTACCGCACCGACCAGCGCTTCCACCACACGCGGGGGATCGACGCGGGCGTGCTGGACGAGGGGCTGGTCGCCATCCTCGGCGTGCCGCTGCTGCTCGGGTCCAGCGGCGGCGGGTCGGGTCAGGTGATCGGGGTGCTGTTCGCCGCCGACCGCAGCCCCCGCTCGTTCTCCAGCGACGAGATCGCCCTACTCTGCTCGCTGGCCGCGCACGCGGCCATCGCCATCGACACCGCCAAGGCGCTCGCCGACACCAACGCCGCGCTGGCGGAGCTGGCCGAGGCCAACACGCTGGTGCAGGCGCACGCCGCCGCGATCCAGCACGCCGAGAAGGCCCACGAGCAGCTGACCGACCTGGTGCTGCGCGGCGGCGACCTGTCCGAACTCGCGGGCCAGGTAGGCGAGTTGCTGGGCGCAGTGGTCACCGTGCACGATCCGGACGGGCGGCACCTGGCCGCACCGGAGGCGGTGCCCGAGCCGGCCGGCCTGGCCTTGGCAGTGGCTGAGTCCCGCAGCAGCGGTCGCGCCTTGCGCACCGGCGGGCGCTGGGTCTGCGCCGTCCTGGCCGGCCACGAACTGCTCGGCAGCCTGGTGCTGCACCGCGACGAGGAGCTGGACGACGCCAACCGCCGGGTCTTCGAACGGGCCTCGGTGGTGGCCGGACTGCTGCTGCTGATGCGGCGCACGGTGGCCGAGACCGAGAACCGGATCAGCGGGGAACTGCTCTCCGACCTGCTCACCGCCCCGCACCGGGACCCGGACGGCCTCGCCGAGCGGGCCAGCCGGCTCGGCGTCGACCTGGGCCGACCTTACGTGGTGCTGGTGGCCGAGCCGGTGGGCCAGTCCCTGGACCGCCTGCTCGCCGCCGCCCGGCGCCGCCTGTTCGGCCAGCCCGGCCTGACGGCCCAGCACCACGGCACCGTCGTCCTGCTGGTCCCCGCCGACGGAGCCGACGCCGGCCGGGTCGGCGCCTCGGTGGCCGCGCAGCTGGGCGGGCCCGCAGCCGCCGTGACGGTGGCCGCCGCCGGCCCCGCCGCCGGCCCGCAGCCGATCGCGACCGCCCACGCCGAGGCGGTGCGCTGCCTGCGCGCGATGAAGGTGCTCGGGCGGACCGGCGGGAGCGCGTGCGCCGCCGACCTGGGCTTCCTCGGCGTACTGCTCGCGGACGCCCAGGACGTCGACGGGTTCGTCGGCGACACCCTGCGCCCGCTGCTGGACTACGACGCCCGGCGGGGCACCGACCTGGTCCGCACCCTGCGGACCTACTTCGACTGCGGCGGCAGCCTGACCCGGGCCAGGGAGAGCCTGCACATCCACGTGAACACCGTGGTGCAGCGCCTGGAGCGGATCCAGGCGCTGCTCGGGCCGGACTGGAACAGCCCGGCCCGCGCGCTGGAGCTCCAACTCGCGCTCAAGTTGCAGCTGCTGACCGATGGTGACGCCCTATCGCCGTGACGGTGGGCCAGGTGGTGGGGCGACACATCCGGCGGGCGTGCGGGGTGGGCGCCCGGTCCATTCCGCCGGTGCCGCCCCGGGCCCATGCTTCAGGACACGACTCCTCCCCCACCCTGGGAGCCACCATGCCCAAACCCGTCAGACTGTTCGCCGCGCTCGCCCTCGCCGCCGGTCTCATCGCCGCCGGCCACTCCTCCGCGTCCGCCGCCGGCGGCACGTTCCAGCAGGTCACCGGCTTCGGCTCGAACCCCGGCAATCTCGCGATGTACTCCTACGCACCGGCCGGCCTGCCCGCCGGGGCACCGCTGGTGGTCGCCCTGCACGGCTGCGCCCAGACCGCGACCGACTACTACGACGACTCCGGCTGGCCCAAGTACGCCGACCTGTACGGCTTCGCGGTGGTCTTCCCGCAGACCGACGCCGCCAACAACAGCCTCTCCTGCTTCAACTGGTTCGACTCGACCAAGGACACCCGGGGCAACGGCGAGGCCGCCTCCGTCGTCCAGATGGTCGCGAAGGCCGAGGCGCTGTACGGCTCGGACTCCCACCGGGTCTTCGTCACCGGCCTGTCCGCCGGCGGCGGCCTGACCGCCGACCTGCTGGCCGACTACCCCGACATGTTCGCCGGCGGCGCCGTCGACTCCGGCCTGCCCGCCCAGTGCGCCACCACCGAGACGGCCGCCTCCGGCTGCCAGTACGGCAGCCAGAACCTCACCCCGGCCCAGTGGGGCGACAAGGTCCGCGCCTCCGACCCGGGCTACACCGGCCCGTGGCCCCGGGTGGCGATCTGGCAGGGCACCGCCGACACCACCGTCCAACCCGTCAACGGCACCGAGCTGCGCGACCAGTGGACCAACACCTGGGGCATCGGCCAGACCCCCTCCAGCACCGCGAGCCTGCCCGGCGGCACCACCCTCACCAGCTACGACGACGCCAGCGGCAACCCGGCCGTGCAGCTCTACTCGATCAACGGCATGGGCCACGGCCTCGCCGTCGACCCCGGCTCGGCCACCAACCAGTGCGGCACGACCGGCGCCTACTTCCTGAGCGCGATCTGCTCCAGCTACTACACCGCCCAGTTCTGGGGCCTGGCGGGCGGAACCACCGGCACCGGACTCCCGGCCCCGACCGGACTCACCGTCAGCGGCACCACCGCCACCTCGGTCTCGCTCACCTGGCAGCCCGTCAGCGGCGCCTCCTCCTACGACGTCTACCGCGACGGCACCCAAGCCAACGCCTCCCCGGTCACCGGCACCACGTACACCGACTCGGGCCTGGCCGCCGGCACCTCGCACAGCTACACGGTGGCCGCCGTCGACGCCTCGGGCAACGTCGGCACCCAGTCCGCCGCCGTCACGGCCACCACCAGTGGCGGCTATACCCCGAGCTGCTACACGACTGACAACTACGACCAGACGGTGGCCGGCCGCGCCTTCCAGAGCGGCGGCCTCACCTACGCCACCGGTTCCGGGCAAGCGATGGGCCTGTGGAACGTCTTCACCGTGCACACCCTGGAGGAGACGGCCCCCGGCTACTACGTGGTGGCCGACTCGGGCTGCCCGGCCTGACGCCCCTCCCCGGGCTGCGGGGCCCCGTTCCGCTCGCCGTCAAGCCACCAGACCTTGCGTCAGGAACCTGGCCGCCGTCGAACCCGGCTCGCAGGCCTCCACCGCCCGCGTGATCCGTCGCACGTGATACGGCAGGCACACGTTCGCCAACTCGCCCAGGTTCACCCAGTCGTAGCCGAGCAGGTCCGGCCCCGCCACCTCCTGCGGACGCGCCAACCCCGCCTGCTCGGCGCTCAACCGACGCACGAACACGAAGTTGTACCCCTCCCGCGCCTCCGGTTCCCGGTTCGCGGGCGAGTAGTCCACCACCGCCAGATCCGCGCCACCGAACGGCACCGCGATCCCCAACTGCAACCGCACGATCCGCCCCACCGCCACGATCGCCGACTCGTCCGGCGCACAGTGCCCACCCGGCAGCCACCCGCAACGACGCCCCCGCATCCGAAGGACCATCACCTGACCCTGCGTCGGATGTAGCAGCACCGCCTGCGCCCCGATCCGACGCGGCGGCGGACTCACGTAGTTCGACCTGTCCATGAAGATCGTTTCCTTTCTGGCCCGTTTGCCCACCAGGACTGCCAACCCGTCAGGCGCGAAGAAGACCTGACGGGAGATCAAGAGGATTCATCCCCCTTCCCCAGCTCGTTCGCGTTCCCGGCCGCGCCGGCCGCTTCCTCCTGCGCCACCAACCGAGCAGCCACCCGAGCGGCAACCCCCGCGTACGGGCGCTTCGCCTGGTCGAAGGCCGCCAACACCCGCGACCCACAACCGGGCCGCCCGCTGGGAACCGTGGAACTGGACATACTTCTCCCTCACAAGGACGTCACGACGATGAAGAGGCGGCCCCGGCCCGGGGAACGGCACCCGCGCGCAGAAACCGAGACCGCCAGCCCACCCAGGCGCAGCACCCAGCACCCGAGGGGCGATCAACAGGAGCTCACCTGTGCGAGCGCGGCCCCAACCCACACCGATCCGGACGCACGACCGCCCACACCCGTTTGCTCAACCCGACGTCGGAGCAGTCGTGCCCCCACGTCGAGGCAAGCTGGTCGACCAGCCACAGGCCCCGACCGCCCTCGTCGTCCAAGCTCACTGGCTGGACCCTCGGCAGCACCCGACTGGAGTCGTGCACCTCGATCCGAACCTGTTCGACGGAGCCCTCGAACCGCACGAAGATCAGCCCGTCCAGGTTCGCGGACCCATGGATCACCGCATTGGCGACCAGTTCACTTACCACCAACTCGACCTCGTACCAGTCGAGTTCGTTGGCTCCCAGCTCCGCAAGCAGAGCCTTCAGCATCTCGCGAGCTCCAGATGCCGAGCCCTCATGACAGGGCAACCACGCCGATCTCCCGAGCGCTACCACGGGCGAAGGCCTGGGCAATACGACCGCTTCTACGGGCGGAACGCTAAAGTCCTGCACGTCGACCTGCTTCCATCAGGTTGGCCGTGCCCCCGGACCGATGACACGGTCGCGGGGGTCTTGTCGCGCCTCGAATGCCGTTGTGCGCAAGGCAAGGCCGCGTGATGCGTAGTCACCTGACGCACACCTGATTGAGCACTCATGGCGTAAGTGCCTCGTGACAGACGGTAGAGCTTGGCGGTAAAACTTTGCAACCCCATCGGGGCATCTCCCCTTGTTGATCTAGAGTCAGCAAGGGGAGGGAGCTGGCGCTGTAGGCCGTTCAGCGGCAAGACTGCACATCAGAGGGGAGGCCACGACATGGCGCTCAGGAGTACCGTCAGCGAGCGGCAACGCCGACTTGGAGCCGAGCTGCGTACTGCGCGGGAGAAGGCACGCGTCAAGCTGCGCGAGGCCGGCGAACTGATAGATCTGAGCACACCGCACCTGAGTCACATCGAGGCTGGTCGCACGGCCATTTCACCCGATCGAGTGAGAACGCTCATGACGGCCTACGGGTGCAAAGATGAGGCGTACATTGCCGGCCTCCTGGCGCTTGAGTCACCGAACGTCGCCGACTGGTGGTCCAGCTACCAGAAGCGAATGCCGCAGCACTCTCTCGACATTGCGGAGATGGACGCAAGCGCAAGGCGAATCATCACATATGAAACCTTCCACATCCCGGGACTGCTGCAAACTCCGGACTATGGCAGGGCCGTCTTCCGGCACACGTACAACCCACTAAAGGACCAGGAAACCGGGCTCGCTTTTCGACTGGCACGCCAGGCCGTCCTCGAAATGCCAGACGCCCCCGAATGCCACTTTGTCATTCATGAAGCCGCGCTTCTGGCCCGATTCGCGGGCAAGGATGTGAGCCGTAGGCAGCTTGTCCATCTGATCGAGATGGCCGAACGGCCTAATATTACGATTCAGATCATGCCGTTCACGGTACAGGGCTACAGCCCCTACGCCGCACCATTCTTCATCTGCGAACCGGCCGAACGGCGACTGGCGACGGTCGGGATTGACCATCCAGACCGGGCGGAGTTCTTGACTGGCCCAGAGGAGATCGACAGCTACGAAGCGACCTTCGATCAACTGGCGAAACTGTCACTGCCTCCGATTAGTATGATGAGTCTTCGAGAGCGTCCTGAGCGCGACTCTTGGGGTTTGATTCAGCACGTGATGTACCAGCTGTGAAAGGAAACTCATGAGTGACTACGACTGGCAGAAGTCTACCTTCTCTCAGGGTAATAACGGGAACTGCATCGAGGTCGCAGACGCCGGGAATGGCATGATCGTGATGCGTGAGAGCGATGACCCGAGCGTCATCGTGACGACCACTCAGGCGAAGCTTGACGCTTTCATCAAGGGCGCAAAGGCTGGGGAGTTCGACCACTTCGTGTGATTCGACTCAAAACACAGAGAAGCCCTCACCGAAAGGTGGGGGCTTTATCTTTTGAATCGGGCTACGGCGGCCCAGGCATCAAGAAACGTGGATCGCCCGAGCCGAGTCAATCGCAGAAGCAACCGCCTGATTCGAACGACCCTCCGCCACTTCCAAAGCGGCCAGCTCCTCGCAGGTCTGACACGCCTCGGACGAGCCGTCAGCGCGCGACGCGCGACGCTTGCCCATCCCGGACCGCCACTCACCAGACACCGCACACACCGGCACTCCCGCCAGTTCGGCGCTACCACGGGCAACTCCACCCCGACTGCACTGAGCACCTGTCACTTCCTGAGAAGTAACGGGCACTCAGAGCCAGCAAAGGGCACAGTTTGTACCCTCTGAGAACTTGTCAGGCAGCAAGCCCCGTCACGGTCGCCAGCCGGCGGGCAACAGGCTGTACTGAGGCGGGACCAGAGAGCAGTCCCCGCACAAGCTCATGGGCTTCCCTGTTCCAGCGCACCGTCTCGCCCGCCGCCAGCGCCGCATCCGAAAGCGTCGACGCGACCGCTTCGGGCTCTCCGCGCAGCGCGAAGGCGCGGGACACCTCGATCAGGTGTCGAGCCCTGCGGGGGCGCGACGGAATGTCGTCCGGCGCTACCCGGCCAGCCCACCTAAGCGCCGTACCGACCTGTCGAAGCTCGACCGCGACGGTGACGGCGTGCACGGGGATCACCCTGACGGAGCCCGACGTCGCCGACTGCCAGAACCCGCCGGGCAGCATCCTCGCCGCTCGCTCCGCTCGGTCGAACCAACCCCAGGCCGAACCGGCCTCTCCGGCCCGCGCGTGAGTGATTGCAGCATGGAACGCCATGTCGGCCCAGGCGGCGGCAAGTTGGGGAGACTCAGTGCGAACCGGGTCGAGCAGCCGCATCGCCTCCTCCGCGAGCGCCTGCGCGCTGTCCCACTGGCCGGACTGGCGGAAGGCCTCGACGAGGAACCAGCACGACTGGCCGATGGCGGCCAGGTCTCCCGAGGCCCGAGCAGTCGCGAGTGACCGCTCCGCGACCCGCCAGACCAGATTGCCGTCCCCCTGGTAGGCGGCGAACATCTGCACCAGGTTCAGCGTCGAGGCGTACAGCACCTCAGCCTGGCGGCGATCAGCGCACTCGGGATGCGACGCCGCAACGGACGCCACCGGTACCAGCGAGGGCAGCAGTTCCCCGAGCGCCGTGCGGTGGTCCCCGCGCGAGTTACGGGCCGTCCACCCCGCCGTCACCTGGTCCGCCACCTGGCGGACGTCCGGCGCCGGACCAGCCGAGAGGCCGAGCGGGGCCGTGTCGATCACGCGCCGAACCACCGACAGCGCCGCGTGTTCAGCGCCCGAAAACATCGCAGTGGGCAGCGAGAGGTCCCCGATGAGCGCCCCCGGGTCAGCGATCCCCAGGTGCTCGGCGATCTTCACCAGCGTGGGCAGGCTCGGGAGCAGGAGCCGCCCGTTCTCGACAGCCTTGAGCCACCCCTCCGACCGGCCCACCGACCCGGCCAGCGCTGCACGGGACTTGCCCGCACGCTTCCTGAAATGCTTGATTCGCTGGCCTACGGACAGCGTCGGATCAACAGCCATAGCCATGACGTAAGGGTAGGAGGAGAAACTCACCGAGTCAGGACATCAGCTCCGTCGACTTCCCCTCCCCACAGGTGGTGTCGTAGGAGTGCCAAGCCCTGATAGAGAGTCAGGTCCAGTCCCAGACAGGTCTTCAGCTCACGGCAGTCGTGCTCGATCAGCGTGACTTGGCCAGCTGGACCAGGTCCTTGGCGGGGATGTCGGCGGGCAGGTTGGAGATCCAGTACTTGACCGGCTCCGCCCGGCCCTCGGGCCACTGCGCGATCAGCCAAGTGAGCGGGATCGTGCCGTCCGGGGAAGGCTTGGGGCGCCGTCCGGCCAGCCGCACAAGGACGAAGGGGAGCCCATCGCGGCTTCCAAACCCTTGCCCCACGGACCAGCGGACCGCGCTCCAACTCCCGCTCCAGCCCGGCGATCTGCGCTCGACTGAACCTGGGCCGGCCCGGCGATCCCTCCGACAGGACCCCGGCAGCACCACCACTCCACGGACCGCTTGCTGACCCGCAGCGCGGCGGCGATCTCCCAGTTCTTCCGCCTACTCTCGAAGCGTTCAACAGACCACTGTCAGGCGAACAGCTCGGACATCACCCATTCAAGTTCAGTAAGCAGGCGGTTGGGTCTCGAAGCCGTTGTCCAATATCTCGGCGACACGACCAACGAAGCGCTTCATCAACTCGAACGGGACTGTCGGCCCCGGATCGAAGCGAACATAGGGCGGCTTCTCGACGTCCGGATCATGGGCGACCACGGCGACCATCATGGTGCCGGGCATGACAGTCTTCTCTTGCGGTGTCCCGGACCAGGAAGCGGGTGCTCGACGCCCCTCACTCAGCTCGAAGATCCAGGCTTCCTCGGAGTCCACGTGCGCCCACTGGAAGTGGTAGGGCTCACCCTCGTCTTCCCAGACCTCTGATGCCATGCGAGGCATGATTCCACGCTCCTCCATCGGACTCCTCGGCGCCCACTCAGAGCTGGCAACGGGCACAGTCTGTACCTAAAGAACCCGTCAGGCAGCAAGCCCCACCACGGTCGCCAGCCGGCGGACGGCAGGCTGTACCGAGGCGGGACCGGACACCAGTCCTCGCACAAGCTCACCAAGCACCTCACCGGATCAGGACATCAGCTCCGTCGACTTCCCCTCCCCACACCACAGTTCGACTGTCCGGCGGTTCCACTCCCCGCTCCACCCACGCCTCCAGCGCCTCGAACGCCGCCCGGTACGCGGGCAGCATCGGCCGCAGCCTGCCCGGGAAGACATCACAGAACCCGTCCACGTGGTTGCCGCCCTCGATGCGGTACTGCCGGTGCAGGTGCCCCCGGCCGGCCTCGGTGACCAGTGCGGCGTAGCGGTCCGAGTGGGGCCCGATCGGCAGCAGTGCGTCCAGCGTGCCGTGCAGCGAGAGCAGTGGGCGGCCGAGCGCGCCCGTGAGCGACACGCGGGAGACCGCGTCGTGGACGGCCAACGGCCGCGCCGCGTAGTCGTAGTCCGCGTCGGCGCCGGGCTCGCCGGGGCGGGCGAAGGCGAGGCCCTCCGGCGGCAGGCCCGGGCCCGGGTGGTCGGGGTCGAAGACGGCGCGGTAGGTGCGCTGGGTGAAGTCCCAGTAGGTCCGGTGGTGCACCTCCCAGAGGAACTCCGAGCCCGCCGGGAGCCCGGCTTCGAGCAGCCGGGCGTGTGCGTCGGGGTCACCCGAGTCCCGGTACCGGGGGTAGTGGGCGAGCCAGGCGGGCAGGTGGGTCAGCAGGTTGGGCCCCTCGGCCAGCCAGAGCGGCCCCGACCAGTCGACCCCGCCGTCGTACAGGTCCGGGTGGCGCTCCAGTTGCAGCCTGGTCAGGTAGCCGCCGTTGGAGAGCCCGGTGGCGTAGCAGCGCCGCGGCTCGGCGCCGTAGTGTCGGCGCACCGTCTCCCGTGCTGCCAGAGCGAGTTCGCGCATCCGGTAGCCCCACTGCGCCACCGCATCCCCCGGGGCGCGGCCCGCAGTGTGGAAGTGCGGGCCCGAGTTACCCTTGTCGCTCGCCGCGTACGCGTAGCCGCGCGCCAGCACCCAGTCGCCGATCAGCCGGTCGGCCGCGTACTGCCGGCGGATCCCGGGCGCGGCGGTGACCACCAGCCCGCCGTTCCACTCGTCAGGAAGCCGGATGACGAACTGGGCGTCCCGGTGCCAGCCGTGATGCGGATTCAGTTGGCTCCCGGACTTGAAGCAGCCGTCGAGCTGCACACCCGGCACCCGCTCGGGCGGCGGCGTGGCCGAGGCGTGCAGGTACGCCCAGTCCTCGGTCACGGTGTGCCCGCTCGCCACCGTCCCACGGGTCGTCAGGTCGTCGAGCACCGCGCCGCGCTGCCGTTCGGCGCCCGGTACGGTCACCACCTTGGTCATCATTCTCCTCGGACCGATCGGGAAGCAGGCAGGGAAGTGAGCGGGGAGGTCGTCCTGATCCGGGCGGGCAGCTTGGCCAGGCCGCCGGGCAGCAGGTACACCACGGCGACGAACAACGCGCCGAGCAGGAACAGCGGCTGCGAGAGCGGCACCCGCAGCACGGCCGGCAGGCCCGCCACGTCCGTCGAGTTGGCGAGGTCGCCGAGCCGGTGGGCGGCCCAGGTGTAGAGCAGGCCGCCGAGCAGCGGCCCCCACCGGGTGCCCGAGCCGCCGAGCACCACCATCACCAGCAGCGCGAGCGTGGCGTCGGAGCTCGCGGCCTGCGGGGTGGCGCCGCCGGTGAGCAGCAGGTACACCGCTCCCCCGGCGCCCGCCAGGCCGCCGGCGATCACGAAGGCGACCAGCTTGTACCCGTAGGGGCGCAGGCCCAGCACCTCGACCCGGCGTTCGTTCTCCCGGATGCCCGCCAGCACCCGGCCGACGGGCGAGCCCACCGTCCAGCGCACCACCGCGAGGACGAGGACCAGGTACGCCAATGCGATCCAGTACAGGTTGGCGGTGTTGCCGATCCCCACCAGCGCGCCGGGCAGCCGGTCGGCCGGCACGGCGCGGCCCTCCTCCCCGCCGGTCAGCCCGCCCGGGTCGCGCTGCACCAGGATCGCGCCGGCCTGGGCGAAGGCCAGGGTCACCATGGAGAACCCGATCCCGGTCACCCGCAGGCTCGCCGCGCCGAGCAGCAGGGCGAGCAGCAGCGCGGCGCCGATGCCGGCCAACACCGCTGCCGCGAAGGGCAGGTGGAGCTCCAGCATGGCCAGGTCGGTGGCGTACAGGCCGGTGGCGAAGTAGAGCGCGTGCCCGAAGGAGAGCAGGCCGGTGTGGCCGAGCAGCAGGTCGTAACTGGTGGCGAGGCCGCCGTAGATCAGGCAGAGCGCGATCAGTTGGAGGCTGCCGGGGCTGCCCAGCGGGCCGTCGAGCAGCCCGGGCACGGGCAGCGCGCTGTAGGGCGCGGCGGCCAGCAGGAGCAACAGTCCGAGCGGCCACCGGCGCAGCATCCGCCGCACAATTGACGCGCCGTCAGTTCCAACAAGGACGGCGGTCATGCGAGCCTCCCGGTGAGTCCGCCGGGGCGCACCAGGAGCAGCACGGCGAGCAGCACGACGACGGCGAGGTCGCCGAGCCCGGCGGCGCTGTAGTAGTTGGCGAACTGCTGGACCAGGCCGACCACGACCGAGGCGACGGCGGCGCCGGTGACCGAGCCCGCCCCGCCCATCACCACCACCACGAACGCGAAGATCAGCAGCCCGGGCCCCTGGTCGGGGCTGACCGAGCCGAAGTAGAGGCCAGCCAGCGCCCCGCCGAGGGCGGCGGCCGCGCCCCCGATCGCGAAGACCAGGGTGAACGCCCGGCGCACGTCGATGCCGAGCGCGGTGACCATGGCCCGGTCCGCCACCCCGGCCCGGACGATCAGCCCGTACCGGGTGCGGGCGAGGAAGAGCCGCAGGGCCAACAGGACGAGCAGCGCGGCGGCGATCAGCAGGAACCGGTCGCGCGGCACCACGGCGCCGAGCAGCCGCACGGTGCCGGCCAGCACGGCGGGCTGCGGGAAAGGCCGCGCGTCGGCGCCCCACAAGCCGGCCAGCAGTGCGGGCACGGCGAGGCCGACGCCGACGGTGGCCAGGATCTGCTCCCTCGGCCGCCCGTAGAGCGGCCGGACCAGGGCGAGTTCGAGCAGTACGGCGGCCAGCGTGCCGACCGCGGTGCCGAACGGCACGGCGAGCCAGCAGCTCATTCCGCCACCGGTGGCGGCCCACCAGGCGGCGTAGCCGCCGACGGAGAGCAGCGCGCCGTGCGCGAGGTTGAGCACGTCCATCAGGCCGAAGATCAGCGACAGGCCGGCGGCGATCAGGAAGTACAGCGCGCCCAGGCCGAGGCCGGTGCAGGCGAGCAGGACGAAGGTTCCCATCAGGGGCTCCCCTCCGGTGGTCGGTGGGTGCCGACGCCGAGCAGCCGGCGGGCGGCGGGCTCGTCGGCGAGCAGTTCGGCGGTGTCGCCGCGGTGCGCGGTGCGCCCGTCGGCGAGCACGGTGCAGGGCCCGGCCAGCCGCCGGACCAGGGCGAGGTTCTGCTCGACCAGCAGCACGGGGACGCGCTCGGCGACCCGGGCCAGCGCGTCGGCGACCTCGGCCACCACCTTGGGGGCGAGGCCCTTGGTGGGCTCGTCGGCGATGATCAGCCGGTTCCCGTTCAGCAGGGTGCGGCCGATGGCCACCATCTGCTGCTGGCCGCCCGACAGGGTGCCGGCCAACTGCCGCTCGCGCTTCTTGAGTTCGGGGAAGAGCTGGTGGACCAGCGGGTAGTCGGGCCGGGCGTCGCGCTCGGCCAGCCGCAGGTTCTGCGCGACGGTGAGTCCGGGGAAGACGCCGCGGTCCTCCGGCACGTAGCCGATGCCATGACGGACAATCAGATAAGTTGGCAGCGCGGTGAGTTCGCGGCCGGCCAGCCGGGCGCTGCCGGTGCGCGGCACCAGGCCCAGCACGGCCTTGACGGTGCTGGTCTTGCCCGCGCCGTTGCGCCCCAGCAGGGCGGTCACGCCGGTGTCGGCCACGTCGAGGTCGACGCCGTGCAGGACGTGCGAGCCGGCGATCACCACCCGCAGGTCGCGGACCTGGAGCAGGGTCACAACGCCTCCCCGAGGTAGGCCTGTTGGACGGTGGCGTCGGCCATCAACCGGGCCGGGGCGTCGAGCGCGAGCAGGGTGCCGTGGTGCATCACGGCCAGCCGGTCCGCGAGGCCGAGCAGCACGTCCATGTGGTGTTCGACCATCAGCACCGTACGGCCCTGGTCCCGGTGGACGGCGCGGATCAGCTCCACCAGGGCGGGCACCTCCTCGGCGCTCACTCCGGCCATCGGCTCGTCGAGCAGGATCAGCCGGGGGTCGCCGACCAGCAGCACGGCGAGTTCGAGCTTGCGCTTCTCGCCGTGCGACAGCGCCCCGGCCAGGGCCTCGGCCCGGTGCCCGAGCCGGGTGCGGTCCAGGGTCGCGTCGACCTGCTCCCGGTAGGGCTCGGCGCGCCGCCGGAGCAGCCCGCGGGCGCCGGTCCCGGCGGCCGCCTGGGCGGCCAGGCGCAGGTGCTCGGCGACCGTCAGCCCGGGCCAGAGCGAGGAGGTCTGGAAGGTCCGGCCGATGCCGCGGCGGGCGCGGGCGGCCACCGGGGCGGCGGTGATGTCGGCGCCGTCGAGCTCGATCGAGCCGCTGGTGGCCGGGCACAGGCCCGAGACCAGGTTGAACAGCGAGGTCTTGCCGGCGCCGTTGGGACCGATGAACGCGAGGAACTCGCCCTCGTCGACGGCGAGTGAGACGTCCTCGACGATCGGCACGCCGCGCACCGCCCAGCCGAGGCCGCGCAGCCGCAGCACCGGGGCGTCCGCCATGCCGGTCAGCCCGCGATCGGGGTGACGGGCGGCGCCACCTGGTCGGCGGGCAGCGTGCGCAGCACGCTCGGTGCGGCGGCCGCGCCCGTGCCGGTCAACTGCACCTGGAACATCGGCTGGAGCAGCGCGTGGTCCGCGGCCCGGACGGTCAGCCGGCCCTTGACGCCGTCGAAGCTCCACCCCTCCAGGGCCTTGGCCAGGGCCGAAGTGTCGTTCACCGAGCCGTGGTTCGCCTCGACGGCGTGCACCACCAGCTGGGCGGCGGTGAAGCCGTCGGGGCTGAAGATGTCGGGCTTGGCGCCGTCCTTGGCGAGGTAGGCGGTCATCGCCTTCTCGACGTCGGTGCCGGCGGCGCCGCCGAAGTAGTGGTCCAGGAAGGAGATCTTGGCCGCGGCCGGGCCGAACAGCGGGTAGGAGGCGGCCAGGTCGAGGCCGGTGACCACCTTGGTGGTGGCGAAGACGTCCTGCTGGTTGAGCGCCGTCCACAGGGCCGACGCGGTGTCGCCGGCCCAGGCGACGAAGAGCAGATCGGGCCGGGCCGCCTTGGCCTGGGTGGCGAACGGGGTCAGGTCGGTCGCGTCGGGCGGCGCGAGCACCGCGTCCACGCTGGCGCCCTGCCCGCCCAGCACGGCCTTGACGGCGGCCACGTTGGCCTGGCCGAAGGCGTTGTCCTGGGCCAGTACGGTGACTTTCCTGCCCGCCGCGTCGCCCAGGAAGGAGGCGGCGGTGAGGATGTCCTGGTACGACTGCCGGCCGGAGCGGAAGGTGTAGGCGTTGAGGCCGGTCAGCTTGTCGGCGGCGGCCGGGCCGCTGATGAACAGCACCTTGTTCTGCGCGGCGATCGGGGCCACCTGGAGGGCCACGCCCGAGGCGGTGGAGCCGGCCAGGATCCGGTAGCCCTGGCCGATCAGGTCCTTGGCCTCGGAGACCGCCTTCGCGGGGTCGCCGGCGTCGTCCTGCTCGGTGTACTCGATCCGGTGGCCGTCGACCGCGCCGGTGCCCTGGGTGGCGTAGTCCAGACCGGCTTTGAAGCCCTCCAGGTACTGGGCGCCGTAGGCGGCCAGCGGGCCGGTCTTCGAGTAGACCAGCCCGACCCGCACCGGCGCCTGCGCCCCGCCGCCCGCCGTTCCGGCCGTGCCGGCCTGGGCGCAGCCGGCCACCAGCAGCCCGGCCGCCAGGAGCACGGCCGACCCGCTCCGGGGGACGGGTGAACGAGCCGACGCGACGGCTCTGACCGGGGAGACGGAGTGCGGCATGGTCGGCTCCTGACGTGCTGGAGGGCAGCGGGGGATGCCGGAACCGTAGAACCGCCGGGCCGGGCGCGACATGTGACGAGCCGACGCATCCGCTGCGCACGAGGTGTGCACGGCCACCATGCGGCCCGCGCAGGCCCGCTGCGGCCGGCGCGGCGGCCATTCCAGCCCGCCGAACCCGCCGGGAGCAGCGGGTACGCCGACCGGTCACGGATGGCCGGTGCCGCGACCTGTCCGCCGGACCGCACCGGGACCAGCATCGGAGGCTCCCGGTGCGCCCCGGCCCGCGGACCGCCGTGCGGTCCGCGCGGGTCGACCGGAGCGTCCGTCGCGGAGCCGTCCCCGAGGAGGAGTTCCCATGCCCAACCTGATCCGCCACCTGCTGGCCGCCGGCGCCACCGCGGTGATCACCGTCGCGGGGTTCGCCGCACCCGCCGCGCACGCGGACGTCGCCCCGCACCCCATCGGGGGCGGCAGCGGGATCGTCCAGCAGTTGCAGCAGACCGCCAACGGGTGGAGCGCGGAGCTGTGCACGCTCACGGCCGTGGGCTACGACGGTGCCGGCAACCTGGTCGGCCTGACTAACGCCCACTGCTTCATCGACGCGGCCGGCCACAAGCTGGTGGGCGACAAGGTCTACCTCGACACCACCCCACCGGGCACCGCCGCCAACCCCGCCTCGACCAGCTTCGACGTCAACCCGACGCTGGCCATCGGCCCGATCGGCACGGTCACCTACGTCAGCACCCCGAACGACTACCTCACCGGCGGGACGCCGGGCCTGGACTACGCGGTGATCAAGCTGGACCCGTCGAAGGTGACACCCACCGCGACCGTCAGCAGCCCGTCCGGCTCGACCACCATCAACTCGATCGGCCCGGTGTCGGGCTTCGGCACCAGGATGTGCAAGCAGGGCCACCGCACCGGCCTGACCTGCGGCATCACCCTGGGTCAGGACGGCATCTGGTACACCACCCTGATCTGGACCCTGGGCGGGGACTCCGGTTCGCCGGTGGTCAACGGCACCACCCTGACGGGGGTCGCGTGGGGCGCCCAGCACTTCACCCCGATCACCTCGGTGCTCAGCGACCTGAACGCGCAGGGCGGGGTCGGCGCGGGCTTCCACCTCGCCAACTGAACCCTTCGGCGGACGCGGAACCCTCCTGTCCCCGGTGATTCCCCTACGATCTGGGAAATCGACAGTCCGAGGACAGGAGGCCTTTCCATGACCGATCACATCGCGAATGACGATCAGTCAAAGCCGAGCATTGCCCGTATTTATGATTATCTTCTCGGTGGCACTGACAATGAACCCGCCGACCGCGAGATCGGCGACCTCTTCATCAAGGAACTGCCCGGCTCGCCGGCCATCGCCCGGGCCAACCGCCAGGCCCTGATCCGCGCCGTGGGCGCGATGGCCGACGCCGGGATCGCCCAGTTCGTCGACCTGGGCAGCGGCCTGCCCACCGCCGACAACGTGCACCAGGTCGCCCGCCGGCACAACGCCGAGGCCCGCGTGGTCTACGTCGACCACGATCCGGTCGCCGTCGCCCGCAGCCGGGCCCTGCTGGACGGCGACGAGCGCACCACGGTGGTCCAGGCGGACCTGCGCGAGCCGGCCGGAATCCACGACGATCCCGCCGTGCGCGAACTCATCGATTTCGAGCGGCCCCTCGGCGTGATTTTCAGCGGCGTCCTGCACCACCTCAACGATTCCGAGCGGCCCGCCGATCCGGTGCGCTGGTGGGCCGACCGGGTGCCCGGCGGCAGCCTGTTCTACATCTCGCACTTCCGCTCCGGCGAAAACGGCGAGGCCCGGGTCCTGGAACAGAAGCTCCAGGCCAGCCTCGGCCGCGGACGCTGGCGCACCGACGAGGAGATCACCGCCCTGTTCGGCGGCCTCGACGTGCTGGAGCCGGGCCTGGTCCCCTGCTCGCTCTGGCGGCCGGACAACGCCGGACCGGACGGCGCCGGACGACCGGGCGCGGACGAGCGCGAGCTGACGGTGTGGGAGCAGCTGATCTCCTGCGCCCTGGCCCGCAAGGCCTGACGAGCTTGACGAGCTTGACGGGCCTGCCATGTGACGCATCGTCAGTGGACAGCGTTTCGAGCCGTCCGGCGGCGGGGATCGTGGGGCGCAGCGGGGGTGGTGACGCGGCGGCGCCCCGGGCGCCGAGGGAAGGGCGGGGCGATGCGGCGCTGGCTGATAACGGGATGTTCCTCGGGACTGGGGCGGGCACTGGCCCTCGCCGCGGCCGGGGCGGGCGACCAGGTGGCGGCCACCGCCCGGAAGCCGGCCGCACTTGAGGAGTTGGTCCGGGCCCATCCCGGGCGGATCACGCCGATCGCGCTGGACGTGCGCGACGCCGAGCAGTGCGAGCGGGCCGCGCGGACGGCCGCCGACCGGCTCGGCGGGATCGACGTGCTGGTCAACAACGCCGGCTCGGGGTTGTTCGGCGCGGTCGAGGAGGTCGGTGACGCCGAACTGCGCGAGCAGCTGGAGGTGTTGCTGGTGGGCCCGTGGCGGCTGGCCCGCCTGGTGCTGCCGCTGATGCGCGCGCAGCGCTCCGGACACATCGTCAACGTGTCCTCGTTGGCGGGGCGGATGGCCTTCCCGGGGCTGGCCGCCTACGTCACCGGCAAGTTCGCGCTGGAGGGCATGAGCCAGGCGCTGGCGGGCGAGGTCGCCGAGCACGGCATCCGGGTGACGGTGGTCGAGCCCGGCGGGTTCGCCACCGACTACGGCAACGCGCTGGTCGAGTCCGCGACCCGGCTGCCGGCGTACGCGGCCTCGACGGGCGCCGCGCTGGACGGCTTCCGGACCATGGCGGACAACCAGGAGCTGGGCCGTCCCGAGGAGTTCGCCGACGCGGTGCTGCGGGTGGTGCGGGACGGCGGGGCGTCCGGGCCGCTGCGGGTGCCGATCGGCCCGGACGCCTACACCTACCTGGCGGCCGCCGAGCGGGCCGCGCAGGAGGAACTCGCCGCGGCCCGCGCCCTGGTGCGGCCCGAGCCGTCGGCCTGATGCCGCAACTCCCGGCCTACCAGCTGTCGTTCAGTGTGCCGTTGCCCGAGGCGCCGGTGGTGAAGGAGTGGTTGTTGCCGGGCTCCCAGGTGATCGAGCCGTCCGCGTTCTTGACGAAGTACTTGTACTCGACGTAGGTGCCGGCCGGCAGCGTCACCGTGCCGCTCCACGCCGGGTAGCCGGCGGAGGAGAGCGGGACGGCCTGGCTGGTGTTCCAGCCGCCCAGCGCGGGGACCGAGCCGACCAGGTACACGTTCTGGCCCCAGCTGGTGGTCTCGTTCACGCTGAAGGCCTGCCCGACGGTGCCGGCGGCGGCGCTCGGCGCGTAGAGGGCGACGGCGTCCATCGCGGGGACGGTGACGGTCGCGGTGCCGTTGGTGCCCACGGTCACGGTCGCCCCGGAGCAGGCCCCGGTGCTCGGGGTGAGGTCGCCGTGGATGACGTCGCAGTAGCTGCCGGCCGCGAGGCCCGTCTCGACGGTGACGGTCTTGGCGCTGCTCTCGTTGTTGATGGCGATCCAGCCGCGGTTGCCGCGGCTGAAGGCGATCAGGTTGCTGCCGTCGTCGTACCAGTTGGCGACCTGCTGGCCCGCGGTCGCGTTGTGCCAACCGACCATGTTGGCGATGCCCTGGTTGCGGTCGGTGCAGAACCAGCCGTTCGAGCAGTCGGTGCCGGTGACGTAGCCGTTGGCGTCGGAGGGCGGGGAGTCGTCGCTGTTGGTCCAGGTGAAGCTGGCGTACACCTGCGGAACGTCGTAGCCCCAGGCGAGTTCGAAGAGGTTGGCCAGGATGTAGGGGGCGCCGCTCTTGTAGTTGAGCGTGCTGCCGTTGCGCTCGGTGTCGTGGTTGGTCACCATCGAGGTCGAGCTGGCCGGCGGTTCCAGGCCCCAACTGGAGCCGAAGGTCTTGAGGTTGGCGATGTTGCCGGTGAACTGGGCCTTGAGGTCCTGGGCGTAGGTGAACTCGATGACGCTGCCGTTGGACTCGAAGGCGCCCGGGGCCAGCGAGCCGGAGCTGCCCGGTATGACCTCCTGGTAGACGTAGGGCCGCGAGCCGGTCCAGGTGGTGGGGTTCACCTGGGCGAGGATGGCCGCCATGTCGGCCTGCGCGATGTGCTTGGCGGCGTCCATCCGGAAGCCGTCCACACCCAGCGAGACCAGGCTGTTGAGGTAGCCGGCCTCCTGCTGGCGCACGTGGGCGCCCTCCGTGTAGAGGTCCTCCAGGTTCGACAGGTCGCACTCCTGGACCTGCTGGACGCTGTTCCAGTCGCTGATCGACAGGTCGGAGTTGGGGCAGTTCGCCGGGTAGGCATGGAAGTCGGCCGAGGTGTAGCCGGGCTGGGAGTAGGAGTACGCCGAGGAGTTGAAGGCGTCGCCGCCGTAGGAGTCGGTGCTGGTGTTGTTGTTGCCGGCCATGTGGTTGAGCACGGCGTCCGCGTACACCTTGACGCCCGCGTTGTGGCAGGTCGTCACCATCGCGGCGAACTGGGCGCTGGTGCCCATCCGGGAGTTCAGGTCGTAGCCGATCGGCTGGTAGACCTCCCACCACGGGTGGCTGGTCTGGTTGAGCCGGATCGAGTCCTCGGGCGGGGCGACCTCGACCGCCCCGTAGCCCTTGGGGCCGAGCTCCGTGGTGCACTCGTTGGCCACCGACGGCCAGTTCCACTCGAAGAGGTTGGCGATCACGTCACCCGAGTTGGGGGCGCTCGCGTGGGCGACGCCCTGCGCGGTGAGCGGCAGGACGGCGGCGGTCAGCAGGGTGCCGACCGCCAACAGGGCGGTGCGGCCGCGCGGGTGGACACGCGTCATGTCGGGCTCTCTCCTGGCGATGCGGGCCCGACCACGGGCAGGCCGGCGCGCAGCGCAGGGCGGGCTGGTAGGCGCACCGTCGCGCGGGAGGTAACCGGGAGGCCGTGGGGAGCCGGCGGGTGGGGGGGTTGCGCCCCGGGCCGCTCGCGAGGCCGCCCGGAACACGGTGACCGCCCGGCGCCCCCGGGGTCCCGCCCGGAGGTGCCGGTGGCCGGGGAACCGGCCGGTGGCGAACCGCCCGGCTCCCGGATCGCGGCACCACCCGGGAACCCCGGGATCGGCCGCGCAGCAGACTTTCCCCCGGCTGGTGGCGCGCCGTCAAGACCATTGGCGCCATTCTTTCTGAAACTTGCAGCAAACCGTTACGTGCGACCGTACGTCAGGAGACGAGCACGTCAGGACGGCACGTCAGGAGGCGGGCACGTCCGCCGGGCTGTGGATGACCCGGTCGACCAGGCCGTACTCCGCCGCCTCGGCCGCCGAGAACCAGCGGTCCCGGTCGAAGTCCTCGGTGATCCGGTCCACGCTCTGCCCGCTGTGCGCCGCGATGAGTTCGGCGATCAGCCGCTTGCTGCGGACCAGCCGCTCGGCCTGCACCCGGATGTCGCTCGCGGAGCCGCCCAGGCCGGCGGAGGGCTGGTGCATCAGCACCTCGGCGTTCGGCAGCGCGTACCGCTTGCCCTTGGCGCCGGCGGTCAGCAGCACCTGGCCCATCGAGGCGGCCATGCCGCTGACGATCGTCACCACGTCGTTCTTGATGTACTGCATGGTGTCGTAGATCGCCATGCCCGCGGTGACCGATCCGCCCGGCGAGTTGATGTAGAGGTAGATGTCCTTCTCCGACTCCGCTGCCAGCAGCAGGAGTTGGGCGGTGATCCGGTTGGCGGAGTCGTCGTCGACCTCCTGGCCGAGGAAGACGATGCGCTCCCCCAGCAGTCGGTTGAAGACCAGCTCGCCGGCGCCGTCGTGTGCCGTCGTCATGAATCCACCCGTCGTCAGGTCGTGGTGAGGCCTTGGTGAGGCCGTGTCGAGGTTCGGCGGCGGTCCGCGCGGTGCCCGCCACTCGCCCGACAGTAGCCAGCGGTCGCGCCGGTTCCCCTCCCCTTTCCGGACGTTCAGCCGTCAGCTGGACCTGTTCGCTGTGAGCTCAGGGCAGGCCCAGCGCGTGCCCAGTGCAGGCTCAGGGCTCGCGCCGCAGGGCGAGCACGGCCGCGTCGTCGCCCAGCCCGCCCTCGGCCCACGACCGCACGTCGGCCAGCAGCTGGCCGAGCAGCACGTCGGGCTCCTGGGCGGTGATGGCGGTGGCCAGGCGGGCGGCGAGCGGGTAGAACTCGCCGGCCGCATTGCGCGCCTCGGCCACCCCGTCGGTGTAGAGCAGCAGCAGGTCGCCGCGGTCGAGCTCGAAGCTGCGCCCGCGGTAGGGCTCACCGGTCAAGTCCCGCAGTGCCAGCGGCGGCGCGAAGCCGGGCGGCTCCAGCGCCGTCACCCGCTGCGAGCGGTGGCGCAGCAGCGGCGGCGGGTGGCCGCAGTTGACCACCTCGGCCGGGCCGGCCCCGACGGGGAAGCCGAGCAGGACGGCGGTGACGAACCGCTCCCCCGCCGGCCGGTGCGCCAGCGCGGCGTCCAGGCGCTCGGCCAGCCGGGCCAGGTCCGGCTCGGTGCGGGCCGCCTCGCGGAAGGCGCCGAGCACGTCGGCGGCGGTCTCCACCGCCGCCAGCCCCTTGCCCTGGACGTCGCCGAGCAGGATCCGGATCCCGTGCTCGGTCTCCAGCACCTCGTACAGGTCCCCGCCGATCCGCGCCTCGGCGGCGGCGGCCACGTAGCGCACGGCGATCCGCAGCGGCCCGGCCCGCGCGGGGACGGGGCGCAGCAGCGCCCGCTGGGCGGCCTCGGCGACGGTGCGGACCTGGAGGAGTTCGCGTTCGCGGGCCCTGGCCAGCACCGCGTTGGCCATGCTGGCCAGGGTCACGGCGGCGATCGCCGTCAGGGTGGCCAGGTGGACGGCGAGCGGCACCTCCTGGTTGGCGAGCGCGAGCAGTCCGGCCCCGGCCGCGGCCAGCACCCCGGCGGTCGCCGGGACCTTCGGGGAGCGGCTACCCGCGCCGGCCAGCACCGGGACGCAGGCGAGCACCGGCGAGAGGGTGGTGTTCGGGCCGGTGGTCAGGTCGACCAGCACCGCGAGGGCGATCAGTGCGTAGGAGACGAGCACCAGGGTCCGCAGGCGGCCGGGCACGCCCCGGGGCAGCAGCCCGCGTCCGGTGTCCGGCTCGGACATGGTCGCCTCCCGGTGGCTGCGGCGGACCGCCTCCTTCTCACTCTGGTGCGCGGGACGGGCCGCGGCCACCGGACCGGCGCGGCCGTCCCGGAGGCCGTCCGATCAGCTGCGCCGGGCGCCCTCCGTCCGCCGTCCGGTCAGGGGAACAGCCGCCCCGCGCTGGGGTGGTCCTGGGCGGCGTCGACGCAGATGTTGGCGCCGTTGATGCCGCTGGCCCGGGGCGAGAGCAGGAAGCAGGCGACGTCGGTGACCTCGCGCAGCTCGACCAGGCGGCCGCGGGGGAAGTCCTCGCGGGCGAAGCGCTCGAACTTCTCGGGGTGGTTGTCCTGGAACCACTCCCAGCCGCCACCCTCGAAGAGCACCGAGCCGGGGCTGAGCGCGTTGACCCGGATGTTGCGCGGGCCGAGCTCCTGGCCGAGCGCGGCGGCCAGGTGGATCTCGGCGGCCTTGGCGGAGGCGTAGGACGACTTGGGGCCGGGCTTCCAGCCGGTGATCGAGGCGATCACCACCGCGCTGCCGCCGCCCTGGCGATCGAAGTGCGGCACGGCGGTGCGGATGGCGTGCGCCGCGTGCAGCACGTTGATCGCGTAGGTCTGCGCCCAGTCCTCCGGGGTCGAGTCGAGCAGGCCGCCGCCGTACGCGCCGCCGGCGTTGGCCACCAGCAGGTCGAGGCCGCCGAGCAGCTCGGCGGCCTGGTCGACGGCCCGGCCCAGCTGCTCGGGGTCGGTCACGTCGGCCTGGAAGCCGGGCACCCCGGCCGCTGCCAGCCGCTCCGCGTCCCGCCCGCAGACCGCCACCTGGGCGCCCTCCGCGACCAGTGCCCGGGCGACGGCGAGCCCGATTCCCTGCGTTCCACCGGTGATGAACGCCTTCTTGCCATTGAGTCCAAGATCCACAGTGCCAAGATCGCACCTGACAGGGGTTCAGGGCAATGGCCGTGGGCCGGGCAGCTCAGCCGGTCCGGGGCAGCGTCCAGGCCGGGGAGTGCGCAGGCGGGAGCGGGCGGGCCTCCCAGTCGGAGCGGTCGGCCAGCGGGCTCCACGACCGCACCTCGTCGTAGTACAGCTCCAGTGCCCAGTACCCGGGCGGCTCGTGGCAGACCAGGTCGGGGTACGGCTCGAACTCGACCTCGGCCCAGGCGTCGTTGATCCGGGCCACCGCTTCGGCCCGGTCGATGCCCAGGCGCTCGACCATCTCGTCGGCGATCCTGGCGAAGAACCGCAGCATGTCACCGTCGGCCTCCAGGACGAACTCCCCTGCCACCGTGCCACCTCACCTCGACGATCGGATCGTGCCGACATCATAGGGAGGCGGGGCCATGACGAGCGGGACCGCCGTCGACGACGTCCCGGCGTGCAACCACCTCGCCGGCCCGCCGCTTGGTGGGAAGAGGTGAACACCCCGAGGTAGCAGACCGCATGACGTCGCGTCAGAGAACGGCCGCGATCCGGGGGCGCGCGGGCTCGCCACTCGCGCGCCGGAGCCTTCCAGCGGCGCCGCCTGGACCGGTCCTTCGCTGACGGTCCATCAACCCTGCAGCCAGGGGCCACCGGGCCTCCGTAGAACGGACGGTGATCATCCTTCGACAGGTTCATGAAGACCTAATTCGCCGTTCCGCCACGATCTTGCCTAAATCCCCCTTAAGCTCGCCCGCAAGGCGGTTCTCCGCCATCTCGTGTAGTCCCTCAAGAAGTTGGGCCTCAAGAAGAAGTCGGGCATCGGCCCCTTCTGAACGATGAGAGCAGGGGATGACAGACACAAGTGATCAAGTAGCGGGCAGCGCGCGCGGACCGGGCCGGCGATGGCCGGGCAAGCCGGGCCTGCGCGCGACGGGCGGCGTCGCGGCGCTCGTCCTGGGGCTCGGCAGTTGCTCGTTGGTGTTGGCGCCGCAGGCGTACCCGCAGTCTGGGGACGGCTCGGTGACGGTCCGGGTGATCCGGGCCGTCGACACCAGCGGCAGCTGGACCCCCGGCCTCGAACCGGGCATCGGCGGTGTCACCGTGACCCTCACCGACGACGCCGGCACCAGCATCGACGGGGTCACGGCGGCCGACGGCACGGTCACCCTGGCGCCGGCCCAGAGCAAGGCCACCGGCGGCAAGTACCGTGTGCAGGTGGTGAATCCGCAGCCGGGGGTGCTGTTCCCGGCCTTCGCCTCGCCGCAGGGCCTGGACGGTGCGCCGACCACGCTGAGCAGCAACGAGGAGTTCGTCGACCTCTCCGGCAAGAAGTCCGTCTCCTACACCACCGGGCTGTGGAACCCCGGTGACTACTGCCAGAAGAACGCGCCGCTGGTGGCGAGCTGCCAGCCGCCCAACACCGCGGGCGGGGACCAGCGCACGCTGGTCTCCTTCCCGTACAGCGCGCGCGGCCAGGAGGGTCCCGGCGGCGACATCACCGCGACGACCCTGGCCACCAACGCCGACACCGGCACGGTGTACGGCCTCGCCTGGAACAAGGCCGACAAGCGGCTCTTCTCCTCGGCGGTGGCCAAGCGCGGCACCAAGTACGGCCCGGACGGCCCGGGCGCGGTCTACGTCACCGATCCCGCGACGCAGAAGACGACGCTGTTCACCACCGTGCCGGACGCGGGTAGCACCGTGCACGGCCCGGGGACGGACGACGCCTTCCTCGACGTGCCCGGGAAGGAGAGCCTCGGCGGCATCGAGACCACCGACGACGGCAAGGACCTCTTCGTCGTCAACCTCAACGACCGCAAGCTGTACCGGTACGACGCCTCGCTGCCGACGGCCTCGGCGCCGACCGCGGTCTACTCGATCCCGGACCCGGGCTGCCCGGCGGACGGGGACTGGCGGCCGTTCGGTCTCGGCATGCAGGACGGCACCGGCTACGTCGGCGGGGTCTGTTCCGGCCAGTCGACCGACAAGCTGACGGACATGCGCGCCGTGGTGCTGCCGTTCGACCTCGCCACGGGGACGTTCCACAAGGCGGTGCTGGACCAGCCGCTGGACTACCCGCGCAAGTCGTCGGTCGGCTCGGGTCCGTGCGACGGCGCGGGCTGGTTCCCGTGGACCAGCACGTACCCGACCACGCAGAACGGCAAGGCGTGCGGCACCTCGACCATGGCCAACCCCGAACCGGAGTTGGGCAAGGTCATCATCGAGACCGACGGCTCGATGGTGCTCGCCTTCCGCGACCGCTTCGCCGACCGGGAGCCGGGCGCACCCGCGCCGGGCTCGGTCTTCAACGTCATGTCCGGCGGTGACCTCAACAAGGCCTGCCTCGCCAACGGCATGTACGTGATGGACACCAACAACGGCTGCGGGGAGACCGTCCGGGGCACCAGGTTCTTCAACGTCGCCTGGGCCGCCGTGGGTCACAACAACACGGCGTTCGCCGGCATGGCGCTCTCGAAGGTCGAGAGCACCATCGCGGTCTCCTCCTTCGACCCCGACCACACCCCGGTCGGCTACGGCACCTCCTTCCTGGAGCGCGCGAACGGCGCCCAGGATCCGCAGTTCGGCCTGCGGCTGACCCCGAAGGGGACCAGCGCACCGTTCGGCAAGGGCGCCTCGATGGGCGACCTGGAGGTGCTCTGCGACCAGGCTCCGCTGCAGATCGGCAACCGGGTCTGGTACGACCCGCAGCGGACCGGCCTGCAGGATCCGGGCCAGCTCCCGGTGGTCGGGGTGACGATGCACCTGTACGACGGTTCGGGCAAGTTGGTCGGCACGACGAAGACGACGGCGCGCGGCGAGTACTACTTCGACGACTCCGACGTCACCGGCGGGCTCAAGCCGAAGACCGACTACACCATCAAGATCGACAACCCGGCCGACTACGCCAAGGGCGGTCCGCTCTACGAGTGGGTGCCGACCGACGCGAACGTCGGGACCAACCACTTCATCGACTCCAAGGGGACCGTGCCGCCCGGTACGGCCTACCCCGTGAAGGCGCTGACCACCGGTGGCCCCGGCGAGAACAACCACACCTACGACTTCGGCTTCCGGCAGCAGGAGGGCGTCCTGCGCGTGCTCAAGCACGACCAGGACGGCAACCCGCTGCCCGGCGCCCAGTTCCAACTGTGGAAGGAGACCAACGGCACCGACGGCCTGCAGACCGACGGGTCGAAGCCGGACACCAAGGTGGGTGACGTCTGCACCACCGGTGCCGACGGCGTCTGCCAGGGCAGCGGCACGGTCGGGACGTACTACTGGCAGGAGGTCAGCCCGCCCGCGGGCTACAGCGCGCCGGACACCACGGTCTTCGGACCGCTGGTGCTGACCGCCGACAACCTCGCCACCGGCGTCTCGGTGACGGCCGTCAACACGAAGATCCCCACCCCGACGCCGTCCCCCACGCCGACGCCGACGCCGAGCCAGTCTCCGGCGCCGACGCCCACGCCGGCTCCGGTCGCGCCGGGCCCGGGCACCCCGCCCGGCTCGCACCTGGCCTTCACCGGCATGGGCGAGGTGGTTCCGCTGGCCCTGGTCGGCGGCGCCGCGTTCACCGCGGTCGGCGCGACGATGCTCGTGCTGATGCGCAAGCGCAAGGCGGCACAGCACAGTTAGCCCCGTGAGGGGCGGCCGGCACCGGTGCTCCCGGAGCCGGATCGGGCGGGTTCGCCGGTCACTGGCCGGCGAACCCGCCCGACTGCGTGACCCGATCGACCGCGCCCCGCGGTCAACCCGACGAGAGAAGACGAGAGAAGGCGACGACCGCATGGCTCGCAGGACCAGGACCGACCGCCCCGCGCCGCGCCAGGACGGCCCCACCCCGCGCCGGACCCGCTGGCTCCGGGCCCTGGTCGCGCTCGCGGTGTGCGGCGCCGCGGTCGGCGGCGTGGCCGCCTACCGCGGTCTGTCCGGCGGCGGCGAGCGGCCGGTGACGATGGACGAGGCGTCCCGGCTGGCGCTCTCCCGGCTGAACCTCTACCAGGCCAGCCCCGTGGCGGTGACCCTGACGGCAGCCGAGGGCGGCGGCGTGGTGCTGCGGGTCAGCGGGGTGGTGGACTACCGGACCCACCACGCCGTCGGCAGCTACACGACCACCGGGGCCGGCTCCCCCGGCCCCGCCGCGGCCGCCGGCGCCAGCGCCGCCCCGCAGCTCGACCACGGCCTGATCGTCTGGGACGCCGACGGCCTCGGCCTCGCGCCCGCGCTGGACGGCACCCCGCCCTGGCAGCAGGCCGAGCACATCCCCCGCTCGGGCTGGTCGCCGCGCCCCTACACCACCGACCCGCTGGACGCCGGGCTGCAACTGCTCATCCAGCTCGCCGCGGACCGGCCCGACAACCCGCTGCTGCTCGCCCAGTCCGGCGCCCGCTGGCTGGGCCGCGCCCGGATCGACGGCCGCGAGTACGACGAGCTCTCCGGCCCGCGCGCCACCGGCACCACCCCGGGCACCGGCCCCGACGGCGGGAAGTCGCCGCTGACCTACTGGGTGGACGCCGACGGCGGGCTGCGCCGGGTGACGATGCGGATGCCGGGCCTGGGCACCCCGACCACCCTGGAGTTCACCGGGCACGACGCGGCCGCGAAGCTCCCGGACGCGCCGTGGGCCACCGACTGACGTTCGCGCGCAAAGATATGACGGTCCGTCAGTGCGCGGCCGGGACCGCACCGGCGTCCACCGGCAGCGGGTAGGCGTCCGGATCGACGGTCCCCGGCAGCCCGGTCGCCGGGGCGGCCGGGACCGTCGGATCGGGCATCGACGGCTGCGCGGGCGGCGCCGGCACCTGGCTGAACGGCACCCCGGGCGGCGCCTGCACCACGGCCGCCTCACCGCTCGGCAGACTGCCCCGACCGCCCGCCCCGCAGCCCGCGAGGCCCTCCAGCCCGGCCGGACTCTGGGTGGCCGGCTGGTTGCCGCTGAAGCAGTTGCTCGGGTCGGCGGCGGCCAGCACCAGGTCCGCTCCGTTGCCGGTGACCCGGTTCCCCTGCACCTGGTCGTCGCTCGCCGGGTGCCCGGGCGGGTCGGTGACGATCACGCCCGCCGCCGTGTTGCCCCGCACCAGGTTGCGCTGCACCCGGTCCCCGGTGCCGCCCCCGATGCCGATGCCGATCCCGAAGCCGCCGTCGGCCTGTTCGGGCGTGTCGGCGGCGTTGTTGTCGGCGACCACGTTGCCCGCCAGCACCGCGCCGTGCTGCGGGGCCAACGCCTCCTGGTCGTTGGAGTTGATGGTGATCCCGACCCGGTTGCCGGTGACCAGGTTGCCCAGCACCGAGACGCCCTCGGAGGCGTTGGTGATCTCGATGCCGACCGCGTTGCCCGCCATGGTGTTGCCGCGCACCAGGGTGTCGCAGGGCCGGCACTGGCCGACGTAGATGCCCGAGTCGGCCTGCCCGGAGGCGTAGGAGTCCTCGATCACGCCGCCGTGCGCGTCGAACGCGTAGATGCCGTAGAGCCCGTTGTCGTACGAGGTCACCCGGCTGGCCCGGAAGCCCTGCACGGCCGGGAAGCGGGTGGTGTCCAGCGGGTTGTAGGCCGAGCCGCCGGCCCCGCGCTGCTGGAGCTTCTGGTCGGTGACACCGGTGAACAGCACGCCGTTCGCCAGGTAGCCGTGCACGGTGAGGTTCTCCACCACCGAGCCGGCGCCGGTCACGGTGATGCCGTTGACCAGCCGCACGCCGCCGTCGAAGACCACGGCGTTGCGGTCGGTGCCGCGCAGCACCAGGTCGGGCTTGGCGACCTGCACGCTCTCCTTGTACACGCCCGGGCCGATCAGCACCGTGTCGCCCGACCTGGCGACGTCGACCGCCTGCTGCACCGTGCGGAAGTCCTGCGGCACCCGCAGCACCGTGCCGGCCGGATGCTTGGCGTCCGTGGAGGCCGACCCCGACGAGGAGCACCCGGCGGCCGCCAGGGCCACCGCCGCGACCAGTACGCCCACCGTTTGTGGACCCACCGGTCGGATCTTATGGCGACTCAACACACGCTCGGCAGACAGCATTTGCATGACAGGTGTTCTATCGTCTCCAATAGCCGTATGCCCACCGAACCGGAAAACGCGCAGGATCCGAGCCACCCCGCGGCCGCCGGATTCGGGCGGCGCGGCGCCCTGCTCGCCGCCGGCGCGGCGCTCGCCGCCGGCCTCGGTGCGGCGGCGGACGACCTGGCGCGCAAGGAGTTGACGGGCCGTCACCACCCCACCCCGGCCGCCCCGCCCGCCGAGGCCGCGGCCCCCTTCCACGGGCCCCGCCAGGCCGGTGTGACGGCGCCCCAGCAGCCGGCCACCCAGTTGCTCGCCTTCGACCTCCCGCAGACCTCCGCCGCCGCCGACCGGCAGACCCTGCGCACCGTCCTCGACGCGCTGACCCGCACCCTCGCCGCGGCCGCCTCCGACGCCCCGTCAGATGCCCGCCTCCAGAGCCTCGGCACCACCCGGCTGACCTCGCTGGTCGGCGTCGGCCCCGGCCTGGCCACCCGGCTCGGCCTCGACGTCCCCGCCGCGCTCGCCGACCTGCCGACCTTCCCCGGCGACCGGCTCGACCCGGCCCGCAGCGGCGGCGACCTGCTGCTCCAGCTCTGCGCCGCCGACCGCTGGACGCTGACCGTGGTCGCCGAACTCGTCGCCACGGCCGCCGGGTCCGCCGGCGCGACCCCGCGCTGGAGCCAGTCCGGCTTCCTGCCCGTGACCACCCCGGGCACCACCCCGCGCAACCTGTTCGGCTTCAAGGACGGCACCTCCAACCCCGCCCCGGCCGAGGACGAGCAGTTCGTCTGGGGCCCGCCCGGCGCCCACCACGACGGCACGGTGCTGGTCTACCGCCGGATCCGGATGGACGTCGCCGGGTTCGCCGGCCTGCCGGCCGACCAGCGCGAGCGGACCATCGGCCGCCGCCAGGGCGACGGCGTCCCGCTCACCGGCACCGCCGAGCACGACGACCCGGACATCTACGCCAAGAACCCCGACGGCTCCTACGTCATCCCCGCCAACGCCCACGTCCGCCTCACCAGCCCCCGCCTCGACGGCGGCACCCGCATGCTGCGCCGCGGCTACAGCTACGACGACGCCCCGACCGACCGCGGCCTCCTGTTCTGCGCCTTCATGCGCGACCCCGCCCAGTTCACCCGCGTCCAGAACCGCCTGGCCACCCGCGACGCCCTCACCCCCTACCTCCAGCACCAGGCCTCAGCCGTCGCCTACGTCCTCCCGGGCTGCGCCCCCGGCGGCAGCCTCGGCGAACGGCTCTGGACCTGACGCTCCCTCAGCCCCGACGGAGGACATCGTGCAACCGATCCTGGTGACCGGAGCCGCGGGCCGGGTCGGCGCCGTCGGCCGTCTGGTGGTCGAGGAGCTGCGCCGCCGCGACCTGCCGGTGCGGGCCATGGTGCGCCGCGCGGACGACCGCGCCGAGGCGCTGCGGGCCACCGGCGCCCAGGTCCTGGTCGGCGACCTGACCCGCACCGACGACATCGCCGCCGCGCTCGACGGCTGCACGCGGGTGTACTTCGGCATGGCCGTCTCGGACCAGTACCTCCAGGCCGCCGTCACCACCGCGGCCGTGGCCCGGCAGGCCGGGCAGCTGGAGGCGTTGGTGAACATGTCCCAGCTGACCGTCTCCGAGCTGGGCGTGGCGAGCACCGGCGAGTCGCACCAGCACCGCCAGCAGTGGCTGGTGGAACAGGTGCTCGGCTGGTCGGGCCTGCCGGTGGTCGAGATCAGGCCCACCGTCTTCCAGCAGAACCCGCTCTTCCGGGTCGGCCTGTCCACCGTCGCGGCCCACGGCACCCTCCGACTGCCGCTCGGCCGGGCGAGGACCTCCCCGGTCGCCGCCGAGGACGTCGCCGCCGTGGTGGCCCAGGTACTGGCCGACCCGGCCCCGCACCTCGGCCGGGTGCACGAACTGACCGGCCCGCGCTCTCAGGACGGCCCCGCCCTGGCCGCCGAGCTGTCGGCAGCACTCGGCCGACCCGTCGAGTACACCGACGTCCCGCTCCAGGACTGGCTCGACCACGACCTCGCACCACTGCGGCTACCAGAGCACGTCGCTCAGCACATCACCACAATGGCCCAGTTGCACGCGGCCAACCGCTACGACCGCCACACCGACGGCGTCCGCCAGGTGCTCGGCCGCGCCCCACTGGGCATCGGCGAGCTGGCCCGCCGCCACCCGGAGCTCCTGACCGGAGGGTAGGCGCGGGGCCTACACCTGGTGCAGGGGCATGACGTACACCCCCTGGTCGAGATGCGAGAAGCCGTGCCGCTCCCACGCTCGGCGAAGCCTCTCGACGGCCTCCTCGTCCGGGCGCCGGACCTCGGGGTCGTCGGACTCGTAGGCGCAGGGTTCATCCGGCCCGTGGTCGTGGATCGGTGCCGGGTAGCAGACGGCCAGCGTCCGGGGCACAGCGAGCCGCCGCAGAGCCTCGACGGCCAGCCGCATCCCCACGCCCTTCCCGCGCCAGTCGTCCTTCACCTCCACCGACTCCAGCAGGAAGGTAGGAACCCAGCGGACCACCTGGCGAGCACGTTGCACGGCCTTGCACGGATTCACCCGAGGGCGGCTATTGCCGATGTGATGAGCGCACGCGCCTGGGCACCGTAGACCGCGAGGCGCTGCAACTCGCCGAACGCCCGGACGTAGTCAGCGATCTCACGGGGTTGCGTGACGTTGACCTCAGCCGTCAGTGTCTCCACGACGGCATGCCGGTCGTCGTACAGATAGAACGCCTCCAAGGGCCACATGCCGCGCTGTGCGGTGGATGGGATGACCCCGAGCGACAGCGAGGCCAGCGGCATCACTGCCAGGAGGTGGCCGAGCTGACCGGCCATGGTCTCCGCATCGCCGATCCGGGAGCGGAGCACCCATTCCTCCATCAGCACCGCGAACCTGTGCCTGCCCTCGTGCAGCAGCCGCCCCCGCGCCACTCGTGCGGCGACGGCGTCGGCCACGTCATCAGGAGTGCCCTGGAACTCCGTGATGGAGCGCATCAGGGCAGTCGCGTACTCGGGTGTCTGGAGGAAGCCGGGAACGACGTTGGACACGTAGGTCCGGGACAACCGCGCTCGTTCGTGGAGCAGGTAGAAGTCCTCTTGCACCTGGCGCATCCCCGCGCGGTGCAGCCGACGCCACTCCAGGTACATCGATTCGACCGCCCTCGATGCGGCGATCAGGTCGTCCGCCTGGTCGGCCGCTGAGCACGCAGCGCACCACGCCCGAATGTCGGAGTCGGCCGGCGGGGTCCGTGCGCTCTGGATCCGGGACACCTTCGAAGGGTTCCACCCGCACCGGAACGCCAGCTGTTTGCCCGTCAGGCCGGCGTCTTTGCGCAGATCGACGAGGCGGTTGGCAAGGGCAAGACGCGCCGCATGCGCGCTTGATGACGGAGACGTCGGCATATGTCTAGCGGTCCGGTGCTCGCAGGGTAGGGGCGGGTCAGACGCTGTACTTGTCGTGCGGAGTGCCCCGCTCCCAGACGGTTTCGAACGCGGAGGAGACGAGGCGAACCGTCGCGGGATCCTCGGAGAAGGCGAACCCCGGCTCGGCCCAGTCTCCGTACCCCGTGAAGAAGTGGAACAGGACCAGCCTGTCGTCGATCAGCCAGAAGTCGTTGCCGGGCAGCGCGATGTCCGACGCCTGGCTCCTCGGCAGCCAGCGGACCAGCTCTCCGGCTGCCAGGTTCATCGGGGTGACCGCGTGCTCCCACCGGATGTAGTCGGTCACCGGCTCGGACACGATCCTGGCCCGGCGCACGACCACGCCACGGTCGATCGTCTCGCGGACGAGGCCCAACCACTCGGGCCACCACGACGCTTCGGGATCCAACTCGATCTCGCCGGTGCGGGCGAAGCGGTCGATCTCCTCGGCCTCATCACCCACCGCGTAGGCGTCACGCATCTCCAGGTGTACGGCGCTCCGCTGAGCGCTCCTCAGCAGTGCGGCGAAGTCGGGCACGTTCGACACGTTCGATTGCCTCCTTCAGGATCGGCACCATGCGTGCCGGGATACGGATCACGGACTCGTGAGCGGGGATCCCGACCGCGTGCCCGGGAACCCACTCGGTCCCCGCGATCTTCTCGCAGAGCGCGGCGTCGGCCGTCTGGCTCTGCACGATGATCTCCTCCTCCTCGTCCTCGACCCACACGGTGGGCGAGCCTCCGCCACCGGTGGTCGGGTCGATGCCCACGAAACCTAGTGCCACGACGATCTCCAACGTCTAGGGAGTTGCGGGGACATGCATCACCGTCAGCCCTGCGAATGAGAAGCACAACCCCGCGTGCACGGAATTGCGCGAACCCGAGCTGAGTCGCCCCGAAAACCATTGGCACACAACCCCGCCACCCCCCACCATGGTGCGCATGACCCAGTACGCCATCGCCGAGAACCCCGCAGTCGCGGGGGCGGTGGCTGCTGCCCAGGCATTCGCTCCGGCATTCGCAGCCGCCGCAATCGACGGCGCACGAAGCTGACCTTCCCCGGGTTCGTCCATCCCGGGACCTCGTCCGGGGAAGGTGGCTCGTGGCTGAGGTCCCGTCAGCAGGCTGACGAATCACGGAGAATGGGAACATGGCCAAGCAGGCCTTCGTGCGCACCAAGCCGCACCTGAACATCGGCACCATGGGTCACGTCGACCACGGCAAGACCACCCTCACCGCCGCCATCACCAAGGTGCTGGCCGATCGCGGGACGGGTGCCTTCGTGCCGTTCGACCGGATCGACCGGGCCCCGGAGGAGAGTGCCCGCGGCATCACCATCAACATCTCGCACGTCGAGTACGAGACGGCCACCCGGCACTACGCGCACGTGGACATGCCCGGGCACGCCGACTTCGTGAAGAACATGATCACCGGCGCCGCCCAGCTGGACGGCGCGATCCTGGTGGTCTCCGCGCAGGACGGTGTGATGCCGCAGACCGCCGAGCACGTGCTGCTGGCCCGTCAGGTCGGCGTCGAGCACGTGGTGGTGGCGCTCAACAAGGCGGACGGCGCCGACCCGGAGCTGCTGGAGCTGATCGAGTTGGAGGTGCGCGAGTTGCTCTCCGCTCACGGCTACGACGGCGCCGGTCTGCCCGTGGTGCCGGTCTCCGGGCTGCGCGCGCTGAACGGCGACGGGTTCTGGGCCGACGCCCTGCTCCGCCTGCTGGACGAGATCGACGCGTACGTGCCGACCCCGGTGCGCTACACCGAGGCCCCGTTCCTGCTCCCGATCGAGAACGTGCTCACCATCACCGGCCGCGGCACCGTGGTGACCGGCGCGGTCGAGCGCGGGCGGGTCAGGCTCGGCGACAAGGTGACGGTGCTCGGCTACGACTCGCAGCTGGAGTCGACGGTCACCGGGGTGGAGACCTTCGGGCGCACCATGGACTCGGCGGAGGCCGGCGACAACGTCGCGCTGCTGCTGCGCGGGGTGCAGCGCGCCGAGGTGCGCCGCGGGCAGGTGGTGGCGGCGCCGGGCACCGTCGAGGTGCACACCCGCTTCACGGCCCGGCTGCACCTGCTGGACACCGCTCAGGGCGGGCGCCGCACCGGGATCACCGGCGGGTACCGTCCGCAGTTCTACCTGCGCACCGGTGACGTGGTCGGCGAGGTCGAACTGCCGGAGGGCACCGGCCTGGTGCTCCCCGGCGAGACGGTCGAGGCCACGGTGACGCTCGGTCAGGCGGTCCCGCTGGAGCGCGGACTGACCTTCGCCGTGCGCGAGGGCGGGCGCACGGTCGCGGCGGGGGCGGTGCGCGAGGTCCTCAACTAGCAGCGCCGGGGTCGACGGCGGCCCAGTCGATGAACGAGCCGCCGTCGAGCACCCGCAGCGCGGTCCGGGCCGCCGTCCCGTCGGCGGTCCGGGCCAGCGCCTCCAGGGCCGGCCGGTCGGCCTGCGCGCACAGGGCGCGCAGGTCCCCGGTCGGGTCCAGGCCGATCTGCTCCCAGATCCAGTCGGCGATCACCACCGCGTCCGCGACCACCGCCGGGTCGGCGGCGATCTCCGGGCCGAGGTGCTCCAGGCCGCCGTCGTTGGCGCCCAGCGCGAGCGCCAGCGCCACCATGCTCCAGCGCGCCGCCCGGTCGCCCGGATCACGCCGCAGGCGTTCGGCGGCGTGGCAGTGCAGGTTGTACGGCGAGACCTGGCGGTCCGGCCGGTCGCGCCAGAACCCGTCGTCGTCGGGCAGTGCGGCCAGCGCCGTCGCGGCCTCGGTCAGCGCCCGCACCATGCGGGCGGCGAACTCGGTGTGGCCGGTGTCGGCGCCGGACTGCCGGAGCTGGTCGAGCTGGGTCTGGAGCATCCGGTCATCATGCCGGGACCGCGCACGGTCCGTCGAACGGGTTGTCCGGCCTCGGGCCGGCGTACGACACGGCTGACGGTCCGTCACCCGTCCGAGTGCAGTTGGGGCCCGGCCCACGGCGGTGCCGGGATACCGGCCCGGCGGCCCGGGAATCCTGGCGCCATCCGGCCCGGGGCCGCACCGCCCGGCGGCCGCCCGAGACCCGAGGCCCGACACCGGGATGGTGGCATGACCGTTCAGGACACCTCGACCGCCGGCCGCACCCGGCACGGCGACTTCGCCGAACTCCACCGGCGGGTCTCCCGAGCCCGTCTGCTGCGCGACCGACCGCTCTCCTACGCGGCCCGCAGCGCGGCGCTGCCGGCCGTGCTGGGACTGCTGCTGGCCGGCTTCGACCGGCGCGGCGCCGGCTGGGCGGCGGTCGGCGGCCTGCTGATCGGGCACTACCGGGCCGTCGCGGGGGTGCTCCGATGACTGACGGTCAACCGATGTACAACGGACGAGTTCTGACGGACAGCCTCGCCACCGTCTTCGTGCCCGGCACCGAACCCGGCGCCGAGACCGCCGTGTTCCTGCACGGGCTGGGCGGCTGGACCCAGAACTGGGCCGCGCTGATCGAGCGGCTGCACGGCTCGGTGCACTGCCTGGCCCTGGACCTGCCGGGGTTCGGGCGATCGGCGCCCCCGCCCGACGGCCGGGTCACCGTCGGGAGTCAGGCCGCCGCCGTCGCCGACCACCTCGACCGGGGCGGGCACCGACCGGTGCACCTGGTCGGCAACTCGCTGGGCGGCCTGGCCGCGCTCCGCCTCGCCGCCGAACGCCCGGACCTGGTGCGGACGTTGACCCTGGTCTCGCCCGTGCTGCCGACCCTGCCGGCCGCGCCGGCGCTGGGCGTCGCCCTGCTCGGACTGCCCGGGGCACCGCGCCTGTACGCACGGGTGATGGCGGCGCAGAGCCCCGAGCGGCAGGTGGACGACGTCTACCGGGTGATCTACGGCGACCCCGCGCTGGTCCGCCCCGAGCAGCGTGCGACGGAGGCCCGCGAGCGCCGACGCCGCGCCGAACTGCCCCACAGCGTGCAGATGCTGGCCGGCGGTGTGCGGGCCGTGGTGCGCTCCTTCGTGGCCACCGACGAGTCCTCGGCCTGGCGCCAGGCCCGCGGGGTCGCCGCGCCGGTCCTGCTCGTCTACGGCGAGCGGGACCGGCTGGTCCCGCTCCGCACCGCGCCCCGGGCGTACTCCGCCTTCCGCGACGCCCGGCTGCTCACCCTCCCGGGGGTCGGCCACGTCGCCATGCAGGAGCGCCCCGGTCCGGTGGCCGAGGCCCTGCTCGCGCTGATCGAGGAGGCACGCAGTCCGACCTGACACCCAGTCAGTCGAAGTACCCGCTCGGCGTGCTCCCCAGCGCGCGGCGGAACATCGCGCTGAACGCGCTGGGCGTGGCGTAGCCCAGCTCCCCGGCGACGGCGGTCACCGGCCGGCCGCGGGCCAGCAGGATCACCGCGTGCAGCAGCCGGGCCTGCTGCACCCAGTGCGCCAGGGTCATCCCGGTGGCCGCCGGGAAGCGGCGCTGCAGGGTGCGCGGGCTCAGGTGGGTGCGGGCCGCCGCGTCGGCGGTGCTCCACGGTGCGCCCGGGTCGGCCTGGATCGCGGCGCACAGTGCGGCGAGCTCCGGGTCGGCGGGCACGGGCAGGTGCAGCGCGGGCACCCGGTGCGGCTCCAGTTCGAGCAGCAGCAGGTCCATCAGCCGGCCGTCCCGCCCGTCCAGCGCGTACTCCAGCGGGATCCGGGTGGCGGCCTCGATCAGCTCGCGCAGCAGCGGGGAGACCGAGACGACGGTGGGTTCGTCGGTGAGCCCGGGCGCGGCGCTCGGTTCGACGTACAGGGTGCGCATCCGCACCTCGCCCGTGCAGGTCATCGCGTGCACGGTGCGCGGCGGCACCCAGACGCCCCGGGTCGCGGGCACCACCCAGCTGCCCCGGTCGGTGACGACCGTGATGGCGCCGCTGGTGCCGTAGATCAGCTGGGCCCGGCGGTGCTGGTGGGGCGGGATGTGGTGGCCGTCGGGCAGGTCGCGCGCCATCGCGGCCAGCGGCCTGGGCACGTGCTGGTAGTCCTCGCGGTTCTCGCTCTTGCCATGCATGGCGCTCTCTCGACAGTCGACGGCGTTCGCGCGACAGCATGCCAGGCCGGGGCTGCCTAGCGTGGACCCACGTGATCGACTCCGCTCCCGCACTCCCCCGGTCCGGCCCGGCCGCCGCCGCCCCGGACCGCCCGCCGACCCTGCTGCTGGCCGCCGCCAGCGCGGTGACCGCCGCCAACGTCTACCTCAGCCAGCCGCTGCTCGGCGCCGCCGCCCACTCGCTGCACACCGCGCCCGCCGAGCTGGGCGCCGTCCCCACCGCCACCCAGCTCGGCTACGCCGCCGGGATCGCGCTGCTGGTCCCGGCGGGCGACTGCGCCGACCGGCGGCGGCTGATCTGCGCGCTCGGCGCGGCCTCCGCACTCGCGCTCGCCGCCTGCGCGCTGGCGCCCGGCACGGGCTGGCTGGTCGCCGCCGGGTTCCTGCTCGGCCTGGTCTCCCCCGTGCCGCAGCTGGTCGCGCCGCTGGCGGTGGCGCTGGCCGGCGGGCAGCGGGCCGGGCGCACGGTGGGCCTGGTGCAGACCGGGCTGCTGGTCGGCGTGCTGGGGGCCCGGGCCTACTCGGGCGCGCTGGCCGCCGCGGCCGGGTGGCGGACGGTCTTCTGGTGCTCCTGCGGGCTGACCGTGCTGCTCACCCTGGTGCTCCGGCGGGCGCTGCCCGCGCTGCCGCCGACCGGGGGGATCCGCTACCGCGCGGCGCTGGCCTCGCTGCCCCGGCTCTTCGCCGACCAGCCGCTGGTCCGGCGGGTGACCCTCTCCGGCGCCCTCGTCGGGGTCTCGTTCGGCGCGTTCTGGACGGCGCTGACCTTCCTGCTCGACCAGCACTACCGGTTCGGCTCCACCGTGGTCGGCCTGTTCGGGCTGGTCGCGGCTGCGAGCGCGCTGCTGTCGCCGGCCGCGGGCCGGCTCGCGGACGCGCTCGGCGCCCGGCGGGGACCGGCGGTGCTCGTCGCGGCCGTGCTCGCGGGGTGGGCGCTGCTGCTGGCCGGCGGCACCTCGCTCGGCTGGCTGACGGCCGGCGTGGTGCTGCTGGACGTGGCCACCTGGTCCAACCAAGTCGCCTGCCAGGGCGCCCTGTTCACCTTGGACCCGGGCGCCCACAGCCGGCTCAACACCTGCTACTTCACGCTGCGCTTCGCCGGCATCGCCGTCGGCTCCACGCTCGGCTCGATCGCCTGGGCCACCGGCGGCTGGCCCGCCGTGACCGCCGTGGGCGCGACGGCGACGGCCGGCGCCCTGCTGCTGACGCTCCGTCGGACGGCCTGAACCCCCGTCACACCCGTCGCCCCTTTCACCCCCGTCAGCCCCGCCAACCCCGTCAGACCGCAGCGCCCCCGTTCAGGTCCCGCCCGGCGACGGAGCGCACGTGCTCCTCGAAGAACCACCGCGGGTCCCCGCCCATCCGGGCCAGCATCACCAGCGCCGACAGCGCCACGTCGCAGGTCTCCTTGCGCACGTCGTCCCACCCGTGCGAGAACCCCTTGCGCGGGTTCGCCCCCAGCGCGCCGATCACCGCCTCGGCAACCTCCCCCGCCTCCTCCTGGAGCTTCAGCGCCTGCACCGTCCAGCGTTCCTCGTCGCTCCGCTGGAAGTGCGAATCGAGCTTGCCCGCAAGAGAGTTGACCGTCTCCCAGATCTGATCCATGGCTGAGGATCCTGCCCCTGTTCGAGTCGCTCGATCAAGCCACGGCGGTTCTCGGCGGTTCTCGGCGAGCCCGGGTCGAAGCCGCCGTTTTCGATTCCCCCGGCCACCCGCGACCCGTCCCACCCCGCTGTCGGACCCGTCCACTACGGTCACGCCATGCCCGATGCCTTCACCGTCCTGTGGACCCACGACACCTGCCGCGCCCTGCGCAACGGCGGCCGGGTGGGCGAGCGCCCCACCGTCGCCTTCAGCGGCAGCCACACCTCGCTGCCCGCCTGGACGGCCGCCCGCCCCGGCGACGAGGTGTACGCCCTGCACGTCAACCGGTGCGAGGTCTTCGTGGTGAGCCGGATGCGCGTGCTCGACCTGGAACGCGGCGCGTGCTGCCGCGCCGCGCCCGACAGTTGGCAGGACCCGGAGATCCCCGGCCACAACGACTGGGCGATGCTCGGCGCCGGTGGCTGCGGCGCGGAGCCCGTCCACGTGGACGGCACCCCCGTCCGCTTCGACCTCCCGGTCCCCGGCGACCTGCTGGCCGGGCTCACCTGGCGCAACCAGCGGGGCCGGACCCGCGGCCTGAAGTACGTCGTCGACGGCCGCCTCGAACGCGCGGTGAGCCTCCAGGGGTTCTACCGCCTGACCCCCGAATCGGCGGCCGAGCTGGCGCAACTCGTCGACGGCGCCGCGCCCGCCCCCGCCCGACCCGAACCCGTCACCGCGCTGCGGTAGGGTGCCGCCGGCCGTTGATCGACGGTCGCCGTCGTCCGAAAGTGCAGGTCATGCGAGCCGAGGAACTCACGCGCCGACTGGGCGTGTTCGACGCCGTCGTCATCGGGCTCGGCTCGATGGTCGGGGCGGGGATCTTCGCCGCGCTCGCGCCCGCCGCCGCGGCGGCCGGCTCCGGCCTGCTGGTGGCGCTGGCGCTCGCGGCCGTGGTGGCCTACTGCAACGCGACCTCCTCGGCCCGGCTCGCGGCCCGCTACCCGCAGTCGGGCGGCACCTACGTGTACGGACGCGAGCGGCTCGGGGAGTTCTGGGGGTACCTGGCCGGGTGGGGGTTCGTGGTCGGCAAGACCGCCTCCTGCGCGGCGATGGCGCTCACCGTCGGGTCGTACGTCTGGCCCGGGCAGGCGCACGCGGTGGCGGTCGCCGCCGTGGTGGCGCTGACGGCGGTCAACTACGTCGGCGTGCAGAAGGCCGCCCGGCTGACCCGGGCGATCGTGGCCGTGGTGCTGGCCGTGCTGGCGGCCGTGGCGACGGCCTGCCTGACCAGCCCGTCCGCCGACACCGGCCACTGGTCGGTGGGCGCGGACGCCACCCCGCACGGCATCCTCCAGGCGGCCGGCCTGCTGTTCTTCGCCTTCGCCGGGTACGCCCGGATCGCCACCCTCGGCGAGGAGGTGCGCGACCCGGCCCGCACCATCCCGCGCGCGATCCCCCTCGCGCTCGGCATCACCCTGGTCCTCTACGCGGTGGTCGCGCTCGCCGTGCTGGCCGTGCTCGGGCCGGACCGGCTGGCCCACACCGCGGCGCCGCTGGCCGAGGCGGTCCGCGCGGCCGGCGTGCCCGCGCTGGCCCCCGTGGTGCGCGTCGGTGCGGCGGTGGCCGCGACCGGCTCGCTGCTCGCGCTGATCCTCGGCGTCTCGCGGACCACCCTGGCGATGGCCCGCGACCGCCACCTGCCGCACGCGCTCGCCGCCGTGCACCCGAGGTTCGCCGTGCCGCACCGCGCCGAGCTCGCCGTCGGCGCGGTGGTCGCCGTGCTGGCCGCCACCGCCGACGTGCGCGGTGCGATCGGCTTCTCCTCCTTCGGCGTGCTCGCCTACTACGCCGTGGCCAACGCCTCGGCCTGGACCCTCACCCCCGCCGAGGGCCGCCCGCCGCGCCTCGTGCCGCTGCTCGGCGCGGCCGGCTGCGCGGCGCTGGCCTTCGCCCTGCCCGCCGCCTCGGTGCTGTGGGGCGCGGCGGTACTCGCGGTCGGCGCCGCCGCCTACGGGGCGCGTCGGCGTGGTTGACTGTCGACCGGGGCGCGGAACCGTCCGGGTCGCGTCCACCGAGGAGAGGGCGGCGCTCTGATGGACGATCAGCTGGATCTGCCACCGGTGACCATGCCGGTCGACCACGTCGAGGCGGTGCCCCGGCGGGTGCGCGCGGCGCTGGGCGGCGAGACGGTGCTGGACACCGTCCGGGCCCGCTACGTGTGGGAGAAGCCGTACTTCCCGCAGTTCTACGTCCCGCTGACCGATGTGCGGGCGGAGCTGCTGGTGCCGGACGAGGAGGCCGGCGCCGAGGAGACCTCGCGCGGGACGGCGCGCTGGTTCGGGCTGCGGGTCGGCGAGCTGCTGCGCCCCCGGGCGGCCCGGGTGCTGACCGAGTCGCCGGTCCCCGGCCTGAGCGGCACCGTGCGCTTCGAGTGGGCCGCGCTGGACGCCTGGTACGAGGAGGACGAGCAGGTCTTCGTGCACCCCCGCAACCCGTACGTGCGGGTGGACGCGCTGCGCTCGACCCGCACGGTGCGGGTGGAGCGCGAGGGCGTGGTGCTGGCCGAGTCCTCGTCCCCGGTGCTGCTCTTCGAGACCGGGCTGCCGACCCGCTACTACCTCAACCGCACCGACTGCGACTTCACCAAGCTGGAGCCCAGCGACACCGTCACCGCCTGCCCCTACAAGGGCACCACCAGCGGCTACTGGTCGGCCCGGATCAACGGCCGACTGCACCCCGACCTCGCCTGGTACTACGACTTCCCCACCCGCGAGGTCCAGCCGATCGCCGGCCTGGTCGCCTTCTACAACGAGCGCGTCGACCTGTTCGTCGACGGCGAGCGGGTGGAGCGGCCGAAGCGTCACTGACAGCCGCCGCCCGCCGCGATTTGGTACCGGACAGGTACCAGCTGGCATGATCGACCCATGGTGGATCGAGTCATCGCGGCGTGCGACGGAGCAGCCAAGGGCAACCCCGGACCGGCGGGCTGGGCTTACGTGGTCGCGGACGGTGCGGCGGTGCCGCAGCGCTGGGAGTCCGGGGCGTTGGGCCACAGCACCAACAACATCGGGGAGCTGACGGCGCTTCAGCAGCTGCTGACCGCGACCGATCCGGGCGTGCCGCTGGAGGTGCGCCTGGACAGCACGTACACCCGGGACGCCGTCACCAAGTGGCTGGCCGGGTGGAAGCGCAACGGCTGGAAGACGGCCGCGGGCAAGCCGGTCGCCAACCAGGAGCTGATCCAGCGGATCGACGCGCTGCTGGACGGCCGGGACGTCACCTTCGTCTACGTGCCGGCCCACCAGGTGGACGGCGACCCGCTGAACGCGATCGCCGACAAGGCCGCCAGCGACGCCGCGCGCACCCAGCAGGGCGCCGCCGGCACGGCCGCCGACCTGCCCGAGCCGGACCCGCAGAGCGCCGCGGCCGCCCCGGCGAAGGCCCGCCGCCCGGCCCGTACCGCGACCAAGCCGGCCGGCGGCTCCTCGCGCACCCTGGCCGCCCGCTTCGCCGGCACCTGCCCGTGCGGTCGCGCCTACCCGAAGGGCGAGACGATCACCAAGGTCGGCTCCGGCTGGGGCCACCCGGAGTGCGCCAAGGGCTGAGCCACTGCTACCGGTGCCGGAGGACCTTGAACAGGTTCCCGGTCGCCACCCGGACGGCCTGCCGCACCTCGCCCGGCACGCCCGGGCAGTCGTCCGTGCGCAGCGCGCAGATCCAGTTCTCCGTCCCGGCGTCGAAGACGGTCGCCCCGCCGGCGGCCGTGTAGACGGTCGCGTTCGCCGTCCGGGCCGGGCCGGCGGCGCAGGCGACGTCGGCGTGGCCGAGCACGGTCACCTGCGGGGCGTGCCCGGAGTCGTCGAGCCGGTCCGACTCCGGGCCGACCAGGCCGGCCAGTTGCCGCCCGTCCCGCAGGCCGGTGCCGGCCCACAGCCAGTTCGTCGAACCGTCCACCACCAGCGCCGAGTTGGTGCGGCTGTCGCAGGAGTAGGCCTGGCCGGTGAGCGAGCTCTGCGGGTCGGCGTCGGGCGGGCTCGGCCAGTCCCCGGTGACGGCCGCGTCGTCCTTTCCGTAGAGCGGATCCTCCTGCGGCACCTTGTAGTTGACCTCCACCCGGTCCGCCGACTCGAAGCGGATCCGGCGGTAGACGGCGTTCGCGCCCAGGAAGGCGAGGTTGCTCCCGGTGTCGCGCGCGGCCGTCACGGTCGCCCGCATCGCCGGTGACCAGTACTCGTCGTGCCCCTCGCTGACCACGCCGGCCGCGCCGTCCAGCGCGTGCGGGTCCTGGTCCAGGTCGATGCTCGTCCGGTAGGCCAGCGGCGTGCCCGCGCGCTCGGCGAAGAGCACCAGCGGCTCCTCCAGTTGGAAGAAGTCGGCGGCGCCGTCCTCGTCCTGGTAGGGCCGGTCGAAGCTGACGGCCCGGGCGCGGGTGGCGAAGCTGCCGTCCGCGCCGAAGTAGAGGTTCTTCCCGCCCCAGGTGTTGTACGCCTGGTAGGAGGTCACCGCCTGGACCAGCACCACCCGGCCCGCCACCGAGGGCGACTCCACGGTCAGCGGCACCCAGCGCTTCCCGCCGGAGGCCGCGTCCAGGCGCAGCAGGTAGGCGCCGGGCGGCCAGCCGTCGGTCGGCACGGTCAGGCTCGGCCGCCAGCCGGCGACCACCGTGCCGCGCGCGTCGGTGGTCGGGGCCGCCTGCCGCGCCCCGGCGACCGGCGCCGACTCCCAGATCACGGCGGCCGGCGCGTCCGGGTACGCGCCGAACCGGTAGGCCCGCACCCGGAAGGTCGCCGCGGTGGTGGACACCATCAGCGCCACGGGGGTGCCCGGCCTGACCCCCGGCCGGTCGGTGTAGCCCTGGATCTCCTCGGGTGCGCCGGGCCGGGTGATCGCCCAGTCCGGGTCGCCCCGCAGCGGTGTCGGCGAGGCCGTGCCCGTGCCGTGCTTCGGCCCGCCTCCCCCGCACCCGGCCGCCAGCAGCAGCCCGACCCCGACCACCCACGTCCAGCCACGCGCCGCCATCCCCCGACGGTAGCGCCCGGCCCGCCCGGGCCCCGCGCTGACGCGCGGTCACCGCGCGCGGGGCCGAGGCCGCACAGGGAAACCGCCGGAGCCGACCATCCGGCTGAATCGAGTGCTGGGGCGTTCGCGCCTCACCGCGATGCCGACGCACCGTCAGTACGCTGGTGAGAAATCTGGCAGATGATCCCGACCGAACCCCCGACCGGGCAGGAGCCGACATGCGGGACGGTTCGCACGTTCCCGTTCTCCTCATCGCCTTCAACCGCCCCGACCTGACGAGCATCGCCCTCGACCGCCTGCGGCAGATCCGTCCGCGCCGGGTGTACCTCGCGGTCGACGGTCCACGGCCGGGCACCCCCGGGGACGAGCGCCTCGTCACCGAGGTGCGGCGGCGGTTGGAGTCCGGAATCGACTGGCCGTCAGATGTCGTGTCGCGCTTCGCGGAGCGGAACCAGGGATGCATGCTCGGGGTGTCGAACGCGATCGACTGGTTCTTCCGGCACGTCGACCAGGGGATCATCCTGGAGGACGACTGCCTCCCCGATCCCTCGTTCTTCCCTTACGCCGCAGAGCTGTTGGAGCGCTACGCGGCCGATGACGACGTGATGCACATCGGCGGGACCAACCCCCTGCCGCCCGGGCTGCGGCCGCACTCGTACTACTTCTCGAAGTACAACCACATCTGGGGCTGGGCCACTTGGCGGCGGGCCTGGCAACACTACGACGTGTCGCTCGCCGACTGGCCGGACGTGAAGGCCCGCAGGACGCACCACGCCTTCTTCCCCGACGACACCGAGCGTCGGATGTGGGAGAGGCGCTGGGACGCGGTGCGCGCAGGGGAGAGCCGCGACAACTGGGACTACCAGTGGTTCTTCGCACGCCTCCTGCGGGGCATGGCGATCGTTCCCGCGGTCAACCTGGTGTCCAACATCGGCTTTCGCCGGGATGCGACCCACACCAGGAACACCGGGGACGAGGAGGCCGCACTCCCCTGTCTGACGATGCGTCAACCGCTCGTCCACCCCGCCGGCAAGGAGATCGACACCGAGCTCGACACCAGGTACTTCGAGCGACACGTGTACCCGGACGCCCGGAAGTACCGGCTCCACGACAGCCCGGAGGCGACGTGAGGATCGTTTGTCGTACGGAGGCGTATCCGCCGTCGTACTGCGCCGGATCGGAACTGACCATGCACGTCCTGCTCCGCTCGCTGGCGGTGCGCGGCCATGACGTGCGCGTCTGGACCGCCCGGTGCATGCCCGGTGACGCGCCCCGTGTCATCGACGGCGTGCGGGCGGCTCCGATCACGGAGGCCGCCGCCTTCGAGGCCGACGTCCGGGAGGCCGATGTCGTCGTCTCGCAGAACGACGAGGTTCCCGCGGCGGCGGAGTCCGCCCGTCGTCACGGAAAGCCGTTCGTCGTGACGTGCCACCTGCCTGCCGTCCGCTCGCGGCAGTTCACGGACCTGCCCGGGCACACGGCGTTGGCCGTGGTCAACAGCTACCACATGCTCGAAGTCGCCCAGGAGCACTTCGCCCGCCGAGGCGGTCCGGACCAGGTGGTCGTGGTGCGCGGTCCGGTCTTCGCCGAGCAGTACGCGACGGTGCCGGGCGACCGCGTCACGCTCGTCAACCTCAACGCCGGCAAGGGTGGTGAGCTCTTCTGGGCGCTGGCCGAGCGGCTGCCCGCCGTCCGCTTCCTCGGGGTGCGCGGCGCCTACGGCACGCAGGTGGTGCGCGAGGCGCCCAACGTCGAGGTGCTCGACCACATGCCGTCGCAGCTCATGCGGGACCACGTCTACGCGCGCACCCGGGTGCTGCTCGTGCCGACCGACCACGAAGCCTGGAGTCGCTCCGGCGTCGAAGCGATGGCATCGGGCATTCCGGTGCTCGCCCATCCGTCGCCCGGCGTCCGCGAATCGCTCGGCGGCGCGGGCGTCTTCGCGGATCGGCAGGACCTCGGCGCCTGGGAGCGGGCGCTGGTCGAGCTGCTGGCTCCCGAGAACTGGCAGCGCGCCTCGCACAAGGCCCGCGAGCGGTCAGCGGAGCTCGACCCCGCCGCCGAACTCGCCGGTTGGGTGGCGGCGGTCGAGCGCCTCGCGGGTTGAGCGGAACCACTGGATCGTCCGGTGCAGGCCTTCGCGCAGCGCCGTCGGCTGGACTTCGGGAAAGATCGAGCGCAGCAGGCTGCCGCACGCGGACGAGTGCTCGACATCACCGGTCCGCGGCGCGCCATGGTGCACGAGGGCCGGCTTCCCGGTCGCCGATTCCAACTCGGCGATCAAGGTCAGGAGTGACGTGCGGGTGCCGAAGGCGAGGTTCACCGGATCCGCGTGCACCACCCGGCGCACCGCGGCCTCGGCCAGTACCTGGCTGACGGTGCCGACGTAGGTGAAGTCACGGCTCTGCGTCCCGTCGCCGTGCACCGCCACCGGCTCCCCGTCGAGGATCGCGGTGGTCCAGGTGGGGATCACCGCGGCGTAGGAGTGGCCCACCGACTGTCCGGGCCCGTAGACGTTGAACAGTCGGAACGGGAGAACCGGCAGGTCGTAGCAGTGGTGGTAGGCCGACAGGTACGCCTCGGTCGCCAGTTTGGTCACGGCGTAGGGGCTCAGCGGCGCTGCGCGAAGGCCTTCGTGCTTCGGCGAGACGGGGTTCGCCCCGTACACGGAGGAGGAGGACGCCGCGATCACGTGCAGGTTGCCCGCCCGCCGCGCGGCTTCCAGGACCTGCAGGGTGCCGGTGACGTTGGCGTGGTGGTTGGCGACGGGATCGCGCACCGACCGCGGGACCGACGGCAGCGCGGCCAGGTGCACCACGGCGTCGGCGCCGTGGAAGACCTCGTCGAGCAGGTCCGGGTCCAGGATGCTGCCTTCGTGGAAGTCCAGGGCGAGCCCGTCGAGGTTGGCCTTGAAGCCGGTCGACAAGTCGTCGACCACGCGCACCTCGGAGACGTCCTGACGCTGGATCAGGGTTCGCGCGAGGTTGCTGCCGATGAATCCGGCTCCCCCGGTGACGACGATCTTCATTGGATACCTCCAAGGAGACCCCGGCCTTCAGGCCGGGGAGGAGTTGGATCGCCCGTGATCGGGGTGCCCCGGGCGGGAGGCTGGGGGAGGGGCCGGTGTCGCGGAAGGCGACGGCCCGTCACATGAACGCGAGCGTTACTGTTAGCATTTGAGCCATGACAGTCAGCCACGTGAGGCGGGCGTTCAAGTACCGCTTCTACCCGACCGATGCGCAGGCCGCTGAGCTGTCGCGCACGTTCGGGTGTGTGCGCAAGGTCTACAACATGGCGTTGCAGGCCCGCAGCGAGGCGTGGACGCTGCGTCGGGAGCGGGTGGACTACAACGCCACCTCCGCGATGCTGACGGCGTGGAAGAGGACCGAGGAACTGGCCTACCTGTGCGAGGTGTCCAGCGTTCCGCTGCAGCAGGCGCTGCGGCACCTGCAGGGGGCGTTCGTCAACTTCTGGCACAAGCGGGCGAAGTACCCGACGTTCAAGTCCCGGAAGAAGTCCCGCAGGTCCGCCGAGTACACCAGATCGGCGTTCCGCTTCCGGGACGGCTCGCTGACCCTGGCGAAGATGACCGAGCCGCTGGCCGTCGTGTGGTCCCGGCCGCTGCCGGCGGGCGCGCGGCCGTCCACGGTGACCGTGTCGCAGGACGCGGCCGGGCGCTGGTTCGTCTCTCTGCTGTGCCAGGACCGGCCCACGATGCCCGAGCCCGTGAACGCGGCGGTCGGGATCGACGCCGGTATCACCAGCCTGGTGACGCTCTCCACCGGAGAGAAGATCGCCAACCCCCGCCACGAGCGCAGGGACCGGGAACGCCTTGCAAAGGCGCAGCGCATCCTCGCCCGCAAGGCCAAGGGTTCCAACAACCGGGCGAAGGCCCGGCTCAAGGTCGCCCGGGCTTATGCGAAGGTCGCCGACCGGCGCAGGGACTTCCTGCACAAGCTCACCACTCGACTCGTTCGTGAGACCCAAACGATCGTGGCCGAGGATCTGGCCGTGCGGAACATGCTCAGGAACCGGACGCTGGCTCGTGCCGTCTCCGACGCTTCGTGGTCGGAGATGCGGTCCATGCTGGAGTACAAGGCGGGATGGTACGGGCGGGAGCTGGTGGTCGTGGACCGCTGGTTCCCCTCCTCGAAGCTGTGCTCGGCCTGCGGTGTCGTGCAGTCCGAGATGCCGCTGAACGTCCGTGTGTGGACGTGCGGTTGCGGTGCGACCCATGACCGGGACGTGAACGCGGCCGTCAACATTCTGGCCGCCGGGCTGGCGGTTGCCGCCTGTGGAGACGGTGTAAGACCTCAACGGAGCACTCCGGGCGGGCAGTCGTCGGTGAAGCAGGAAGTCGTCCCACCGCAGCGCACACGCGCAGCGGCTCGGCCGCGAGGCTGAGGGGAACCCCAGGCGTTCACGCCAGGGAGGATGTCAATGGGGTTCCTTCACAGCGCCTCGATGTTGGCCCCGGCGAGTCGCCGCCGGCAGTCGAGGACGTACGTCGCATGGGCCGCGATCTCGGCGTAGTCGAACCCGTCGTGGTCGGCGAGCAGGACCACCGCGTCGGCCCCGGCGAGTTCCTGCGCGGTCGCGTGGACCATTCTCATGTCCGGGAGATCGCCGCACGAGCCGTGGTTCGCCTCCAGCACGTGCGGGTCGGCCCAGCGCACGTCGGCGCCGAGCCGGGCGAGGATGCGCCCGACCTCGAAGGCCGGCGTCTCCCGCATGTCGGCGGTGTTCGCCTTGTACGACAGGCCGAGCAGCAGCACGCACGAGCCGTTGATCGCGCGCTTTCGCACATTGAGCGCCGCGACGAGCCGGCGCACCACGTACTCCGGCATCTGACCGTTGATGTCCTGTGCGAGTTCCACGCACCGGAAGCGGCGGCCGAGGACGCGTTCGATGTGCCAGGACAGGTAGCTGGAATCGACCGGCAGGCAGTGTCCGCCGACGCCGGGCCCGGGGACGAAGCGCAGATATCCGTAGGGCTTGGTGTCGGCGGCTTCGATCGCCTCCCACACGTCGATGTGCAATTCGTGTGCGAACATTGCGATCTCATTGATCAGCGCGATGTTGACGAAGCGGAAGGTGTTCTCCAGGAGCTTGGTGAGCTCCGCCGTCTCGCAGCTGCTGACCGGGACCACCCTGTCAACGACGGAGGCGTAGAACTCCCGCACCTTCTCCAAGGACCCCGAGTCGATTCCGGAGACCACCTTCGGGGTGTTGTCGAGGTGCCAGCGGGCGTTCCCCGGGTCGATGCGCTCGGGGCTGTAGCCGAGGTGGAAGTCCTCCCCCGCCACCAGGCCGGAGGCGGACTCCAGGATCGGACGGACCACTTCACCGGTCGTTCCGGGGTACGAGGTCGACTCCAGCACCACGGTCGCTCCTGGCCGGAGGAACCGGCCCAGCATCCGGGCGGACTCCTCGACGCAGCCGAGGTCGGGCACACCGTCCCGCAGCGGCGTGGGCACGGCGATCACCGCGACGTCGAACGACGCGCAGTCCGCCGGATCGGTGCTGGCCCGGTAGGCACCGGAGCTGATGAGCGAGCCGAGCCGCTCGGACGCGATGTCCTCGACGTAGGACTCGGCGATGACCAGCCGTTTCACCCGGGCCACGTCCACGTCGTAGCCGATGACCCGGTGCCCCACCTCCGCGGCACGGACCGCCAGCGGCAGTCCCACGTAGCCCTGGCCGACGACCACGACCTTCAGGGGTGACCACGGCTGCCGGCCGCTGACGGCCGGTTCGCGCTGAGAGTGCTTCACAAGGCCTCCCTGGAGTGCGGTCCACCACTTGCTGACCGGGCATCAGCATAGGAGGAGGACGAACGAAGTGACGCGGCATCGGGTGCCGGAAGCCGCTGGAATGCGCGCACCACCGGGAGGCCAGTAGTAACTTCGACTACGAATGTTCAGCAAGGGGAATGCTCCGAACGGGTGGGCGAGGGAGATCAGAGCCGACCCGCGAACATCTCGTCAGATGTCATTTCGTGTCCGAACGGCAATGCGGGGGTACTCTGGCAGCCTTCTGCCCCGAGCACTCCGCCAGGGAGCGAATTCCTGTGGAAAATCCCGGCCGACACCCCGCGGACACCGCACACTTCGAGACGATCTATGCACGGCACGAGGACCCGTGGGGCACCCTGCAGCGCCCCTACGAACGCGAGAAGTTCGCCGACACCCTCGCGATGATTCCGACCGAGCGGGTGAGCTCGGCCTTCGAAGTCGGCTGTGGGGTCGGAGCGCTGACCGAGCTGCTCGCGCCCAGGTGCGAGTCGCTCCTGGCGGTCGACTGCTCCCCCTCGGCCGTGCGCCGCGCCCGGATCCGCTGCGGAAGCCTCCCCCAGGTGGATCTCCAGGTCATGCGCGTGCCGGAGGACCTGCCGGACCGGGCGCAGTTCGACCTGGTCGTCCTCTCCGAGGTCTGCTACTACCTCTCGCCCGCCGAGCTGTCCACGACGATCGCGACCGTCACCTGCAGCCTGCGCCCCGGCGGACACGTCCTCCTCGTCCACTGGCAGCACGGCAGTGCGGAGCACAAGCTGTCGGGCGAGGAGGTCCACGAGGCCTTCATCGCCGCTCCCGGCCTGCGGCGGATCGAGGGCCGCACGGTGACGCGGTACGGCAACACCTACCGCACCGACCTGCTCCAGCGCCGCGCCCGACCACCCCTGAGGTGACGCCCGTGATCGACGAACCTCCCCCGCAGGCCGCCCTCGTGGCCGTCGCCGCCCGGTACGGCGTCCCCCCGCACGAGGTGGCCCAGGTGCCCGGAGGGGTGGCCAACCACTCCTTCCGGCTCGGGCCGCACCTCTTCCTGCGCGTTCCACGCCGCGGCGAGGAGTTCCTCGCGGACCTGCGCAAGGAGGCCATGGTGATCCCGCTGGCCCGACAGGCAGGTGTCCGGACGCCGGCGATCGTCGACTTCGACGAGAGCCGCACCTTGGTCGACTCGCCCTACATGGTGCTCGAACGCGTGCCCGCCCCCGACCTGGCCCAGCTCGACCTGCGGGGAGACGCCAGGGCCAAGGCCCTGCGCGAACTCGGGCGCGAACTCGCCCTGCTGCACCGCATCCGCCGGGACTCGGCGGGCGTGCCGGACGGCCTGCCCGAGGACGACCTCGGCGACCCCTTCGGCGAGGTCGACCGGATGGCGCGGGACGGATACCTGGACCGCGGGACGGCCGACTGGCTCACGGACTGGTTCGGGAGACTGGGCCGCCGGTTCCCGACCGAACCGGAGAAGGTCCTCCTGCACGGTGACGTCGCCCCGCAGAACATGCTGGTGGACCCCGCCGACGGAACGCTGCGCGGTGTCGTCGACTGGGGCGACGCCTGCTGGGCCGAGCCCGGAATGGAGTTCGCCAAGCTCTCCCTCTTCGACGTCGTGACCGTGCTGGAGGGCTACCGCGAACAGTCGGCCTCCTGGACTGACGACGGGCTCGAAGCCCGGATCCTCTGGTACCACCTCAGCTGGGGCCTGGCCAGCGCGGTCAGGGGCCGGCCGCAACCCGACGCCCGGCACTGGACCGCGCCCCCGGTCAGCCGCCTGCTGAACGTGCTGCGCTTCTTCGCGGCCTCGCCGCCACCCCGGTGGGCGGCCCTGTCCTGACGCGGTGACCCGTTCAGCGCCGTGCTGCTTGCGTGTCTGTTCCGCACGGAGCAAATTCAGTACGTAAACTGACGACCTTTCCGAAGCGCCGTCCTACCTGCGATGCACGGGGAGCCGGATGTTCGTCACACTCATGTACCACTTGGTGGACGATCGCATCAGTCACCCGATGTCCGTCCCCCAGGACCGGTTCGAGCGCCAGATCACCTGGCTCGCCGCCAGCGGAGCCCGCCTGTTGACGGCGGATCAGGCCGACGGCCTGCTCGACACCCCCGTGCCCGACAGCTCCTCGCCGGACACCCCCTTGCCCGACACCCCCCTGCCCGACACCCTGGAGTGCGGCCGCGGTTCGTCCTCGGACGCCGTCTTCGTCACCTTCGACGACGGCTACCTCAACACCGTCGACACCGCGCTGCCGGTCCTGCGGCACCACGGGGTCCCCGCGATGATGGCGGTCTGCGGAAGCTACCTGGACGCCGCGACGATGCCGGCCGAAACCCCGCACGCCAGCGACGTGTTCGCCCGCGCCCGTGACGTCCAGCGCTGGTTGGACTGCGGCTACGACATCGCCGCCCACGGTTACCGGCACCGGAAACTGACGGACCTTCCCGAGGACGACCTGCGTGCCGAGGTGGGGCTCGACCACGCGGCCATCACGGCGGCCTTCGGCTTCGCGCCGCGCTCGTTCTGCTACCCGTTCGGCTCGTCGAACCGAGCGGTCAGGTCCGTGGTCGGCGAGTACTACCGCACCGCCTATTCCACCGACGGCGGGCACTGGCCCGGCACCGGCCCCCGGCTGACCGTGCGCCGGCTCCAGGTGCGCCCGGAGTGGTCCGTGGTCGATTTCGCGAACGCTCTCGCGGCCGCCCGGCAAGCGTGCACGCGATCGTTGGAGAGGCAGCCATGAAAGTCGCCATGTACTGGCACAACGGGCGCAGTCTGGGGCACACCGCGGAGTCGGCGAAGGTCGCGCACGCACTGGTCGACGGCCTGCCCGACGTGCACATCGCCGGGCTCACCGGTGCCTACCGGGGGCTCGACCTGCTCCCCGCCGAGGTCGACGTGATCCGGCTGCCCGGCTTCGCCAACTACGACTCGCCCGCGGGTTGGGGCCTGCGCAGCAAACTCGGCCTGGCGCCCGAGAAGCACTTCGGTCTGCGTCAGGAGCTCGCCGAGGTGCTCCTGCGCCACTACCGGCCCGATGTCTTCCTGGTGAACCACCTGCCCCAGGGCGAGGAGGCCGAACTCGTGCCGGCCCTGCGCGGCCGGCACGCGAGGCGCTCCGTGCTCACCCTGCGCGGCGTGCTGTTCGACCGGGAGAAGACCAACCGGAAGTACTTCCTGGAGCCGATGGCCTCGTGGATCGCCGAACACTTCGACGCCGTGACGGTCCACATGCCCAGTGAGGTGTTCCAGCTGGAGCAGCACTACGACGTCCCGGCGTACCTGCTGGACCGCGTGCGCTACCTCGGGTACCTGACGGATCCCCACCCGACGGACCGGCAGACGGTCCGGGAACGGCTCGGGTGGCACGCCCAGGACCGCTGGGCCGTGGCCAGCATGGGCGGCGGCCAAGGGGCGCTGGAGCTCTGGCGCCGCATCGTCACCGCCCTGGTCGCCAACCGCCGCTCGCTGGACCGGGCGCTCCTGGTCACCGGCCCTTACCTGGAGCCCGAGGCGGCGGCCGAGCTGCGGCGCCTGGCCGAAGCCCACCCGTGGATCTCGGTGGTCGAGTTCAGCCCCGGGATGCCGGACCTCATGCGGGCCTGCGACGTCTTCATCGGCGCGGCCGGATCCAACATGATCGCCGAGGCGCTGTCGGCCGGCAGCAACACGGTGCTGATCCCCCGTCAGGTGCGCGAGGTGGAGCAGCAGGTCCACGCACGGCTGGTCCGCGACCGGGGGTTCGCGCGGATGTGCGATCGCGCCGAGGTCCTGGCCGGCGACCTCGACGAGGTCCTCGGCGAGGCCCTGCGCGCTCCCCTCCAGCCGGAGGCCGCCGGACTGCTGGGCGGTGCCAGGCGCTATCCGAAGCTGGTGCGCGCCCTGCACGAGGGAAGTGCGTGGTGACCGCGGAGCAGCCGTCCGTGATCGCCGGAACGCTGGTGCTCGCCGAACGAGTCGGCCCGGGCGCCGTGGTGGTGCGCGACGGGCTCGTCGAGGAGGTGGTCCACGGGTCCCGACGGGTGGCCGACCTCCAGTGGCCGGGTTTCATCGCGCCCGGCCTGGTCGACATCCACGTCCACGGCGCCCGCGGCCGGAGCTTCAACGAACCCGACTCCCGGGCCTGGCACAGCGTCACCGAGGCGCACCGCGAGCACGGCACGACGACCACCCTGGCAACCCTGGGGACCAGCGCGTTGCCCCAGCTGCGCGAGGCCATCGCGATCGGCACGGCAGAGCTCGCCACCGGCCACGGCGGACTCGCCGGCCTGCACCTGGAGGGCCCGTACCTGGCCGACGGCTACCGCGGCGCCCATCCACCCGACCTGCTGCGGCAACCGACCGACGGCCACTGGCGGGAGTTCACCGACCACGGCACCGTCCGCATGGTCACCTTGGCGCCGGAACTCGCCGGGGCGAAGGAGGCGATCACCGGGCTCAGCGGGCGGGGCGTCGTCGTCAGCGCGGGCCACAGCGCGGCCAACGCCGACCAGGTGCGGGAGGCCGTGGCGCACGGCGTGCGCCACGCCGCGCACCTGTGGAGCGGTCACACCGAACTGCGCAGGCACGGTCCGGTCCGGGAGCCCGGACTGCTGGAGGCGGTGCTCGGGTCCGAGGAGCTGACGGCGGAACTCATCGCGGACGGGCACCACGTCACGGCCGACATGACCCGGGTCGCCTACCGGTGCCTCGGGCCCGACCGGTTGTGCCTGGTCTCGGACGCCTCACCCGGCACGGGCCTGCCCACGGGTGCGCGTTTCGGCATGGGAGCCATCGAAGGCACGGTGGCACAGGGCGTCGCGATCAGCCGGGACGGACGGTCGTTCTGCGGGAGCGTCAGTTTTCTGGCCGACGTCCTGCGGTTCGCCGTCCGGCAGGCGGCCGTCCCGCTGGTGGACGCGGTCCGGATGGCCACGGCGACGCCGGCCCGCGCGGCCGGCCTGGCGGACGGAGTGGGGCGGCTGAAGGCCGGCGGCAGGGCCGATCTCCTTTTGCTGGACCGGGCGCTGAAGGTCGGGGCGGTGCTGGCCGCCGGCCGCTGGGTCCGTCCCCCCGCACACGCGCAGGCTCGGTCATGAACGTCAGAGGGCCGGAAGGGCGCAGCTACGTGCTCAGCGGACTGGGCCGCCGCGCCGAGACCACCTACCTGCCGATGTTCGCGACGCGGGACGGGCTCCCGGCGGGCGACGGCCTGGTCGCGGTCGTCGACGCGGACCCCGAACGGCTGAAGGCCGTCGGGGACGGGTGGAGCACGCCGCTCGACCTCTACGCGGCACAGGACTTCGACCGGATGCTCACCGAGGCCCGCCCGGACGAGGTGATCATCGCGGGCCCGGACCACACCCACGTGGACCAGATCCTGGCGGCCCTCGGCCGGGACGTGTCGGTGTTCGTGGAGAAGCCCATGGTCGTCTCCGCGGCGGACGCCCTCCGGGTGCTGCGCGGTGAGCAGAGGAGTTCGGGAAGCGTCCGGGTCGGCCACAACCTCCGCTACCTGAACCTGGCGCGGCAGATCAAGGAGTGCCTCGCCCGGGGAGACATCGGCACCGTCCGCGCGGCCCGGTTCGACTACCACCTCAAGGAGGGGCACGGCGCGAGCTACTTCCGCCGCTGGCACCGCCTTCGCCGCCTGTCGGGCGGGCTTGAGGTGACCAAGGCCTGCCACCACCTCGACCTGCTGAACTGGTGGCTGGACGAGCCCGCCCTGCGGGTGCAGGCCCAGTCGAGCCGCGGCTTCTACACGTCGGCCGAACCGTATTCGGTGCCGCTGGACGCGGACATCGACGACACGGTGCACGCCCTGATCCAGTACGCCGGCGGAGCCCTCGTCAGCTACACGCTCACCGGCTGTGCGCCCTGGGAGGGCTTCGAGCTGGCCGTCCACGGCGACGGCGGGGCGCTGCGGGTGAGCTACTGCGTGGCCGCCCCGGGCACCCGAACGCCGCCCTCGTTCCACCGGTTGACGATCACCAGCCTGCACGGCGCCGTCCGACACGTCGACGTACCGCGCGAGTCCGGCAGGCACGGCGGCGCCGACGCGCGCATGACGGCCGCCGCCTTCGGCGCGAGCGGGGCGCCGGGGACCCACCGGTGCGCCACCGGCCGGGACGGGGCCGCCGCGGTCCTGCTCGGCGAGGCGATCACCCGGTCCGCTCGCACGGGGCGCTCCGCTGACGTCACCTTGCTGCCGGTCCTCGACGGCGACGCTCGTGGAAAGGAACGCTCCGACGATGACATCCCCGTCTGAACAGGTCGGCCTCGACGTGCACCGGATCGGCGTCCCGATCCGGGTCGGCGGAGCACCGGACGTCGAGGCGGCCGTTGTGGTGCTGACCGGCTCGTGCACCGTCCGACTGGCTGACGGCACGTCATACCGCGACCTCGGCGGGCGGGCCGACGTCTTCGACGGGCCGGCGACCGCCGTCTACCTGCCTCCCGGCACTTCGGCCACGCTCAGCGCCGACGCCCCCGCGACGGTCGCGGTGATCACCACCGCCGTCCCGCCCGGGGCCGAGCCCGCGACCGCCTACGCCGTCGCGCCGGAGCAGGTCCGGGTGGAGCACCGGGGCAGCGGCAGCTGGCGCAGGCAGGTGCACGAGATCATCGGCCCCGAGCGGCCCGCCCGGCGGCTGCTGGTCGGCGAGACGTACAGCGACACGGGCGTGTGGTCCAGCTTCCCGCCGCACCGGCACGACCGGCACGACCCGCCCCACGAACACCGGCTGGCCGAGACCTTCCTGGTCCGCCTGCACCCGGCGACGGGCTTCGCGGTCATGCTGCACTACGACGACGCCGACCGACCCGAGCAGTCCCGGGTGCTGCACGACGGCGACGTGGTCAGCGTGCTCCACGGATTCCACAGCTTCGCGGCCGGCGCGGGCTACCAGCTCTACTACCTGTGGGCGCTCGCCGGTGAACCCCGCGAGCTGTGCTTCCGCACCGACCCCCGGCACGAATGGCTCCTGAACGACCACCAGCACCAGTGAAGGAAGCTGACCATGGCAGACCAGACCTACAGTGACACCCCCGCGCCGCGCGGTTTGGCCGTCGTCACCGGCGCCAGCGCCGGCATCGGCATGGCGACCGCCGTGGCCCTGCGCAAGGCAGGGTTCCTCGTCATCGCCGCGGCCCGGCGCCTCGACGAGGGAAGCCGGCACGAGGTGGTCCAGGACGGCATCGTCCCCGTGCACCTGGACGTGACCGACGACGGCTCCGTCGCGGCGCTGGCCAGGACCGTGGCAGCCACCGGGGTCCCGCTGACCCTGCTGGTGAACAACGCCGGGGTGGCCCTGGGCGCGGACCTCATCGTCGAGAGCGACCTGACCCACTGGCAGCGCATGTACGACGTCAACGTCTTCGGCGTGCTCCGGGTGACGAAGGCCCTGCTGCCGCAGTTGATCGAGAACGGCGGCCACGTCGTGGTCCTCGGCTCGACCGTGGGCCACGTCGCGTACGAGCGGGGCGGCGGCTACGCCTCCAGCAAGCACGCCGTCTCCGCGTTCGCCTCGACGCTGCGGCTCGAACTGTCCGGCACGCCGGTGCGGGTGACCGAACTCGCCCCGGGCATGGTGCGCTCCGAGGAGTTCATGGTCAACCGGTTCCTCGGGGACAGCGACGCGGCGGCGGCGGTGTACCGCGGAGTCGACGAGCCCCTCAGCCCCGAGGACATCGCGGAGTGCGTCGCCTGGTGCGTCACCCGGCCGCCGCACGTCGACGTGGACCTGCTGATGGTGCGGCCCGTCGCCCAGGCGGCCCAGCACAAGGTCCACCGGACCGAACCGGGGGCCGGGAGCCGGATCCCGAGATGAACAAGCGGCTCGTCCTGATCCTCAGGTACTTCACCGTGGGCGGGCTGGAGCGCGTCGTGCTCTCCCACGTGCGGCTGTTCAAGGAGCAGGGCTACGACGTGACGGTCTGCGTCCTGGAGCCGGGCCGCGACAACGCGCTCGTCAGCGAGCTGGATCCGGCGATCCGGCTGGTCGTCCTGCCCCGTCGACGGATCAGCCGGATCCGGGCGCTGCGCCAGGTCGTGGACGGCGCCGTCGTGCTCATCCACTTCGGCGACGGGCGCCTCTACCCGTCGCTGCGTCCGGGGCTGACCACCGCCCGCACGGTGGTGCGGTTCTGCCACTCGGACTACTCGCACCTGCGGTTCGCGCTCAAGAACCGGCTCGACCGGGTGCTGGCACGGCAGGAGGACCTCGTCGTCGCGGTCGGGGGCCGGTCGACCCACTTCCTCACCGAGGACGTCCACGTGCCGGCGGAGAAGGTGACGACCCTGGTCAACGCCGTGGACACCTCGGTACCGCCGAGCCGCTGCCCGGCGCCCTGGCCGTGGGCCGAGGAACCGTACCTGGTGGCCGTGCAGAGCCTGTACCCGCACAAGGGCCACGACAGCCTGCTCCAGGGCTTCGCCGCGGTGGTCGGCCAATTGCCGAACGCTCGGCTCGTGGTCGTGGGCGACGGGTCCGAGACGATCAACCTGTTCCGGCAGGCGGCACGGCTCGGCATCCAGGACCGGATCACCTGGCTCGGCGCGCTCTGGCAGCGGGACATCATGGACACGGTGCTGGGATCCGCGGCCGCCTTCGTGTCCATGAGCCGCTTCGAGGGCGTGCCCATCTCGGTCCTGGAGGCCAGGCGCCACGGCCTGCCGCTCCTGTTGAGCGACATCCCGGGCCACCGGGACGCCGCGGGCAGCAACACCACGTTCGTCCCGGTGGACGACACGGACGCGTTCGCCAGGCACGCCGTGACCCTGCTGCGCGGCCCGTCCGCCCGCACCGAGCAGGCCGACCTCGCGGACCTCGGCGGGAGCTGGGAGGAGTACCGGCGCGGCCTCCTGGGCATCGTCGAACGCGCCTGGACGCTCCGTCAGCCGGTCGGCCCCGGGCGTCCCCGATGAGGTGCGCGCGCCCACGACGGAGGGCCGGGAACCGCCCCCACGGCGTTCCCGGCCCTCCGATCGAGCCCGGCGGGCCCCCACGCCCACCGGTACTCCACGCGGCCAACTCGTCCGCCCGTCGGGCGGTCTGACCGGTCGTCGCCAGTCTGCCCCGGACCCGCCGCCGACCCCAGGGTCGAAGGTCCTCAGTAGGTCCTCAGTCGTCCAGGCCCCGGGTGGTGACCAGGTGGGCGGCGCCGTCGGCGAGCCGGTAGGACAGGCCCACCACGGCGGTGCGCCCGGCCGCGACGGCCTCGGCCACCACCCGGGAGCGCTCCAGCAGCAGGTCCACCGTGTGCTGTATGTGGACGTCGATGTAGTCGGAGTTGTCCGTGTACCCGGCCGCGCGGGCCGCCAGCACGCTCGGGGTGACCTTCTCGATCACGTCCCGCACGTAGCCGCCGGCGCTGGTGCCCTCGGCCACGGCCGTCCGGGTGGCGGCGACGGCGCCGCAGGCGTCGTGCCCGAGGACGACCACCAGCGGCGCGCCCAGCAGGTCGACGCCGTACTCGACGCTGCCGAGCACCTCCGGTCCCATCACGTGGCCCGCGGTGCGGATCACGAAGAGGTCGCCCAGGCCCCGGTCGAAGATGATCTCGGCGGCCAGCCGGCTGTCGGAGCAGCCGAAGAGCACCGCGAACGGGTTCTGCTCCGGGGCGATCGCGGCCCGCCGGGCGGCATCCTGGTTCGGGTGCTCGGGGCCGCCGGAGATGAACCGCTGGTTGCCGGCCATCAGCAGGTCGAGGGCCGCGCGGGGAGTCATTCGATCACCGTTCATGCCCCGCACCCTACGACCTCCACCCGCTCTGAGCTGCGCCGGGGCCCGGCACGGAACAGCGGGCGCAGCCGGGACGGCTCAGCGGCGGGCCAGGCGGCGCTCGCCGCCCGCCCCGCGCACGTACTCCATCTGGTAGTGCGCGAAGACCGCGGGCTCCTCCTCGGCGGGCAGCACGCCGTCGGTGTCGATCGCGGGCGCGGCCCGCACCAGCGCCTTCGGGAACGCCACCATGAGGTAGCCCGGGCCGACCCTCGCGCCGTCCAGCGGCACGAACACCAGCCGGTGCCGGCTGAGCACGCCCACCCGCACGGTGGCGAAGGACGGCTCGTCGGTGGCCGTGTCCACGTACACCGACTCCAGCGCGCCGATCTTCTTGCCGTCGGGGTCGACGACGTCGTGCTCGCGCCATTCGCGGATGTCGGCCGTCTCGATCATGCGCGCTCTCCGTCCGGTCGTAGGACTCCCATCCTGCGGGCCGTCGTCCCGGCCCGCCTCCCGGGCGCGCCTCGCAGCGCCTCGCAGCACCGCTGCGGCGCCGGTTGAGGCACCGTCACCCCGACGGCCCGTCACCTGCCCGGCCGCCCCGCGGGGCCGGCCAGCTGGCGAGGGCCGCCACCAGGCAGGCCAGCCCGCGCGGGATCGTCCGCGGCAGCGTCCGGATCGCCCGCACCGCGTCACCCCCGGCGCCGCGGCGCGGCGCTCCCGCTCCGGTCTCGCACCGAGACTCCTCCTCCATGGTCACCGGCTCCCTGGTCGTGCGGCACGGCTCTCGGCGGTGCCCCGTCAGGTTCCTCTTCCTCAGGTGGACAGCAGCTCGCTGATGCAGCGGTCCCAGTCGACGTGCGCGGATTCCGCGCCGATCGGCACCACCGCCTCGGTCGCGGCGAGGAAGCCGGCCAGCCGGACCCTCGGGGCGGTCAGCAGGGCGACCCCGGCGGTGCCGCTCAGCGCGATCAGCACCCCGCCGCGGTCGTCGGGCTCCAGGTGCACGTCGCCGTGCCCGGCCGGCTCCCGCAGCCCCGCGGCCAGCAGCTCGCGCGACAGCGTCCAGACCGCGCCCTCCTGCGGGCCGAAGTCCAGCGCGACCGCCCAGGGGTCGTCCGCCTCGTAGCGGCACTCCAGGACCAGCTCCCGCCCCTGCGCCGCACCGGTGATCAGACGCACCGTCATGCACGTGGACGCACCCACCATCATCCGCTCCGCCCTCCCGGCTCCTCATCGCCGCTTCCCGGCCACCCCCCGGCTGCCCCGGTTGCGCGGATGCATGCCTCCGGGCGTGAAAACCGGCGCACGGGAAAAGCGAGGGCGGACGAAGGACCGGTCCGCGACCACGGAGGAGAACGACGGTGTGGTGGAACCTCGCACGCCTGGCGGCGGCCGGCGCGGTCATCGCGCTGGGCACCTACGCCCTGAACCGGACGGCCGAGTGGGCGGCCCGCGGGCTGGCCGACCGCGGGCTCACCCGCGGCCTGCCCAGGATCCTGCGTAGCTCCCGGCACCCGATGGCGGCGCTGCTCGCCTCGCTGCTGGCGCTGTCGGTGCAGCCGTGGATCGGGGCGCCGCCGTCCGCCGGCTCGGCGGTGCGCCACCTGCTGGTGCTGCTGGCGATCGCCGCCGGCGGCTGGCTGGGCGTGCGGGTGGTGGGGCTGCTGGTGGACGGCGCGGTCCGGCTGGCGGTGCTGCGCCGCGACGCGGCCTGGGCCGGGCGCGCCCGCACCCAGGCCAGCCTGGTCGGCCGGCTCTGCCAGGCGATCGTGGGGCTGGCCGCGCTGGGCGCGGCACTGATGACCTTCCCGGCCGTGCGCGGGGTCGGCACCAGCCTGCTGGCCTCGGCCGGACTGGTCGGCCTGGTCGCCGGCGTCGCGGCGCAGAGCACCCTGGCCAACCTGGTCGCCGGCATCCAGATGGCCTTCGGGGACCTGGCCCGGATCGGCGACGTGGTGGTGGTCGCCGGCGAGTGGGGAACCGTCGAGGAGATCACCCTGACCTGCGTGGTGATCGCCACCTGGGACCAGCGGCGGCTGGTGATGCCGATGTCGTACTTCGTCAGCCGTCCGTTCGAGAACTGGTCGCGGCGGTCGAGCCGGATCACCGGCACCGCGCTGCTGCACCTGGACCACCGCACGCCGGTCGCGCCGCTGCGCGCCGAGTTCGACGCGTTCCTGGCCGGGCACCCGCTGTGGGACGGCGAGGGCAGCGCGCTCCAGGTGGTGGACACCACGCCGACCAGCATCGTGGTCCGGGTGCTGGCGACCGCCGCGAACGGCGCCGACGCGTTCGAGCTGCGCTGCCAGCTGCGCGAGCACCTGCTGGCGTTCCTGTGCGAGAAGCACCCCCAGGCGCTGCCCCGGGTGGCCGTGATGGACGTCTCCGGCCCCCGGCCGGAGCCGGCGGATGCGCCGTTCGGACACAATCCCCCGCCGAACCTTCACGGGCACCGACCGCATCGGATCCCCGATCGGGGGTAGCGGGGTACGGACTCCAGTTCACCTAGAAAGGACCGACATGGCCGTGACCAGTGACGAACTCCTCCTCCAGGTGACACCTCCCGCGCAACGCCCGGCTCCCGCACGGGACGCCCGGCCCGCGGCAGCCCCCGCCGCACCGCACGCCGCCGTCCCGGAGCTCGACGGCATCGGGGACGCCCGCGACGTCACCCCGGCCGACGCGCGCGCCCTGACCCCGGTGCTGCTGGCCCGGCTCGCCACCCTGGAGGAGGGGACCCGGGAGTACTCGTACGTGCGGGCCACCCTGATCGAGATCAACACCTCGCTGGTGCGCTACGCGATCCGGCGCTTCAGCGGCCACCAGCGGGAGAGCCAGGAGGACCTGTTCCAGGTCGGCGCGGTCGGCCTGATCAAGGCGATCGACCGCTTCGAGCCGGACCGCGGGGTGGAGTTCACCACCTTCGCGCTGCCGACCATCCTCGGCGAGATCCGCCGGCACTTCCGGGACACCACCTGGGCCGTGCACGTCCCCCGGCGGCTCCAGGAGCTGCGGATCAGCCTGGCCAAGGCCCAGGACGCGCTGGCCCAGAGCCTGGACCGGGCCCCGACCGTGGCCGAACTCGCCGCCCACCTGGAGCTCGCCGAGGAGGAGGTGGTCGAGGGCCTCGCCGCCGCCAACGCCCACACCGCCGGCTCGCTGGACCTGCCCGCCGACACCGAGGAGTCGGGCAGCGTCCCGTTCGCGGAGCGGCTCGGCGCGGAGGACGGCCGGCTCGCCACGGTCGAGAGCCTGGTCGCGCTGAAGCCGCTGATCGCGCGGCTGTCGGAGCGCGAGCGGCGGATCCTGTCCATGCGGTTCACCGAGGACCTGACCCAGCGTCAGATCGGCACCCGGCTGGGCCTGTCGCAGATGCACGTCTCCCGACTGCTCGGCCGCACCCTCGCCCGACTGCGGGACGGCCTCGCCGACGAGTGAGTCCCGCCGTCCGCAGGGCGTCCCGACGGCGCGGCTTGGTCGGACCGCCGTGCCGTGCGTATGGTCGTACCGAACTTCCGTCGAGGGGACGCCAGCAATGCCCACCCAGAACGATCCCGTCACCGCCCCGCCCACCGGCGCCCTGCCGGTGGGCGGCACCCTGGCCGCGGAACTGCGGTACCCGGACGCCGAATCCGCCCTCTGCGTGCTCGTCGGCGAGCTCGACATCGAGTCGCTCGCCCCGGCCCAACGGGCCCTCGACCAGGCACTGGCCCGGTCGCCCCGGGTCGTGGTGGTCGACCTCTCGCAGGTCGGGTTCTGCGACTCCTCCGGGCTGAACCTGCTGCTGAAGGCGCGGATGACGGCGGTCGCGGCCGGCATCGAGTTCCGGCTCGCCGCCCCCTCGCCGACGGTGCGCCGGGTCCTGGAGCTCACCCGCACGGACACCGTGCTGTCGCTGCACCCCTCCGCCGAGGCCGCGCTCGCCGCGACGGCCTGAGCACGGCCCGCTCCCGCACCGCGAAGCAGCCCGAAGTACCGCGAAGCACCACAGCGAACCGCAGTGCACTTCTGACACCACGCATGCAATGGCGCCGGCCGGGAACGCGACATGCGAACCGCGCATCGAGACCGAAGGGGAACCCCGCATGACGACGAGCCGGGAGGCCCTGGACCCGGATCTGGCCGGTCCCGTCCCGACGCTGCCGCCGGGCGGACAGCGCCGGCGGCTGACACTGGCGGGCCAGCCCAAGCCGGTCGCCCGGGCCAGAGCCTTCACCAGCGCCGCGCTGGTGGACTGGTCGTGGCCGGCGCCGGACCAGGGGCAGGACATCGTGCTGCTGGTCGCCGAGCTCGTCGCCAACGCCATGCTGCACGCCGGCGGGCCGCTGGAACTGGTGCTCGACGCCTCCGCGACCCGCCTGCGGATCGAGGTCAGCGACGGCTCCACCGCCCTGCCCGAGCCGCGCCGCCCGCACCGGCCCGGCCTGCCCGGCGGCCACGGGCTCTTCATCGTCGAGCAGACCGCGGACCGCTGGGGGGCCGAGGCGCACCGGCAGGGCAAGACGATCTGGGCCGAGATCGCGCCCTCGTCCTGATCGGCTCAGCCACCGGCCGGCGGGTGCTCACCGTCCTCGGGCCCGGCGTCCGGCTCGGGCTCTGACTCGGGCTCGGGCTCGGGCTCGGGCTCGGGCTCGGGTTTCGGCGCGGGCTGCGGCTGCGGCTCGTCGAAGGCGACCTCGACGTGCTGCTCCGGGCGGCGCTCCTGCTGGCGGGCGATGGCCGCCAGCACCTGCTCGTCCTGCCGGGTCAGCGGGGGCTGGAGCAGCGAGCGCGGCCACAGCCGGCGGGCCAGCACCACGTTGGCCTCGGCCGCGTAGACGGTGATCTGGGCGGCCAGGAAGAGCCAGGAGAGCAGGCCGATCACGGTGGCGAAGAAGCCGTAGATCTGGGTGGCGTGCCGCAGTTGATGGGTGACCAGGACGGCGCCGAAGGCCTGCAGCACGGTGAACAGCGGCCCGGCCAGCAGGCTGCCGGGCAGCAGCGAGCGCTGCGGCACCGTCCCCGGGGTCAGGATGCGCAGGCAGGCCAGGAAGAGCGCGGTGTTCAGCACCGCGGAGAGCAGCAGCGCGCCGATCCGCGCGGGCCAGCCGGCGGGCGCGGCACCGACCAGGCTCGCGGCGGCGGTGGTCACCAGCAGCCCGGTGCCCAGCGTGGCGAACAGCGCCAGGCCCCGGAGCAGGCGCGGCCAGTAGCCGGGGCGCCGGACACCGGGCACGTTCCACACCTCGGCCATGGCGTGCTGCAGCACCTGGGCGATGCCGAGGGCGCCGTAGAGCAGGCCGAGCGCGCCGATCGCCAGGGCCAGGCCGTTGCCCCGCACCGAGTGCACGTTCTGCCGCAGCTGGTCACCGATGATCGGGAAGTCGGCAAGGGCCGAGTTCAGCACCGCCTGCTGCGCTCCCGGATGCCCCTGGAGCACGAAGCCCAGCACGGTGGACAGCAGGAGCAGCAGCGGGATCAGCGCCACGAAGCCGTAGTAGGTGATGAGTGCGGCCAGCAGTCCGCCGCGGTCGTCGCCGTACTTCCTGACCACTCCCACGACCACCGCGGGCCCGGTGTGCCGCTGCTGCGCGCGGTCCACGCTGCGAAGTGCCCGTTCGACGACGTTCATGCCACGCTCCGGAGGTACCGCGGCCGGCTCCCGCCGGGCCGCTCGGGTGCTGCTACCAGGCGTCTGCCCCGCACGCACTCGATCTACCGCCGCCACGGCTCAGCGGTTGCCCCCGTCCGCCCCGACCAGGCCGGTCCGGTGGGCGATGATCACCAGCTGCACCCGGTCGCGCGCGTCGAGCTTGGTGAGCAGGCGGGAGACGTAGGTCTTGGTGGTCGCCTGGGTGAGGGAGAGCTCGGCCGCGATCTCGGCGTTGGAACGGCCGAGTCCGACCAGGGTGAGGACCTCGCGCTCGCGGCCGGTGATCGCGGTGAGCCGCTCCGCCGCGGGCCCGGCCGAGGTGGGCGCGGTCGGGACGGGGTCCTGGCGGGCGAAGTGGCCGATCAGCCGCCGGGTCACGGTCGGGGCGATCAGGGCGTTGCCGGCGGCGACCACCCGGATCGCGGCGAGTATCTCGTCGAGCTCCATGTCCTTGACCAGGAACCCGGAGGCGCCGGCCCGCAGCGCGCCGTAGACGTGTTCGTCCTGGTCGAAGGTGGTCAGTACGAGCACCCGCGGCAGCTGGTCCCCGCGCTCGGCGGCCGCGGTGGTGATCAGCCGGGTGGCCGCGATCCCGTCCGCCACCGGGGGCTCCGCCCGCTCGCCGGGCCGGGGGCGCATGCGGATGTCCATCACGACGACGTCGGGCCGCAGTTCGGCGGCCAGCCGCACGGCCTCCGCGCCGGTGCCGGCCTCGCCGACCACGGTGAGGTCGGGGGCGTCCGTGATGATCATGTCGAGGGAGGCGCGGACCAGCGGCTGGTCGTCGACGAGCAGGACGCGGACCGGGGCCTCCCCCTCGGGCGCGGTCATCGGGTCGCCTCCAGGACGGGGCGCGGTTCGCTCGGGCGGCTGGTGCGCGCCGCCTCCGGGGGCAGCGGCAGCCGGGCGCTCACCCGGAAACCGCCGTCGGGCAGCGGTCCGACCCGGAGCTCCCCGTGCAGCAGCCCGACCCGCTCCCGCATCCCGACGATGCCGTACCCGTGGCCGGCGACCGGGCCGCCCCCGCTCCCCCGGGAGCCGGTTCCGGTGGCCGCCGGCCCGGGGTTGACCACGCCGACGGTCAACTCCGCCTCCTCGTAGTGGACCGAGACCCGGCAGGACCGCACCTCGGCGTGCCGGGTCACGTTGGTCACCGCCTCCTGGACGATCCGGTAGGCCGACAGCTCGATCTCCGGCGGCAGCCGCCGGCGCGGGCCGGACCAGGCCAGCTCCACCCGCACCCCGGCCGCACTGGTGGTCGCGGCCAGGCCGGCGAGGTCGTCCAGGCCGGGCATCGGCGCCGACTGCTCGTCGGCGAGGTCGGCGGCTTCGGTGGGATTGGCGGCTTCGGCGGAGTCCGCCTCGCGCAGCGCACCCAGGAGTCGGCGCAGGCCGGCCAGCGTCTCCCGGCCGGCCGTCTCCACCTCCCCGAGGGCGGCCTTGGCGCGGACCGGCTGGGTGTCGAAGACCCGGCGCGCGGCGCCGGCCTGCAGCGCCACGATCCCGATGTTGTGGGCCACCAGGTCGTGCAACTCCCGGGCGATGCGCAGCCGTTCCGAGGTGATCGCCTGCTCGGTCGCCTTCTCGCGCAGCGCCTCGGAGTGCCGGTGGTCCTGCCGGACGGCGTGCCCGATCAACCAGGCGATGACCGTGGCCAGCGCCGCCGTCACCGTGGTGCTGCCGTAGTCGGGCATGCCGGAGAGCGCCCGCAGCCCCGAGTAGCCCAGCAGGGTGCCGAGCGCGAGGGCCCCGGCGGTGACCGAGGTCCGGGCCGGCCGGGTCGCCGCGAGGTAGCAGAGCGCCACGTCCACCACGAGGTACTGCAGCAGCGGGATGTCGGCGACGGCCATCGCCATCACCGACAGCACCGTCCCGAACAGCAGCAGGGCGAGCGCCGTCAGGGGCCGACGGCGACGGCGGCCGGCCGCGAGCACGGCCAGGACCGCGACGACCTCGTTCACCTTGTCGCCGAACGGCAGCGTGAGGACGGAGATCCCGTGCCGGGTCTGGGTCTGCTCGAAGACCGTGTACGCCGTGACCGCGAACCAGAGCAGCACCATCCAGCTGCCCGGCGACACGCGGGCGAGGTAGGCGGGACGTGCCCGGGAGATCCACATGCCGCGAGCGTAGCGACTGACGCCCGGTCAGCGCAGTCCTCCGCAGTAGTCATCCCATGGTTGACGCAGGATCAGCCGTCGGTGTCATCCGTCGGCCGATGTGCCGGGCGGGCCGGTCGCGGCACCGTGGATCCCGTGATCGAAATCAACCACCTCACCAAGCGCTACGGCCGCGTCGCCGCCGTCAGCGACCTCTCCTTCACCGTGCGGGCCGGCCACGTCACCGGCTTCCTAGGCCCCAACGGCGCGGGCAAGAGCACCACCCTGCGGATGCTGCTCGGGCTGCACGCCCCCACCAGCGGCACGGCGACGGTCGCCGGGCGGGACTGCCGGAGCCTGCGCCGGGCGCTGCGCCAGGTCGGCGCGCTGCTCGACGCGGGCGACGTGCACGGCGGCCGGACCGCCCGCGACCACCTGCGCTTCCTGGCCCGCAGCAACGCGATCGCGGTCGGCCGGGTGACGGAGGTGCTGAACGAGGTCGGGCTGGCCGGCGCCGCCGACCGCCGGATCGGCGGCTACTCGCTGGGCATGCGCCAGCGCCTGGGGATCGCCGGGGCGCTGCTCGGTGATCCGCCGGTGCTGCTCTTCGACGAGCCGTTGAACGGGCTGGACCCGGAGGGCGTGCTCTTCGTCCGCGGGCTGTTCCGGCGGCTGGCCGCCGAGGGCCGCACGGTCTTCGTGAGCAGCCACCTGATGGGCGAGATGGAGCACACCGCCGACCGCCTGATCGTGGTCGGGCGCGGCCGGCTGCTCGCGGACGAGACGGTGGCGCAGTTCGCGGCCCGCGGCTCCCGGCAGTGCGTCGAGGTCCGGGCGGACGATCCGTCCGGCCTGGTGGCCGTCCTGACCGCCGCGGGCGCGCAGGTGGTCCAGTCGCCCGACGGGCTGCTCAGGGTGACGGCGCTCGACGCGGTGGAGATCGCCCGGGCGGCCGCCGAGCGCGGCATCCTGCTCCACGAACTGGCCACCCGGACCGGCTCGTTGGAACAGGCCTTCATGGAACTGACCGGAAGCAGTATCGAGTACGCGGCAGGAGCGGGCGCATGACCAGCCAGACGGACACCCGGCCCCGGGCGGGCAGGAGCGAGCGGTCGGCCGCCGAGCCGCCGGCCAGGTTCACCGACCTGCTGGCGGCGGAGTGGATCAAGCTGCGCTCGCTGCGGTCGATCCCGTGGTTCTTCCTGCTCACCGCGCTGACCGTGATCGGCATGAACGCCAACGGCGCGCGCACCTCCCGCGCCGACTGGGCCACCCTGACGCTGAGTCAGCAGGCCTACTACGCGAAGTTCGGGGCCCTGCACGACGCCTTCTCCCGGCCGTCCGCGAGCCTGCTGCTGCTGGCGATGAGCGCGGTGGGGGCGATCGCGATCCTCAGCGAGCAGACCACCGGCCTGCTGCGGACCACCTTCACGGCGGCGCCGGCCCGCCGCGAGGTGGTGGCCGCCAAGGTGGTGCTGACCACCGCGGTCGCGGGCGGGTTCGGCGCGCTGCTGGCGGCGGTCTCGTTCTGGCTGGACGAGGCGATGCTGGCCGGGAAGTACGGCGGCGTCCCGATCAACCACCCGGGCGCGCTGCGACTGGTGGTGGCCTCCGCGTTGCTCGCGCCGGTCGGCGCGCTGGTCGGGCTGGCGCTCGGCGCGGTGGTGCGGCACAGCGTCGCGACCATGGTGACGCTGTTCCTGCTGCTGGAACTGATCCCGCTGTTCGCCCACGACGACACCTACTGGGGTGCGGTGGTCGGCAACGCGCTGCCGTACAACGCGTGGAGCCGGCTGCTGTTGCCCGAGCATGTCGCCGGCACCCCGTTCCCGTCGACGCTCGGCGGCGCCTGGACGGTGTACGCGGTCTGGTCGGCGGTGGGGGTGGTGCTCGCCATGACCACGGTGCACCAGCGGGACCAGTAGCCGCCCGGGCCAGTTCGGTGCCGGCACCCGCCGGGGGGAGGTGGGCGGGCGCCGGCAGCCGACGGGTCGGGTCCGGGGAGGATGCCGACCCGTCCAGCCTCCCGCGCGGCCGGGTTCGCCCGCTTCGGCCGTTCGGGTGCATTCTGTCGGTCGGGGCCCCTGGCGGTCCGTCAGCAACCCGGTCCCGGGGATCTCCACGGGGGACGACCGACCGGCCGGCCACCTCAGCCCCGCAGCTCGGCCAGGTCCTGCTCGGTGAGCACGAGGTCGCCGGCCGCCTGGTTCTCGGCCAGGTGGTCGAGCGACCCGGTGCCCGGGATCGCCAGCACCGCCGGGGAGCTCGCCAGCAGCGCGGCGAGCGCGACCTGCGCGGCGGTGGCGCCGTGCCGGGCCGCGACCTTGCCCAGGCGCTCGGTGTCCAGCGGGTCACCGCCGCCGCCGATCGGGAAGTACGGCACGAAGGCGATGCCGGCCCGCTCGCACTCCGTCAGCAGGCCGGTGTCGGCGCCCTGGCGGTTCTGCACGGCGGCGACGGGCGCGATCGCCCGGGCCTCGGCGAGCTGGGCGGCGTCCACGTTGCTGACGCCCAGGTGGCGGATCAGCCCTTCGGCGCGCAACTCGGCCAGCACCGCGAAGCGTTCGGCGATCGACGTGCCGCCCACCGGGCCCATGCCGCCGACCCGCAGGTAGACCAGGTCGAGCCGGTCCAGCCTGAGGTCGCGCAGGTCGGCCTCGACCAGGGCGCGCAGTTGACCCGGCGTCGCCTCCCCGCTCGGCACGCCGTCCGGGCCGCGCAGCGGGCCCACCTTGGTGGCGATCACCAGGCCGTCCCGGTAGGGCGCCAGGGCGGTGCGGATCAGCTCGTTGGCCCGCACCTCGCCGCGCCCGTAGAAGCCGGCCGTGTCGATGTGGTCCACGCCGAGCTCGACGGCGCGCCGCAGCACCGCGATGCCGGTCTCCGGCGCCCGTGTCGGACCGTCAAAGGTGCTCATCGCCAACCGCATCGCGCCGAAGCCGAGCCGGTTGACGGTCAGGTCGCCGCCGAGCGGGAAGGTCGTGGGAGAGGAGTTCGAGATCGTCATGGGTCCATGGTGTCCGCGACCGCCGGGGGCCGGCGAGCAGCTGGCCACTTGCTGCCAGACTGGCGGGATGCAGAAGGAAGAAGTGTTCTCCGTCCGCGGCGACGCGGAGCTGATGGCCCGGGCCGGCCACCTCTTCGCCTCGGTGCGCACCGAATTCGCCTGCGCCGCGCGGGACCTGCGGACCTGGTCGCAGCCGCAGGCCCGGGCCGCGGTCGGCCGCCAGGTGCAGGCCGCGGGCACGGGGAGCCTCAGCACCCGCAAGCTGCTCAGCCCGGTCGCGCTGGCCGACGAGGAGGACCGCGCGCACCTGCGCCGGGTGCGCGGCCTGGGCGCCCAGGTGCGGATCAGCGCTTCGCGGCTGCCGCACGAGACGATCCTGATCGACCGTCGGGTGATGATCCTGGCCGGGGAGCACACCCCCGCCGGCCGCGAGTACACCGTGACCACCTCGCCGCTCCTGGTGGAGGGCGTCCGCTCGCTCTTCGAGGCGGTCTGGGACACCGCCGCCGACCTGGAGGACTACCTGCGCGACGAGGTCCCGCAACTGGACGAGGACGGCCGCAGCGTCCTGCGGGCGCTCTCCGCCGGCCTCACCGACGCCGCCGCGGCCAAGCGCCTCGGCCTCTCGCTGCGCACCTACCGCCGACGGGTCGCCGAGCTGATGGACGCGCTGGAGGCCGGCTCCCGCTTCCAGGCCGGCCTGCGCGCCGGTGAGCTGGGCATTCCGCGCTGATCCCGAGGGGGACGGCCGCCTCCGACGTCCCACTCCCCCGGCGCGCGCCGCTCACCCGGCTGGCCGCGCTGGGCCAGCCGACACGGCGTGGCGTGCGCTATCAACGGCAGTGACGCCGTTTTCTGGTGTCGCCACCGCCCACACCCTGGAGGCATCCCATGTCGGATGCGCAGACGTCCCCCGCGCCCGCTCCCGAGGCGGAGCAGAGCCCGATCCACATCCTCTGGATCAACGCCGGGCTCAGCTGTGACGGCGACTCCGTGTCGCTGACGGCCGCGACCCAGCCCAGCATCGAGGAGATCGCGCTGCGGGCCCTGCCCGGGCTGCCCCCGATCGCGGTGCACTGGCCCCTGATCGACTTCGAGTGCGGGCCGGTGCAGGGCGCGGACAACTTCATCGAGTGGTTCTTCAAGGCCGACCGGGGCGAGCTCGAACCGTTCGTGCTGGTGGTCGAGGGCTCGATCCCGAACGAGTCGATCAAGCCGGAGGGCTACTGGTGCGGCTTCGGCAACGACCCGGCGACCGGGCAGCCGATCACCACCAGCGAGTGGCTGGACCGGCTGGCGCCCAAGGCGCTGGCGGTGGTGGCGATCGGCACCTGCGCCACCTACGGCGGCATCCACGCGATGGAGGGCAACCCCACCGGTGCGATGGGCGTCCCGGACTACCTGGGCTGGAGCTGGAAGTCCAAGGCGGGCATCCCGATCGTCTGCGTGCCGGGCTGCCCGATCCAGCCCGACAACTTCGCCGAGACCCTGACCTACCTGCTGTACCAGGCCGCGGGTTCGGCGCCGATGATCCCGCTGGACGACAAGCTCCGGCCTACCTGGCTGTTCGGCGCCACCGTGCACGAGGGCTGCGACCGCGGCGGCTACTACGAGCAGGGCGAGTTCGCCACCGAGTACGGCCAGCCGACCTGCCTGGTGAAGCTGGGCTGCTGGGGCCCGGTGGTCAAGTGCAACGTGCCCAAGCGCGGTTGGATGGACGGGATCGGCGGCTGCCCCAACGTCGGCGGCATCTGCATCGCCTGCACCATGCCGGGTTTCCCGGACAAGTTCATGCCGTTCATGGACGAGCCGCCCGGCGGCAAGGTGTCCAGCACCGCCAGCGGGATCTACGGCGCCGCCGTGCGCCGGCTGCGCGCGTTCACCCTCAAGACGGTGGACCAGGAGCCGAAGTGGCGGCACACCGGCGACGAGCTGACCACGGGCTACCGCCCCCCTTGGTGACCAGTCGCCGCACACAAGGCAGTTGACGGACCATCACCCCACCACGATCCGAAGGGCTCCGGACGACGATGAGCGCACCCACGGCCAGGCCTGGCGCAGACGGCCTGATGGAGATGTCCTGGGATCCGATCACCCGGATCGTGGGCAGCCTCGGCATCCACACGAAGATCGACTTCAAGCAGAAGCGGGTCGCGGAGTGCTACAGCACCTCCTCGGTCTTCCGCGGCTACAGCGTCTTCATGCGGGGCAAGGACCCGCGCGACGCGCACTTCATCACCAGCCGGATCTGCGGCATCTGCGGTGACAACCACGCGACTTGCTCGGTGTACGCGCAGAACATGGCCTACGGGGTGAAGCCGCCACACCTCGGCGAGTGGATCATCAACCTCGGCGAGGCCGCCGAGTACATGTTCGACCACAACATCTTCCAGGAGAACCTGGTCGGGGTGGACTACTGCGAGAAGATGGTCCGCGAGACCAACCCCGGCGTGCTGGAGCTGGCCGAGCGGACCGAGGCCCCGCACGCGGGCGAGCACGGCTTCAAGACCATCGCCGACATCATGCGCTCGCTCAACCCGCTGGAGGGCGAGTTCTACCGCGAGGCGCTCCAGGTCAGCCGCTACACCCGGGAGATGTTCTGCCTGATGGAGGGGCGCCACGTGCACCCCTCCACGCTCTACCCGGGCGGCACCGGCACAGTGGCCTCGGTGCAGCTGTTCACCGACTACCTCAGCCGGCTGATGCGCTACGTGGAGTTCATGAAGCGGGTCGTGCCGCTGCACGACGACCTGTTCGACTTCTTCTACCAGGCCCTGCCGGGCTACGAGGAGGTCGGCCGGCGCCGGGTGCTGCTGGGCTGCTGGGGTTCGCTCAACGACCCCGAGTACTGCGACTTCACCTACCGGAACATGACCGACTGGGGCCGGCGGATGTTCGTCACCCCCGGCGTGGTGGTGGACGGCAAGCTGGTCACCAACGACCTGACCCAGATCAACCTGGGCATCCGGATCCTGCTGGGCAGCTCCTACTACCAGGACTGGGAGGGCCAGGAGCTGTTCGTCACCCACGACCCGCTGGGCAACCCCGTGGACCCCCGGCACCCGTGGAACCAGCACACCATCCCGGCCCCGCAGAAGCGCGACTTCGACGACAAGTACAGCTGGGTGATGTCGCCGCGCTGGTTCGACGGCAAGGAGCACCTGGCGCTGGACACCGGCGGCGGCCCGATCGCCCGGCTCTGGTCCACCGCGCTGTCCGGACTGGTGGACGTCGGCTACGTCAAGGCCACCGGCCACAGCGTCGTGATCAACCTGCCGCGCACCCTCACCAAGCCGGAGACCACCTTCGAGTGGAAGATCCCGCAGTGGAGCAACGCGCTCGAACGCAACCGCGCCCGCACCTACTTCCAGGCCTACGCGGCGGCGCTGGCCCTGCACTTCGCCGAGCAGGCGCTCGGTGAGGTGCGGGCCGGACGCACCCAGACCTGGGAGAAGTTCGAGGTGCCGGACCAGAGCATCGGCTGCGGCTTCACCGAGGCGGTGCGCGGGGTGCTCTCGCACCACATGGTGATCCGGGACGGGAAGATCGCCAACTACCACCCGTACCCGCCCACTCCGTGGAACGCCAGCGTGCGCGACACCTACGGCACGCCCGGCCCCTACGAGGACGCGGTGCAGAACACCCCGATCTTCGAGGAGAACCCGCCTGAGAGGTTCAAGGGCATCGACATCATGCGGGCGGTGCGCAGCTTCGACCCGTGCCTGCCCTGCGGCGTGCACATGTACGTGGGCGGCGGGAAGACCGTCAAGAACCTGCACGTGCCGACCGGGCTGAGCGGGCTCGCCGGATGAGCGTGGAGGCGGCGGGGCGCCGCGTCGACGAGCTGCTGGAGCGGCTGTCCGCCACCGCCGACCCGCGCACCCGGGAGAGCGTCGAGGAGCTGGTGCGGGCGCTGATGGCGCTGTACGGCGAGGGGCTCACCCGGATGGTGTCGCTGCTCTCCGGGCGCTCCGGCGCGCCGCTGGAGGCGCTGCTCGGCGACGAGCTGGCGGCCGGCCTGCTGGTGCTGCACGACCTGCACCCGGAGGACGTGCACGCCCGGATCGGGCGGGCGCTGGCGGCCGCCGACGCCACCTCCTACGAGGTGGCGGGCTTCGATCCGGCCACCGGTGGGCTGCGGTTGACCGCCGGCGCGGCGCAGGGCTGCGGGTGCGGGTCCGGCGACGCGGTGCGGGCCCGGATCGAGTCGGCGCTGTCCTGCTTCGCCCCCGAGGTGTCGGCGGTCGAGCTGGGCGAGGCGCCCCGCGAGCCGGTGCTGCTGCAGATCGGCGCCCGGCCGGCGGCGCAGCGGTGAGCGCGCCGGCCGCGAGCGGGCTGCGCCGGTTCCTCACCGCGCCCGCGCCGCCGGTCGAGCGGTGCGAGCTGTGCGGGCTGGCGCTGGCCGGGGAGCACCGGCACCTGGTGGACGTCGAGCGGCGCTCGCTGGCCTGCGCCTGTCCGCCCTGCACGCTGCTACTGGACCGCGACGGCGCCGGGGAGGGGCGGTTCCGCGCCGTCCCACAACGGTATCTGACGGACCCTCAGGTTCAACTGGGCGCCGGGCTGTGGGAGTCGCTGGGCATTCCGGTGGGTGTGGCGTTCCTGCTGCACAACTCGGTGTCCGGCCGGCCGCTGGCCGTCTACCCGAGCCCGGCCGGGCCGACCGAGAGCGACCTCGGACCGGGCTCCTGGGAGACGCTGGAGCAGGCCACCGCCCTGGCCGGCCTGCTGCTGCCGGACGTCGAGGCGCTGCTGCTGGTGCGGGTGGACGGCGAGGAGCTGTGCGCGCTGGTGCCGGTGGACACGGCCTACGGGCTGGTCGGGCAGCTGCGCCAGCACTGGCACGGGTTCGACGGCGGCCCCGAAGTGCGCGCCCGGCTGCGCGAGTTCCTCGCCGGGCTGCGCGGGCGGGCCGGCGTGGCCGAGCGGAGGCCGGCGTGAGCGGGGTCGGGTTCGCCTGCACCGGGGTGCGGGCCGAGCGGTACGCGGTGGGGCCGACCCTGCAGTTCGGCCTGCGGATCACCGCCGAGACGCCGGACACCCGGGTGCACGCGATGGCGCTGCGCTGCCAGTTGCGCGTCGAGCCGGGGCGGCGGCGCTACGGCCCGGCGGAGGAGGCCCGGCTGGCCGACCTGTTCGGCACCCGGGACCGCTGGCCGCACACCATGCACCCGCTGCAGTTCGCCCAAGTCTCCACCGTGGTACCGGGATTCACCGGCTCGACCGAGATCGAGCTGGCGGTGCCGTGCAGTTACGACATGGACGTCGCCGCCGCGCGCTACTTCGCGGCGCTGGCCGAGGGCGGGATCCCGCTGCTGCTGCTCTTCTCCGGGACGGTGTTCAGCGGGCCGCAGGGCTTCGCCGTCCACCCGGTGCCGTGGGACCGGGAGGCCAACTGCCTGCTGCCCGTGGACACCTGGCGCGAGATGGTGGAGCAGCACTTCCCCGGCTGCGGGTGGCTGCGGCTGCCCGGGGCCGCGATGGACGCGCTGCTGGAGTACCGCTCCCGGCACGCCCTGCCGTCCTGGGAGGCGACCGTCGCCGCCCTGCTCGCCCACGCCGAGACCCCCGAGGTGGCAGCCCCGTGACCCACACCGACACCGGCGCCGGCACGGCGCTCGACGCCCGGTTCGCGACGGCCCGTCAGGTGGCCGACGCGGTGCTCTACGAGGGCTACGTGCTCTACCCCTACCGGGCCTCGGCCGCCAAGAACCGGATGCGCTGGCAGTTCGGGGTGCTGATGCCCGAGGGCTGGTGCGAGGACAGCGGCGAGCACTGCGTGCAGCGCACCGAGTGCCTGCTGGAGCCGCGCCCGGGCGCCGAGTTGCGCATCTGCCTGCGGTTCCTGCGGGCCCAGCGCCGGACGGTGCAGGCCGCGCTGCCGGAGGGCGGCTGGGCGCAGGCCGACCGGTTGGAGCTCGCGGACCGGGTGCTGGTGCCGTGGGACGAGGGCGTCGAGGAGCAGGTGCAGCTGACCGTGCCGGTCGACGCGCTGTTCGACGGCGGGGTCGAGCTGCCCTTCACCCGCGCGGCCGCCGAGCTGACCGAGCCGGTCACCGAGGACGGTGCCGTGGTGGGCCGGCTGGTGCGGCAGCTGGGCCGGGTGGACGGGGTGCTGCGGCTGACGGCCGTGGAACTCCCCGGGCCGTACGGGCTGGTGCGGCTGGTCGCCGAGACCGCCAACGGGTACCGGCAGGACCGGCCGGTGCCGGACGGGCGGGAGGCCGCGCTGCCGCACGCCCTGGTCGCCGTCCACCTGCTGCTGGGCCTGACGGCGGGTCGGTTCCTGTCAATGACCGACCCGCCCGAGTGGGCCCGCCCGGCCGCCGTGGAGTGCCGCAACGAGCGCGGCTGGCCGGTGCTGGCGGGCAACGACGGCGGTGACGACGTGCTGCTCTGCTCGCCGATCATCCTGGAGGACCACCCGAGGATCGCGCCGGAGAGCCCGGGCGCGCTGTACGACTCGCTGGAGATCGACGAGATCCTGGCGCTGCGCACGGCCACCCTCACCGAGCAGGAGAAGCGCGAGGCCCGGGGCACCGACGACCGCGCGGCCGCCGTGATCGACCTCGCCGACTCGCTGCCGCCGGAGATCATGGAGCGGCTGCACGGCGCGGTGCGCGGCCTGCGCGAGGTGACGGCCCCGCCGGACTCGCCGCTGGAGACCGCGACGCCCTGGTGGAACCCGGAGGCCGACAGCTCGGTGGACCCGGCCACGGACCACGTGCTGGTGGACGGCGTGGCGGTCGCGGCCGGCTCCCGGGTGGTGCTCAAGCCCGGGCTGCGGCGCACCGACGCGCAGGACCTCTTCCTGATCGGACGGCGGGCCACGGTGGAGGCGGTGATCCAGGACGTGGACGGCGGGGTGCACGTGGCGGTCACCCTGGAGGACGACCCCGGCACCGAACTGCGGCGGTTGCAGGGCCGGTTCTGGTACTTCCAGCCCGACGAGCTGGCGCTGCTGGAGGAGTCGTGAGCACGCCGGAGGCCGGGCGGGTGCTGGTCGCCGGGATCGGCAACATCTTCCTCGGCGACGACGGGTTCGGCGTCGAGGCGGTGCAGCGGCTGGCCCGGCTGCCGCTGCCGCCCGACGTGACCACGGTGGACACCGGCGTGCGCGGGGTCCACCTCGCCTACCAGATCCTCGACGGCTACGACACCGTGGTGCTGCTGGACGCGATGCAGCGCGGCGCTCCCCCTGGCACCGTGCACGTGATCGACGCCTCGCAGGAGCGGGCGGCCGGGCCCGTGGCGGTGGACGGCCACCGGATGACGCCGGACGCCGTGCTCGCCCTGCTGGACACCCTCAGCGCCGGCACCGGCGGCCGGCGGCCGGCCCGGATCCTGGTGGTCGGCTGCGAGCCCGCCGACGTCGAGGAGGGCATCGGACTGAGCGCCCCGGTCAGTGCGGCGATCGACGAGGCGCTCGCCACGGTGCTCGCCCTGGTCGGCGTACCCACCCCCGGCTGAACCGTCAACCAATCCTCCCGGAAGGAGAGTTCGCCCATGCTGAAGTTCCTCGGACTGGCCGTCGTGGCGGCCGCCGTCGGCGTCGCCGCCGCCAATCTGCCCGACCTCAAGCGCTACCTGCGGATGCGCTCGATGTAGCGGCCGAACGGCTGACGGCCGACTGGAGCAGCGGCGTGGCGCGGACCGGGTTCCGCGCCACCGCCCTTTAATGAACCGGGCTGTAATGAACCGGGCCGCAATGAACCGGGCCGCCGGAAAGTCCCCGGCAAGGTGAGGGAGTTGTCCCGTGCACGAGATGTCGCTGGCGCTCGCGGTGGTCGAGCAGGTCGCGGACGCCGCCCGCGCGCGTGGGATCGGCGCGGTGCGGCGGGTGGTGCTGCGGGTCGGCGAGTTGGCCGGCGTGGTGCCGGACGCGCTTGCCTTCTGCTTCGAACTCGCCTGTGAGGGAACGGTGTTGGCGGGCGCCGAGCTGGCCACCGAGTGGCTGGCAGGCCGGGCCCGGTGCCGGGCCTGCGGGCACGACTGGGCGACCGGACTGCCGCCACAACTCGCCTGCCCGGCCTGCGATTCGGCCGACACGGTGCTGCTGAGCGGCCGGGAGTTGGAGATCGGCTCGGTGCACTGGGCCGAGCCCGAAGCGGCGACGGCCGCCACCGCAGCCATCGAGGAGGAGTGAGCCCATGTGCGACAGCGTCACCGATCTGCAGCAGGCGGTACTCGCCAAGAACGACCACCGCGCCCAGCACCTGCGGGACGAGCTGGCGGCGCGCGGGACCGTGGTGGTGAACCTGCTCTCCAGCCCCGGCAGCGGCAAGACCGCGCTGCTGGAGGCCGAGTTGACGCTGGCCGCCGAGCGCGGCATCCCGGTCGCGGCGCTGACCGCCGACCTGGCCACCGAGAACGACGCGGTCCGGCTGGCCCGCTCCGGGGTGCCGGTGCGCCAGGTGCTCACCGACGGGCTCTGCCACCTGGAGGCGGACATGCTCCGCCGGCACGTGGCGGAGTGGCTGCCCGAGCGGACCCGGCTGCTCTTCGTGGAGAACGTCGGCAACCTGGTCTGCCCCGCCGGCTACGACCTCGGTGAGACCCTGCGGGTGGCACTGGCCTCGGTGACCGAGGGTGAGGACAAGCCGCTCAAGTACCCGTCGGCGTTCGGGCTGGCGCACCTGGTGCTGGTGACCAAGACCGACCTGGCGGCGGCGGTGGAGTTCGACGAGGCGGGGTTCCTCGCCAACGTGCAGCGGGTGAACCCCGGGGTGGAGGTGCTGTTCACCTCCGCGCGGCGGGGGGACGGCGTCGGGCTGCTGCTGGAGCGGGCGCTGGCGGCCGCCGAAGCCGGGCCGGCGCACCAGCCGGTGATGGCCCGTCAGGCGCACGACCACGATCGCGACCACGAACACGACCACGAACACGGCCATGACCACGGGCACTCGCACGCGCACGGCGCGGGTCACAGCCACCGTCCGGTGGCGCCTCGGTGACCGAGCTGACCAGCGCGCCCGTGGCGGCCGAGCGCCGCCGGGTGCAGGTGCGCGGCGTCGTCCAGGGGGTGGGCTTCCGGCCGTTCGTCTTCGCGCTCGCCCGGGACCTGGAGCTCGCGGGCTGGGTGACCAACACCGCCGAGGGCGTGCTGGCCGAGGTCGAGGGCGGCCCGGGCGCCGTGGCCGCGTTCTGCCGCCGGGTCGCCGCCGACGCGCCGCCGCTGGCCGTGGTCGAGGGCGTCGAGCACCAGGTGCTGCCGGCCGCCGGCGGCACGGGGTTCACCATCCGCGCCTCCCGCGGCGGCGGGGCTGCGCGCACCCTGGTCTCCCCCGACACCGCGACCTGCCGGGACTGCCTGGCCGAGTTGACGGATCCTCAGGACCGGCGCCACCGCCACCCGTTCATCACCTGCACGCACTGCGGTCCGCGCTTCACCATCGTCACGGGGCTGCCCTACGACCGGGCGAACACCACGATGTCCCGGTTCCCGATGTGCGGGCGGTGCGCCGCCGAGTACGCCGATCCGGCCGACCGGCGCTTCCACGCCCAGCCGGTGGCCTGCCACGACTGCGGGCCGGTGCTGCGGCTGCTGGTCCGGGCCGTCTCGGGCATCTCGGGCGTCTCGGGCGTCGAGGAGCGGCCGGAACCGCTGGCCGAAGCACGGCGGATGCTGGGTGCGGGCCGCATCCTCGCCGTCAAGGGCCTGGGCGGCTACCACCTGGCCTGCGACGCGGGAAACACCGCGGCCGTCGCCGAGCTGCGGCGGCGCAAGGCGCGCGGGCGCAAGCCGTTCGCGCTGATGGTGCGCGACCTCGCGGTGGTCGAGCCACTGGTGCACCTGGGCGACGCCGAGCGGGAGTTGCTGACCGGGAACCGGCGGCCGATCGTGCTGCTGCGCCGCAGGGCGCAGGGCGGCGACCAAGTCTGCGCCGAGGTCGCGCCCGGCAGCCCCGACCTGGGCGTCATGCTCCCCTACACCCCGCTGCACCACCTGCTGCTCGGCCTGCCCGGCGATCCGCCCGGCCCGTCGGCGCTGGTGATGACCAGCGGCAACCTGTCCGGCGAGCCCATCGTCACCGACGACCGGGAGGCGCTGGAGCGGCTCGGCGAACTGGCGGATGCCTGGCTCACCCACGACCGGGCGATCCACGTGCCGTGCGACGACTCGGTGCTGCGGGTGGTGGCGGGCGAGGTGCTGCCGGTGCGCCGCTCGCGCGGCTACGCCCCGCTGCCGCTCACCCTGCCGGTGGCCGTCGACCCGGTGCTGGCGACCGGTGGGGACCTGAAGAACGCGTTCTGCCTGGCCGCCGGCCGGCAGGCCTGGCTGTCCGCGCACATCGGCGACATGGACGACCTGGCCACCCAGAGCGCGTTCGAGCGGGCCGAGGCCCAGCTGGAGGCGATCACCGGCACCGTGCCGCAGGTGCTCGCCACCGACCGGCACCCCGGCTACCGGTCCACCGGGTGGGCCCGGCGCAACGCGGGCGGCAGGCCGGTGCGCACCGTGCAGCACCACCACGCGCACATCGCCGCCGTGCTGGCCGAGAACGGCGCGGACGGCTCCCGCCCGGTGCTCGGCGTGGCCTTCGACGGCACCGGGTTCGGCGAGGACGGGGCCGTCTGGGGCGGGGAGTTGCTGCTCGCCGACTACGACGGCTTCCGCCGCCTGGCGCACCTGGCGTACGTGCCGCTGCCGGGCGGGGACGCCACCGTGCACCTCCCCTACCGGATGGCGCTGGCCCACCTGCACGCCGCCCGGCTGCCCTGGGACCCGGCGCTGCCCTGCACCACCGCCTGCCCGGACACCGAACGCGCGGTGCTGGCCCGCCAGTTGGAGCGCGGGCTGAACTGCGTGCCGACCTCCAGCATGGGCCGGCTGTTCGACGCCGCCGCCTCGCTGGCCGGCGTCTGCCACCGGGCCGAGTACGAGGCCCAGGCCGCGATCGAGCTGGAGGCGGCCGCCGCGAGCTGGGCGGGCCCGCTCGGCGAGCGCTGGAGCTTCGCCGTGCACCCCGGCGGCGACGGCCCCGACCGGATCGACGCCGCCCCGGTGCTCGCCGCGCTGGCGGCCGGCCTGCGGGCCGGCACGCCGCCGGCCCTGCTCGCCGCCCGCTTCCACGACGCCGTCGCCATGACGGTCCGTCAGATCTGCGGCCGGGCACGGGAAGAGCACGCGGTGGACACCGTGGCGCTCAGCGGCGGGGTGTTCGCCAACGCGGTGCTCGCCACCGCCTGCCTCGACGGCCTGCGCGCCGACGGGTTCACCGTGCTGCGCCACCGACTCGTCCCGCCCAACGACGGGGGGCTGGCGCTCGGCCAGGCCGTCGTGGCGGCCCGCCACCGATCATCCGCCCAGCCAGGAGGAACAAACCCATGTGTCTGGCCGTACCCGGCAGAGTGCTGACCGTCGAGGAACGCGACGGTACCCGGATGGCCACCGTCGACTTCGGCGGCGTGGTCAAGGACGTGTGCCTGGAGTACCTGCCCGACCTGCGGGTCGGTGAGTACACCATCGTGCACGTGGGCTTCGCGCTGCAGCGCCTGGACGAGGAGTCGGCCCGGCAGACGCTGGCCCTGTTCAACGGACTCGGCCTGCTGGAGGAGGAGTTCGGCGACGCCTGGGAACGGGCCGCCGAGGAGGCCGCCGCCGGGCCCGTGACCGAGGAGGTCGACCGGTGAAGTACCTCGACGAGTTCCAGGACCCGGAGCTGGCGCGGCGGCTCTTCGACGACATCCGGGCCACCGTCACCCGCCCGTGGGCGCTGATGGAGGTGTGCGGCGGGCAGACGCACTCCATCATCCGCCACGGCATCGACCAACTCCTGCCCGAAGAGATCGAGTTGATCCACGGGCCGGGCTGCCCGGTGTGCGTCACCCCGCTGGAGATGATCGACAAGGCGCTGGAGATCGCCTCCCGGCCCGGCGTGATCTTCTGCTCCTTCGGCGACATGCTGCGGGTGCCCGGCACCGGCCGGGACCTGTTCACCGTGCGCGGCGAGGGCGGGGACGTACGGGTGGTGTACTCCCCGCTGGACGCGCTGCGGATCGCCCGGGAGAACCCGGACAAGCAGGTCGTCTTCTTCGGCATCGGCTTCGAGACCACCGCCCCGCCCAACGCCATGACGGTCTACCAGGCGCGCCGGCTCGGCATCCGCAACTTCAGCCTGCTGGTCTCCCACGTGCGGGTGCCGCCCGCGATCGAGGGGCTGATGACCTCGCCGGACTGCCGGGTGCAGGCCTTCCTGGCCGCCGGGCACGTGTGCAGCGTGATGGGCACCGAGGAGTACCCGCAGCTGGCCGAGCGCTTCCGGGTGCCGATCGTGGTCACCGGGTTCGAGCCGCTGGACATCCTGGAGGGGGTGCGCCGGGCGGTGCGCCAACTGGAGCGCGGTGAGCACCGGGTGGAGAACGCCTACCCCCGGGCGGTCCGCCCCGAGGGCAACCCGGCGGCCCGCCGGATGCTGGCGGACGTCTTCGAGGTCACCGACCGGGCCTGGCGCGGCATCGGCACCATCCCCGCCAGCGGCTGGCGACTGTCCGAGGCCTACCGGGAGTTCGACGCCGAGCAGCGCTTCGAGGTCGGCGACCTGACCACCGTCGAGCCCGCCGCCTGCCGCAGCGGCGACGTGCTGCAGGGCCTGCTCAAGCCGCACGAGTGCGAGGCCTTCGGCACGGTCTGCACCCCGCGCACCCCGCTGGGCGCGACCATGGTGTCCAGCGAGGGCGCCTGCGCCGCCTACTACCTCTACCGCCGGCTGGCCGGCGCCCCGACTCCCGTGGAGGTGGCTCCCGTTGGCTGAGCTGCTCGCACCCGCGCCGGACTTCTCCGGCTGGACCTGCCCGGCGCCGCTGCGCGACCAGCCCCGGATCGTGATGGGCCACGGGGGCGGGGGCACGCTCTCCTCCGAACTGGTCGAGCACGTCTTCGCGCCGGCCTTCGGCAGCCCAGAGTTGTCCGGGTTCCCGGACTCCGCCGTGCTGCGGCTCGGCGGGGCCCGACTGGCCTTCTCCACCGACTCGTTCGTGGTCCGCCCGCTCTTCTTCCCCGGCGGCAGCATCGGCGACCTCGCGGTCAACGGCACCGTCAACGACCTCGCGATGAGCGGCGCCGTGCCGGCCTTCCTGTCCTGCGCCTTCCTGCTGGAGGAGGGCGTCGAGCTGGAAACCGTGGCCAGGGTGGCCGAGGCGATCGGCGCGGCGGCCCGGGCGGCGGGGGTCCGGGTCGCCACCGGGGACACCAAGGTGGTCGAGTCGGGGCACGGTGACGGGGTGTATGTGAACACCGCCGGCATCGGCCTGGTGCCGGACGGGGTGGACATCCGCCCCGACCGGGCGGTCCCGGGCGACGTGGTGATCGTCAGCGGCCCGATCGGCCTGCACGGCGTGGCCGTGATGAGCGTGCGCGAGGGCCTGGAGTTCGGGGTGCGGATCGAGAGCGACTGCGCGCCCCTGGGTGGGCTGGTCGCGGCGATGCTCGCGGTCACGCCCGACCTGCACGTGCTGCGCGACCCCACCCGCGGCGGGGTCGCCGCCGCGCTCAACGAGATCGCCGCCTCCTCCTCGGTCGGCGTGCTGCTGCAGGAGCGGGCGCTGCCGGTGCCGCCGGAGGTCGCCAACGCCTGCGCGCTGCTCGGCCTCGACCCGCTCTACGTGGCGAACGAGGGCAAGCTGGTCGCCTTCGTGCCGCGCGAGCACGCCGACGCCGTGCTCGCGGCCATGCTGGCCCACCCGCTGGGCGCCGGGGCGCGGATCATCGGCGAGTGCGTGGACGCCCACCCCGGCATGGTGGTGGCCCGCACCGCCTTCGGCGCCACCCGGGTGGTGGACCGGCCGCTGGGCGAGCAGCTGCCGCGGATCTGCTGATCAGCCTTCGGCGGCGAGGCGTTCCAGCCACTCCCCCAGCAGGTGCCGCTCGGCGGCGCTGAGCACCGTCTGCTCGGGCAGCGCGGCACGCAGGGCGCGGGCGGCGCCGGCCGGTCCGGGGCCCTGCACGGCCGGCCGCTGGGTGGTGACGGCGCTGACCATGGCCTCGCGCAGCGTACTGAACAGGGCCGGGTCGCGCTGCTCCTCGGGCAGCGAGAGCCAGGTGAGCACCGCGCCGCGGGCGGTGGCGTGGATGGTCTGCGCCGCGAGCTCCTCGTCGACCAGCAGCCAGCCGCCGGCCGCGAGCCGGCGGACCCGGCCCATCAGGATCGCCATGCCGGCCTTGAAGGCGGCCGAGTGGGCCCTGGTGGGCTCGGTGTACATGAGGGTGAACAGGGCCGGGTTCGCCAGGCCGAACTCGATCGAGGCGTTCCAGCCCGCCCGCAGGTCCTCGATCGGGTCGGCCGGGTCGGGGTCGATGTGCTTGCTGGCGATGAACGTGCTGAAACCGTGCTCGGCCACCGCGTCGAGCAGCCCGTCCTTGTCGCCGAACAGCCGGTAGATGGCGGGTGCTTGGAGCCCCGCCGCGTCGGCGACCGCGCGGGTGGTGACCGCGTCGCGGCCCCCCTGGGCGAGCAGGCCGATGGCGGCCTCGATGACGCGCAGCCTGGTCTGCTCGCGGGCGGCGGACGCGGGGTCGGTCGCGGCGGGGCCGGTACCGCTGGTGTTCGGGCTGCTTGCGGACGGTGCCATGGATCGATGATATCTCAGCTGTGATTCCATCGTTAATATCAGTGCTACCGTTGAAGTGTTTCCACCGGAAACAGTCATTCCCGTACCGCACTGGAGCGCATCATGATCATCGTGACCGGAGCCACCGGACTGCTGGGGCGCCAGATCGTCGAGCGGCTGCTCGCCCGGATACCGGCGCAGCGGGTCGGCGTCAGCGTCCGCGACCCGCGCAAGGCGCAGGAGCTCGCCGACCGCGGCGTGCGGGTGCGACAGGGCGGCTTCGAGGACGCCGCCTCGCTCGCCCACGCCTTCGAGGGGGCCACGCAGGTGCTCGTCGTCTCCGTCGACAAGATGGGCGAGGAGTGCGTCACGCAGCACCGCACCGCGATCGGGGCGGCCGTCGCGGCGGGCGCCCGCCGCGTGCTGTACACCAGTCAGATGGGGGCCGGCCCGGACTCGCACTTCCAGGCCTGCCGCGACCACGCCGCCACCGAGGAGCTGCTGCGCGCCTGCGGCGTGCCGTTCACCGCGCTGCGCAACGGCTTCTACGCCGCCAGCGCCGCGCACTTCCTCGGCCAGGCGCGGTCCGGCCGGGTGGCGCTGCCCGCGGACGGGCCGGTCGCCTGGACCGCGCACGCCGACCTCGCCGACGCCACCGCCGCGATCCTGGCCGACGAGGGCCGCTTCGAGGGGCCCACGCCGCCGCTGACGGGCAGTCAGGCGCTCACCTTCGAGGAGCTGGCCGCGATCGCCGGCGAGGTCACCGGCCGGGCCTGGAGCAGGACCACCGTGCCCGACCAGCGGTTCCGGGAGGAGCTGGTGGGCCACGGCGTCCCCGAGCAGTTGGCGGGCCAGCTGCTCGGGATCTTCGTCGCCGCCCGGGCCGGCGAGTTCGCCACCGTCGACCCGACGCTGGCCACCCTGCTCGGGCGTGAGCCCACGCCCGTGGGGGCGGTGCTGCGCGAGTCGCTCGGCTGAGTCGAACTCGGGCACCAGACCCGTCCGCCGACGCACCGCGGGTGTAGCGTCGAGTCAGGGAAGTTTGCAGCAGGGGGGATTCCATGCGTCACACCCGTACTCTCGCCGCCACCACCGCGGTGCTCGCCGTGGCCGGGCTGGCCGCGTGCGGCACCAAGTCCGCTTCCACCGCCACCGGCACCGCGAGCGCCGGCTCCGTGCAGCTGGCCACCGTGGCCGACGCCATGGCGCAGAGCACCAAGGCCACCTCGCAGTACACCTCGGTCAAGGTCAAGATGGCCGAGCACATCCAGGCCCAGGGCCAGGACATCAGCACCACCGGCTCCGGTGCCCTGTCCTGGAAGCCGATCGCGATGGACATGACGATGAGCATGCCCGCGCTCGCCGCGCAGGTCGGCGGCGACGGCTCGATCCGCATGATGATGAGCGGCACCACCATGTACATGAATATGGGCGACGTCGCGGCCGCCAAGAACGACGGCAAGCACTGGATGAAGATCGACCTCACCGCGATGGGCGCCTCGGGCCAGGCGCTGGCCGACCAGATGAACAACAGCGCCAGCAACGACCCGTCGACCCAACTGAAGCTCTTCACCTCCTCCCCCGACATCCAGCGCGTCGGCCAGGAGACCGTGGACGGCGTCCAGACCACGCACTACTCCGGCACGGTCGACCTCACCAAGCTCGCGGCCGCGCAGGACCCGGCGCTCAAGGCCGCGCTCGCGCAGTCCACCAAGCTCGGCCTCACCACGATGAACGTCGACCTGTGGGTCAACGACCAGAACCTCCCGATCCGCATCCACGAGTCCACCCCGCCGACCGCCACCACGCAGCTGGACCTGACGGGCGACTACTCCGACTACTCCACCACCCAGGTCACCGTCACCCCGCCGCCGGACAGCGACACCACCGACCTCAGCACCGCGCTGCAGGGCGCAACCAACTGATCTCCAGTCGGAAAGCGACACCGAGCGGGCAGCGTTCGCCGAGCGGCCGGCGCCTCCTGCTCGGTGTCGTCCGGGACATCGCGGTCGGTAGGATCCCAACCGGCAGTGCACAAACCTGCACTGCGGCAGCAGAACCGGGGGCGGGCGGACCGACCCCCTGCATGAACGGGGGCGTCATCATGCACAAGACCACCAGGCGGGCCGTGCGAGGCGCCGCGGCTCTGGCGATCGCGCTGGGGGGCGTCGCTGCGGCGAGCTCCCCGGCTGCCGCCTACGGCAACACCGACACCTTTTCCTGGCCGCACCACTACCGGATCGGCGGGAACAACAACACCGGCCGCTGCGTGGACGACTCCTTCGACTCGAACGCCGTCAGCGGCAACCTGCTGCGCGGCTTCCCCTGCCTCGCGAACAGCTACAGCGGCGGCTGGCAGGAGTGGACCGTGGTGGAGGTCAGCTCCGGTGGCGCCTCCCTGCAGAACGCCGCCACCGGGCTGTGCCTGGACGACTCCGACGCCGGTCCCAACGGCTCGGACCTGCTGCGCGGCTTCCCCTGCAACGGGCTGAGCTGGCAGCACTGGAGGATCGTCAACCGCTACACCGGCACGAGCCCTTCCTATCCCCAGCAGGTGCTCCAGAACGAGGCAACCGGCCGCTGCCTGGACGACTCCGATGCCGGCCCCGGCGGCTCGGACCTGCTGCGCGGCTACCCCTGCAACGGACCGTCGCAGGACGGCGGCTGGCAGGGTTGGGACCTGTACCAGATGGGGTGAGCGGGGGAACGGCTGACCCCGCCCCGGCGGCACGGGCAATCGCAAGCGTTCCAACGGAGGCAGTCGTGCAGGATGTCCAACTTCCGGCCGGTGTCGTCGAGTACGACGAAACGGGTGCCGGGCCGCCGGTCGTCCTGCTGCACGGACTGATGATGGACCACAGTCTCTGGGACCGCGTCCTGCCCTTGCTTCCGGCCGGGTTCCGCTACCTGCGCCCGGTGCTCCCGCTGGGCGCCCACCGGCGGCCCATGCGGCCGGACGCCGACCTGACGCTGGGTGGACTGGTCGGCCTGGTCGCCGACTTCCTCGACGCGCTCGACCTGCGCGACGTCACCCTGGTGCACAGCGACTGGGGCGGGGCGCTCTTCCTCACCGCCCGCGGCCGCGACCAGCGGGTGGCCCGGCAGGTGATCCTGCCCTGCGAGGCGTTCGACAACTTCCCGCCCGGGCTGCCCGGCAAGCTCGCGGTGCGCTCCGCCAGGGTGCCCGGCGGGCTGTGGCTGGCCGCCCGCCAGCTGCGGATCGGCGCACTGCGCCGACTGCCGCCGCTGTTCGGGCAGATGACCCGCGACCCGGTGCCGGACGAGTTGGTCCGCGGCTGGACCGCGCCCCTGCTCCGCGATCCGGCGATCCGGCGCGACCTGCGCGCCTACCTCACCGGGCCGCTCGACAAGGCCCGGCTCGTCCGCGACACCGAGGCGCTGCGCGACTTCGCCGGGCCCGCCCTGGTGCTCTGGTCGCCCGACAACCGGTTGATGCCGCCCGAGCACGGCCACCGGCTCGCCGAGCTGCTGCCGGCCGGGGAGTACGCCGAGGTGCCCGGCGCGTACGTGCTCTCGATGCTGGACGAGCCCGACGCCGTGGCGCGGGAGATCAGCCGGTTCCTGACGGCGGGTCAGCCCGGTGGCGGGGGCGGCGTGACCCAGCCGGCCTGACGGTGCCCCTGGTGATGTGAGCTGCCCGTCAGGCCGAGCCCCGGTCAGGCGAGGTGCGGCATGACCTCGGTGGCGATCAGTTCGAGGTGGTCCAGGTCGTCCAGGTCGAGGATCTGCAGGTAGATCCGGCGGCTGCCGACCGCGCGGAAGCGCTCGATCCGCTCCAGCACCTCGGCCGGGGTGCCGGCCAGGCCGTTGGCCCGCAGCTCGACCGGCTCGCGGCCGATCGCCGCGGCGCGGCGGTTGACCTCGGCCTCGGTGCGGCCGACGCAGGCCACCAGGGCGTTCGAGTAGACCAGGTCGTCGGCCGGGCGGCCGATCTCCTCGGCGGCGGCGCGGACCCGGGCGAACTGCTCGACGGTCTGCTCGACCGAGGCGAACGGCAGGTTGAACTCGGTGGCGTAACGGGCGGCCAGCGCCGGGGTGCGGGTGGGGCCGAGGCCGCCGAGCAGCACCGGCACCCGGCTCTGCACCGGCTTGGGCAGCGCGGGCGAGTCGGCGAGCTGGTAGTGGCGGCCGGTGAAGTCGAAGGTCTTGCCGACCTCGGTGGCCCACAGGCCGGTGACGATCGCCAGCTGCTCCTCCAGCCGGTCGAACTTGGCCTTCGGGAACGGGATCCCGTAGGCCCGGTGCTCCTGCTCGTACCAGCCGGCGCCGAGGCCGAGCTCGACCCGGCCGCCGCTCATCGCGTCGACCTGGGCCACCTGGATGGCCAGCACGCCGGGCAGCCGGAAGGTGGCGGCGGTCATCAGCGTGCCGAGCCGGATCCGCTCGGTCTCCCGGGCCAGGCCGGCCAGCGTGATCCAGGCGTCGGTCGGTCCGGGCAGGCCGCTGGCCGAGCCCATCTTCAGGTAGTGGTCGGAACGGAAGAAGCCGTCGTAGCCGAGCTGCTCGGCGGTCTTGGCGACGCGCAGCAGCGTCTCGTAGTCGGCGCCCTGCTGGGGCTCGGTGAAGATTCGAAGGTCCACGACCGCCATCATGCCCGCTGGGCCGACGCCGCGTCAGGCGGCCCGGCGCCTGACGGTCATTCGGCTGCTGCGGCGGCGACCTCGGCGGTGTCGGCGGCGGCCTTGGCGCGCACGGCGGCCAGGGTCTCGGCGGGCACGCCGCAGTGGGCGAGCAGGCCGGCGGCGGAGCCGTAGCGGGTGTGCACCAGGTCGAGGAAGGCGGTCATCGCCTCGGCGGGCGCGGCCAGCAGCGGGGCGGGGAGCTTGACCCTGCTGCGCTCCAGGTCGTTGAGGGCGGCCCGGTGACGGTCCGCCAGCCCCGCCCAGATCTGCGGCAGCGCCTCGGTGGTGCGCGCGTAGTCGGCGGTGATCTCCTCGCCGGCGACGCCGAGCAGGTCGAGCAGCAGGGCGATCAGCAGACCGGTGCGGTCCTTGCCGGCGGCGCAGTGCACCAGCACGCCGCCGGGGCGGGCGGCCGCGTCGACGGCGGCGCGTATCGCCTCCGGGGCGGACTCGGCCACCGCCAGGTAGAAGGCGCCGAGGTCGTCGCTGGTCTCCATGCCCCACAGCACCGCGTCGAGCGCCCCGCCGGAGGACTCCATCGGGACGCGCAGCACCTCGATGCCGGCCGCGACGGCGGCGGCCCAGTCCTCCTCGCGGACCTCGGCGCCGCCGCGCAGGTCGACCACGGTGCGGATGTCGTGCTCGGCCAGCTCGGCGACGGTGCGCGGGTCGGCGGCCGGGAACGGCTGGGCGGAGCGGAAGAACGCGCCGCGGCGGACCAGTCGGCCGGCCGGGTCGGCGAGGACGGCGGGGTCGCGGAAGTTGACCAGGGAGGACATGCGGGGCCTTTCGGGCGGGGCGGGGCGAGGGGCAGGGTGACGGTGGTTCAGGATCTGAGCACCGCCCGGTAGGCCTCCGCCCAGGAGGGCAGCGGGTCGGTGTCCCGGCCGCCGTCCAGCACGTGCCCGCGGACGATCCCGGCGAACAGCGTGGCGAAGGCCGTGGGGCGAAGGTCCGCGCCCGGGTCCACGCCGAGCCGGTCGGCGGCCAGTTCGGCGGTGCGCTGGGTGAGGGTGTCGATGACGATCAGCGCGTAGTTGCGCACCGACTGCACCGGGAGGTACTCGCCGCGCAGCCGGCGGCGCCGGGCGGCGTGCTCGGCCGACTCCTCCCACTGGCCGTCGGTGCTGGTCAGCGCGTGCTCCATCGCGGCCCACAGGTCGAGCCCGGCGGGTGCCCCGGCGAAGGCGTCCAGCAGCAGCCGGCCGAAGTCCCAGCCGAAGAGCAGCGCCTCCTTGGTCGGGTAGTAGCGGAAGAAGGTGCGGTGCGCGACGTCGGCCCGGCGGCAGATCTGCTGCACGGTGGTCCGCTCGAAGCCCTGCTCCTCGAACAGGTCGAAGGCGGCGGTGCGGATGCCGTCCCGGGTGCGCGCCTTCTTGCGGTCGCGCATGCCGGGTTCGATCTCCTCGTCCTCGCCCCGCATGGGTGGCCCACTCCCGTCCGATCGGAATCCTGCACTACTGCCTTTTGACACTAGTGCCACTTTGGCGTCCTTGTCCACGAGCGAGGACGTGCCGCCCGACCAGGGCATAAGGTGTTGCGGACCTTGGGGGAGGTGGAGGGCGTGCCGGCGCAGTTCCAGCAAGCACCGGATCGACGGGGTGTGGTGGGGCGGCTGCTGCTCCCCGTGCTGTTCACCGGTCCGCTGCTGACACCGGCGCAGGGCGCGATCGAGGGCGACGGTGGCGCCCTGTACTACGTGTGGGCGGTGGCGTTCGCCGCCGTGGCCGTCGTGCTGGCCGAGTGGGCCCGCCGGGCGCAGCGCTCCCCCGCCGGCTCGCACCGCAGGCACCCGGCCTGGCTGGCCGCGACGGTCGGACTCGCCGCGGTGGCCTGGCTGCTCCCCGACGCCTGGTTCCTGCCCACCAGCGGGTCGCCCGACCAGACCGCGCTGGTCAAGGCCGCCCTGGGCAGCGCCTTCGGGCTCGCCGTCGCCGGCGCGCTGCTCTGGCCGCGCCTGCTGCGCCCGGGCGCGGCGGCGGCCGTGGCACTGCTGGCCTGCTGGCCGCTGCTCCGGCCGACGATCGTGCACCACGAGGTGGCCGCCGGGGTGGCCCGGACCGGCCACCCGCCGCGGGACCTGTTCGTCGCCGGCACGCTCCACGGCTCCGACCCGACCGGCTACCAGTTCACGGACGGCGCGGTCTCGCTGGGCTTCATCCCGTTCGACGCCGCCTTCGACGACGGCCCGGTCGCCTACCTCTCCGCGCGCCGCCGCACCGGCGCGCCCTGCGACGTGCTGCTCGCCGCCGCCGGACCGCACGCGACCTGCACCGACGACGGCCACGGCACCTGGCACGTGACCGCCCCGGACTTCGGCTCCGGTTTCGCCCGGGTCGAGGGCACCGTCCTGGTCACGGTGGACAACGACGGCGGCAGCCTCCCCGACGCCCAGCTGCTGGCCCTGCTCGACAGCGCCCACCCGGCCTCCGACGCCGAGCTGGTCAGCCACACCTGAGGGGGCGCCGGGGACGGCGGCCCAGTCGCGCCGGGAGTCAGGCGCGCCGGTAGTACGCCTCGATCGGGTCGCGGGCCGTCTCGAACAGGGCCGGGCCGTCCTGACGGACCGTCGGCCAGTCGCCGGCGGCCGGGACCAGCTCCACCAACTGGTCGGTGGAGAGCGCGAAGACCACCCGGCCGATGCCCGAGCGGACCAGGGCCCCGGCGCACATGCCGCAGGGCTGGCAGCTGGTGTACATGGTGACGCCGGCGGCGGCCTGCGGGGTGAGCTCGCGGGCCGCCCAGCGGGCCAGCTTCAGCTCGGGGTGGGCCGTGATGTCGTCGTCGCGGCGCACGGTGTTGTGGTCCTCGGCCAGCACCGTGCCGTCCGGGTCGGCCAGCAGCGAGCCGAACGGGGCGTCGCCCTGGACCACGGCGGCGGCCGCGATGGCGATCGCGCGGCGCAGCAGCGTCTCGTCGGCTGGGGTGATCATGGGGTGCTCCTCCGGTGGGTGGCGATCTCGGCGAGTGCCCGCCAGGCCGTTTCGGGGTGGCGGGTCTGCTCCGGGTCCCCGTGGTAGGGGTCGAGGACGACCGTACCGGCGCCGAGCCGGCGCAATTGGTCGAGGTCGTCGAGCACCTGCTCCAGGGTGCCGACGCCGGCGAGCCGCTCGGGGTCGGTCACCGGGGCGTCGGTGAGCCGCAGGGCGATCCTGGGCGCGAAGCCGGGCAGCGGACGGTCCGTCAGGAGCGCGCGCATCCGGTCCACCGGGAGCCGCAGCGGGTGCCAGGCGTCGCCGAACCTGACGGTGCGCCGCAGCGCGGCCGGGCTCTGGCCGCCGACCCAGACCGGCACCCCGGGGACGGTCTCGCGCAGCACGGTGAGCGCCTCGTCGGTCAGCCGGCCGCGCGCGGTGAACGGCACGCCGAGCGCCTCGAACTCCTGGCGGGCCCAGCCGACGCCGACCCCGAGCACCAGCCGGCCCTCGCTGAGCTGGTCGAGGTTGGCGGCCATCCGGGCCAGCAGTCGCGGGTGCCGGTAGGGCAGGATCAGCACGGTGGTGCCCAGCCGCAGGCGGGTGCCGGTGCCGGCCAGCCAGGAGAGCGCGGTGAACGGCTCGAAGAACGGCTCGGGGTAGCGCTCGGCCACGTCCGGGGTGATCGCGACGTGGTCCGAGAGCATCAGCAGGTCGAAGCCGAGCCCCTCGGTGGTGCGGGCCCATTCGCGCAGCACGCCGGGGTCGGTGCCCGGCCCGAAGTTCGGTACGTTGACGCCAAGTTGCATGCTTCGAGGTTATCTGGGCGATCACGGCCAGCGGAACCGGCTCCTCCCGGCATAGGCGGCTCTTCGCCGTGGATCCACCGGCGTTGCGGCGCATCGGCCGCGAATCCCTGACCCTGCGCCCGGCGGCGGTGCCGCCGCCGGGCGCAGGGTCGATGACGGGGTGTCAGGGACCGGCGGTGAGGTAGCCGACCGTCGGGTTGCCCGAGACCTGCCCGCCGGAGCCGTTGATCACGTGGCTGATGGTGCCCTCGCCGCCGAGCGAGACGGTGACCATGTCCGCGAAGGTCGAGCCGCTGCCGGGCACCTCGATGGCGCGGTCCGCCACGACCCCCGGGTTCGCGCTGAAGTAGCAGTACACGCCGAGCCCCCAGGCCTGGTGCGAGGTGACCGAGTCGGCCACCTTGTAGGAGGGGTAGCCGTTCTGGCCGCCGCCCGGGGTCCAGCTCGCGTTGTCGGGGACGTCGTAGGGCATCTCGGACTGGTAGAAGTAGGTGCGGCCGCCGTTGCCGTTCCACAGCGTCTGGTACTGCTGGTAGTGCTCGACGGCCAGGCCGTACATGGTGACGTCGGCGCCGTTGACCACCAGGCCGTTGGCGGCGGTGTTGGTGGTCCAGCCGACCGTGCCGTCGTTGCCGTGGTCGGCCCGCCAGATCCACAGGTCGTCGCCGATGGTGTCGGCGCTGTTGACCACCAGCGACTGGGTCGCCCGGCCCGCCACGTCGCCGCCGACCCGGAAGAACACGTCCTGCAGGACGGTCGGGTCGCCGGAGTGGTCGGCGGTGGCGCCGGCCGGGCCGATCCGGACCAGCGCGGAGCTGTTGGTGGTGCCGGCGCTGACGATCAGTCCGGCGATGTCGATGCCGTCCACGTCGGCCGTGGTGATCGCGGTGACCCCGTTGTCCGGCACCAGGGTGGCCATGCCGAGGCCGAGCACCACGGTGTCCGGGCGGGTGATGTCCAGCGGCTGGTCCAGGTGGTAGACGCCCGGGGTGACCAGCAGGTCGAGGCCGGAGGCGAGGGCGGCGTTGATGGTCTGCGCCGTGTCGCCCGCCTTCACCACGTAGAAACTGCTGATCGGGAGCGAGCTGCCGGGCGTGCTGCCGCCGGTCCAGTCCGGGCCGGCGGCGTCGGTGCGCAGGCCGGGGACCATGACGTGGTAGAGGCCGGTGGAGTCCGCGTACAGGTAGGGCTTCTCCCGCACGGTGGGGCTCTGCGGCACGGTGGTGTAGGTCGGGAAGGACTGGGCGGGGGCGCCGTTGTCGCCGACGAAGACCATGTTCCAGTTGGAGCCGGCCCAGCTGCCCATGGCGGTGTCCTGGGTCAGGTACTGCTGCTGGGAGCCGGAGTTGATCTGGCCGGAGATCCGCGAGTCGCCGATGTAGCCGCCGGAGGACCAGTTGCTGGTGGTGTTGCCCGAGGTGTAGTCGTCCAGGGTCAGGTTCCCGTGCACGTCGACCCGGCGGAACGGGTCGGCCTGCGAGACGGCGTACTCCAGGGTGCCGGAGGACGGCGTGTCGGAGAGGTTCTCGACGTCGCGCCAGAAGTTCTGGGTGGCGTTCCCACCGGACCAGGCGGCGTCGACGTGCACGCCGCCGCCGTTCAGCGAGACGTCGTCGGGGGACGCGCCGAGGCCGGCCACCTGGGTGTAGAAGCCGACCGGCACGTCGACGTCGTAGCTGCCCGGCGAGAACAGCAGGGCGTACCGGTTGGTGCCGAACTGGTCGGACTGCTGGGAGGCGTAGACCGAGTTGACGGTGGCCTGGATGCTCGCGGCGGACATCGACGGGTCGAAGACCTTGACGTTCGGACCCAGGTCCGGGTTGTTCGGGTTGCCGGAGGGCGGGGTGCCGCCGCCGGCCGGGTCGAGCGCGAAGGACTGCGCGCCGGTGCCGTTGCAGGTGTACTGCTGGAGCTGCACCGAGTCGGCGGTCGAGGCGGACGGCACGTCGAGGCAGAGCCCGCTGTAGTGGTTGACGAAGTGGTAGCCGCCGCCGGACTCGGCGACCGGCTGCCACTCCTGGCTGCTCCACCCGCCGTCGGACCAGAGGTGCAGCAGCGCGCCGGTGGCCGTGGAGGGGCCGCTGACGTCGATCGCGGGCTGGGCGCCGTTGGCGTTGACGATCACGTAGTACCCGGCGTCGGCGGCCGGGCGCAGCTGCCACTGCTGGGCGGTGGTGCCGTTGCAGGTGTACTGCTGGACGGCGGTGCCGTTGGCGGTGGCGGCCGCGGCGGCGTCCACGCACTTGCCGCTGTTGGCGTTCACCAGGGTGTACCAGGTGGTGGTGGAGACGTCGGCGTGCGCGGCGCCGGCTCCGGCGACGGTCAGGGCGGCGGCGAGCAGTGCGGCGGCGGTGACGGGGACGGTCGCGCGGCGGGCGGACCGGGTCGGTTCCAGGTGGTGCCTCATGACGGTTCCCTTCACGGGTGGGTGCCTGAGGGAGCGCTCTCTGTGCAACATGTGTACCCGGAAGAACACCAGGGTGGTCTACACCTGTCAAGACTTGAAGACAAAACTGCCCGTCAACTCGCACCCCCGGCGCACCGGCTGACAACGCGCCGACTGACCGCACGTCGGCTGGCAACGCGCCGGCCGCGGCCCCGGGCTGCTCGCCGGGACCGCGGCCGGGAACGCCGCGCGCTGCTGGCTACCGGACGGCAGCCGCCGCGGGGCGCCGCTCGGGCGCGGCGGGCAGGGCCGCCAGGATCGCCTCCACGCTCTGCTTCGCGTCGCCGAACAGCATGCTGCTGTTCTCCCGGAAGAACAGCGGGTTCTGCACGCCCGCGTAGCCGGAGGCCATCGAACGCTTGAAGACGACCACCTGGTCGGCCTCCCAGACCTTGAGCACCGGCATGCCGGCGATCGGGCTGGACGGGTCGTCGGTGGCGGCCGGGTTGACGGTGTCGTTGGCGCCGATGACCAGCACCACCGAGGTGTCGGCGAAGTCGTCGTTGATCTCGTCCATCTCCAGGACGATGTCGTAGGGCACCTTCGCCTCGGCCAGCAGCACGTTCATGTGGCCGGGCAGCCGGCCGGCCACCGGGTGCACGCCGAAGCGCACCCGCACGCCGCGCTCGCGCAGCCGCCGGGTCAGCTCGGCGACCGGGTGCTGGGCCTGGGCCACCGCCATGCCGTAGCCCGGGGTGATCACCACGGAGGTGGCGGCGGCCAGCAGTTCGGCCGTCTCCTCGGCCCGGATCTCCCGGTGCTCGCCCTCCTCCTCGGCCCCGCCGGTGGGCGCCTCGATGCCGAAGCCGCCGGCGATCACCGAGATGAAGGAGCGGTTCATCGCCTTGCACATGATGAACGAGAGGTAGGCACCCGAGGAGCCGACCAGGGCGCCGGTGACGATCAGCAGGTTGTTGTCGAGCAGGAAGCCGGCGGCAGCCGCGGCCCAGCCGGAGTAGCTGTTCAGCATCGAGACGACGACCGGCATGTCGCCGCCGCCGATCGAGGCGACCAGGTGCCAGCCCAGCGCGAGCGCCAGCAGGGTGACCACGATCATCAGCGGCAGGTTCGGGCTGACGGTGAACCAGACGGTCAGCCCGACGAAGGCGGCCAGCGCGCCCAGGTTCAGCGCGTTCTTGCCCGGCAGGGTCAGCGGGCGGGAGTTGATCCGCGCGGAGAGCTTGAGGAAGGCGACGATCGAGCCGGTGAAGGTGACCGCGCCGATGAAGATGCCGATGAAGACCTCGGCGTGGTGGATGCGCAGCAGGTCGGCGGCGATCCTGGTCTGGGCCGAGCCGTGCGACTCGACCTCCAGGTAGCTGTCCCAGCCGACCAGCACCGCGGCGAGGCCGACGAAGCTGTGCAGGACGGCGATGAGTTCGGGCATCTGGGTCATCTCGACCTTGCGGGCCCGCCAGAGGCCCGCCGCGCCGCCCAGCACCATCGCCAGCAGGATCAGCGCGACGGCGCCGGCCGAGATGCTGTCGGCGGCCAGCACCACCGTGGCGACCAGGGCCAGGGCCATGCCGGCGATGCCGTAGACCACGCCGGCCCGGGAGGTGCGGTGCTGGGAGAGTCCCGCGAGGCTGAAGATGAACAGCAGGGCCGCGACCAGGTCCGCGGCGTGCGAGGCCGTGGTGGATGTCATCGGGCTCAGTGCCTTTCGGGTGAGGTCGAGAACATGGAGAGCATCCGGCGGGTGACGGCGAAGCCACCGAAGATGTTGACGCTGGTCAGCAGGATCGCCACGAAGGACAGCACGGTGACCAGCGCGCTCTCGTGGCCGATCTGCAGCAGCGCGCCGATCACCACGATCCCGGAGATCGCGTTGGTGACCGACATCAGCGGGGTGTGCAGCGCGTGGTGCACCTTGCCGATCACGTAGTAGCCGATCACCACCGCGAGCGCGAAGACCGTGAAGTTCTCGGCCAGTTGGGCGGGGGCGAAGCCGACGACGCCGAAGGTGGCGAGCATCCCGGCGCCGATCAGGCCGAACCGGACGGCCGGGGTGAGCCTGGTCCGGGCCGGCTCGGCGGCGGCGGGGGCGGCGGCGGGCCCCGCGGCAGCGGCGGGCGCGGCGGAGACGGCGACCGGGGGCGGCGGCCAGGTGGTCTCGCCGTCGCGCACCACCGTCACCGCACGCTGCACCACGTCCTCGAAGTCCAGCACCAGCTGCCCGTCCTTGCCGGGGGTCAGCAGCTTGAGCAGGTTCACCAGGTTGGTGCCGAAGAGCTGGGAGGCCTGGGCGGGCAGCCGGGCGGCCAGGTCGGTGTAGCCGATGATGGTGACGCCGTTCTCGGTGACCACGGCCCGGCCGGGCACGGTGCCCTCGACGTTGCCGCCCTGCACGGCGGCCATGTCGACGATCACGCTGCCGGGCTTCATCACCGCCACGTCCTCGGCGGTGAGCAGGCGCGGCGCCGGGCGGCCGGGGATCAGCGCGGTGGTGACCACGATGTCCACGTCGGCGGCCTGCTCGTGGTAGAGCTCGGCGGCGGCCCGGTCGTAGTCGGCCGAGGTGGCCTTCGCGTAGCCGTCGGTGCTCGCCTCCTGGGCGACCTCGACGGCCAGGTACTCGCCACCCAACGAGCGCACCTGGTCGGCGACTTCGGGGCGCGGGTCGGTGGCCCGGACGATCGCGCCCAGGCTGCTGGCGGCGCCGATCGCGGCCAGCCCGGCCACCCCGGCGCCGGCCACCAGCACCTTGGCCGGGGGCACCTTGCCGGCGGCCGTCACCTGGCCGGTGAAGAACCGCCCGAACACGTGGGCCGCCTCGATCACCGCCCGGTAGCCGGCGATGTTGGCCATCGAGCTGAGCACGTCCATCGACTGGGCCCGGGAGATGCGCGGCACGGCGTCCAGCGCGAGGGCGGTGATCGGACGGGTCGACAGCGCCGCGAGCAGCTCCGGCCGTTGCGCCGGGGCCAGCAGGCCGACCACGGTGGCGCCGTCGGCCAACCGAGCGATCTCGGTCTCGGTGGGCGCGTTGACCTTGAGCACGGTGTCGGCCGACCAGGCGTCGCCGATCCGCGCGCCGGCGTCGAGGTAGGCCTGGTCGGTGAACCCGGAGGCCTCGCCGGCGCCGGACTCGACGACGACCTGGTAGCCGAGCGCGAGCAGGCCGCGCACGGTCGCTGGGGTGGCCGCGACCCGGGTCTCGCCGGGGGCGGATTCGGCGACCACACCGATGCACTGAGGGGGGTGGTGCGTGGAGCCGTCTGCAGACATCTCTCCTGGCTCTCTCTTCGTCGCGGGAGCTGTTGACGGGGGATCTGCGGTACCGGGGGAAGTGACTCTCCCCTTGGCCGCAGGAACCTACACGCCCTGGCCTGCTCCGGCGCAGGGGTCCACGCCGTGACGTGTTTCACCACCAACGTGTCGACTCACGCACATGTTTCGCCGAGTCAAGCCGTTCGGCCCCGGACCGGCCGCCGCCCGGCGGCCGTACACTGCGGCCACGCCGCGCGCGGGACGTTCCGCGCACCGCCCTTGGGAGGTCGGACCATGCAACCGTTTCCACCGCTGCCCCCGCACACCGTCTGGTACGACACCGGCACGAACGTGTTCCGCTTCGCGGCCCGGGCCGACGGGCAGTGGTGGGTGCTGCGGCTCAACGGCTTCCCGGACCACCCGCTGTACACGCTCTTCATCGGCGGGCGGGTGGTCGGCGACCTCTACGAGCCCCCGGCCTCCTGGGGGCTGGACGAGCAGCAGGCGCCCCTGCTCGGGGCGGTGGAGCGGGCCGAGATGCTCGGGGAGCTGGCGGGCCTGGGCCCGTACGGCGCCGAGGTCGGCCGGCCGTGCGACGGCGACTACTGCACCTGCCAGGCGCTCACCGACGAGTTCGCGGCCCAGGTCACCGAGAAGCGGTAACCGGGCCGCGGTGGTCGTGGTGCCGGGCGGGTCAGGCCTCGCGCACGGCGATCAGGTGGAGCAGGGCGGCGACCTGGCGGTACGGGTCGGTGCGGCCGGCCCGCTCCTCGTGGTCGAGGATCGCGTCGAGCGTGGCCCCGTCGGGCAGCGGCGCCCCGTCGGGGGCCACGTCGGTGAACACCCGCACGCCGTACCAGTGCGGCACCGTCAGCCGACGCGCCGTCAGCTGGGCGGTCAGCTCGGCCAGCCGGTCGGCGCGGGCGTCCACGCCGATCCGGTTGTGGTAGCCCGCCCCGTCGAAGGCCGCGCCGACCGCGTCCCAGTCGCCGAGCAGCCCGGGCCGCATCGCCAGCGCGTCGCCGTTGCGGACCAGCAGGGACAGGGTGCCGCCGGGGGCCAGCACCTCGGCGATGGCGTCCAGCAGCGGGGCGGGGTCGGCGAAGTACATCAGCACGCCCTGACAGAGCACCAGGTCGAAGGCGCCCGGCTCGAACAGCTCCGCGAGCGCGGTGGCCTCGCCGTGCACCAGGCGGACCCGCTCGGCGACCTCGGCGGGCTCGGCCGCCAGCTCGGCGCGGAAGTCGGCGAGCAGTTGCTCCGAGGCGTCCAGCCCCGTCACCAGGTGGCCGCGCCGGGCCAGCCGCAGGGCCTGGGTGCCCTGGCCGCAGCCGATGTCGAGCACCCGGCGGGCCGGCAGGTCCGGCACGTGCGCGGCCAGCTGACGGGCCACCAGTTCCTGGCGCACCACCTGCCGCAGCGCTCCCAGCCCCGACCGCCACTTGTCCTCGCCGACGGCAAAACCCATGGTCACTCCCCTTCAGCCGCTTCGATCCGGCGGGAGCCTACGCGACCGGTGCCCGGCGCGGCCCCGCATTTTCGGCGGCCCCGGCGTCCGCCAGCCGCTTCAGCAGCTGCTCCCCCTCCATGTCCACCTCGGGCAGCACCTTGCGCAGCGGCTCCGGCAGCCACCAGGCGGCCCGGCCGAACAGGGCCATCGCCGCCGGCACCAGGGCCATCCGGACCACGAACGCGTCGACCAGGACGCCCACGGCCAGGGCGAAGCCGATGGGTTGGACGATCGGGTCGTGGCCGGTGACGAAGCTGCCGAAGACCGAGATCATGATCAGCGCGGCGGCGGTGACCACCCGGGCGCCGTTCCTGGTGCCGGCCACCACGGCCTCCTTCGCGGCGGCGCCGTGGGCGTGCGCCTCCTTCATGCCGGAGACCAGGAAGAGCTCGTAGTCCATGGCCAGCCCGAAGAGCACGCCGATCAGCAGGATCGGCACGAAGCTGACGACGGGTCCGACCCGCGGCACGTCGATCAGGCCGGACAGCCAGCCCCACTGGTAGACGGCGACCACCGCGCCGAGCGAGGCGAGGACGCTGAGCAGGAAGCCGAGCACCGCCTTCAGCGGGACCAGCAGCGAGCGGAAGGCGACGGTGAGCAGGAGCAGCGCGATGCCGGCGATCACCGCGACGAACGGGACGAGGGCGTCGTCGAGCTTGCGGGAGACGTCGATGTTGGCGGCGGTGGTGCCGGTGACGTCGATCCGCGCGGCCGTCCCGGCCTCGATCGCGCCGCGCTGGGCCCGGATCCCGCCGACCAGGGCGCGGGTGGCGTCGGTGTCGGGGCCGCTGCGCGGGATCACCCCGACCAGGGCGGTGCGGCTGGGCTGGTCGAGCCGCGGCGGCAGCAGGGTGGCCACGTCCGGCAGTGCGGAGAGGCGCTGGGCGACCTGCTGGACGGCGGCCGCCGGGTCGGGCGACTTCGCGGCGTCGACCACGACCACCAGCGGGGCGTTGAAGCCGGGCCCGAAGTTGTCGCTGACCAGGTCGTAGGCCTTGCGCGCGTCGGTGTCGGCGGCCTGCGAGCCGGCGCCCGGCAGGCCGAGCGACAGGCTCGCCGCGGGCACCGCGAGCGCGCCGAGCACCAGCAGCCCGCCGACCAGCACGGCCACCGGCCGCCGCACCACGAACCGGGCCCACCGCTCCCCCATGGCGGTGCCGGCCGGCGGGCGCAGGGCGCGCCGCCACAGCGGCAGCCGGTCGATGGAGCGCCCGGCGAACCCGAGCAGGGCGGGCAGCAGGGTGATCGCCACCAGGACGGCGGCGGCGACCGCGCCGGAGGCGGCCAGGCCCATCTGGGTGAGGAAGGGGACGCCGGCGACGGCCAGGCCGGCCAGCGCGACCACCACGGTGAGTCCGGCGAAGACCACCGCGCTGCCCGCCGTGGCGTTGGCCCGGGCGGCGGCCTCGGCCGGGGGCAGTCCCTCGGCGAGGTTTCGGCGGTAGCGGGAGACGATGAAGAGCGCGTAGTCGATGCCCACGGCCAGGCCCACCATCAGCGCGAGCACCGGCGCGGTGGCGATGACGCTGAACGGTCCGGTGAGGGCGAGCAGCCCGGCCATCGCGATGCCGATGCCGAACAGGGCGGAGAGCAGCGGGAGTCCGGCGGCGACCAGGCTGCCGAGCGCGATCACCAGGGTGAGCGCGGCGACCAGCAGTCCGGCGACCTCGTTGCTGTCGACCTGGGCGAGCTTGGTGTAGGCGTCGCCGCCGAACTCGACGGTCAGCCCGGCGGCGCCCGCCGGTTCGGCGGCGGCCTTGACGGCCTGGCGCTGCTGGTCGGTGACCCCGGCGAGCGGGGTGGCGAAGGAGACCAGGCCGAGCGCGACCCGGCCGTTGGGCGAGAGTGCGCCGGTGGCGTACGGGTCGGGGACGGCGGACACGCCCGGGACCTGGGCGATCCGGGCGACCGCCTGGCTGACGGCGGCCTTGGCCTGCGCGGCGTCGATGCCGCCGTCGGCCGGGGCGGCGAACACCACTTGGGCGGAGCCGTGGCCCTGGTCGGGGAAGGTGCCCTTGATCCGGTCGAGGGTGCTCTGCGCCTCGGTGCCGGGGACGCGGAACTCGTTGCTGGTGGTGCCGTGGAAGGCGGCCGCCAGGCCGACGGCCGCGATCAGCAGGGCGAGCCAGCCGGCGAGCACGGACTTGCGGGCGCGGAAGCAGAGGTGGGCCAGGCGGTGGAGGCAGGTGGCCATTGACGACCTTCGTTTCTGACGGGCCGGTATCAGGGCAGGCGCGGCCGTCGCGGGCGGCGCCGCCGGCGTCTGCGGTCAGCCTAGGCTCAAGTTGTTCAGCTGACAAAGTCGCTCGACTGGATCGCCTGGAACGGCTCGGCGATACGCTGGTGGGATGGCTCACGTACCCGCCTCCGAACGACGCCCGCAGCTGGTCCGGGCCGCCATCGACCTGATGACCCGTGAAGGGGTGGGCGCGGGCAGCACCCGGGCGATCGCCGCCGAACTCGGCGTCGCGCAGGCCACGGTGCACTACACCTTCGGGACCAAGAAGGACCTCTACCGGGCCGTGGTGGAGGAGCTGACCGCCCAGGTCGTCTGCCAGGTCGCCGCGGCCGCCCCCGACCACGGCCCGTTCGCCGAGCAGGTGCGCACCCTCGGCTACGCGCTCTGGCAGGCCCTGACCAGCGCCCCCGACCGGTTCGCCCTGTGCCAGGAGCTCACCTCGCTGTCCCTGCGCGACCCCGAGCTGCGGGAGATCATGCGCGAGCTGCAGTACGACCTGGAGCGGACCGCCACCGGGATGATCACCTCGCTGGCCGAGCAGCACGGCGTCGAGCTGGCGATGCCCGCCGAGCAGGTGGCCCCGCTCTTCCTGGCCGGCATCGACGGGCTGATGACCCGTTACCTGGTGCTCCGCCAGGACGGCCAGGACCCCGGCGAGGAGACGCTGCCCCTGCTGGACGCCCTGGTGAACGGGGTCATGAGCGTCTGCCTGGGCGTGTAGCGCCGAAGCGATCGGCCGGGCGCGCGGCGCCGGATATCGAACAGATTCCAACAGGCATGCGCTGCCGCGAGCGGTGCCATGGGCAGTGCCGTAGGCAGAATTCTAGGTAGTCGCAGCACGAGTGACGCTCGGTCAGCAAGAGCCCTGCCGCCGACCACTGTGTGACATCTTGATGGAATCTGGTTGACGGTGTTTGATATGGCGATCGCCATCGTTCATCTCGGCTCCGCCTTGTATATACAGCTTCTGAGTTGGCTCTGCGGTTGTCCGGACCGACCGGACCGCGTGACCACCTCACCGAAGGGCTCCCCATGCCTCGCCCCTTCCCGCTGCGCCGACCGCCCGCGGCCGCCCTGGCCGGCGCGCTGCTCGCGCTCGCCGTCCCGCTGCTCGCCGGGCCCGCACAGCCGGCCGCCGCAGCCACCCAGAGCGCCAACCTGCTGCTCAACGGCAATGCCGAGACCTCCCAGTGCAGCCCCGGCGGCTGGGAGGAGACCACCGTTCCCGGCTGGCAGATCACCAGCGGCGACCCGGTGATCAACTGCTACGGCGTGCCCACCGGCGCCGCCACCAGCACCCCCGGCTCGCCCACCAAGGGCACCGCCTACTTCCAGGGCGGCTCGCGCGGGTCCTCGGAGATGACCCAGACGGTCGACCTCTCCTCCGCCGCCACCGCCATCGACGCCGGCACCGCCCACTCGACCCTGTCCGGCTGGCTCGGCGGTGTCGGCGCCTCCACCGACGCCACCACGGTGACGCTGACCTACCGCGACGCGAACGGCAACCCGCTCGGCACCTCCGCCATCGGCCCGGTGACGGCCGCCGACCGCGGCAACACCACCGAGTTCCTGCAGCGCGCCTCGACCACCGGCGTCCCGGCGGGCACCCGGTCCGCCGTCGCCACGGTCGACTTCGGCCTCACCGGCAGCGCCAACAGCAGCGCGCTGGCCGACGACCTGTCACTCACCCTGGACACCCCCGTCACCGTGCCGACCCTGGCGGTGCCGCCCTCCACCGTCCCCGGGTTCGACCACGTCTTCGTCGTGATGATGGAGAACAACAACTTCTCCCGCGGCTCCAACACCGTGGACGGCGGCGCCGGGGTGATCGGCAACGCGGCCGCGCCGTACCTCAACAACACCCTGGTCCCGATGGGCAGCCTGCTGACGAACTACCACGCGGGCACCCACAACTCCGACCCGAACTACGAGCAGATCGCCTTCGGCAACTCCTACGGCCGCAGCCTGGAGACCGGCAACGCCAACTGCATCACCGACCCGGCCTGCACCGCGACCAACAACGGCCTCGGCGACAACCTGGACGCGGCCGGCAAGAGCTGGAAGCAGTACACCCAGTCGCAGACCAGCAACTGCCAGACCACCGGCAGCGGCGAGTACGGCCCCGACGACGTGCCGTTCTACTACGCGGCCAAGATGAAGAACGACAACGCCTACTGCCAGGCGCACTGGCAGCCGCTGCCCCAACTCCTCGGCACCGACCTGCAGTCCACCGCCACCACCCCGGCCTTCGTCTGGGCCGACGCCGACTCCTGCTACGACATGGAGGACTGCGGCGTCGGCGCCGGCGACACCTGGCTCAGCCAGACCCTGCCCACGCTGTTCGCCTCCCCCGCCTGGACCCAGCAGCGCTCCCTGCTGCTGCTCACCTTCGACGAGGACGGCGACGCCGCCCCCGGCGGCTTCGGCCCGGGCCAGACCAACCAGGTGATGACGCTGGCCATCGGCTCCCAGGGCAGCGTCAAGCCCGGCTACCTGGACGCCAACCGCTACGACCACTACAGCACCGCCCGCACCATCGAGGGCGCGCTCGGCCTCACCGCCACCATGACCAACAACGACAAGTGGGCCACCCCCTACAACGAGGTCTTCACCCACGGCCCGGCCCCGACCAACGACTTCGGCCTCACCGACGCCCCGTACGCCGGTCCGCTCGACCAGGGCGCGACCAGCACCGCCACCGTCACCACCACCGCCGCGACCGGCACGCCGGAGCCCGTCACGCTCACGGCCGGTGGGCTGCCCGCCGGGGTGACCGCGAGCTTCAACCCGCCGGTGGTCACCGCGGGCGGCACCGCCACCATGACCCTGCGGGCCACGGCCGGCGCGACGACCGGCGAGGCCGTCATCACGGTCACCGGCACCGCGCCCTCGGCCGTGCACAGCGTGCCCTACACCCTGGCCGTCAACCCGGCCGGCAGCGGCGGCTCGCTGGTCAGCGGCGGGGTCTACGAGATCGTCCAGGGCACCCGGGCGATGGACGACCCGGGATCCTCCACCAGCACCGGCACCCAGCTGATCGCCTGGACCCTGCACGGCGGCAGCAACCAGCGCTGGACCCTGACCCAGAACACGGACGGCAGCTTCCAGCTGCGCAACCAGGTCTCCGGGCTCTGCGCGGACGACTCCGGCGGCTCCCCCGACGCCGGCTCGCCGATCATCCAGTGGACCTGCACCGGCAACGCCAACCAGCACTGGTCGGTGCTGCCGAGCGGCGGCTCCTACGCCCTCGTCAACGGCCGCAGCGCACTGGCGATCACCGCGAGCGCAGCCTCCGACGGCGCCACCCTCAGCCAGCAGCCGAACACCGGCGGCGCGCTCCAGACCTGGAGCTTCACCAAGGTCGGCTGACCCGCCGACCGCGCACCACCGGCCCGGCGCCCGCACCCGCGGGCGCCGGGCCGCCCGGCTGCCCCTGCGACCGGGCGATCCGACAGCGGCGTACCGTGGAGCCACAGGGGTGGCCGATCCCACGGGCAGGAACCAGGAGCCCCCATGACGGCATTCGACCAGAGCGACGACCGACTCCCCCGGGGCGCCCGGGGCTTCGCCTTCGCCGGGCGCGACCGCGAACTCGCCGCGCTCCTCGACGCGCTCACCGAGCGGCCGGCCGTGGTGCTGGTCGAGGGCGAGGCCGGGATCGGCAAGTCCCGCCTGGTCGCCGAGACCGCCGCCGTGCTGCGCGGGCGCGGCGTCGGCGTGGGCACCGGCGGCTGCCACCCGCTGCGCGAGCCGCTGGCCTACGGGCCGGTGATCGACGCGCTGCGCCGGCTCGGCGACCGGCTGCCCGCGGAACCCGGCCTGATCGACCCGGCGGCGGGCGTGCTCGCCCCGGCGCTGCCCGCACTCGCCGACCGGCTGCCCGCGCCGCCGCCCGAGCAGCCGGCCGCGGCCGCGCAGCGCTACCGCACCGCCGAGGGGGTACGCGCCGTGCTGCGCGCGGTCGCGCCCGCCGTACTGGTGGTGGAGGACGTGCACTGGGCCGACGAGGTCACCCGCGAACTGCTCCTGGTGCTCGCCCAGGACCTGCCCGCCGACACCGCGCTGCTGCTCACCTACCGCACCGAGGAGCAGCGCGGCCCGCTGCTCGGCAGCGCCTTCCGCCGCCCGCCCGGCACCGGCGGCACCGACCTGCTGCTGGGCCGCCTGGCCCCCGGCGCGCTGGCCCGGATCGCCGGGTCCGCGCTCGGCGCCGGTGCCACCCCCGCCCTGGTGCGGGCGCTGTACGAACGCAGCGCGGGCCTGCCGCTGATCATCGAGGAGGACCTGATCACGCTGGCGGAGCCGGGCGGCGCCGCCCACCCGGAGCTGCTCGGGGTGCCGCGCAGCCTGCGCGAGGTGCTGACCGAGCGGACCGGGCGGCTCTCGGCGCAGGGCAGCGCGCTGGTCGGCGCGGCCGCGGTGCTGGCGGTGCCGGCCGGCGAGGAACTCCTGGGCGCGGCGGCCGGGCTGACGGAGCAGCAGACCGAGGCGGCGCTGCTGGAGGTGCTGGCCGCCTCGGTGCTGGTCGAGCACGGCCCCGACGCCTACGGCTTCTCGCACGCGCTGGCCCGCCGGGCCGTCTACGACGACCTGCCGGGGCCCACCCGGACCCGGCTGCACCGGAGGGTGCTGGGCCTGCTGGCGGACCGTCAGCCGCCGGCGCTGGTGCAGATCGCCCACCACACCCGGGCGCTCGGCGACCTGGACGCCTGGCTGGCGCCCGCCCAGGCCGCGGTCGACCACTCGCTCGCCGTCGGCGACCTGGGCACCGCGGCCGGCCTGCTCCGGCAGATCCTCGACCACCCCCGGCTGCCCGCCGACCGGCTCGGCACCGATGCGCTCGCCCTGGCGGGGATCCTGCGCGACAGCGCCGAGGCCCGCGAGGCCGTGGAGGAGCTGCGCCGGCTCAGCGCGATCCCCGGCCTGCCGGCAGCCCAGCGCGGGGAGATCCGGGCCCACCTGGCCGAGGTGCTGATCAACAAGGTCGGCGACCCCAACGGCTGGACCGCCGCCGAACTGGCGGCCCAGGACCTGGAGGAGGCCAATCCGGCCAAGGCGGCCCGGATCCTCGCCACCCTGGCGATCGCGGACACCGGCGAGGCGAGCGCCGCCGAGCAGCGGGACTGGATGACCCGGGCCCAGGCCGCCGTGGCGCGGACCACCGACCCGGTCGCCCAGGCCGTGGTCAGCGCCAACCAGCTGACCAGGCTGGTCTACGACGCCGATCCGGCGCTGCCCGCGGCGCTCGCCCGGCTGCCCCGCGAGCCCGACCGGCAGCCGGACGTGCTGCGCGCCACCGCCGTCACGCTCTACAACGCCACCGAGGGCGCGATCTGCGTGGGACTCGACCGCCGCGCCCTCCAGCTGGACGAGGAGGCGCTGGCGCTCAGCACCGGCTCCAACGTGCCGGTGCTGGTGATGTACTGCCGGGCCTACCAGCTGCTGCTCGGCTGGCTCGCCGGCCGATGGACCGACTGGGACCGCGAATTGACGGCCTACCGGACCCGCTACCCGGACAGTCCGCTGACCGGCGGCGGGCTGCTCGGCACCGCCCAGGGCGTCACGGCCGCCGCCCGCGGGCGCACCGCCGCGGCCGCGGCCTGCTTCACCCAGGTGATCGAGCGGGACGCCCGGCACATGCTCTCGGTCGGCGCGGCCGCCGGGCTGGCCCGGCTGCGGCTGGCCCGCCACGACGACGAGGGCGCCTGGGAGGCGCTCACCGAGGCGCTGGCGGTGGTCGAGCGCAAGGAGAGCTGGCCGTACGCGCTGAGCCTGCTGCCGACGGCGGTGGAGACCCTGCTGCGGCGCGGCGATGCGGCCGCCGCCGAGCGGCTGGCAGCGCGGCACGCGGCGGGCGTCGAGGGCCGGGAGTGCCCGGCCGCCGATGCCGAGCAGCTGCTCTGCCAGGGGCTGTTGCTGCGCCAGGAGGCGCCCGAGCTCGCCGCAGCGGCGTTCTCCCGGGCGGCCGCCGCCTGGCGGGCGATCGGGCGCCCGTACCCGGCGGCGCTGGCGCAGGAGAGCGCGGCGCGCTGCCTGGCCGATCCGCAGCGCGCCGTGACGGCGCTGGAGGCCGCCGCGACCGCGCTGGAGGAGCTGGGCGCCGTCGCGGACGCCGGCCGCTGCCGGCACCGGCAGCGCGAGCTCGGCCGGACCAGCCCCAACCCGCGCGGCCGCTCCGGCTACGGCGGCGAGCTCTCCCCGAGGGAGCGTCAGGTGGCCGAGCTGCTGGCCCGGGGCGCGGCCAACAAGGAGATCGCGGAGGCGCTCTTCGTCTCCCCCCGCACCGCCGAGCACCACGTCGCGGCCGTGCTGCGCAAGCTCGGCACCACCCGCGAGCGGCTCCGGGCGGACGGGCGGCCGGCGGAGTAGCCCGCACGCGCACGCCGAAGGGGCGGTCCGGTGCGGACCGCCCCTCCGTTCGGGCCTCTTGGGGTCAGTGGCAGCTCAGCTGCGCGTTCGCCCAGTCGGCGTGGTCCTCCGAGGGACCGTCACCGCCGTCGCCGACGACCAGTTCGACGTTCTTCGCGCCGGTCAGGTCCACGGTCAGGTCGGTGGGGCCGGTGGCGTGGGTGAGCACCGGGGTGGTGGTCAGGGTGCGGCCGTCGGCGCGCACCGAGAAGGTCACCGAACCGTGCGTCACCTCGTCGTCCACGCCGACCGTGGCGGTCAGCTTGGTGCAGTGGCCGGCCAGGTTCAGGCCCACCACGCTGGTGGCGTTGGTGCCCAGGCCCGTGGCGAAGGTCTTGCCGTTGAGCGAGATGGTCCGCCCGTCGCCGGAGCCGGAGCCGCCGTTGCTCTGGTTGCGCTCGACCGGGCCCCAGCCGTTCGCCGAGTAGGCGAAGGGCAGCGCGCTGACCTGGGTGTCGGCGGTGGGCGGTGCGGTCTGCTGGGCCGGCAGCACCTCGCGGGTGTCGGTCAGCTGCTGGGCGCCGCTCTGGCGGTAGGCCGCGTGTGCGGTCAGCCGGCTCTGCGCGGGCTGCTGGGCACCGGCGGGTGCGGTCACCTGCCAGCTGGCGGTCACCGAACTGCCGGGCTTCACCTTGGCGTTGGTCACCGGGGTGGTGGGGGTGACGGTCCAGCCGGCCGGGGCCTGGAGGTCCAGTGCGGCGGCCGTGGCCTCGGGGTTGCCGGCCGGGACGGCGAGGGTCGCCGTGACCTGGGTCGGGGTGGCCGGGGCCAGGTGCTCGGGCGCGTTCAGGGTCAGGCCGGCCCGGTGGGTGGTGGACGGGTAGTCGGCGGCCCGGTAGCGCGGGCTGTTGACGGTGGCGACCTTCAGCGGGGACGCCTGGGTGCCGTAGGAGACCAGCTGCACCGCGCCCAGGCCGCCCGTGGCGGCGTCGGCGTTCCACACCGCGATCGCGATGGAGTTGGTGCCGTTCGGGTTGAGCACGCCGTTCGGGATCGGGAAGCTGTGCTGCGGGCCCAGGTCGTTGATGTAGCGGCCCAGCTGCCAGCCGTTGACGTAGATCAGCGCCCGGTAGTGGTGGGAGGGGTCGTCGGTGATGCTGAGGCCGACCGAGGTGTCCTGGCCCTTGGGCAGGTTGAGGGCGGCCGAGGTGCGGTACCAGGTGATGCCGGGGGTGGTGTTGGCGGCCGGCAGGCTCGCCGGGGCCCAGGAGCTGTCCGGGTATCCGGGCAGCGACCAGCCGGAGCGCTCGCCGTAGAGGCCGCCGGTGTTCATTGGGCCGCGCACCGGGTCGACCAGGCTCTCGCCGCCGAGGGCGCCCTGGATCTTCCAGGTGACCGCGGTGGTCGGCGCACCGATCAGGGTGGCGCCGGTGAGTCCGCGGGCCTCCTTGTGGGAGTCGTCCGCGCTCCAGTCCTCGTTGTGCCCGGCATCCTCCAGCAGCACCGAGACCACGTTGTCGGCGCCGTCCTTGAGCGCGCCGGCGGGGAAGGCGAAGGTGTGCCGGCCGTCACCGGTGGTGCCGAGGAAGGTGCCGTTGAGCCAGACCGAGTACTGGCCGGAGTTGCCGGTGATCGCGGACAGGTCGATCCCGCTGGTGCCGACCAGGCCCTGGAAGTGCGCCCGGTACCAGACGTCGCCGTGATGGAAGCCGTAGTCGTCGGCGAACAGCACGGGTTCGGTGACCGGGGTGGTGGTGCTGTTGGACTGGGTCTTGTCGGCCACCGCCCAACTGGAGTCGTCGAAGCCGGGCTGGGCCTCGGGGGTCTCGGACTGCTGCTTCCAGCCGGTCAGTTGGGGCAGCGTCACGGCCTGCGGTCCGGGGAGCTGACCGAGCGTCGAACCGCTGGTCGTGGCCTGGGTCTTGAGCGCCCGGCCGTTCCAGGTGACCTTGCCGGGGTTGGCGGCGAACACCTCCAGCGGGCTGGCGGTGGAGTTGTCACCGGTCAGCTGCAGGGTGGAGCCGGCCACGGCCGCGCTGCGCAGCAGCGAGGAGCCGCGCACCAGCACCGGGCCGTTGGCGCTCTGCGTCTGCCAGAACTGCTCGGCGGTGGCGGTGTCGCCGATCAGCAGCAGCAGCGGCCGCTGCCCGCCGGTGATCAGCACCCGGGCCAGACCCTGGTGCTGGTAGTTCAGCCGCAGGTCGCCGGTGCTCTGGTCCCAGGTGCTCTGCACGCTGCCGTCGAGCACGCTCACCGTCGGCCGGTTCGGGTAGTTGAGCACGGTCTCACCGGCCTGGCCCGCGTCGCCGTAGAGCACCGCGACGTCCCGGTTGCCGATGGTCGCGTTGGTCATCAACTCCGAGGTGGAGTACTGGAGTCGGCTCGCACCGAGCTGGTAGCGGGCCAGGATGGTCTTGGACTCGCGGCCGGCCAGGGTGATCTCGGTGCCGGGCTGCTGCGGGATCGAGGCGTAGGCGCGGTCGGCCGGGCTGGGCTGGTCGATCGCGTCGATGCCGACGAAGGTGCCGGTGGCCGCGGCGTCCTTCTGCCCGGTGGCGACGATCCGCAGGGTGTGCGGTCCGGCCGCCAGGTTGTCGGCGCGGTACTGTACCTGCTGGGGCACGGTGTTGGCGGAGTAGCCGTCCACGGTGGCGACCTTGGCGCCGTCCAGGTAGACGTCGGCGAGGCCGTGGTTGGGGGCGGTGGAGGCGATCCAGCGCACGGCGGTGCCGGTGAACGGCACGGTCACGTCGGAGCCGGCGGTGTCGGTCCAGGACTCGGTGTGGTGGAACTCGCCCGCGGTGTACGACTGGTCGGCGCCGACGTGGGTCCAGCCGGCCGAGTAGGCGAGGTGGCTGTCCTGGTCGTCGTAGGTGTAGCTGCCGGCGGTCAGGTCGATCGCCAGGTGGGTGCCGACGGTCCCGTTGGAGGAGGTCGTGGCCTGCCGCAGGAAGTGGAACTGGGTTCCGTCGTCCGGGTTCTGACGGACCGTCTCGACGACGCCGGAGGAGCTGGGGGCGGCGCTGGAGACCTGGTCGGTCTCGGTGAGCGGCTGGGCGGCCTGGGCGAAGTAGCCGATCAGCTTGTCCTGCTGGTACTTGTCGGTGAGTTGGCGGGTCTCGCTGATCGGGGCGCCGTAGTCGTAGGAGCTGTAGACCACGCCCGGGTCGCCCTGCCAGCCCCAGGAGGTGCCGCCCACCGTCATGTAGAGGTTCTGCATGGTGGCGCCGACGGCCATGTTGTTCTTGTAGAACACGTTGGCGAAGTCGGCCCCGGTGAGCTGGCGGCACTTGTCGTAGCCCGGGCCGCCCCAGGGGTCGAAGGAGCCGCCCTGGAACTCCGCGGTGAAGATCGGCTGGTTGGCGGCGCGGTGGTACTGGGAGACGTTCGGCAGGTTGTTCCAGTTCTGCGGGTTGGAGCAGTTGAAGCCCTGCGGGTAGGAGTCGATGCCGTCGATGTCCACCGCGCCGGTGCCGGTGGCGAAGGCGCCGTTGTGGTTGCCGGTGAACGGGACGGTGATGCCGTGGGCCCGGGCCGAGCTCTCCAGGTGGCTCATGTAGGCGCGGCCGTCGTCGTTGTTGTTGTAGTACTCGTTCTCCACCTGGTAGAGGATCACCGAGCCGGTGCCGTTGGTGAGTTGGTGCCGGGCCAGGATCGGGTCGATGTGGCTGGTCCACTCGTCCACGGCGGCCAGGTAGGCCGGGTCGGTGCTGCGGGCCTTGCCCGGCAGCGCGCTGACCCAGGACGGGAAGCCGCCGCCGTCCACCTCCGCGTTGATGTACGGCCCGGGCCGGGCGATCACGTAGACGCCGGCCTCGGCGGCCATGTCGAGCAGCTTGTCCACGTCCCGCACGCCGGAGAAGTCGTAGACGCCCTGCTTGGGCGAGTGGTAGGCCCAGTCGAAGTAGATGGAGGCGGTGTTGAAGCCGGCCGCCTTCATCTTCTGCAGCTCGTCGCGCCACAGGTCGGGGCTGGGCAACCGGTTGTACTGGAACTCGCCGCTCCAGATGTAGCTGCGCTTGCCGTCGATCAGCAGCGAGTAGCCGTCGTAGCCGACGGTGTGGCTGCCGGTGATCGCCCCCTGGGCGGCGGGGGCGGGCGGCGGCGTGGCGGCGGCCGCCGCCGCAGCGGCCGAGCCGAGGGCGGCGGTGCCGCTCGCGGCGAGGGCCAGCGCGGCGGTGACGGCGAGCAGGGTGTGCCGCAGGCGGGGGCGGTGGCTGCGGGGGCGTCTCGGGAGGTCGGACTGGTCGGGCAGGTCAGGGGACATGGCGCGGCTCCGCGTCGGATGGGTGGGTGGGGGTGGGTGGGTGGTGCGGATGGTGCGTGAGGGTGGTGCGGGGGGTGGCCTTTTGGGGGTTCGGGTGGCGGGTCAGGCGGGCAGGCCGACCGCCCGCTCGCCGCTGCGGCGCTGCTGGATCACCACGGCGACCACCAGCAGGGAGCCCTGTGCCACGTTCTGCCAGAACGAGTTGATCCCCTGCACGGTGAGCCCGTTCTGCAGGGCGCCGAGCAGCGCGACGGCCAGCAGCGTGCCGCCGATGCCGCCCTTGCCGCCCTTGAGCGCGCAGCCGCCCAGCGCCGCCGCGGTGATCGACTGCAGCTCCAGGCCCTCGCTGCCGGAGACCGGCTGGCCGGAGCCGGTGCGCGCGGTCAGCAGGATGCCCGCCACCGCGGCCACCGTGCCGGCCAGCGCGTAGGCCGAGATCAGGTACTTGTTCAGGTTGATGCCGGCCAGGCGCGCGGCGGTGTCGTTGCCGCCGATCGCGAACACGTTGCGGCCGATGTCGGTGTACTTGAGCATCAGGTGCACGCCGAGGGCGACCACGATCAGCAGCCAGACCATCACCGGCAGCCCGGCGATCTTGCCGCGGCTGAGGAAGATGAAGACCGGGTCGTTGAGCACGTAGCCCTGCGCCGCGCCGTTGGAGACCAGGTCCGCGACGCCCTTGTAGGCCGCCAGGCCCGCCAGGGTGGCGATGGTCGGGTTGACCCGGCCGTAGACGATGATCACACCGTTCAGGATGCCGATCACCAGCCCGACCCCGATCGCGGCGGCCATGCCCGCCCACGGGTTGGCACCCGAGGAGGTGAAGGCCATCGCGCTGATCACCGACGCCAGGCCGGCCTGCGAGCCGACCGAGATGTCCAGCGCGCCGCAGATGATCACCACGGTCTGCACCACGGCCAGCAGGCCGCTGATGGTCACCGCCTCGGCGATCACCTGGATGTTCGCCCAGGACAGGTAGTTGTCGTTCAACGAGCCGAACAGCGCCAGCAGCACGACCAGCCCGCCGGCCAGGCTGAGGTTCTGCCCGCCGACCGCGGCCAGCGGGCCGGACAGCCGGCGCCGCGCCGGTCGCGTTCGGTGCGACGTGGTGGTGGTCGCGGTCATGCCGCCCTCCGGTCAGTCTTGGTGTCGTCGGGGTCGGTGTCGTCGGTTTCGGTGCCGGCGGGTTCGGTGCCGTCGGTCATGGCGAGCGCGAGGATCCGCTCCTCGGTCGCCTCGGTGCGGTCCAGTTCCCCGGTGATCCGGCCGTCCCGCAGCACCAGCACGCGGTCGGCCAGCGCGAGCACCTCGGGCAGTTCGGAGGAGATCAGCAGCACGGCGGTGCCGGTGCGGGCCAGGTCGGCGACGATCCGGTGGATCTCGGTCTTGGCCCCGATGTCCACCCCCCGGGTCGGCTCGTCGAGGATCAGCAGAGCCGGCTTGCGGGCCAGCCAGCGGGCCAGCACCACCTTCTGCTGGTTGCCGCCGGACAGCGCACTGACCGGCTGCTCGATCGAGTGGGCGCGCACCCGCAGCAGGTCGGCGTACTCCCGGGCGAGCGCCTTCTCCCGGCCTGCCCTGACGAACCGCCAGCGCCGCAGCGTGCGGTGGCTGACCAGGGCGGTGTTGGCCCGGATGCTGCGGGTCAGCAGCAGGGCCTGGGCCTTGCGCTCCTCCGGGGCGAGCCCGATCCCGGCCGCGATCGCGTCGCGCGGGCTGCGCAGCCGCAGGGCCCGGCCGGCCAGGGCGAGGGTGCCGGAGCGGATCGGCCGGTCCCCGGCCAGGGCGAGGGCCAGTTCGGAGCGGCCGGCCCCGACCAGTCCGGCGAGCGCAACCACCTCGCCGGCCCGGACCTGGAGGCCGATGTCGTGGACGTCGTCGGTGGTCACTCCGCGCACGTCGAGCACCACCGGCCCCGGCGCGGTGCGCTGACGGGTGCTCAGTCCGGAGAGGTCGCGGCCGACCATCAGGCGGACGACCTCGCGCTCGGTGGCCCCGGCCCCGTCCAGCAGGCCGACCAGGCCGCCGTCGCGCAGCACCGCGATCCGGTCGGCGAGCCGGAACACCTCCCGCATCCGGTGCGAGACGTAGACCACCGCGACGCCCTGGTCACGCAGCCGGCCGATCAGCGCGAAGAGCGCAGCCGACTCCTGTTCGGAGAGCGAGCTGGTGGGCTCGTCGAAGGCGATCACCTTCGGCTCGCCGGTCAGCGCGCGCAGGATCTCCACCAGCTGGCGCTGGGCCGGCGTCAGGTGCCGGCCCATCAGGTCCGGGTCGAGCGCCCGGTCGAAGCCGATCCGCGCCAGGTCGGCGGCGGTCCGGCGGCGCAGCTCGGCCCGGTCCAGCCGGCGTCCGGCCCCGTGGGGCAGGGCGCCGGCGTACACGTTCTCGGCGACCGAGACGTGTGGGATGATCTCCGGCTCCTGCGGGATCAGCCGGATGCCGGAGCGCCGGGCCTCGGTCGGCGAGGGGAGGGCGAGCGGGCGGCCGTCGAGCAGCAGCCGGCCGGCGGTGGGGCGGCGGTCGCCGGTGAGGACGCGCAGCAGGGTGGACTTGCCGGCGCCGTTCTCCCCCAGCAGGGCGGTCACCTGGCCGGGCGGAAAGGTGAGGGTGACCTCGGAGAGGGCCGTCACGGGGCCGTAGCGGACGCTGATCCGCTCGGCCGTCAGACCCGGGACGGGGGGTGGGGTGGGTGGAGTCATGGTGCTCAACTCGGTTTCGCTGGTGGCGCCCGGCGTCAGCTGCAACTGATGCCGGCGGACTGCCAGTTGGTGGCGTCGACCATCTGGGTGGGGGCGAAGGCCTCCTGCGGGAAGGGCTTGCCGTCCTTGAGCTTGTCGTACATGGTCTGCACGGCCAGCGCGCCCACGTCACTGCCGTTGATGAACAGCGCGGCCTTCATGCCGGACGGCTTGCCGCTGCCCCAGTCCTTGCAGGCCAGGTAGGCGCCCAGGCCGACACCGTCGATGTTGTCCGGGCTGATGCCCGCGTTCTGCATCGCGGTGATGCCGCCCTGCACGTTCTCGTCGTTGCAGCCCCAGACCACCCAGTGCTTCACACCCGGGTTCGCGGTCAGCGTCGCCGCGACCTTGTCCTGCGCGCCGGTCGGCGTGTTGTCGGTGGCCACATCGATGTTCTGCACGCCCGGAACCACCTGCCCGAACGCGTCCTTGGCCGCCTTCACCCGGTCACCGCAGACCGTCACGTCCTGCTGCCAGGCCGAGATGATCCGGGTGTCGGCCGCGCTCCAACCCGCCTTCTGGAACTCCTGCGCGGCGCGCTGGCCGACCTGCTGACCCATCTGCTGACCCGAGAAGCCGATCCGCGGCACCAGGTCCGACGCCGGACAGTTCGCCGGGTTCGGCCCCGACGAACAGACCTGGTCGTCCGAGGTCAGCAGCGGGATCCCGCTGTCCTTGGCCATCTGGACCACCTGCGGGCCCACCGCCGGGTCCGGCGGAACGATGATCAGACCGTTGGTCTTCTGCGCAATGGCCGACTGCACGTCGCTGACCGTCTGGTTGGCGTCGTTGCCCAGGTTGACCACCTTCAGGTCGACGCCCAGCTGCGCCGCCTTCGCCTTCGCACCGGCGGCCTCGCCGATGAAGTACTGCTGGTCCCCCTGCTTCTGCAGGTAGGTCATGCTGATCTTGCCGGTCACCGGCGCCGCTTGGGCGTTGCCGCCCCCGCTGGTCCGGCCGGTCGAGCAGGCGGTCATGCCGAGCGCGACGAGCAGGCCGACGGCCGCCGCGACGCCCCGAGAAAATGGAGTGTGGTGCATGGAATTCTCCTGGGAACCGAATTCCGGATGATTTCCGGTACTGCGGGGAGATGGGTGGGATCAGCGGACCAGGGCGCAGGTGCGGGACCGCTCGACGACCTGGCACCCCGCCGCTTCGAGCCGGCGCACGGATTCCCGCGCGGCGTCGTCGTCGAGCGCGAAGACGAACGGACCGGGCACCACGACGACCTCGAACCAGCCCGCCGCCACCGCCTTGGTCAGCCTGGCCAGCGCGGGCAGCGGGCCGCCGGTGCGGCCGCCGTTGTCCATGAAGACCACCGGGTCGCCGAGCCCGCGCTCGACCGCGTACTTCGCCAGGTCGAGCCGCACGTCCAGCAGCTCGCCCGAGTCGTACGGATAGCGGCGCAGGTACATCGCCGTGCGGCGCACCGCGCCGGAATCTGCTGCGAGCATTTCCACTCACCCCTCACCGAAGTGTCTGGGAAATCACCGGACCCGGTACAAGAAGGGCTTTCCTGAAGATCCGCTGGCTCCAGTCAAATTCAGCCGGACGATCAGGTCCAGGGACCTTGCTACGCATTCATGAGGCTTTTATGAGAATGACTTCGGTCGTTTTCGGAATTGGTGGGTAGTGCCGTGGGTAGTGGTCGGCCGGCCTGGGTGTTCCGCTACCCGCAGCACCCGGGCGGGCTCGCACCGTGCTCGATCGGCGCGGACCCGGCGAAATCCGGTTGGCCCGCCACCGGCGCGCTGCGAGGATGCCGTTGACGGTATGACGGGGGGCCTTTGTTCGTTTTCGCCTGCGCCGGGTGCGGCGCCGAACTGACCGCGGCGCTGTCCCGGGTGGAGCTGCCGGTGCACACCTACCAGTCGTACGGGGACGGGCTGCGCCTCCCGGTGCTGATGGAGCCGGGCACCTTCGCCGTGGAGCCGGAGCGCTCGGGGCCGCCCTGGCGCGCGTGGGCGGAGCTCGGAGCCGAGGAGGCGGCGGCCCGCGGCATCTTCGCCCCGGTCGTCTACTCGCTCCCCGACGGTGCGCCGGACGCGGTCGTGATCGCGCCCGGCGACGTCCGGAACACCCGGCTGGTGCCGGAGCGCGGCGGCGGCTTCTGCTGCGGGCTCGACGGGGCGGAGGGGCCCAACATGGCCTGCGCCGCGTGCGGCCTGCTGGTGGCGAGCCGGATCGACGACTGCTCGCGCTGGCAGGCGGTCTGGCTCGCCCCGGAGGCCGTGCGCCGGTGCGCCGTCGGCCCGGAGGTGGCGCCGCTCTCCTGGCCGGAGCTGCTGGCCGAGGGGCGGCGCACGCCACCGTTCGAGCCGATCTCCTCCTGGGACTCGGTGGTCGGGACGCGCCGCGACTGGGACTGGAGTCCGCGGTGGCAGGCGGCGGTCGGCCGGGCGCTCGCCCTTCTGCTGGTCGTCTCCCGGGGGCGGCCGCTGACGGTGCCGGACGGCCTGGTCGGGGAGGTGTTCCGGCGCGCCCTCGACGCCCTGCTGCCGCCGGGTCCGCCCGCCCGGCCCGCCGTCCTGGCCGGTCCGGGCCTGCCCGTGCCGGACCCGGAGGACGCGGTCCTGCTGGTCCCGACCCACCCGCAGACCGGGGAGCTCTGGACTCCGGCCGGCCCGGCCGCCGGGGCCGACCTGGTGCCGCTGCCGTTCGGGGTGTGGCTGGAGCTGGTCTCCCCCGAGCCGCGACTGCCGCGGCCCGCGTCCGGCCGCCTCGCGGGGGACCTGCTGCGCGACTACCCGCTCGTGCCGCGCACCCCCTACCCGTTCCGGGCCGACCGGCAGGTGTTCCTGCGCACCCTGGTCCGGCTGCCGGCCGTGCGCAGCCCGTGGCTGCGCGGGATCGTCGACGACTACTGGCTGCACTACGCCGCCGGGATCCGCTGACCCGGGGTCAGGCGCGGTGGCTCGTGCGGACGAGTGCCGATCGTCTGCCCGATCGGCCCTGGACGAACGACCCGGCGCGCTGCATGATCACCTGATGACCGCTCCGGAGAGCGTGGTCGAGCGTCAGCTCGCCGCGTACAACAGCCATGACCTGGACGCCTTCGCGGCGACCTACGCCGCCGACGTCGTGATCAACCGGCGCTCGGGCAGCCAGTTGCTCGGCCGCGAGGCCCTGCGGGAGGCGTACGCGGGGATGTTCGCCGAGGGGCGCTGCCGGGCCGAGATCAGCGGCCGGCTGACCGAGGGCGACTGGGTGGTGGACCACGAGGTCGCCCACGGCATCACCGCGGAGCCGCTGCGGGTGCTGGTCGCCTACCGGGTGCGCGGCGGGCTGATCGACCGGGTGGACTTCCTCGGCTGACGGTGTGACAGCGCGACCTCGGGACGCCGTCAGCCGTCGTGGCGCACCGGCCCGGTGCTCCCCCGCACCACCAGCGCGGGCGGCAGCAGGCGGGTCGGGCCCGCCGGGGCGGCCTTGGTGACGGCGCCGAGCAGCAGTTCGACCGCCTGCTGGGCCATCTCGCGCTTGGGGAGCGCGACGGTGGTGAGGGCGGGGCTGGAGATCCGGGCTTCCAGGGTGTCGTCGTGGCCGATCAGCGACAGGTCTCCGGGGACGCTGCGGCCGGCCGCGCGGGCGGCCTCCAGGGCGCCGACGGCGAGCACGTCGTGGGTGGCGAACAGGGCGGTCGGCGCGGGGTGGGCGGCGAGCGCGGCGGCGGCGCAGGCGTAGCCGCCCGCGGGGGTGGGCTCGGCGGCGTGGTGCACGACGGCGTCCGGCAGCGCGCGGCGGAAGCCGGCGACGCGGACGCCGTGCGCGGGGCTGGCGAGCACGGCGACCCGGCGGTGGCCGAGTTCGCGCAGGTGGCGGCCCGCCAGGTAGCCGGCCTGCTCGTAGTCGACGGTGACCACGGGGTACCGCTCGGGCGGGTCGATCTCCCAGGCGCAGAGCACCACCGGGAAGCGGGCGTCGGCGAGCAGCGGCAGGTGGTCGATCAGGTCGTTGTCGCCGGCGATCAGCAGGCCGTCCACGCCCCGGCTGACCAGGCCGGCCAGGTGGCGGCGGGCCCGTTCGCCGTCCAGCCGGGTGGTGCGCAGCAGCAGGTGGTAGCCGTGGGCGTCGAGGACGTCCTCGACCTGCTCGACCAGTTCGGCGTAGAAGTACGAGGTCACGCCGGGGACGAGGAGGCCGACGGTGCGGGTGCTGCCGGTGGCGAGCGAGCGGGCGACCAGGTTGGGGGTGTAGCCGAGTTCGGCGATCGCGGCGTGCACCCGGGCCGCGGTGGCGGGGCGGACGGCGACCCGGCCGGAGAGCACGTTGGACACCGTCTGCTTGGTGACGCCGGCCCGCTCGGCCACGTCCTGCATGGTCACCATGGTTCGCGCCCTCGGCTTTACCGGTCCAGAAGTTGATCGACCGTAACCCCGGCCTGACAGGGCGTCAAGCGACCGCGTCAGATGATCGTCGCAGACCGATGCGTCATTACTCTTGTTTTACCGGTCAAACGCGCCCTATCTTACAGGCCAGCCCCCACACTCCGACGTGCGAAGGAGTCACCCCGTGTCAACTCCCCGACAGCGCCTGGGCGGTGCGCTTGCCGCCCTCGCGCTGGCCGTGACCGGTCCGGTGCTCGCGACCCCCGCGAACGCCGCCACCCCCGCCGCTGCCCCCGCCTTCAGCGTCACCGTCGGCTCCTCCGGCAGCTACGCGTACCCCGACGACACCCCCGCCTTCCCGTTCACGGACAAGGACGGCAGCTTCCACGTCCAGGAGTCGGACTCGCTCTACGGCGCCACCGACCCGCGCCAGTGGAGCTTCTACACCGGCTCGAACTTCGACACCGCCACCCCCGACAACGCGTTGGACAACGCCGTCAACCCGGCGAACAGCAACGACCGCAACAACGACACCACCTGGCGCTGCGACAACAGCCCCACCGGCCTGTCGGCCACCAACGCACCGGCCGGCTCCGGCTACGCGCAGCGCAACTACTGCGACCTGTCCAGCGTCTGGGTCGACCCGGACACCGGCGACTGGTACGGCCTGGTGCACAACGAGTTCACCCCGCAGCCGTTCGGCGACGGCATCCACTTCGACGCCATCGACTACGCCAAGTCCACCGACCAGGGCCGCACCTGGACCATCGAGGACCACGTCATCACCTCGCCCTACAGCACCACCCGGGGCGACGCCAACGCCTTCCCGCAGCAGACCTACTACTACGGCGACGGCGACCAGCGGCTCTTCGTGGACACCGCCTCCGGCTACTTCTACGTCTTCTACGGCTCCCGGATCGTGGACAAGAACGGCAGCTGGGGCGACTTCCTCTCGCACGTGGCCCGCGCCCCCATCTCCGGCAAGATGGCGCCCGGCACCTGGCAGAAGTGGTACGACGGCGCCTGGTCGCAGCCGGGCGTCGGCGGGCAGGAGAGCGACCTGGTCCCGGCCGACGCGGCCAACCCGAACGGCTACCTGGCGCCGTCGGCCGAGTACAACCCCGCCAACCCCGGCACGGTCAGCCAGCAGCTGTCCGCCGGGACGCTGCAGCCGACCTCGCCGCTGTTCGTCATGAACATCACCTACGACGCCTACCTGGGCCTGTACCTGGGCACCCCGCAGGCCGTCGACCAGAGCGGCAACGCGCCGCAGCAGGTCTACGCCACCAGCGACCTGGCGAGCGAGAAGTGGACGCTGCTCGGCGACACCGGCAGCTACCACACCGCCTCCTGGTACCGCTGGTTCCTGGACAGCGCGAACCGCACCGGCACCGGGATCGTCGGCAAGCAGTTCCGGCTGTACTGCGCGTACGGGTGCTCCAACGGCTCCTCCGGCGAGTACGCGAACCTCACCGTGGACGCCGCGTCACCCGCGCCCGCGCCGTTCGACCCGGCGAAGACGTACCAGATCGGCAGCGGCGGCCAGCTGCTCACGCAGGCCGGTAAGCGGGCCGCCGCCGCGAAGGCGGCCTCGACCTCGGCCGCCTGGTCCTTCTCGGCGGTCGGCGACGGCTCGTACCTGATCACCAACGCGGCCAGCGGCGGGCACCTGGGCGTGGACGCCAGCGGCAACGCCGGGCGGGCCTGGGGCGCCGCGACGACCGTCACCACCGCGACCGGGGTCGGCCAGCAGTGGTTCGTGATCCCGGCCGGCGGGTCGTACCGGCTGGTCAACCGCTACAGCGGCCTGGTGCTCGCGCTGAACGGCTCGGCCTCCGAGACCACTCCGCTGCGCACCTGGACCGACACCACCGGCTCCGCCGTCGGCGGTGGCCGCACGGCCGCCCAGCAGACCCTCGCGATCACTGCGGTGGGCGGCACCGGCGGCGGTTCGATCACCGGCGCCCACCCGCTGACCGCCGCCGGCAAGGCGCTGGACGACCCCAACCACAGCACCACCGCCGGCACCCAGCTGATCACCTGGACGCCGAACGGCGGCGCCAACCAGTCCTGGCAGTTCGCCCAGCAGGCGGACGGCAGCTACCAGCTGACGAACGCCCAGTCCGGCCTCTGCGCCGACGTCTCCGGCGGCTCGACGGCGGCCGGGGCCCAGGTGATCCAGTGGAGCTGCACCGGCGCGGCCAACCAGCACTGGAGGCTGAGCCGCAACGCCGACGGCAGCTACACCGTCAGCTCGGTGCGCAGCGGGCTGCTGCTGACCACCGCGAGCGGCAACGACGGCGCGCTGGTCACCCAGCAGGCGGACAGCGGATCGGCGTCGCAGCACTGGACGATCGGCTGACATCCTGATCCCCCGGGGCCTGAGGTTCCGGGCCCCTGACGCACCCTCGGGTGCCCGCCCCGCCCGCGCGGGGTGGGCACCCGTGTCGGTGCCGGCCCGTACGGTCGCAGTAGCGACCGGTGGCGGACCGGACCTGCGGAGGGATCCCGATGGCGACGTACGTACTCATCCACGGCGGGGCGGCCGACGCCTGGTACTGGGGGCCGCTGGCCGCCGAGCTGCACGGGCGGGGCCACGACGTGGTCGCGCCCGACCTGCCGTGTGACGACGAGTCGGCCGGGCTGGCCGAGTACGCGGACGCGGTGGTCGAGGCGATCGGTGCGCGGACCGGTCTGGTGGTCGTGGCGCACTCGTTCGGCGGGTTCACCGCTCCGCTGGTCTGCGAGCGGGTGCCGGTGGAGCTGCTGGTGCTGGTCCAGGCCCAGGTGCCGGCCCCGGGCGAGGCGCCCGGGCAGTGGTGGGAGAACACCGGCTACCCCGCCGCCCGGCAGGCGGACGACCGCCGCCGGGGCGTGCCGGAGGGCGCGGCGCAGGACCCGGTGGCGTTCTTCCTGCACGACACCCCGGCCGAGCTGGCCGCCGAGCTGCTGACGGAGCACCAGCGCGCGCAGTCGGCCACCCCGTTCGGCGCGCCGTGGCCACTGTCCGCCTGGCCGCAGGTGCCGACCAGGTTCCTGCTGGCCCGCGACGACCGCTTCTTCCCCGCCGACTTCCTGCGCCGAACGGTCGTCGACCGCCTCGGCTTCGAGCCGGACGAGATGCCGGGCGACCACCTCCCGATGCTCGGCCACCCCCAGGAGCTCGCCGACCGCCTGGAGGCCTACCGCGCCGCGCTCTGACCGGGGGACCGAAACCCGCTGGGCCCGGCGGGGCCCGGACAGTAGGCTCCCGGGATCATGGAGCAGCTACCCGAGGGCGTCGACCACGACATCCTGGAGAACCGGATCGTCTACGCCCTCAAGGCGATCATCGAAGCCCGCGGCTGCACGCTCCCCGAGGCGCAGGACGTGTTCCTCGCCCGCTACGAGGAGCTCCGGCGCGACCGCCCGGACGACTTCCTGCTGCCGCGCGAGGAGTACGGCCGGAACTCCTACTCCTGAGGTCAAGTCAGCCGCCGTCGTGCCCTGCCCTGCCCTGCAACCGGTCGCCCGTGCCGAGTCGTCACAGCCGATGCCGTGACAACGGGAACGGGGGCGTCTGATGGCGGATCAGGGATCGGGCTGCGGCGGGGTGCTGATCGTGGTGGTGCTGGGGCTGCTGCTCGGCGGGCTGTTCGTCGCGGACTACGACGGCAGCGCGAACGGGACCGGGCACGATCCGGCCGCCATCGACCTGCCGAGGACGGTGGAGCACCAGCGCCGGTTGAGCATGAGCGACGCGGGCCTGAACGACGTGGACGCCACCACGGTCGGGCTCTCCCCCACCGGGCTCTCCGGCGACAGCCAGGGCGTCTACGGCGAGGCCCCGGGCACGGCCGGCCTCTGGGTCGTCGACACCGGGGACAACCGGAACGGCGTCGCGGGCCGCTGGCTGGCCGCCGACCCCCCGAAGAACACCCTCACCACCCATCCCCAACTCTCCATCGGCGGCAGCACCACCTGCTACCAGGACCAGCACGCGGGCCGTGCCATGTGCATCTGGCACGATGCGAACTTCGTGCTCCAGGTGAGCGGCCCCACCGACCCGGCCGGCATCGAGCGGGTGCTGCTGCGGGTCTACGACGGCACGGAACAATGATGGCGCGCAAGGCGAGGCGGGGCGGCGGCCCTGTCCTGATCGGCGGCTGCATCGTCGGCGCGCTGGCGGTGCTGCTCACGGTGCTGTTCCTCGCGGACCACGACGGCAGCGCCCGGGGCACCGGACACGACCCGGGGAACATCGCGCTGCCGAAGACCGTGGAGCAGCAGCCGCGGCAGGGCGCGCCGCTCGTCGCGGACACCGCGGACCAGGGCATGCCGCGACGCGCCCAGGGTGTGGTGACCACGGTCGTCCAGGGGGTCTACGCGGATGCCCCGGCCGCCCCGGACCGGTGGGTGGTGACCACTGCCCGGAACACCGGCGGCCAGCTCGGGCCCCTGCTGGCGGGAGTTGACGCGCCGTCGAAGGACGTCGTGGTCAGCCGTCCCGCGCTGCGGATCGCCGGCAGCACCACCTGCTCCCAGAACCGGGCCACGGGCCGGACCACCTGCCTCTGGTACGACGAGAACCTGTTCCTGCAGATCGGTGGACCGGCCGGCCCGGCGGACGTCCAGCAGGTGCTGCTGCGGGTCTACGACGGCACGGAGCGCTGAATCGTGATCGCGGGCCGGCCGCACGCCTCTTGCGGACCGGCCGGGCGGCGTGTTCTCTTCTGCTCGACGGAGGCGGGTCGCCGACGGAGACGGGGGCTGTTGTGACGTGTCTCGGAATCGTGCTCTGGTTCGTCGGGCTCGGGGTCGCGACGTCGATGAACGAGAACCTGGGCACGCTGTACTTCTTCGGCAGCCTGGTCTGCCTGGGTGCGTGGCTCTGGAAGCGCAGCGAACCGGAGCGGGAGCGGCTGGCGTCGCAGGCCCGGCACCGTGCGCACGCGCAGGAGGCGGCGGAGCTGAGGCAGCGCCAGGAGCGCGAGCGGGCCGAGGTGGAGCGCTGGCGGGCCGCGCACACCCGGGCCGCGGCGCCGGAGGCGGGCGGCCGTTTCCGCCCCGGGCCGGTCGGCCTCCCCGCGGGCCTGGGCGGCGCCCTGATGGTCAGTCCGGCCGAGCTCCCGACCGGGCAGTTGCTGGCCCTGCCCGACGTGGACCAGGCCCGCCGGGTGTTCAGGGGGACGGTCACGGCGGTGGTCCGCTCGATCGACGACGAAGCCCGCGGCTTCGTCCGGGAGTTGGACGGCCTGCCCGACGGCGGGTGCGAGCCGGGCCGGCTCCGCGAGCAGGGCGGCGAGCTGGGCTGGAAGCCGGCGCAGAACGGCTCGCGGCTCACCGGCGCCGCGGCGGACCTGGTGTCCGAGGTGCTCGCCTGGGCGGACGTGCGGCGGCGGCTGCTGAAGGACTTCTGGCCCGACCCGGCGGTCGCGCTGGGCCAGGTCGAGGAGCTGATCGAGGAGAACGGCGACCGGGTGCGGGTCTGGGGGCGTAAGGCGGACTGGAACGGGCCGGGGCCCGCGGTCCTGCCCGGCAGCGCCTGGCCGGATTTCCTGACGGACCTTCGCGACCGGCTCACCCGGGTGTCCACCGCGCTGGGCGACCTGTCCGCGTTCCCGCTGCCGCCCGCGCTGAGCCCGCCCCCGGACGCCAAGTTCGCGGAGCACGTGTCGGCGTCCGCCGCCACCGACACGCTCAGCGCCTTCCTGGTGGAGGCGGCCGCCCGCTCCGCCGCGCTGAGCGGCGGCCCGATGCCGCCGCAGGCAACGGACTGGGGCCTCGGCGCCTACACCCTGAACGGCTTCCTGACCGAGGAGATCCGCGACCGGTTCCACCGCGCGGTCGCCGGCAGCCCGGCGGTCGCCGAGTGGGCGCCGGAGCTCGCGTCGCCGCAGCTCCGGCACCGGCTGCACCTCTGCTACCTGGCTTTCGCACTCGGCTACCTGACGGAGGTATCGAAGGGGATGCAGGACTACACCGAACGCTCCGGCTCGGGGAAACCCGCGGCGAACCTCACCGTGATGGGCTCCATCGGCTCGGTGCAGATCGCCGAGAGCATCCAGATCATCGGATCGAACCTGGCCGCCATCATGGACCGGGGCAGCGCCCGGACAGCGGAGGCGATCCGCGCGCTGAGCCAGGCGATCCAGCAGGAGCCCGCGCTCTCCGACGATCAGCGGGTGGACCTGCTGCACCACCTCGCCGACGTGGCGGAGGCGGTCAGCCACCCGGAGGACGGCCGTCGCCGGTCCCGCGTCCGGCCGGCGCTGACGGCGATCGCCGAAGCGGGTGCGGCCGTCGGCGCAGGCTCCCCGATCTCCCGGGCCGTCACCGACTGGCAGCACGTGCTGTCGGCGCTGTCCTGACGGGCTGTCCTGAGGCCGTGTCCGCTACCGCGCAGGCGCGGGGACCGGGCGGGCGGCGCGCAGAGTGGCGACGGCGAGCAGGATCAGCACGACCTCGACCGCCACGCTGACCAGGCCGAGCGGCTCGGTCCAGTTGCCCTTGTCGTCGGCGTAGTCGGGCAGGCCGGGCCCTCGGGAGAGGATGAAGCCGACCAGCGGGCCGAGCCCGACGCCGGCCGCGAGCAGCCAGGTGGGGGCGGCAGCGGCAGCGTTGCGGCGGGCCAGCGTGAGCAGCAGCAGCGCGGCCACGACGCCCGCTGCCTCCAGCAGGTAGTAGCCGAGGCCGACGTATCCGGGGGTCTTGTTGCCGGGGAAGCCGCCCTGGTCCTGGACGTGGATCCAGGAGACGGCCAGGCAGAGCAGGGCGGCCGAGGCAGCGCGGAGCGTGGGCATGGGGTCTCCAACGGTGGAGGGGTGGGGGGAAGCGCGGCACGCGACGCGTGCCGACCGCCCCAGGATGCCGCCCACCGGAGTTGACTGACCATCGCCAAGAGCTCTGAATAGCTTCTGAGTTTCCGTCAGCTCCGCTCCGTCAGCGACGGGTCGTCATTTCCAGGCGGGCGGCCAGGTCCTCGGCCAGCCGGGCGGACGGGCCGCGCCGGCGGCGGGAGAGCGCCAGGCCGAGGTGGCGGCGCGGGCCGGGCTCGGCGAGCGGGCGGTCGACCAGGTCGGGGTGGCGGGTCAGGCCGATCTCGGGGATCAGCGCGATCCCGGCGCCTGCGTGCACCAGGGACTGGGCGAACTCGTAGTCGGTGGCGGTGCAGCAGACCCGCAGCTCCACGCCGGCCAGCGCGGCGTACCCGGCGAACTGCGCGGCGGACTTGCGGCAGCCCAGGATCCAGCGCTCCCCCGCGAGTTCGGCCAGGTGCAGCGGCCCGCGACCGGTGGCGGCGGGATGCGCGCGCGGCAGCACCACCCGCAGCGGATCGGTACCGAGCGGCGTCCAGTCCAGGCCGGAGCGGTCGCCGGGCCGGGCGGGCGGCGGCCCGTCGAAGTGGTAGGCGAGCGCCAGGTCGGCCCGGCCCGCGCGGACGGCCGGCAGGCTCTCCTCCGGCTCGTCCTCCAGGACGGTCAGCTCCACCTCCGGGTGCTCGGCCAGGAAGCCGGCCAGCGCGCCGGGCAGCAGCCGCCGGCCGGCGCTGGCGAAGGTGGCGACGGTCAGTGCGGTCCGGGCGGCGGCCAGCCGGTCGATCCGCTGCTGGGTGTCGGCCAGTTCGGCGGCGATCGCGTCGGCGGCCTCCACCAGCAGGCGGCCGGCCTCGGTGAGGGTGACCCCCCGGGTGGAGCGCTCGACGGCGGGCGCGCCGAGGCCGCGCTCCAGGGCGGCGACCTGCTGGGAGACGGCGGAGGGCGTGCAGTGCAGCACCTGGGCGGCCTGGTTGAAGCTGCCAAGCCGGGCCACCTCGCGCAGCACGGCCAGCCGCTGGACGTCGATCAACAGTTCTCCTGGGGATGTGGGATCGAGATGCAGACTACTGCTGTCGATCACCGCCGACCAGACTGGGCCCCTGGAACGAGAGAGGGCTGGGCACATGGATGTCTGCGTGATCGGCGGGAGCCGGTACTTCGGGCGGCGGCTGATCGGGCACCTGCGGGACGCCGGGGTGCGGGTGACGGTGCTGAACCGGGGGTCGACGGCGCCGCCGGCGGGTGTGGAGCAGCTGTGCGCCGACCGGAACGACGAGGCGGCGCTGCGGGCCGCGCTCGGCGAGCGGCGCTTCGACGTGGTGGTGGACCAGGTCTGCTACACGCCGGTGCAGGCGGCGATCGCGGCGCGGGTCTTCGCGGAGCGGACCCGCCGGTACGTGCTCACCTCCACGGTGGAGGTGTACGCGGAGACCGGCGAGGCGCCCGTTCGGGAGGAGGCCGTCGATCCGTCGGTGTGGCCGGTGGACCTGGCGCTGCCTTGGGGGCACCCGGACTTGGTGGAGGCGCACTACGCCGAGGGCAAGCGGCAGGCGGAGGCGGTGCTGACCCGGGCCGGCGGGTTCGAGACGGCGATCGTGCGGACGGCACACGTCGTCGGCGGGGCCGACTTCACGGGGCGGCTGGCGCACTACGTGCGGCAGATCGAGCGGGGGGAGCCGGTGCGGGTGCACGCCGACCCGCAGCCGGCCTCGTTCGTCCAGGAGGAGGAGATCGCGCGGTTCCTGGCCTGGACGGCGGCGGCCGACTTCACCGGGCCGGTGAACGCGGCCTCGGACGGCGCGCTGGACGTGCGGGAGCTGTGCGCGGCGATCGGGCGGGTGGTGGGGGTCGAGCCCGTGCTGGAGACGGGGGCGCAGGAGGGGGCGGCGGAGAGTTCGCCGTACTCGTTCGAGCGGTGCTACGCGATGGACAACGGGCGGGCGCGGCGGTTGGGGTTCGAGTTCTCGTCGGTGGCTGGCTGGCTGCCGCAGGTGATCAAGGAGGCGCGAGCATGACGGAAACTCACCTGACGGAAAATCACCTGACGGGCGTTCAGCGGCTGCCGGTGGGCAGCGTCGGCCTCGGTGCGATGCCGCTCTCGGTGGAGGGCCGGCCGGACGAGCGGCAGGCCGTCGCCACCGTCCACGCCGCGCTGGACGCGGGCGTGCGGCTGATCGACACTGCCGACTGCTACCAGTGGCACGCCGACGAGCTCGGCCACAACGAGCGCCTGGTCGCCCGCGCGCTGGCCGCCTACGGCGGGGACGCGGCGGACGTGCTGGTGGCGACCAAGGGCGGCCGGGGCCGGCCCGGTGACGGCTCGTGGACCGTCGACGGACGTCCGGAGCACCTGCGGCGGGCGGCCGAGGAGTCGGCGGCCCGGCTCGGCGTGGCGGCGATCGGGCTCTACCAGTTGCACAAGCCCGACCCGCGGGTGCCGTTCGCGGAGTCGGTCGGGGCGCTGCGCGAGCTGGCCGACGCGGGGACGATCCGGCTGGTCGGGCTGTCGAACGTGGACCGCGCGCAGATCCTGACGGCCCGCCAGATCCTCGGGGAGCGGCTGGTGTCGGTGCAGAACCGGTTCTCCCCCGCCCACCAGGAGACCCGCGACACCCTCGACCTGTGCACCTCCCTCGGGCTCGCGTTCCTGCCGTGGAGCCCGCTCGGCGGGATCTCGGTGAGCGCCGTGGACGACCCCGGCAGCGCGCCCGGTCCGGACGGCGCCTTCCACGCCGTCGCCCGGGAGCGCGGGGTCAGCCCGCAGCAGGTCTGCCTGGCCTGGCACCTGGCGCAGTCGCCCGTCGTGCTGCCGATCCCGGGCGCGCGTCGCCCGGCCTCGATCCGCGACTCGGCGGCCGCCACCGGGCTGCGCCTGACGGCGCGGGAGCTGGCGCTGCTGGGCCCGGCCGACCTGGCCGCCGACGGGGCGTGACATCCTGGCACCATGCTTCTGACCAGCGAGGACATCAGCAGCGACACCGGCGAGAACCTCTGTGTGGAGCTGCGGCCGGTGGGCTACCAGTTCCGCGCGCCGCTCGGCGACCCCTACGACGACAACTGGCTCGTCATCGCCGGGCGGGTGGTGGCCCCGCAGGGGCGCTGGCGCTTCGAGGAGCCGGTGCTGCTGACCGACGAGGCGCGCAAGCTCGCCCGCTGGCTGCGCTACGCGGCCGGCGGACGGATCGCGGTGAGCCCGGGCGGGCCCGATCTGTCGTTCCTGGAGGGCAACCTGGCGTTCAGCCTGGCCGCCGAGTCCGGCGACCGGGTGGTGCTGCGGGTGCACCTGTCGCTGGAGTCGGCGCCGGCCCGGCTCGGCGACCAGGTGGCCGTCGAAGTCCCGCTCGCCAAGGCGGGGTTGCTGGCCGCCGCCGAGACCTGGGAGCAGGAGCTGGTGCCGTTCCCGGCCAGGTGAGCGGGCGCCCGAAGTGATCGACGAGCGGCCGGCCGCGCGGCTACAGTCGGCGACATGCCCGAACTGACGCCGTTGCACGCCGACCACGCCCCGGCCGTGCTCGCCTTCGAGTTGGCCAGCCGCGCCTACTTCGCCGCGAGCATCTCGGACCGCGGCGACGGCTTCTTCGAGCGGTTCGACGAGCAGTTCCGGGACCGGCTGGACGAACAGGCCACCGGTGACGGCGCGTTCTACCTGCTGGTCGACGAGCCGGACGGCTCGGTGCTCGGGCGGTTCAACCTGGTGGACCTCGCGGACGGCGGCGCGGTGCTCGGCTACCGGGTCGCGCAGCGGGTGGCCGGGCGCGGGGTGGCGAGCGCGACGGTGCGCAGGCTCTGCCGGCTGGCCGCCGTCCGGCACGGGCTGCGGGAGCTGCGGGCGGCGGTCTCGCACCAGAACGTCGCTTCCCAACGGGTGCTGGCCAACGCCGGGTTCACGCCGGTCGGCCCCGCCGGGCCGGCCGACCTGGGCGGCAAGGAGGGCACCTGGTACCGGCGTGAGCTGGCCGAGGCGGGCCGCGGGCTCGCCCCGCTGGTCGCCTCGCTCACCGCCCTGGCGGCCGAGGCACCGGCGCCGTCGGCGCGGATCGCCGCGGACTTCGACCGCGCCCGCCGGCTCGCCGGACCCGCCCCGGACGCGGAGGTGCTCGCCGAGCTGACCGCGACCGGCGAGGCCCTGCGCGGCCCGGACGGGAGCCGGGCCGCGCGGGTGCCGGCCCGGCGGGCGCTGACGGCGTTGCTGGGCAGCTGGCGGCTGCCCTTGCCGGAGCTGCGCGGGCCCGCTTGACCCGGGCCCGCGCCGCCGGCCGTCAGGCCGTCAGGACAGCGGGTTGAGGTACACCCCGCTCGCGTCCTGACCGGGTGTGCTGCGGCAGGCGAAGTTCTGGCCGGCCGGTTCGGCGGCGACCAGGCTCAGGCACCGGCCCAGGCCCAACTCGCCGTAGTAGTTGGGGTGGAAGGACTCCTGGACGGTGCCCTGGGTGGCGCCGGTGGTGAGGAACCGGGCCCACTCGCCGCTCGCCGCGTCGGTCGGCTGATCGTCGGTGGCGAGGCTGTCGGAGGTGGAGCAGACCTCGTGGCCCTGGAGGAAGTCCTGCAGGTCGAGGAACTGCGCGCCGTGGCCGGCGGCGACCTGGCCGAGCCGCTGGGCGAGCTGCGGGATCAGCTGGTCGCGCGCCCAGTCCAGGTCGGCGTTCCAGAACGGGCAGCCGCCGGTCATGGTGCGGCTCCAGCCGCTCTCCGGGTAGCGGTCCTCCGAGCTGCGCGGGATCGGGGACGGGTAGGACTGGAGCACGATCCGGTAGTCCGAGTCGGCGTAGCCGTCGGCCGTCATCACGGCCCGGACCTCGTCGATCGCCTTGCCCACGTTGGTCATCGCGCTGTCGATCTTCGAGTCGACGGCGGACTGCTCGGTGGCGTTGCAGTAGCTGTACCAGACCTCGTAGTCCTTGATGCAGGCCGAGATGGCGTCGGCGAAGCCGAGGTCGTTGCCGCCGATGGACAGGGCGACCAGCCCGACCCGCTGCTGCGCGGCGATGGCGGCCAGCTGGTCGGCCTGCGGTGCCTCGCCCTTGTAGGTCTGGCCGCCGCTGCTCGCCCGGAACACGTCCGCGGTGGTGGCGCCCGAGCAGGCGATGTTCACCGCGCCCGCGCTGCCGAAGGCGCTGATCGCCTCGGCGGAGTCGGAGCGGTCGCACCCGCCCGCGGTGGCGCCGTACACCGAGCTCGCGTTGTAGGACGAGCCGTTCCAGGCGCGGTCGGTGCCGTCCCGGCTGCCGGTGATGGTGTCGCTGTTGCCGGCCCAGCGGCCGGCCTCGCCGGAGATGTAGCTGTCGCCCATCGAGACGGCGATGCCGCCGCCCGAATCGGCGTGCGCCTGGGCGGCGCCCGCGGCGAGCAGGCCGGAGACGGCGAGGGGGAGGGTGAGCGCGGCGGCGGCGAACCGCCGGGCTCTGCCGCCGGATGCGGCCGTGGCGCTGTTCTCTGACATGGAGGAACTCCTGCGCTCCGCCTCCACTGCCTGACACAGCGGAGAGCGACGGGGAAAGCCCCCGGCCGAGGGATGTGGGGTGTGCCGGAGACGCGAGAAATCTGGCACACCGCGCTTTGTTACCGCTAGGTATCCGCACCACCTTTCTCGCTCGGCAGCCACTCCGGTCACGCTCCGTCACGGCGACTCGGTGCCCACCGTCTCCAACAGGTTCGCCACCAAGGGGTTGCGGTCGTCCGCGCGCCAGGCGACGGCGACCCGGGTGCGCGCGCCGTCGGGCCGGATCCGCCGGAAGGCGACGCCCTTGAGGCGGATCCGCCGGATGCTCGCCGGGGCCAGCGAGACGCCCAGTCCGGTCTCCACCAGGGCGCAGACGGTCTGCCACTCCACCGCGTGCTGGGCGATGCGCGGCGTGAAGCCGGCGTCGGTGCACAGGTCGACGATCCGGTCGTACAGCGCCGGGCCGACCGGCCGGGGCAGCAGCACGAACGGCTCCCGTGCCAGGTCCGCGAGCCGCACCGACCGTCCGGCGGCCAGTGGGTGGGCGGCGGGCAGCACGGCCACGAAGGGCTCGCTGAGCACCGTGCGGAAGCCGAGCTCCGCCTCGTCGGCGGGCGGTTCGCGCAGCAGCCCGATGTCGATGGTCCCCTCGCGCAGGGCCGTGAGTTGGGGCGCGCTGGTCATCTCCAGGATGTCCAGGTGCACGTCGGGGTAGCGCTCGCGGTGGTCGCGCAGCAGGCCGGGCAGCACGGTCAGCGCGAGCGAGGCGGCGAAGCCGATCCGCAGCCGGCCGGCCCGGCCACTGCCCACGGCGCGGCTCGCGGCCAGGCCCTCGGCGAGGCCGGTCAGCGCCCGCCGGGCGGCCGGCAGCAGTTCGCGGCCGGCCGGGGTGAGCGCGATCCGCCCGGGTTCGCGGGTGAACAGGGCGTGCCCGACCTTGTCCTCCAGGCGGCGGATCTGCTGGCTCAGCGGCGGCTGGGCGGTGCCGAGCCGGGCGGCCGCGCGGCCGAAGTGGAGTTCCTCGGCGAGCACCGTGAAGGCGTACAGCTGCGGCAGCGGGAGTTCGGGACGGTCCGTCCGCACAGGGTCCATACGCATAGGGATATCAGTCGGTGCCGGAATCGGTATTAGACGTATCCCCGCTGGTCACCTAGCGTTCGGCGCATGACAGAGCGACGCGCGATCCTCAGCGGTTCGACCTTCGAGGAACAGATCGGCTACGCCCGGGCCGTGGTGGACGGCGACCGGGTGCACGTGTCCGGGACGACCGGGTACGACTACGCGACCATGACCATCTCGGACGACGTGGTGGAGCAGGCCGAGCAGGTGCTGCGCAACATCGGGGCCGCGCTGGCCGAGGCGGGCTGCGGCTTCGCCGACGTGGTGCGGGTGCGCTACCTGCTGCCCGACCGGGCCGACTTCGAGCCGTGCTGGCCGGTGCTGCGCGCCTGCTTCGGCGAGGTCAGGCCGGCCGCGACCATGATGGTCTGCGGGCTCGCCGACCCCCGGATGAAGATCGAGATCGAGGTGGACGCACGGCGGGCCAGCATCTGACGGTGGGTCAGTCCGCTGCGCGCCAGTGCGGCGACGGGAGTTGGACGACGATCAGCGCGATCCCGGCCAGGGTGATGTTGCGGATCGCCGCGTCCAGCCCGTTCCACGCCTTCGACTGCCACATCGCGAACCACTCGCCGCCGATCGCGATGAAGCCGATGCCGAACAGCAGCAGGGTCAGCACCAGCCCCAGGGTGCTCGCCCGGCGGGCCCGGGTGAAGTCGCCGTGGCGCAGGGCGGCGAGCCAGCAGACGGTCGCCGCGGTGAGCACCAGGGCGGACAGCGCCTCCCAGGCGATGATCGCGACGTACGCCGTGTTCTGCAGGGCGGTCGAGGTGATGGCCCGCCACATCAGGTGCTTGTCGCGGAAGGTGGTGTCCATCGCCAGCACGTGCTGGACGAACTTCTGGTTGGTGCCGAAGTCGGTGATGTTGCCGAAGACCACCAGCAGCAGGTAGACCGCCACGGTCGCGGTCAGGGCGGTGGCCGCGACCGGCAGCGTGCCCAGCGCGAGCAGTCGGCCGTCCACGCCCTCGCGGCGCCCTCCCGCCGTGCTTCCCAACGGCATCGCGGTCCTCCCGGGTGCGGGCCACTGCTCCTGCGCCGCAGCCTACCCGCCGCCGGGCCGACGGTCCGTCAGGCCGGGCCGGTGGCGCGGGTGGTGACGGGGGCGGTTGCCGGGCCGGTGGCGCGGGCGGCGGTGATCAGGGTGCGGGCGGCGGCGCGGGCCTGCCCGGCCGGTTCGGTGCTGCCGGCGATCGCGGCCGTGGTGATCGCGCCCTCGGCGAGCAGGGCGAGCTGGTCGGCGAGTTGCCCGGGCAGGTCGGCGGCGGCGACCAGGTCGGCGAGGTACTGCCGGAAGGCCGCCTTGTGCGCGCGGGCCGCCTCGGCCACCGCCGGTGCGGTGGCGCCGAGTTCGCCGAAGGAGTTGACGAAGGCGCAGCCCCGGTAGCCCGGCTCGGCGAACCACTCCCGCAGCCAGTCGTAGACCGCCAGCAACCGCTCTTCGGGGGACCCGGTCACGGAGTCGACGTGGTCGGCGAGGGCGCCGCGCCAGGCGGTGTCGCGGCGGCGCAGCACGGCCTCGACCAGGTCGGCCTTGGAGGGGTGGAGCTGGTAGAGCCGCTTGAGCGACACTCCGGCGGCCGTGCGGACCGCGTCCATGCCGACCGCCTGCACGCCGTTGGCGTAGTACAGCTGCTCGGCCGCGTCGAGCACGCGCAGCTGCGCCGTTCCGGGTTCCACCGTGATCCGCTCCTTGCCGATCGTTCCCACCGTGCCGTCCTTGCCAGAGAACCAGCGTTCTCCTAGAGTACGGCACAGCTGGAGAACGCTCGTTCTCCGGCTTCGCGAAGGAGCCGCCATGACCGCCGCCGCCCGTCCGCCGCTGCCGCCGTTCACCGAGGAGACTGCCCGTCAGAAGGTCCAACTCGCCGAGGACGCCTGGAACACCCGCGATCCCGAGCGGGTCGCGCTCGCGTACACCGAGGACTCCGAGTGGCGCAACCGCGACCAGTTCGTCAACGGCCGGGCGCAGATCGTCCGCTTCCTCACCGCCAAGTGGCAGCGCGAGCTCGACTACCGCCTGCGCAAGGAGCTGTGGGCGTACACCGGCGACCGGATCGCCGTCCGGTTCGAGTACGAGTACCGCACCGCCGACGGGCAGTGGTTCCGCGCCTACGGCAACGAGAACTGGGAGTTCGACGAGCACGGGCTGATGCGCAAGCGGTACGCGAGCATCAACGACCTGGCGATCCGGCCCGAGGAGCGGCGGCTCGGGTGAACGGCTGCCCGATTGAACGGCGGCTCTGTTGAACGGCGGCTCCGTAAAACGGCTGCTCCGTTAAACGGCTGGGGATTTCGGCCGGTTTCCAGCAGAGTTGGCACCGTCGGGCACCCCGCCCCCGGAAGAGGAGTCGCATGGCTGACATGGCGTCGTTCGGTGCGGCGGTCACGGCGTGGGCGGCCGGCGGGCCCGGCGAGGCCCTGGCGGGTGATCAGGCGCGCGAGCTGGCCGGGCGGTTGCCGGTGCGGGCCGTGGTGCTGCTGGAGGGGCCGAGCGACGTCGCCGCGGTCGAGGCGCTGACCGCCCGGCGCGGCCGGGACCTGGCCGCCGAGGGGGTCTGCGTGCTGCCGATGGGCGGCGCGATGAGCGTCGGCCGGTTCGCCCCCTTCCTCGGCCCCGCCGGCCTGGGCCTGCGCCTGCTGGGCCTGTGCGACGTGCAGGAGCACGAGTTCTACGCCCGCGGCTGGGCCCGGGCCGGCGCGGATCCGCGGGAGGTCTTCGTCTGCCGGGCCGACCTGGAGGACGAGCTCATCCGCGCGCTGGGCCCGGACCGGCTCAGGGAGTTGGTCCGGGCCCAGGGCGAGCTGCGCTCGTTGGAGACCTTCCTGCGCCAGCCGGCCCAGCGCGACCGCACCCCGCAGCAGCAGCTGCGGCGCTTCCTCGGCACCAGGTCCGGCCGCAAGGTGCACTACGGGCGTGCCCTGGTCGAGGCGCTCGGCCCCGACCAGGTGCCCGCACCGCTGGGCGAGTTGCTGGCGGCGCTCTGAACCGGGTGCGAGCGGCTCAGAACCAGTCGGGGTGGCACTCCCCCGCCGTCCGGTCCAGGCTGTCGAGCAGGTCGAACTGCGGCTCGGTGCGCGGCAGTTCGACTCGGAAGAAGTACCGCGCGGCCTGCCGCTTGCCCTGCCGAAACGAATCGTCGCCCTTGCCCAGGGCGAGGAACTGCTCCAGCCAGATCCAGGCCAGCACCACGTGGCCCACCGCCTCCAGGTAGGCGGAGGCGTTGGCCAGCGCGGCCGCCGGGTCCCCGGTGGACCAGAGCCGGGCGGTGGTCCGCTCGATCCGGTCGACCGAGCGCAGCAGCCGGGCGGCCAGCTCGGCCGCCTCGCCGCCGGTCGCGCTGGCCCGGTAGGCGGTCGCCCGCAGCGTCTCGACGAGCAGGGCCAGCCCCGCGCCGCCGTCCATGGTGACCTTGCGGCCGAGCAGGTCGAGCGCCTGGATGCCGTGGGTGCCCTCGTGGATCGCGTTGAGCCGGTTGTCCCGGTAGAACTGCTCGACGTCGTACTCGCGGGTGTAGCCGTAGCCGCCGTGCACCTGGATGGCCAGGTCGTTGGCGGCCAGGCACCACTGGGCGGGCCAGCTCTTGGCGATCGGCGTCAGGACGTCGAGCAGCAGGCGGGCACGGTCCCGGTCGGCGGTCGAGGCGCCGGTGCGCTCCTCGTCGAGCAGCCGGCTGCAGTAGAGGCCGAGCGCCAGGGCGCCCTCCACGTAGCTCTTCTGCGCCAGCAGCATCCGGCGCACGTCCGGGTGCTCGATGATCGGGACCTGCGGGCTGCCCGGGTCCCGGGCCGTCAGCGGGCGGCCCTGCGGGCGGGTGCGGGCGTAGTCGAGGGCGTGCAGGTAGCCGGTGTAGCCGAGGGCGGTGGCGCTCTGGCCGACGCCGATCCGGGCCTCGTTCATCATGTGGAACATGTAGGCCAGCCCGTGGTGCGCCTCCCCCACCAGGTGGCCGACCGCGCCCGGCTCGCCGCCCGGGCGGTGCACGCCCTCGCCGAAGTTGAGCAGGGCGTTGGTGGTGCCGCGGTAGCCCATCTTGTGGTTGAGGCCGGCCGTCACCACGTCGTTGCGCTCGCCCACCGTGCCGTCCGGGCCGACCAGGAACTTGGGCACGATGAACAGCGAGATGCCCTTCACACCGGCCGGGCCGCCGGGGATCTTGGCGAGCACCAGGTGGACGATGTTCTCGCTGAGCTCGTGGTCGCCGCCGGAGATCCAGGTCTTGGTGCCGGTGATCCGGTAGGTGCCGTCGGCCGCGGGCACCGCCCGGGTGGTGATGTCGGCCAGCGAGGAGCCGGCCTGCGGCTCGGACAGGCACATGGTGCCGAAGAAGCGGCCCTCGACCATCGGGCGCACGTAGGTGTCGATCTGCTCCTTGCTGCCGTGCGCCAGCAGCAGGTTGGCGTTGCCGACGGTCAGGAACGGGTAGGCGGCGGTGCCCACGTTGGCGGCCTGGAACCAGAGCTGGCAGGCGTTGGCGACCACGGCGGGCAGCTGCTGGCCGCCGACCTCGTGGTCCATCGCCGCGCCGATCAGGCCGGCCTCGGTGAAGACCCGCAGGGCCGCCGCCACCTCCGGGATGACGTGCACCCGCTCGCCGTCGAAGCGGGGCTCCTCGGCATCGTTCTTCTTGTTGTGCGGGGCGAAGTGCCGGGTCGCGATGGACTCGCTGAGGTCGAGCACCGCGTCGAACGTGTCCCGGTCGTGGTCGGCGTAGCGGGGGCGCCGGGTCAGGGAGGTGACGTCCAGCCAGTCGTAGAGGAGGAAGTCGAGGTCGCGGCGGGAGATCAGCAGGTCGTCCAAGGCGGGGAGTCCGTTCCGGGGTGGGCGGGTGCGCTGCGGGAGCGAGGGTGTCCTTCCCCGCTCCGGCGCAACGATTCACCCGGGCGAGTGGTTTGCCGCCGCCCCCGGGATCCCGGCGTTCTCGTCGTGGTCACATCACCTCGGCCCGGATCCGCCGGGCCCGGTTCGAAGGGGGTGGCCGAGAGGTGTCGGCAGATCGGTTAGGACTGTCCGGATCGGCCGGGGCGCGTCCGGTCGCGCGGTTGCTGGACGAGGCCCGGGAGGTGGTCACGCCGGTGCTGCGCGGCGTCGTCGACGGCCTGCCGGGCCCGCTGCGCCGGGTGGCGGGCTACCACATCGGCTGGTGGGACGCGGCGGGGCGCCCGCCCGCCGCCGGCTCCGGCAAGGCGATCCGGCCCGCGCTGGTGCTGGCCTGCGCCCGGGCCGCGGGCGGCGGCGTGACCCCGGCGGTGCTCGACGCGGCCGCGGCCGTCGAGCTGGTGCACGACTTCTCACTGCTGCACGACGACGTGATGGACCGGGACCTGACCCGCCGCCACCGTCCGTCCGCCTGGTCGGTGTTCGGCGTGGACCGGGCCGTCCTCACCGGCGACATGCTGCTGGCCGCGGCGGTCCGGCGGCTCTGCGGCACCGAGCTGGCCCCGGTGCTGGCCGACGCGGTGCTGGAGCTGGGCGCGGGCCAGTGCGCCGACCTGGCGTTCGAGGACGCCGCCGAGGTGAGCCTGGCCGAGTGCCTGGCCATGGCCGAGGGCAAGACCGGCGCGGTGCTGGGTGCGGCCTGCGAGCTCGGCGCCCGGGCGGCGGGGGCCGGGGCGCGGGCGGCCGGCGGCTACCGGGCCTTCGGCCGCCACTTGGGCGTGGCCTTCCAGGTCGTGGACGACGCGCTGAGCCTGTGGGGCGATCCGCTGCGCACGGGCAAGCCGGCCGGCAACGACCTCGCGGCGCGCAAGAAGTCGCTGCCGGTCGCCGTCGCCCTGCTCTCGGGCACTGCGGCCGGGCGGGAGCTGGCGCGGCTGTTCGCCGGCGCCGAGGAGTTCGACGCGGCCGCCACCGCCCGCGCGGCGCTGCTGGTGGAGCGGGCCGGGGGCCGGGCCTGGGCCGCCGCCGAGCTGGGGCGCCGGGTCGGCGCGGCCCTGGCGGCGCTGGAGGTGGCCGGCCCGACCGTCGCCGGTAGTGCCGAACTGCGCGCCATCGCCGCCCTGGTGACGGATCGGGACAACTGAGCTGACGGTTCATCAGGAGTGTGTTCGGCCGCTTTTCACTCGATCGGATGATCAACTGACGTGCACCTGCCCGGCAGCTCCTCCGGCCCCTAGCTTGGTCGGCGGATCTCGCGGACCGCCGCGAGCGAAGCGGTGGGGGGCATGGTGAGGGCGAAAGTCGACTACGACCTGGTGGTCGTCGGCTCGGGTCCGGCGGGCGCGACGGCGGCCCGGACCGCGGTCCGGGGCGGCCTGAGCGTTCTCCTGGTGGACAAGAAGCAGGAGTTGGGCGCGCCCATCCAGTGCTCCGGTGCGGTCAGCGCCAACGCGCTGGCCGGTGTGGACGTCGCGCCCGCGGCCGAGTTCGTGCTGGAGCCCGTCTACGGCTTCGTCGCCTACGACGCCGAGGGGACCGCCGAGACGCTGGACTACCGCCGGTACCGCGACCAGCCGCTCGGCTACGTGGTGGACCGGCGCAGGTTCGACCGCCACCTGGCCGGGCTGGCCGAACAGGCCGGCGCCGAGCTGTGGTTGAAGACCGAGGCGGTGGGCCACGAACCGCGCCCGGACGGCACCACCGAGGTGCGGCTGACCCGGCTCGGCCGCCCGGTCTCGGTCACCGCCCACGTGGTGGTCGGCGCGGACGGGGTGCAGTCCCAGGTCGGCCGGTGGGCCGGCATCCAGACCCGGATCAAGCTGAAGGAGCTCGCCTCCTGCTTCCAGTTCGTCGTCGAGGGCGTCGAGACCCGCGGCCTGCTGGAGATCGTCACCGGCGAGCGCTGGGCGCCCGGCGGCTACGCGTGGATCTTCCCCAAGGGCCACGGCAACGCGGAGGTCGGCCTCGGCGTCGCCCGCACCATGACGGAGCGGGACGCGCGGTGGCACCTGGACCGGTTCATGACCGAGTCCTTCCTCGCCGACCGGCTGAAGGGCGCCCGGATCATCGAGGTGCAGGGCGGCGGGGTGCCACTGGCGGCGCCGCTCAAGCGGCAGAGCGCCGACCACATCGTGCTGGTCGGCGACGCGGCCCGGCACGTCAACCCGATCACCGGCGGCGGGATCCACACGGCGCTGCGCGGCGGGGCGATCGCCGGCGGCTTCCTGGCGGAGTTCCTGGCCGGCGACCTCCCGCCGACCGCCGCCCACCTGGACGGCTACCACCAGCGCTGGCTGGCCGAGCTCGGCAACACCATGTGGAAGCTGTACGGCGTCAAGACCGGCATCTTCCGCGAGCGCGACGCCGCCCGCCGCGACGCGCTGCTCAACGAGACGATGACCAACTACTTCCGGCCCGACTCCGAGTTCCGCAAGGTCTGACCCCCGATGTCCGCACCCACGTAGAGGACCGATCCGATGCCCTTACTGCCCGTGGTCTTCCAGGTCAACTGGAACGCCTGCATCCAGTGCGGGGCGTGCGTCGCGGTGTGTCCGAAGGAGGCCGGGTTCACCACCCCCTTCGACACCATCGCCACCGACACGCCCTGCGACATCGCCTGCATGGCCTGCGAGAAGGTCTGCCCCGTCACCGCCATCGACTCGCGCACCGCGACCGAGCAAGAGCAGGCCGAGCTCGCCGCGCAGCCGGTCGCGCTCGCCTGACGGTTGACGGTGCCTCAGGACGCCTCCGTGGCCGGGCTCACCCCGTGGCTGGTCTGGTCGAACCTGCTGATGGCCGGCAGCGCGGCCGGCTGGGTGGTCTGCACGGCGCTGCTCCTCGGCCTGCCCGTCGACCCGGTGGTCGTCGGGCAGGCCTTCCTGCTGACCGCCGTCTTCTACCTGCGCGACCGGATGGCGCCCGCCGAACAGCACGCCGACCGGTTCACCATGCCCGCGCGGACCGCCTGGCTGGCCGCCCGCGCGGTGGTGCTGCGGCGGCTCGGACGGGTGCTCGCCGCACTGGCCGTGGCCACCGTCGTGCTGCGGCCGGCCTGCCTGCCGTGGCTGCTGGGCGGGCTGGGCCTGTCGGTCAGCTACACGGTGAAGTGGATCCCCCGGCGCGGCGGCCGGGTCGCCTGGAAGCAGCTGCCGGCGGCCAAGGAGGTGCTGGTCGCCCTGCTGTGGACGGTGGTCACCGTGCTCGTCCCGGTGACCGTCACCCACGGACCGTGGAGCCGGCCGACCGCCCTGACCGCGGCGGCCGTCTGGTGCCTGGTGGCCACTCAGATCCTGGTCAACGACCTGCGGGACGTCGACGAGGACCGCCGCCACGGCACCCGCTCGCTCCCCGTCCTGATCGGCCCGCCCGCCGCCCGCCTGGTGGGCTGCCTGCTCTGCACCGCGGCCATCCTCGCCACCCCCGGACTCACCCCGCTCGCGCTCGCCACCGCCGCCACCGCCCTCGGCTACCGCCGGGAGCACGACGCGCGCTGGCGGCCCTGGATCGAGGCCCAGGGCCTGCTGGCGGCCGCGCTGCTCGTGCTGCGCTGAGCCCCGGGCGGCCGGGCGGGCGGCCGCGTCAGCCCCTGGCCTGGCAGATGCAGAACGGGTGCCCCGCCGGGTCGGTGAGCACTACGGCCTTGGCGGGGTCGTGGGGCTGGAACTCCGGCTTGCCCGCGCCCAGTTCGAGCAGGCCGGCCTCGGCCTCGGGCAGGTCGGGGACGTCGAAGCAGAGGTGGAGTTGCTGAGGGTCCGTCTGGCCGGGCCACCGGGGCGGGCGGTAGGCGTCGACGCGCTGGAAGCCGAGGAAGAGGCCGTCCTCGCGGTTCAGGCCGGCGAACTCGGCGTCCGACTTCGGGTGCAGGTCGAAGCCGGTGGCCTGCTGGTAGAAGGCGGCCAGGGCGAGCGGGTCGGCGCAGTCGAGGGTGATTGCGACCAGCTTCAGGTTCAGGGACATCGCGCCTCCAGGTCGGCCGGTGGGCTCCGGCGGTCTTCAGCCTGTCGTGGGGCCGTGGCGCCGATCAAACGCTTTTGCCGTCGACGATCGGATACATGTACGCTTCGGCGCATTCTTATTCATCCAGCGCCCGAGCGAGGAACCCCCATGGCCGTGCCCCAGCCCTCCCCTGCCGGTTTCCGGAGCATCGCGACCCGACTGGGCGTGAAGGACGGCGCGGACGACTTCGTGGTGGTCGTCTCCGACGAACCCACCACCAGCGCTGCGGTGTTCACCCGGTCGCGGTTCGCCGGGCCGAGCGTGCGGCTCAGTCGGGCGGCGGCCGACCGGGTGCGCGGGGTCGTCGTGGTGTCCGGCAACGCCAACGTGGCGACGCCGCGCGGGCTGGAGCACGCCACCCTGCTGCGCGGCCAGGCGGCCGAGCAACTGGGCGTCCCGGCGGAGGAGTTGCTGATCGCCTCCACCGGGGTGATCGGGCGCCCCTACCCGATCGAGCGGATGCTGCCGGGCCTGCGGAGCAGCCTGACCGACCCGTTGCCGGAGGCCGACTTCGCGGCGGTCGCCCGGGGGATCATGACCACCGACACCCGGCCCAAGCTGCACACCGCCCGCTGCGGCGGCGCCACGGTGCTGGGGATCGCCAAGGGCGTCGGGATGATCGAGCCCGACATGGCCACCCTGCTCACCTTCTTCTTCACCGACGCGGCCGTGCCGCAGCCCGAGTTGGACGCGATCTTCCGCCGGGTGGTGGAGACGACCTTCAACGCGCTGAGCATCGACACGGACACCTCCACCAGCGACACCGCCGCCGTCATCGCCAACGGCGCGGCCGGCCCCGTGGACCTCGCCGAGTTCGAACGGGCCCTGCACTCCTGCGCGCTGGCCCTGGTGAAGGAGATCGCGGCGGACGGCGAGGGCGCCGGGAAGACCATCACCGTGGAGGTGACCGGGGCGCGCGACGCCGCCCAGGCCAAGCGGGTCGGCAAGGCGGTCGTCAACTCGCCGCTGGTGAAGACCGCCGTGCACGGCGCCGACCCGAACTGGGGCCGGGTCGCCATGGCCGTCGGCAAGCTGCACGAGGAGCACGACATCGATCCCGAGCGGGTCCGGATCGCCTTCGGCGGGGAACTGCTGTTCCCCGCCGAACAGACCGAGGCGCTGCTCGACCGGGCGGCCCGGCACCTGGGCGGCGACCAGGTCACCATCCGGGTCGAGCTCGGCATCGCGGATGGCGAGTTCACCGTCTACGGCTGCGACCTCACCGAGGGGTACGTGGAGCTCAACTCGGCGTACACCACCTGAGCGTGGGTCAGCGCTCGTAGACGCCGGTCAGCCGGGCCCGGCCCAGCACGGGGGCGGTGACGGCCGCCAGCAGGGCGCGGGGGCGGGCCCGGTCGAGCGGGGTGCCGGCGGGGGCGTCCGGGAGGGCGGCGCCGAGGGCGAAGACCTGGAAGACGTAACGGTGCGGACCGTGGCCCTTGATCGGGCCGGGGCCGTGGTAGCCGCGTCCGATGGTGGCCCGCAACGGGCGGACGCCGGGGGCGGGTTGGCGGGCCGCCAGGGCGCCGGGCTCCAGGGGCCCGGCCGTCGGGTCGATCAGGGCGACGCAGTGCACGGCGGGCTTGCTCATCGGGACGTCGATGTCCTCGACGACCAGGAGCAGTTGGGCCGTCCCGGTCGGCAGGCCGGTCCAGTCCAGGTGCGGGGAGAGGTCCTTGCCGCCGATGTGCTTGGCGCACTGCTCCAGCGGCATCGTCTCGCCGTCCCCGAACTGGCGGCTGGTCAGGGTCAGGGTGGGCGACTCGGGCCCCTGGAGGTTGGGCAGGTGCCAGGCCGCCAGGGCGGGGTCCGCCTTGCGGTTCTTCAGGAGCCGGCCGAGCAGGGTCATCGCGTTGCCTCGATCATGTCGATCATGTCAATGATGTCGTTGGTGGTGGCGGTCTCGCCCAGCTTGGGGAAGACGCGCTGGACGCTGTGGCGGTGCGCCTCGGCGTCGGGGTCGGTGACGGCGTCGGTGGCGACCACGACGTGGTAGCCGTGGTCGGAGGCCGAGCGCGCGGTCGACTCGACGCCCGAGCTGGTCGAGATCCCGGTGAGCACGACCTGGGTGACCCCGAGGTCGCGCAGCAGGGTGTCGAGGCCGGTGTCGTGGAAGGCGCTGCGCCGGCGCTTGGTGATCAGGTGGTCGGTCGGCCGGACGTCGAGTTCGTCGATGAGCTCGGCCCAGCCGGGCGGCAGCACCACGGGTGCCCCGGACCGTCCGCCGTCGGTGCGCCCCGGCGGCCGGCCGGTCACGGTGACCAGGACCACGGGCCGGTCCTGTCGGCGGAACGCGGCGGCCAGCCTGGTCGACCGCTCGACGGCGGCCTCGGTGGCGGCGTCGGAGTGGGCCGCGATGATGCCCTTCTGCAGGTCGATCACGACCAGCGCGGTGACGGGGTCGATGGTGGTCAGTGCCAAGGTCGTTCTCCAGTGAGAGGGGTGGGCGGGCCGTCGCGGCGGGTCACACCGCCGGCGTCCCGGTGCGGCCGTCGGTGGCGGCCGCGTTGGCGAGGGCGTCGCCGGTGACACCCGTCCGCGGTCGCCGGCGCTCGGCGGCGGAGTCGGTGCCGCACAGCAGCGAGGCGATGGCGGCGAGCAGGGCGAGGGCGGCGCCGAAGGCGAACACGATGACCAGGCCGGAGTGGAAGGGCCCCGAGATCAGGCTGGGGAAGAACTCACGGCCCGTCAGCGCCTGCTGCTGGGCCGCCGTCAGCTGGGAGAGCGCGCCGGTGGGCTGGAGCAGGTGCTGGACCGGGTTGACGCCCAGTTGGGCGGCGAACAGCGAGGAGACCGGCGGCAGGTTGCCGACCTGGGTGGCGACCTGCGCCGAGACGCCCTGCTGCTGGAGCCCGGCGGTGAGGGTGTGCGGGAGGCTGCCGGCCAGTCCGGCGATCATCAGGGAGAAGAACACGCCGATGGAGACGGCGGTGCCGGAGTTCTGGAAGGTGGAGCGCATGCCGGAGGCGACGCCGCGCAGCTGGGCGGGCACGCTGCCCATGATCGAGGAGGAGTTGGGGGCGGCGAACATGCCGCTGGCGATCCCGTTGAGCGCGATCAGCAGCGCGAAGGCCCAGTAGCCGAAGTCGATCGGCAGCAGCATCAGGCCCAGGAAGCTGGCGCCGAACAGCAGCGCGCCGCCGGTGGACAGGCCGCGCGAGCCGAGCCGGTCGGACAGGTAGCCGGAGACCGGGCCGGCGGCGAGGAAGCCCGCGGTCAGCGGCAGCATGAAGATGCCCGCCCACAGCGGGGTGTCGGTGAAGTCGTAGCCGTGCAGCGGGAGCCAGATGCCCTGCAGCCAGATGATCAGCACGAACTGCATGCCGCCCCGGCCCATCGACATGGCCAGGCTGGCCAGGTTGCCGAAGGTGAAGGCCCGCCGCCGGAACAGGCTCAGCTGGATCATCGGCGCGCGGTGCCGGTTCTCGATGGCGACGAACGCCGCCAACAGGGCCAGCCCGCCGGCGATCAGCGCGTCGGCGACGGGGTTGGTCCAGCCCATGGTGTGTCCGCCATAGGGCTGCAGGCCCATGGTGACGGCGATCAGGACCGCGCTGAGGCCGACGGCGAAGGTGATGTTGCCCCACCAGTCGATCCGGCCGCCGCCGCGCTTTCCGGTCTCGCGCAGGGTGCGGTAGGCCCAGAGCGTGAAGAAGACGCCGACCGGCACGTTGACCCAGAACACCGCCCGCCAGTCCCAGGCCGACAGCAGCCCGCCGGCGACCAGGCCGATGAACATCCCGCCCAGGCCCGCGACCTGATTGATCCCCAGGGCGAAGCCGCGCTGCTCGGTCGGGAAGGCGTCGGTCAGGATCGCGGCCGAGTTCGCCGTCAGCATCGACCCGCCGACGGCCTGCACCACCCGCCAGGCGATCAGCCACATCGCCCCGTGGCCGCCGTCGAAGGGGTCGAAGGAGAGCAGCACCGAGGCGACGGTGAAGACCGCGAACCCGGAGTTGTAGATCCGGACCCGGCCGTACATGTCCCCCAGCCGGCCCACCGTGACCACCAGGACGGCCTGGACCAGCCGGTAGCCCATGATCATCCAGAGCAGGTAGGCGATGTTTCCCGGCGCCAGCGGGTCCAGGTGCACGCCGCGGAAGATCGCCGGCAGGGCGATCAGCACGATCGAGCCGTCCAGCGCGGACATGAAGACAGCGGCGGTGGTGTTCGCCAGCGCCGTCCACTTGTACCGGTCGCCGGGCGGGCGCCCCGGCGCGGGCGTCTTGACACGAGCTCTCATCGGTTCGTCCCCCAGAGTCGTATGGGCATCAGATGTGCTGGGCCAGCCGCTCCAGCAGCGGCCCGGCCACGGCGAGCTGCTCCAGCTCCGCCGGGGTGAAGGCGCCGCCGGTCAGGGCCTCGGCGATCAGCTCGACCCGCGCGCTGCGCTTGTTCCGCAGCGCCTCGCGGCCGGCGTCGGTCAGCGAGAGCACGATGCGCCGGCCGTCGTCCGGGTCCGGGCGGCGTTCGACCAGGCCGCGCTCGCGCAGCCCGGCGAGCGTCGCACCCATCGCCTGCGCGGTGATCTGCGCCTCCCGGGCCAGCGCCGCGGAGGTGGTGGGACCGGTGCGGTCCAGCAGCGACAGCGCCGACCGCTCGGGCATGGTGAGCCCGCCGTCGACGCCCACTTGGCGCACCCGGCGCACCAGCACGCTGATGCCCGCGAGCAGGGCCGCGCCGATCGCGGCGGGGTCCAGGTCGTCATCGTTCATATGCTAAGGCTAGTTTATCAGTCTGCTTTAGTACATTCCTGGGCCGCGGAGGAGGGAACGCCAGGGGCGGGCGGGTCCGCTCGGATCCGCCCGCCCCTGGCGTGCTGGTGCGCTGGTGTGCTGGTGTGCTCGTCGGCGTCAGGCGTCGACCGGTGCGGCCTTGACCGAGTCGAGCAGCAGCTGGGCGACGTCGACCACCTTCAGGTGCTCCTTGGCAGTTCCTTCACTCCGCTTGCCGTTGACGGAGTCGGAGAGCATCACCAGGCAGAACGGGCAGGCGGTGGAGACGATGTCGGGGTTGAGCGACAGCGCCTCGTCCACCCGCTCGGTGTTGATCCGCTTGCCGATCCGCTCCTCCATCCACATCCGCGCGCCACCGGCGCCGCAGCAGAAGCCGCGCTCCTTGTGACGGTGCATCTCCTGCTGGCGCAGGCCCGGGACCTTGTCCATGATCTCGCGCGGCGGGCTGTAGACCTTGTTGTGACGGCCCAGGTAGCACGGGTCGTGATAGGTGATCAGACCCTCGACCGGGTTGACCGGCACGAGCTTGCCCTCGTCGATCAGGTGCTGCAGCAGCTGGGTGTGGTGGATCACCTCGAAGTGCCCGCCGAGCTGCGGGTACTCGTTGGCGATGGTGTTGAAGCAGTGCGGGCAGGTGGCCACGATCCGCTTCTTCGGAGCGTCCTCCAGGGCGGCGTTGAGCGTCTCGACGTTCTGCGCGCCCAGCATCTGGAAGAGGAACTCGTTGCCCAGGCGGCGGGCGGAGTCACCGGTGCAGGACTCCTCCTTGCCCAGGATCGCGAACTTCACCCCCGCGGTGTGCAGCAGCTCGGCGAAGGCCTTGGTGGTCTTCTTCGCCCGGTCCTCCAGCGCACCCGCGCAGCCGACCCAGTACAGGTACTCGACCTCGGCCGGCTCGCACGTCGTTCCATCGGACATGGTCTCGCCGATGACGGGGACCTCGATGCCGGTCTCCTTCTTCAGCTCCTTGACCCAGTCCAGGCGGGCCTTGGTGGCCATGCCCCACGGGTTGCCCTTGTTCTCCAGGTTCTTGAGCATGCTGCCGGCCTCGGTGGGGAACGAGGACTCGATCATCACCTGGTAGCGGCGCATGTCGACGATGTGGTCGATGTGCTCGATGTCCACCGGGCACTGCTCGACGCAGGCGCCGCAGGTGGTGCAGGACCACAGCACGTCCGGGTCGATCACGCCGCCCTCCTCGACGGTGCCGATCAGCGGACGCTCGGCCTCGGCCAGCGCGGCGGCGGGGACCCCGCTCGCACCCTCGCCATCACGCCCGCCCGCCAGCAGGTACGGCGCCTTCGCGTGCGCGTGCTCGCGCAGCGACATGATCAGCAGCTTGGGCGAGAGCGGCTTGCCGGTGTTCCAGGCGGGGCACTGCGACTGGCAGCGGCCGCACTCGGTGCAGGTGGAGAAGTCGAGGATGCCCTTCCAGGAGAAGTGCTCGACCTGCGAGACCCCGAAGACGGCGTCCTCCGCCCCAGGGTCGTCAAACACAGTCTCGAAGTCGATCGGCTGACCGCCGGAGCTCATCGGCTGCAACGCGCCCAGCGCCACCGCACCGTCCGCGTTCCGCTTGAACCAGATGTTCGGGAAGGCGAGGAACCGGTGCCAGGCCACGCCCATGTTCGTGTTCAGGCCGATGGTGATCGCCCAGATCATGGTCACCGCGAGCTTGACGGTCGCGAAGCCGTAGACCAGGTTGTCCAGGGTGCCGGTACCCAGGCCCTTGAACGCGAGGATCAGCGGGTAGGAAACCAGGTACCCGGCCTCGTAGTGGTGCACGCCGTGCAGGGCGCCTTCGAGGGCGCGCAGCACCAGGATGCAGACGCCGATGACCAGGATCACGTACTCGACGAAGAAGGCCTGCCAGGCGACCGAGCCGGCGAACCGGGACTTGCGCCCGGGCCGGGAGGGCAGCGAGAGCAGCCGCACCGCGATCAGCACCAGGATGCCCACCGTGGTGCCCAGGGTGATGAGCTCGATGTAAAGCTCGTAGGGCAGCCAGTCGCCGATCAGCGGGAGCACGAAGTCCGGCTGGAAGAGCTGGCAGTAGGCGGTGAGGATGGTCAGACCCAGCGTCAGGAACCCGACCGCGACGAACCAGTGGGCCACGCCGACGATGCCCCAGCGGTTCATCCGGGTGTGGCCCAGGAACTCCCGGGCCACCGTCGCCGTGCGCCGCCCGGGGGCGTCGGTCCGGGCACCGGCGGGCACCGGCTGGCCGAGCCGGACGAAGCGGTAGAGCTGCACGAAGGCGCGGCCGATCAGGGCGATGCCAGCCACCGTCAGGGCCAAGGTGACGATGATCGCGGCGAGTTGCATGGGCGCTCCTCCGAGCTCGGTGGCACGACAGCTATGTTACTCAACAGTAGCTTACCGACGGGTCGTCACACCCGCCCGACTGCGACGGCCATGACGCTCCATCAGCGTGACTGTCGCGCCACCGGGTTGCCCCCCGCGCCGAGCACGGAGCCGCCGACTACTCGGGGCGGGCCTGCGCGGCGGCCCGGGCGGCGTGCGGCAGCGCCTCGACGATCTGCTCCAGGGCGCGGTCGTCGTGGGCGGCCGTGACGAACCAGGCCTCGAAGACGCTCGGCGGCAGCGCGACCCCACGGTCGAGCATCGCGTGGAAGAACGGCGCGAACCGGAAGGTCTCCTGGGCCTGCACGGCCGCGTAGTCCCGGGCCGGCTCCGGCGCGAACAGCACCGAGAACAGGTTCCCGGCCGACTGGACGGTGTGCACGACGCCGGCCTCGGTGAGGGCCGCCGAGACGGCGCCCTGGAGCACGCCGCTCACCCGGTCGAGGTGCGCGTAGGTCTCCTTGTCCGCGAGCCGCAAGGTGGCCAGGCCGGCCGCGACGGCCAGCGGGTTCCCGGAGAGCGTGCCGGCCTGGTAGACCGGGCCGTTCGGGGCGAGGTGCGCCATCACCTCGCTGCGGCCGCCGACCGCCGCCACCGGCATCCCGCCGCCGATCACCTTGCCGAAGGTCACCAGGTCGGCGTCGTACGCCTGCCCGGTGCGCGCCTGCTCCAGGCCCCAGTAGCCGTCCGCCGCGACCCGGAAGCCGGTGAGCACCTCGTCCAGGATCAGCAGGGCGCCGTGCTCGTGGGCGATCGCGGCGAGCGCGGCGTTGTAGCCGGACTCGGGCGCGACGACCCCCATGTTCGCGGCGGCCGCCTCGACGATCACGGCCGCGATCCGGTCGGGGTGGGCGGCGAAGGCGGCGCGGACGGCGTCGAGGTCGTTGTACGGCAGCACCACGGTCTGCGAGGCGATCGGCTCGGGCACGCCCGCCGAGGCGGGCAGGCCGAAGGTGGCCACCCCGGAGCCGGCGGCGGCGAGCAGGCCGTCCGAGTGGCCGTGGTAGTGGCCGGCGAACTTGATCAGCAGCGGGCGGCCGGTGAAGCCGCGGGCCAGTCGGATCGCGGTCATGGTCGCCTCGGTGCCGGTGGACACCAGGCGCAGCTCGTCGATCAGGCCGCCCGCCGCGCGGGTGCCGCCGAGCCGCTCGATCACCGTCTCGGCCAGCTCGGTCTCGGCCGGGGTGGAGGCGCCGAAGGAGAGGCCGCGGGCGGCGGCCTGCTGCACCGCGGCGACCACCTCCGGGTGGGCGTGGCCGAGGATCGCCGGCCCCCAGGAGGCGACGAGGTCGACGTACTCGCGCCCCTCGACGTCGGTGATGCGGGCTCCGGCGGCGGAGGTGACGAAGCGCGGCGCGCCACCGACCGAACCGAATGCGCGCACCGGCGAATTCACCCCGCCGGGGATGACCTTCCGGGCGCGAACGAACTGGGACTCATTGCTCGTCGTCATGCTCATCTCGTTCTGTCGACCTCGTGGCGAGTGCGGGTGGAGCGGCATTGTCGCCAGTCTAGGTCAGCCGACTCACCGTCAGTTCGGCCACACTGTCCGGTATTCGGCCAGATCCGTGTACAACCCCTGGTTCCCCCAATACAGTTGGTGCAATGCAGATAGCGAGGCTTCATGGGATAACGGACCTGCGGGTGGCCGATGAGCCGCAGCCGCAGGCCGGTGCCGGCGAGACCCTGGTGCGGGTCGCCGCGGTCGGGATCTGCGGGTCGGACCTGCACTGGTACGAGGACGGCGCGATCGGCGACGCGAAGCTGGACCGGCCGCTGGTGCCGGGCCACGAGGGCGCCGGGGTGATCCTGGCCGGGCCGCGGCGCGGGGAGCGGGTCGCGATCGACCCGGCGATCCCCTGCGAGGAGTGCCGCAGCTGCCGGGAGGGGCGGCAGAACCTGTGCTACCGGATCCGGTTCTCCGGCCACGGGGTGACGGACGGGATGCTGCGCGAGGTCATGCCGTGGCCCACGCACCGGCTGCACCCGCTGCCCGACACGGTGTCGGACGCGGCCGGCGCGATGCTGGAGCCGCTGGGCGTGGCGCTCTGGTCGCTGGACCTGGGGCGGGTGCCGTTCGGCGGCGCGGTGGCGGTGGTGGGCTGCGGGCCGGTCGGCCTGCTGCTGATCCAGCTGCTGCGGGCGGCCGGGGTGTCTCGGCTGATCGCGGTCGAGCCGCTCGCGCACCGCCGCGAGGCCGCCGCCAAGTGGGGCGCCGACGAGGTGCTCGACCCCTCCACCAACCCCGACGACTTCGCCGACTTCGCGGAGTACGGCGTCGACGTCGCGTTCGAGATGGCCGGGAACGACGACGGGGTGCGGATCGCCATGGAGACCGTCCGGCCGGGCGGTCGGGTGGTGCTCGGCGGCATCCCCGGCTCGGACCGGACGACGTTCCGCGCCTCGCTCGCGCGCGGCAAGGAGCTGGAGATCGCGATGGTGCGCCGGATGGGCGAGGTCTACCCGCGCACCATCGACCTGGCTTCCCGCGGCGTGGTCGCGCTCGACCCACTGGTGACCTCGCGGGTGCCGCTGGCCGAGGCGGCCGACGCCTTCGCCGCCGCCCAGCGCCGCACCGGCCTGAAGGTGGTCATCACCCCCTGAGTCTGCCCCCGGGGCGCGTCACGACGGTCGTGACGCGCCCCGGGGTCCTAGGTCCAACGGCGATTGACGGTGCGTCAGCGGAACGCGCGGAACGCGGCACGGGCCTCCGCCACCAGCAGCTCCGGCTGCTCCAGGGCGGGGAAGTGCCCGCCCGCGTCGAGCTCGTTCCAGTACCGCAGGGCCGGGTAGCCGGGCTCGGCCAGCCGGCGGGTGGGCCGGTAGTAGTCGGCCGGGAAGACCGAGCAGCCGGTCGGCACCCGGATCGGCGCCGGCCGGCCGCCGAGCGCGCCGAAGCTCTCCCAGTAGAGCCGGGCGGCCGAGGCGCCGGTGCCGGGCACCCAGTACATCAGCAGGTTGTCGAGCAGTTCCTCGGTGCCGAAGACCGAGGCGGGGTCGCCGTCGCAGTCGCTCCACTCCGCGAACTTCTCCAGCAGCCAACCCGCCAGCGCGGCGGGCGAGTCGGTCAGGCCGTAGCCGATGCTCTGCGGGCGGGTCGCCTGGATCGCGGCGTACGCCGACCCCTGGGCCCGGTGCCGGTCGAGCCGCTCCAGCGCCGCGTGCTCGCGGTCGGTGAGGTCGGCGAGCAGCCCGGGGTCCCGCGGCGGTTCGAAGGGCACCATCGTCAGGTGGATGCCGATCAGGCGGTCCGGGTGCCGCCGGCCGAGCTCCATGGTGATCCGGGCGCCCCAGTCACCGCCCTGGGCCCCGTAGCGCCGGTAGCCGAGCCGGTTCATCAACTGGTCCCAGGCGTCGGCGATCCGCTCGGTGCCCCAGCCGGGGCGGTCCGGCTTGCCGCTGAACCCGAAGCCCGGCAGCGAGGGGCAGACCACGTGGAAGGCGTCGGCCGGGTCGCCGCCGTGCGCGACCGGGTCGACCAGCGGGCCGATCACCTTGTGGAACTCGACGACCGAGCCGGGCCAGCCGTGGGTGATCAGCAGCGGCACGGCCTGCGGGTGCGGCGAGCGGACGTGGGTGAAGTGGATGTCCAGCCCGTCGATCCCGGTGGTGAACTGCGGGAACCGGTTCAGCCGTGCCTCGGCCGCCGCCCAGTCGTACTCCTCCTGCCAGTACCGGCACAGCTCGCGGACGAAGTCGAGCCGGGTGCCCTGCGACCAGTCGCCGACCGTCTCCAGCTCCGGCCAGCGGGTCCGGGCAAGCCGCTCCCGCACGTCGGCCGCGAGGGCCTGCGGGAGGTCGATCCGGAACGGGACGACGGACTCGGTCGGCACGGTCGTCCGGGGCGAGGTCTGGGCCGTCGTGGGTGTGGTCATGGGCCGGTTGCTCCTTCTGGTTGCTCGGTGGTGGCGCCGCGGAACCGGGTGCTGGTCACGGCCGAGGCGAGCGCGGCGGCGCACATGGCCAGCCAGGCGACCCGGAACCCGTGCAGGGCCTGGTGCCCGAGGATCGCGGTGAGCACCGCGATGCCGAGGGCCGAGGCGATCTGCCGGGACATCATCAGCACCGCGGTGGCCAGCGAGGTCTGACTGGACGGCAGCGCGGCGGCCGAGCCGAACAGCGGCGGCTGCAGCAGCGCGGTGCTCACCCCGGCGAGGACCGCGCCGGGCAGGAAGACGAACAGGTACTGCGGCCGGTCGGTGGCGGTCAGCGCCCACCAGCCGCAGCCGGCCGCCAGGGTCAGCCCGCCGAGCACCGCCGAGGTGCGCGCGCCGACCCTGGCGACGATCCGGCCGGACAGCGGCGCCGTCGCCAGGGTGCTGGCGGGCATCGGGGCGATGCCCAGCGCCGCGGCCACCACGGAGTAGTGCCAGCGGCCGGTGAAGAAGAGCGTGGCGGCCAGGATCATCGCGGCGAAGGCCAGGTAGTAGAGGAACACCCCGCTAACCGCGACGCCGAACAGCCGGTGCCGGAACAGCGCGAAGCTGATCACCGGGTCGGGGGTCCGGCGCAGGTGACGTACCGTCAGCACGCCGGCCAGAACGGTCGCCAGCGCGAGCCCGAGGACGGCGGCCGAGCCGTAGCCCCAGACCGGGGCCTGGGTGAAGACGGTGGTCAGGCCGGCCGCGGTGGCCAGCACCAGTGCCGCCCCGGGCAGGTCCAGGCGCTTGCGCTGCCCGCGCGCGGTGGCGGGGAGCAGGCGGCGACCGACCAGCACCGCGACCAGCACGACGGGGATGTTTATCAGGAAGATCCAGCGCCACCCGGCGTTCAGCAGCAGCCCGCCGGCCACCGGGCCGCTGCCGGCGCCGACCGCGGCGACCGCGGTCCAGATGCCCATCACGGTGGCGTGCTCGTGCTTGGGGAAGGCGGGCAGCGCCAGGCCGAGCGAGGTGGGGATCAGGATCGCGCCCGCCACCGCCTGCACGACCCGCGCGCCGACCAGCACGGAGAGCGCCGGGGAGAGCGCGCAGCCCACCGAAGCCACCCCGAACAGCACCATGCCGATCAGGAAGGCGGGTTTGCGGCCGATGTCGTCGGCCAGTCGCCCCGCCGGGACCAGCATGGCCGCGAGCACGATCGTGTAGGCGTTGAGCACCCAGGACACCTCGGCCAGGCTGGTGCCGTGGAAGGAGCGTTCGAGTGCCGGGAACGCCGCGTTGACCGCGAACAGGTCCAGGATGGCGAGGAATTGGGCGGCCGAGGCGACCGCCAGGATCCGCCAGCGGCGGGCGTCGGCCCGGGCGGCGGTCGAGGGTTGGGTGAGGTGCGCTGTCACGTTTAGTCACCGTACCGAGCGGGTTCGGCCATCACGAGTGTCTTGTTTGCCAACTGACGATAGTTTTGTGCCATGACCAGACTTCCGGGCACGCTGGCCGTGCTGATGCTGGATCAGCAGGCCGCGATCGAGGTCGCGCTCGCCTGCCAGGCCTTCGGCTCCCCGCCGCGCAACCACCCCGGCGACTGGTACGAGCTGCGGATGTGCGGCGAGCGCGGCGCCGGCGAACCGGTGCCGCTGCGCTCCGGGTTCGACCACTTCGGGCCGGCCGGACCGTTCGAACTGCGGGCCACCCACGGGCTCGACGACTTGGTGAGCGCCGACACCGTGGTGGTGCCCGGCTCGGGCGACGTGCACGGCGACCCGCCGGCCCTGGTGCTGGCCGCGCTGCGCGCCGCGCACGCCCGCGGCGCCCGGCTGGTCTCGCTCTGCTCGGGCTCCTTCGTGCTCGCCGCCGCCGGGCTGCTGGACGGCCGCACCGCCACCTGCCACTGGGAGCACGCGCCCGTGCTGGCCGGCCGGTTCCCGGCGGTGCGGGTGGACGCGAACATCCTCTACACCCACGACCCCGACGTGCTCACCAGCGCCGGCCTGATGGCCGGGATCGACCTGTGCCTGCACCTGATCCGGGAGGACCTCGGGACGGCGGCCGCCAACGCCGTGGCCCGGCGGATGATCGTGCCGCCGCACCGCTCCGGCGGCCAGGCCCAGTACATGGAGTCGCCGATGTCGGTGCCGCACACCGGCTCCGCCCTGGGCGAGGTGCTGGACTGGGCGATGGCCCGGCTGGACCAGCCGATCGGGGTCGGCGGCATCGCCGCCCGCGCCGGGGTGTCGGTGCGCACCCTGATCCGCCGGTTCCAGGCCGAGCTGGGCACCACGCCGAGCCGCTGGCTGCTCACCCAGCGGCTCGGCCGGGCCCGGGAGTTGCTGGAGAGCACCGGGCTGCCGGTGGGCCTGGTGGCCGAGCGCAGCGGCCTGGGCACCGCGCCCAACCTGCGGGCCCACTTCGCCCGCGAGTTCGGCGTCTCCCCCACCGGGTACCGCCGCGACTACAACCCGGCCCCCGCGCTGCGCTGACGGCGCGCCGGCCCGCGCCGGCGCCGTCCCGCCCGATCGGGGCAGGACGGCCGCCGGCGCCGGCCGGGTCCGCGCGGGGCCGGGCATCCGCGCCGCTACCCGCGCCCGCCGACGCCGAGCAGCTCGATCAGCCGCTCCCGCACGGGGGTCGGCCGAGCGAAGAGGTAGTCGTGGCCACCCGGCCAGGACTCCACCTCGCAGCTGCCGGAGGTGAGCTTCGACCAGGCCAGCAGCTCGTCCTCGGCCATCAGGTCGCGGTCGCCGAGCCAACCGGTCACCGGGCAGTCCAGGACCACCCCGTCGGGCACCGGCAGTTCGGCGGAGAGCGCCAGGTCGGCGTACCAGCGCCGGGTCAGGGGCTCGCGGAACTCGGCGGGCAGCTCCTGCCACTGCGCGGGCGTCATCCCGCTGAGCGCGGCGAGCTGCGCCAGGTCGATCCCCTCGATCCGCCCGCCCGGGAAGACCCGGGAGAACCGGCTCTCGCTCCGGGACGGGCGGTAGGAGCTGACGATCAGTCGGCGCAGCTCCCGGGCCGGGGCCAGCCAGGTCGCCAGGTGGGTGCCGACCAGGCTGCCCATGCTGTGGCCCAGCACGGTGTAGGGCACCCGGGGCAGCCGGTCCAGCACCCGGTCGAACTCCGTGCGCAGTTCGTCGAGCGTCCAGCGCGGCTCGTCCCCGAAGCGGTCCTCCCGCCCCGGCGGCTGCACCAGCAGCAGGTCCACCTGGGCGGGCAGCCACTGGGCCCAGGCCCAGAACGCGCCCGCGCCGCCGCCGGCCGGCGGGACGCAGACCAGGCAGGCCTCGCCCGGCCCGCCGGCGGCGGACACGTACTGGAACCAGGGTGACAACTTGTCGAGCGACCTCTGAGCCATGTCCGCTACCTCAGATCCGGCGGTTGGAGGGGAGGACGAACCGTCGGAAGACGAGTTCGCGCAGCACGTCGTCGCCGGCCTCGACGATGGTGACGGCCCGGATGTCCCGCAGGTACTTCGAGATCGGCATGTCGTTCGTGTACCCGAGGCCGCCGAACATCTCCGAACCGACCGTGGCGATCTGCCAACCGGTCTGTCCACAGAACATCTTGGCGGTCAACGAGGAACGCAGTGCGCCGCGCTGGAGGAATTCGCGCGCCGGGTCGGGCAGCGCCATCACCTCGTCGTACTCGCGGGCCGCCGCGAGGCACTGATTGCGCATCACCTCGATCTGCATTTCCATCTGGCCGATCTTGCTCGCGAAAACGGCGTTCTCGATGAGCTTGTGGCCGCCCAGCGGCTTGCCGATCGCGTACTCCAGGCAGAGGTCGCGGATCCGCCGGGAGACGCCGAGCGCGATCGCCGCGATCAGGATCCGGCTGGAGTTGAGGCCGACCTCGATGATCTTCAGGCCCGGGCCGTCCAGCACGTTGCCGGCCGGTACCGCGCAGTCGGTGAACCGCACCTGGTAGGTGCCGGCCGAGCGCAGGCCGATCATGTCCCAGCGCTTCACCACCTGGGCGCCCGGGGTGCCGCGCGGCACCAGCACCGCGCGGTAGGAGGCCACCCCCTTCGCCCCGGCCTCCTTGGCGAACACCACCATGAAGTCGGCGAACCCGGAGTTGGTGGAGAACATCTTCTCGCCGTCGAGCACCACCTGGTCACCGCGCCGGGTCAGCGTGGTGGTCAGGTTGATCAGCTCGCTGCCCGCCTCGCGCTCGCTGCCGAGCGCGGAGGCGTAGCCGGGCTCGCGGGTCATCGCCGTGAGGTAGCGCTCCTTCAGCTCCGGCGATCCGTACAGCCGGACCATCGAGCTGCCGAGGATGGAGATCAGCAGTGTGAAGGCCGATCCCGCGTCCGCGTAGGCGAGTTCCGAGACGATGTCGACGCTGTCGGCCAGGCCGAGGCCGGCGCCGCCGTACTCGGCGGGGAGCCACCAGTTGAGCAGGCCCTGCTTGTGCAGCGGCCGGTAGAGCTCCAGCGGGGGCTCCGCGCCCGAGTCGAACTCGGCGTCGTGCCCGCGCAGGGTGTCGCGGGCGAACTCGCGGAAGGCCCGCAGCGCCTCGGCCGGCGTGGGCGGAACGACGTCAGGCGAAACAACATCAGGGGCAACGACGTCAGTCGAAAGCTCGTCAGGGGAAAGGTCGTCAGAAGGCATCGGTCGTCGTTCCTCTCTCAGGACACCGGCGGCGGGAACATGCGGCGGAAGGTGAAGGCCTCCGGGGTCGGCCCCTTGGCGTTGAGCGTCCCGAGCCGGGCCATGCTCTCGTCCACGTCGGGCAGGCTGCCGGCGGGCAGCCACCACAGGACCGACGGCGCCCCGCGCGGGGGCTTGAACCAGGTCCGGCGGATCTTCAGCGAGTCGGCGTGCTCGCCCCGGTAGGTGAAGTCCCGCAGCGACTCCATGGACTCCCACACCGAGACGTTCAGCATGTAGGGGTCCTCGGGGACGTCGAACAGCGACTCCAGCCGGAAGACGAAGCCCGGCGCCTTGCGGGCGAGGGCGTCGATGTCCAGGGCCAGCTCGTGGAAGCTGGCCAGGGCCTCCGACTTCAGCGAGTCGACGGCGTACAGGATGTTCGCCTGGGCCAGGTGGTACTGCTCGCTCATCGGTTCGAAACCTCCTCGGGGTGGGGCAGGAAGCCGGTCTCGACGAAGTAGTCGAGGGTGGCGGCGAGCGCCGCGGCGGTCACCGGCGGGCAGGAGACCTCGACGGCCGCGAGCGCCTCCTGGGTGGCGGCCGAGTCGACGACCAGGCCGCCGCGGCCCTCGGGGTCCAGCACGGCCTCGGTGAAGGCCTGGAGCACCGGGTGCGCCGCGTTGTCCGGGTCGCCGCCGACCATGTCGGCCCACAGCCCCGACGGCAGCTCGGAGACCGGGTAGCCGTGGGCGGTGAGGGCGGCGACGATCGCGGCGAACGGCACCCGCTCCGGGTTGGAGAGGTGGAAGGTGCCGCCGAGCGCCTGCCCGTCGCAGGCCAGGCCCGCGACGGCCGCCGCCGCGTACTCGACCGGGACGAGGTCGCAGGTCAGCTCGGTGACGGGCGCCGCACCCAGCTGCACGCAGCCCTTGACGACCTGCCAGAGCAGGTCCTGCGGGTCGCTGGCTCCGGTGTGCTGGTGGCCGGACGGGCGGGCCGGCCGGTAGGTCGAGACCGGCAGGCCGCGCCCGCGCGCGGTGGCGACCAGCTCCTCCGCGTCGCGCATGCCCCGGTCGTGAGCGTCCGTCAGCGCCGCGTCCGGGCCGGTGGGCGAGCCCTCGGCCGGTGCCTGCCCGTCCGGGCCCGGCTCGGCGAAGACGGCGAGCGTCGAGAGGTGGTGCAGCGGCACCGTGCGGTGGCGGGCGGCCAGCCGCAGCAGCTCCTCGGTGCCGGTGGGGTCGGCGGAGCCGGACTCCTCGGCGGGCTCCAGTGCTTCGGCGAGCTCCAGCGCCTCGGCGGCCCCGCAGTGCAGGACGCCGTCCACCGTGCGGGCCAGCTCGTCGAACTGGTCCTCGGTCAGGCCGAGCCGGGGCCGGGCCAGGTCGCCGGGCACCGGGACCAGGCGCTCGGCCAGGTCGTCGTCGCGCAGCCGGTAGCCGCGCAGCGCCGCCCGCAGCTGCTCCGCGCCCTGCTCGGCGTCATCGGCCGCGACCAGGCAGTGCACCGTGGCCGTGGTGCGGTCGAGCAGTTCGCGCAGCACGAAGGCGCCGAGGAAGCCCGTGGCACCGGTGAGAAGCAGGTGCTCGGCTCCCGCCAGCGCGGCGGGGGCGACGGTGTCTGCCGGGACGATGTCCTCGGCCAGCCGGGCGGCTTCCGCACCGGGCTGCTCGGCCGGTGCCTCGGGCGTGCCGTCCTCGTCGGCCAGGATCGCGGCGATCCGGGCGGCCAGGCCCTCGGGGGTCGGGGTCTGGTAGACGGCGTTGGCCGGCAGGTGACCGGTCAGGCCGAGCAGGTGCACCAGCCGGTTGCGCAGTTCGAGCGAGGCCAGCGAGTCGAAGCCGAGCGCCATCAGCGGCAGGTCGGCGGCGACGTCGGCCGCCGAGGCCAGGTTCGCCACCTCGGCGGCGTGCTGGGTGACGATCTTGACCAGCTCGGCGTGCCGCTGCTCGGCGGGCAGGCCGGCGAGGAACCCGCGCAGCCCCTCGCGGTCGGCCGAGCCGCCGTCCGTGCTCGCGGCGGCGCGGGCCTTGCGCAGCCGCGGGGTGTCGCGGACCATGTCGCGCAGCATCGCCGGGATCAGCCGGGCGTCGGTGGCCCGGGTCAGCTGGATGCGGCAGAGCACCGCGAGCGGACTGTCGGCGGCCCGGGCCGCGTCGAACAGCGCGGCGCCGTCCTGGGAGTCCAGCGGCAGCAGGCCCCAGCGGGCGAGCCGGGCGTGGTCCACCTCGGTCAGGCCGCCGGTCATGCCGGTCTCCAGCTCCCACGGGCCCCAGGCCAGCGAGCTGCCCGGCAGGCCCTGCGCCCGGCGGTGGTGCACCAGGGCGTCGAGGAAGGTGTTGCCCGCCGCGTAGTTGGCCTGCCCCGGGGTGCCGAGGACGCCGGCCACCGAGGAGTAGGTGACGAAGGCGGACAGCTCGCTGTCGCGGGTGAGCAGGTGCAGGTTGACCGCGCCGTCGACCTTGGCGCGCATGACGCGGGCGATCTGGTCGTCGGTCAGCGTGTCGATGGTGCCGTCGGCCAGCAGGCCGGCGGCGTGCACCACCGCGCCGAGCGGGCGGTCGGCGGGGACGGCGGCGAGCAGCTCGGCGAGCGCGTCGTAGTCGGCGACGTCGCAGGCCGCGACCTCGGCGGAGGCACCCAACTCGGCCAGTTCGGCGACGAGTTCGCGGACCCCGGGGGCCCTCTCGCCGCGCCGGCCGACCAGCAGCAGGTGCCGCACGCCGTGCCCGGTCACCAGGTGCCGGGCGAGCAGGCCGCCGAGGCCGCCGGTGCCGCCGGTGATCAGCACGGTGCGGTCGGGGGCGGCCAGCGGGGCGACGGCCGCCTCGGTGCGCAGCGGGCCGATCCGCGGGGTGCTCAAGTGGCCGCCGCGCACCGCGATCTGATCCTCCGCCGTGCGCAGTGCCAGCGGCAGTGCGGCGACCGAGGCCGGGTCGTCGTCCAGGTCCACCAGGACGAAGCGGCCCGGGTACTCGCCCTGGGCGGTGCGGACCAGGCCCCAGACCGAGGCGCCGGCCAGGTCGGCGACGTCCTCCTCGGGGGTCGTGCCGATCGCGCGGTGGGTGATCACCGCGAGGCGGGCCGGGGAGTCCCCGGTGGCGGCCAGCCACTCGCGCAGGCCCGCCAGTGTCCGCCGGACGGCCGCGGTGGCCGAGCCGGCCAGGGCGGCCGCGGACGCGCGGTCGTGGGCGTCCGCCGGGCCGGTGCCCGGGGGGACGTCGAGCAGCATCAGCGCGGGCCGGTCGGTGGCCGAGGCGGCGTCCGCGTCGGTGGCGAACTCCACTGCGGCGTCGGCGAGCAGGCGGCCCAGCCCCTCGCCGCCGGCGGCGAGCAGGCGCAACGCGCCGTCCGGCAGGGCGGCGGCTCCGGTCGGGGCGGCGAGCGAGGTCCAGCGGACCGCGGAGAGCGAGCGGGCCGCCCCCTGCAGCTGGGCGCCGGCGGGCCGGAAGGCCAGCGACCCGATCCGGCCGACGGCGCTGCCGGTGTCGTCGGCGAGCTCGATGCCGAACTCGGCGTCGCCGGTCGGCCGGATCACCGCCCGGACGGCGGCGGGGCCCACCGCGTACAGGCCCACGCCGGCCCAGGTGAACGGCAGCACGGCCTCGTTCTTCAGCGCGCCACGGTCGGCCAGCGCGGCCAGGCAGCCGTGCAGCACGGCGTCGGTCAGGGCCGGGTGCAGGCCGAACTGCTCGGCGTCCCCGGTGACCTCCTCGGGCAGCCGGACCTCGGCGAAGTACTCCTCGCCGCTGCGCCACAGCCGCTCCAGGCCGCGGAAGACCGGGCCGTAGGAGAGCCCGGCGCGCTCCGCCCGGTCGTAGACGGCCGCCACGTCCAGCGGCTCGGCGCCGGCCGGCGGCCACTCGGCGGGAGTGCCGCCCGGCGGCTCCCAGGTGGCGGAGAGCACACCGGTGGCGTGCCGGGTCCACTCGCCGATGCCGCCGCGCCGGGAGTGCACGCTGACGCGGCGTCGGCCCTCCTCGTCCACCGCGCCGACGGTGACCTGGAGTTGGACGCTGTCGTCCTCGGGCAGCAGCAGCGGGGCTTCGAGCACCAGCTCGTCCACCCACTCGGCGCCGACCTGCTCCCCCGCCCGCAGGGCGAGTTCCAGCAGCGCGGTGCCCGGGAGCACCACCTCGGTGCCGACGGCGTGGTCCAGCAGCCACGGGTGGCTCTCCAGCGAGAGCCGGGCAGTGAACAAGTGCCCGTCGGTCTCGGCGAGTTGCACGCCGGCGCCGATGAACGGGTGGGTCGGGCGCTCCAGGCCGGCCGCGGCCAGGTCGGTCGGCGCGGTGCGCGGCGGCTCGGTGAGCCAGTGGTGCTGGCGCTGGAAGGCGTAGGTGGGCAAGGTGATGCGGCGCGGGGCAGCCGGGGCGAAGTAGGCGTTCCAGTCCACCGGGACGCCGTGCACGTGGGCCTGGGCCAGCGAGGTGGCCAGCCGCAGCGGGCCCCCGTCGTCGCGGCGCAGGGTGCCGATCACGGCTGCGGCGGCGCCGGCGGCCTCGATCGTGCCCTCCAGGCCGTAGGCCGTCACCGGGTGCGGGCTGATCTCGACGAAGACGTGGTGGCCGGCGGCCAGCAGGTGGCGCGAGGCCGCCTCGAACTCGACCGGCTGGCGCAGGTTCTGCCACCAGTAGTCCGCGTCCAGCTCCTCGTGCTCGACGGGCTTGCCGGTCACGGTGGAGATCATCGGGACCGTCCCGGCCTGCGGGCGCACGGTGCGCAGCGCCTCCAGGAGTTCCTCGCGGACCGGGTCGACCCGGCTGCTGTGCGAGGCGTAGTCCACGTTGACCACGCGGGCGCGGATGCCGGCGGCCTCGCACTCGGCGCGCAGTTCCTCGACGGCCTCGGGCTCGCCCGAAACGGTCACCGACTCGGGGCCGTTGATCGCGGCCACGTCGACCCGGCCGGCCCAGCGGGCGACCCGCTCGCGGGCCTCGGCTGCGCTCAACGACAGCGACATCATCGCGCCGCCGCCGGCCAGCGGCACCAGCATCTGGCTGCGCCGGGCCACCACCCGCGCGCCGTCGTCCAGCGAGAGGGCGCCGGCCACCACGGCGGCGGCGATCTCGCCCTGGGAGTGGCCGATCACGGCGGTGGGCTCGACGCCGTACGACCGCCAGACCTGCGCCAGCGAGACCATTACGGCCCACAGCACCGGCTGCACCACGTCCACCCGGTCCAGCCCGGGTGCGCCCGGGGCGCCGTCCAGCACCTCGCGCAGCGACCACGGCACGTAACGGCCCAGCGCCTCACCGCACTCCGCCAGCGAACGGGCGAACACCGGCGAGGAGGCGGAGAGTTCACTCGCCATCCCGACCCACTGGCCACCCTGGCCGGGGAAGACGAAGACCGGGCGGGCCTGCGCCCACGCACGGCCGCGCACCACCGACGGCGCCGACTCGCCGCGTGCCAACGCGGCCAGGCCGGCGAGGAGTTCCTCGCGCCCCGAGCCCAGCACGACGGCCCGGTCCTCGAACTCCGAGCGGGTCGCCGCGAGCGAGTAGCCGACGTCCTGCGGCCGCTCGCCGCGGCCGGTCACCGTCAGCGCCTCCGCCTGCCCGCGCAGGGCCGCCTCACCGCGGGCCGAGAGCACCCACGGCACCACCGACGGGCCGTCAATCGAAGTGTGATCAGCGGTTTCTGTCGTCTCGTCAGGGCTTTCCTCGACGATCAGGTGCGCGTTGGTGCCGCTGATCCCGAAGGAGGACACCCCGCAGCGCCGCACCCGCTCGCCCCGCGGCCACGCCACCGCCTCGGCCAGCGGCGCCACGCCGCTGCCGTCCCAGTCCACGTGGCGCGACGGCGCGGAGAAGTGCACCAGCTCCGGCAGCACGCCGTGCCGCAGCGCCATCACCGTCTTGATCACGCCCGCCACGCCGGCCGCCGCCTGCGCGTGCCCGATGTTCGACTTCACGCTGCCGAGCCAGAGCGGCCGGTCGGCCGGGCGGTCCGGCCCGTAGGCGGCGATCAGGGCGCCCGCCTCGATCGGGTCGCCGAGCGAGGTGCCGGTGCCGTGCGCCTCCACCGCGTCCACGTCGGCGGGCGACAGGCCCGAGGCCCGCAGCGCGTCGCGGATCACCCGCTGCTGCGAGGGGCCGTTCGGGGCGGTCAGGCCGTTGCTCGCACCGTCCGAGTTGACCGCGGAGCCGCGGATCACCGCGAGCACCGGGTGGCCGTTGGCCCGGGCGTCCGAGAGCCGCTCCAGCAGCAGGATCCCGACGCCCTCGCCCCAGCCGGCCCCGTCCGCGTCGTCGGAGAAGGAGCGGGAGCGGCCGTCCGGCGAGAGCACGCCCTGCCGGGACATCTCGGTGATCACCCGCGGGTGGCCCATCACGGTCGCACCGCCCGCCAGCGCCAGCGAGCACTCGCCGCGGCGCAGCGACTCGGCCGCCGTGTGCATCGCGACCAGCGAGGAGGAGCAGGCCGTGTCGATCGTGATGGCCGGCCCCTGCAGGCCCATGGTGTAGGCGATCCGGCCGGAGGCGACGCTGCCGAGCTCGCCGGTCAGCAGGTAGCCCTCCGCGTCGGACGGCGGGGACTGCAGCGGGTTGCTGTAGTCCTGGTAGATCACCCCGGCGAAGACGCCGGTCCGGCTCCCGGTCAGGGTCGCCGGGTCGATGGCCGCCCGCTCGAAGGCCTCCCAGGCGCACTCCAGCAGCAGGCGCTGCTGCGGGTTGATGGCGGCCGCCTCGCGCGGCGTGATCCCGAAGAAGCCGGCGTCGAAGTAGGCGGCGTCGTGCAGGAATCCGCCCTCGCGGGCGTGGGTGGTGCCGGGGTGGTCCGGGTCCGGGTGGTAGAGGCTGTCGGTGTCCCAGCCACGGTCCGTGGGGAACGGGCCGATCGCGTCGCCGCCGGCCGCCACGAGCTCCCAGAGGTCCTCCGGCGAGGTCACCCCGCCGGGGAACCTGCACGACATTCCGATGATCGCGATCGGCTCGGTGGTCCTCGCCTTGAGCCGCTCGTTCTCCTTCAACGACTCGCGTAGTGCCTCGACCAGATCGTCAACCGACGTGTCCAACGTTCTCCCCTAAAAATGAGCGAAACAGTGAGCGATCGATCCCCGCGGCGGCGGAACGGCGGCCGGTCGACCGCCGTCCCGCGCCGCTAGTGCCGCGTCAGGCAACTTTTGCCCTCCCCCAGCCTTCGGCCGGGAGGCGCCCCCAGGGAGCGGCGTCCGGTGCGTGCTCTCGGCGTGCCGGCCGGAAGTCCTCGTACTGGACGTACTTGGGCTTTCGGCCGGTGCGGCGAGAGTGCGTGCCGGGCGTCGCGACGGGGCGAAGGTTGCCTGACGCGGCACTAGTTCCTGCCGAGTGCCAGCCGGACGAGCTCGTCGCGGTCCATCTCGTCGAGCGCGCGCTCGACGCGGGCCGCGGGTACCTGGGCCTCGCCCAGGTCCGCCTCGGTGGTCTCGTCGGCCTCGGGCGAGCCGAGCACCGAGACCAGGTAGTCGGCGAGCTCGCGCGGTGACGGGTAGTCATAGATGAGCGTGGTCGGCAGCCGCAGCCCGGTCGCGGCGATCAGCCGGTTGCGCAGTTCCACGCCGGTCATCGACTCGAAGCCCAGCGCCTTGAACGACAGGTCGGCGGCCACCTGGCCGGAGCCGGCCAGGCCGAGCACGGCGGCGACCTCGCCGGCCAGCAGCTCCCGAGGGTCGCGCGAGGCGCTGGCCGGCTCTTGCGGCTGCGGTGCGACGGCCACCGCCAGGGCGCCGTCGGCCGCCCCCAGGCCGGGGGTGTCGAGCCAGTAGCGCCGACGCTGGAAGGCGTAGGTGGGCAGCGTGACGCGGCGCGGCGCGGCCGGGGCGAAGTAGCCGCTCCAGTCCACCGGGACGCCGTGCACGTGGGCCTGCGCCAGCGAGGTGGCCAGCCGCAGCGGGCCCCCGTCGTCGCGGCGCAGGGTGCCGATCACCGCGGCGCCGACCCCCGCCTCCTCGATCGTGCCCTCCAGGCCGAACGCCATCACCGGGTGCGGGCTGACCTCGACGAAGACGTGGTGGCCGGCCGCCAGCAGGTGGCGCGAGGCCGCCTCGAACTCGACCGGCTGGCGCAGGTTCTGCCACCAGTAGTCCGCGTCCAGCTCCTCGTGGTCCACCGGCTTTCCGGTCACGGTGGAGATCATCGGGACCGTCCCGAGCTGCGGGCGCACGGTGCGCAGCGCCTCCAGCAGCTCGTCGCGGACCGGATCGACCCCGCGGCTGTGCGAGGCGTAGTCCACGTTGACCACCCGCGCCCGGATCCCGGCCGCCTCGCACTCGGCGCGCAGCTCCTCGACCGCCGCCGGCTCACCCGAAACGGTCACCGACTCCGGGCCGTTGATCGCCGCCACCTCGACCCGGCCGGCCCAACGGGCCACCCGCGCACGGGCCTTGGCCGCGCCGAGCCCGAGCGACATCATCGCGCCGCCACCGGCCAGCGGCACCAGCATCTGGCTGCGCCGGGCCACCACCCGCGCACCGTCGTCCAGTGAGAGGGCGCCGGCCACCACGGCGGCGGCGATCTCGCCCTGCGAGTGACCGACGACCGCGGCCGGCTCGACGCCGTACGACCGCCACACCTGCGCCAGCGAGACCATCACCGCCCACAGCACCGGCTGCACCACGTCCACCCGGTCCAGGCCCGGCGCACCCGGGGCGCCGTCCAGCACCTCGCGCAGCGACCACGGCACGTAACGCCCCAGCGCCTCACCGCACTCCGCCAGCGAACGGGCGAACACCGGGGAGGAGGCGGCGAGTTCAGTCGCCATCCCGACCCACTGGCCACCCTGGCCGGGGAAGACGAACACCGGCCGCGCCTGCGCCCACGCCCGACCCCGCACCACCGACGGCGCCGACTCACCGCGCGCCAACGCGGCCAGGCCGGCGAGGAGTTCCTCGCGCCCCGAACCCAGCACCACCGCCCGCTCGTCGAAGCCCGAGCGGGTCTGCGCCAGGGACAGCCCGATGTCCTCGGGCCGCTCCTCTGCAGCCACCGCCAGCAGCGCCCGGGCCTGCCCGCGCAGCGCCTCCTCGGCGCGCGCCGACACCACCCAGGGCAGCACGCCCTCGACAGCTGACCCGCCGTCAGACGCGGGGGCGGCCGGCTCCGGCGCCTCCTCGACGATCAGGTGCGCGTTCGTCCCGGCGATCCCGAAGGATGACACCCCGCAGCGCCGCACCCGCTCGCCGCGCGGCCACGCCACCGCCTCGGCCAGCGGCAGCACTCCGCTGCCCGCCCAGTCCACGTGCGGCGACGGGGTGTCGAGGTGCACCAGGCCCGGCAGCACGCCGTGCCGCAGCGCCATCACCGTCTTGATCACGCCCGCCACACCGGCCGCCGCCTGCGCGTGCCCGATGTTCGACTTCACGCTGCCGACCAACAGCGGCCGCTCGGCCGGGCGGCCGGCGCCGTAGGTGGCCGTGAGGGCCAGCGCCTCCGCGCGGTCGCCGGCCCGGGTGCCCGAGCCGTGCGCCTCCACCGCGTCCACCTCGGCGGGCGACAGGCCCGCGTTGGCGAGCGCCCGGACGATCAGCCGCTCCTGCGCCGGGGCGCTCGGCACGGCCAGGCCCTCGGTCGCGCCGTCGGAGTTGACCGCGGAGCCGCGGATCACGGCGAGCACCGGGTGGCCGGCGGCGCGGGCCTCCGAGAGCCGGGCGAGCAGCAGCATGCCCGCGCCCTCGGACCACACCGTGCCGTCGGCGTCGGCGGAGAACGGCTTCGGCCGGCCGTCGGGGGCCAGCCCCTGCTGCTTGGTGAACTCGGTGAAGTGGCCCGGCGCGGGCATGGTCGAGATGCCGCCGGCCAGCGCCAGGTCGCACTCCCAGGCCCGCAGCGACTGCACCGCCAGGTGGATCGCGACCAGCGAGCCGGAGGAGGCGGTGTCGATGGTGATCGCCGGGCCGACCACGCCGAGCGTGTAGCCGATCCGGCCGCTGAGCGCGCTCGGCGTGTTGCCGGTGAGCATCAGCCCCGAGGCGCCCTCCGGCGCCAGGTGCAGCGGCGGGCCGTACTCGGTGGACAGCCGGGCGGCGAAGACGCCCGTGTTGCTGCCGGCCAGCGACTGCGGGTCCAGCATGGCGCGTTCGCAGGCCTCCCAGGACACTTCGAGCAGGATCCGCTGCTCGGGGTGCATGGCCAGCGCCTCGCGCGGCGACACGCTGAAGAAGGCGGCGTCGAACTCGGCGGCGTCCAGGAAGCCGCCGCGGTGCAGCAGGCTGGAGCCGGCCCGGGCGGGATCCGCGCGGAGCCGCTCCAGGTCCCACCCGCGGTCGGTGGGGAAGTCGGTGAAGGCTTCGGAGCCGGCGGTGAGGAAGTCCCACAGCCCTTCGGGGGAGGCGACTCCCCCGGGATAGCGGCAGGCCATCCCGATGATCGCGATCGGTTCCGCCGCCGTACCGTTCGCCGCTTTCTCGGACACGGTCATCTCCCCTCGGTGACCAGCCCAGCCGGGCTGCCGATGACGTTGGATGAGCTTTCTCGGAATCAGGAGTGGGTCGCGGCCGCTGGGGCCCGGGTGGGTGCGTCGCGCCGGTGCCCGGTCGGCGGCACTGCCGTCCGGGCGCGGCGCATGGCTGTGCGGGCCGGGCCACCCGCCGTGGTCCGGCCATGGTTCGGCCGTGGTCCGGCCTCGGTCGGCCGGGTGTTCAGCTCGACGGGTCGCTCACGCCCCGCCGGCCCGTCGGTCATGGCACGGAACCGTCCGGGACCAGCTCGAAGGTGACGGTCCGCAACAGCGCGGCCGCGTTGGCCCGGGCCCGTCGGGGGTCCGGTCCGGCCGCCACCACCAGGCCGAGCCGGGAGAACGCGTCCACCGGTCCGCCGGCGACCACCGTCCCGGGCTCCGCCAGGACGTCGACCGCCAGGGTGTCGGGCAGCTCGCGCGCCTCGGCGGCGCCGTGCACGGCGGCCACCGTGCCGGTCAGCGGGGTGGTCAGGGCGGCGACCGCCGCGGCCCGGCGCGGATCGGCCTCGGGGATGACGACCGGCAGCCCGGCCACGTCCCGCAGCACCGCCTCGAACACGTCGAGCCCGGGGCGCCGGTGCCCGACCAGGGCGTGGATCCAGTCCCCGCCGCCCCGGGCGTGCACCTCTCCGAGCACGATCCCGCGGTCGGTGGCCCAGAACCCGACGTGGAACAGCGAGTGGGTCAGACCCAGTTGACGGACCGCCGAGCAGACCGACCCGGCGACCCGGGCCTCGTCGACGCCCGGGTGGACGGGCGGCTGCACGTGGCCGAGCTCGACGAAGTACGGCGGCGGGGTGGTGCTCTTCTCGGTGATGCCCAGCACCTGCGGCACACCGTCGACGAAGACCCCCTCGGCGCTGAACTCCTGACCGTTGACGAACTCCTCGACGACGACCCGCCCGGACGACGCGAACGCCGAGGCGATCGCGCGGGCCGCCCTGGGCCCGTTCTCGGCGTCGACCACGGTGACCCCTTCGCCGTTGAAGGCGTCCCGCGGTTTGACCACCCAGCGGCCGCGCTGCCCGCTGACGAAGGCGGCGGCCTCGGCCGGTCCGGCGAACACGTGGCAGTCGGGCTGGGCGAAGCCCAGGCCGCGCAGCCGGGCCCGGCAGGCGTAGCCGTCCCGCAGCAGGCCGACGGCCTCCGGCGCGTTCCACGGCGAGCCGACCGCCCGGGCGGCGGTGGCCGCGGCGGTCAGCGCGGACGCGCGGAAGCCGACGACCGCCAGCGACCCGTCGCCCGGGTCGAGCGACTCGGCGAGCGCGCGGCAGCCCTCGACGTCGCGGGGGTCCACGGTGTGCACCCCGGCGACGGTCGGGTCCGCCGTGTCCACGCCGACCAGGTGCTCGGCCGTGTCGGCGAGGTGCACGCGCAGGCCGCCCCGGCCGGCCGCCGCGACGATGCGGCGGGACCGGTCGGCCGCGTGCCCGTTGGGGCCGCCACCGCCGAGCACCAGGAAGGTGGAGATCCGGTTCGTCACGTGACCACCGGATCGCCCTGGCCGTCGGCCCGCCGGTATTCGCGCCGACGGTATTCGGGTCGGGCGGATTTCCCGACGCAATTGCCGGTGCGCCCGAGCGGGCGGGTGCGGTCCCGCTCGACTCGGCCCCGGATGCCGTTCCCGGTGCCGCCGGAGAACTCCCTGGGAATCCGCCCGCCGGCGCGGTTCCGGAAAACCTTGCCGAACTCCTGACGGGCGACGTCGATCGGCATCGAGAAGCCAGCTCGGAGCGATTCCCGGTCCCGTGCGGCGAAAGCGCCCGGGTCGGCGGCCGGGCCGATCGGTTCGGGCACCCTCGGCAGCGGCACCCGGTTCGTCGCGCGGTCGGGATCGGCGGCCGTCCGGGCCGCCGGGAAAAGCGGCGCGGGGTCGGGAGCATTCCCGCTCGGCACGCTTCGCGGCCGGTCCCGGTCGCGCTCGGTGGCCGCCGGGTCGATCCGCCGGCCGGGCAGGCCCGGCACCTCGGCGGGGCGTGCGGAGAGCTCTCCGCCGCGGTCACTCCACGTGACGAACGCTCGCACGTCCGACCGTTCGGCCGAGGCCCGCCCGGCCGTTGCCATCCCGTGGCAGCCGGCGGTCCCGGCGGTCGGGCCGCCGGGCGCGTGGAGAGACCCGTCGGCCGGGCGGGCGGCGGACGGGCAGGAGTGCACCCTGGGGCGCGTCAAAGCGGTGTTGATGAACAGGACGACGGGCGCCAAGTCGAGCACCTTCCCCCATGCGCTGGTCCGGTTCCACAAGCAACGAAAAACAAGAGGAGTCGACCGGCCGGTTACGGCCAGACGATGTCACCCGGAACGGGGTACGGGTTTTCGGAATTCATGTCGCGCCTCCCTCCCAGGACTCTTCGGTCATTGCGCTGGTCATTGCGCCGCTCATTGCACTGGTCTTTGCTCTGGTCATTGCTCCGGCCATTGCGACCGGGAGGTCCTTCGGACACGCCCGGGCACTTGTCAATTCATACATCACGACTGCGTCACGCGGTTTGATCTCCGTCGTCCCTAAGTGGCCATGGCCAGTTGTGGACAAGACCATCTACGATGAAGCGTTTGTCCGCCCGACCAGGGGCCGGAAAACACCCAGGAGTGACGCTGGCCACATCCGGACACGACCGGACCGGTCACGTGTTCGGTTGCTTACAAATCAACCCGAAGGGCTGCACGAAATGTTCAGACTCGACCGCGAAGTACCGATCAGTGGCCATGCGCGCCTCATGTACGAATACGCCCTGAATCACCCGGAGTGGACCGAGGACGAGGTCCGCAGCGTCTTCGCCTGGGGCCCCCGCGAGTTCGCCGAGGCGATCGAGCGGCTGGCCGGGCTCGGCCTGCTGATACCGAGCCCGGGCACCCCGAACGGCTGGTACTCCCAGCTCCCGCAGGCCGCGATGGCCGCGATGGCGAGGAACAGCCGCCAGCGGCTGGAGTCGGCCCTGGCCGCCGCGAACGACGCGCACGCCACCCTGGCCGGGACCATCGAGGCGATCGCCTCGATGCGGGTCGAGCAGACCGGCGATGTCTCGCTCGCCGAGCGGGGGCCCGAACTCGCCGCCCTGCTGGAGGAGGTGACCAACTCCGCGAAGTCGGAGATCCTCAGCATGCAGCCCACGCCGGCCCCCACCGCCACCCAGGCCAAGGAGGCCAGGGAACGCAACACGGTGGTGCTGCGGCGCGGGGTCTCGCTGCGGACCGTCTACCAGTTATCGTCCGCGTCCCTGCCGCACATGGCCCACCACCTGCGGCTGCTCACGGCCGCCGGCATGCGGGTCCGCACCCTGCCCACGCTGCCGGTGCGCATGATCATCGTGGACGAGGCACTGGCCGTCGTCTCGGCCGGCGCCCCCCAGGACGGGCGGGCCGCGGTGGTCCTGCGCTCGACCGCCGCGGTGGGCATCCTGTTGCAGATCTTCCAGCACACCTGGGACCACGCGCTGGACCTGCTCCCCCAGCAACTGGAACCGGCGCCCGCGGAGGACGGCCCGCCCGTCCGCGAGGGCCCGGAACAGGAGTTCACGGTGCGTCAGCTGGAAGTGCTCAAGCTGATGGCGGGCGGCGTCACCGACCTCGGGATCAGCCGCAAGCTCGGGCTGTCGGTGCGGACCGTGCGCCGGACCATCTCGGAGCTGATGGAGCGGTGCGGCGCGCAGAGCCGCTTCCAGGTCGGCTTCAGTGCCGCGCGGCTGGGCTGGATCGACGACCACCTCGCGCACTGAGCGCACCGGTTGCTTGCACCCCCCGGAGGGCGCAGCGGTCCCGGGGACCGCTGCGCCCTCCGCCCGTCACCAACCGTCACCAAACCTTCACAGTGCAACACCGGTACCACCCGTGTCAGCTGGCGAGCCGTCAGCTCCCGCAGGCACCCGCGGCGCAGGCGGCCTCCCAGTCGTGCGCGGGCGGCGCGGGCGGTTCCGCCCGCGGGGCCGCGGTGGCGGTCTCCGAGGCCAGCCGGGCCACCACGGCGTCGACCACCGGGGTGGGGCTCTCCCCGACGAAGTCGTTCACCAGCACGCTGAACACCAGGGTCCGACCGTCCGCCCGGTCCAGGTAGCCGGCCAGCGAGGTGACGCCGGTCAGCGAACCGGTCTTGGCGTGCACCCGGCCCTCGGCGGCCGTGCCGCGCAACCGGTCGGAGAGGGTACCGCCGACCATCCGGCGCGGGTCGCCGGCCACCGGCAGCGCCTGGTACCAGTCGGCGAACCACGGCCGGGTCCGGGCGTACCGGAGCAGCGCCACCAGCCGCCGACCGGTCGTCAGGTCCTGCCGCGACAGCCCCGAGCCGTCCACCTGCCGGGCCGGGGTCGGCTCCAGGCCGTTGCGGTGCAGGTCGTCGCTCAGCAGCCCCAGCCCCACCGGCCAGCTGCCCGAGCCGCCGCGCACCGCCCCGATCTCCTTGACCAGGTGCTCGGCGATGCCGTTGTTGCTGAGCTTGAGGAAGGGCGGCAGCAGCTCGGCGAGCGTCGGCGAGTCGTGCGCCGCCAGCACGGCGGCGCCGGCCGGGGCCGGCTGCTCGCGCAGGCCGCCGCGCACCGCGACGCCGTGCCGGGCCAGCGCGGCCGCGAAGACGGTGCCGGCCAGCCGGGCCGGGTCGTCGATCGCCACCCACTCCTCGGTCGGGCCCGCGCCGGCCGGCAGGCTGCCGGAGAGCACCAGCTCGTTGCCGCCGGGACGCCGGTCCACCTGCACGGTGCCCGCACTGCCCGGCGCGCCGGTGGCGACCTGCCCGCTGATCCGCACCGGTGCCTGCGCCGGGGTGGTCCGCACCGCAGCCGGTCGCCCTGACGCGGCGTCGGGCGTCAGGGTCAGGCGCACGCTCCCCACGTCGTCGTCGCTGTCGGTGGTGAGGGTGAGGGCGCTGATCTGCGGGCTGTAATAAGCGGCCTGGTCGTCCCAGGCCCAGGCCGCGCCGAGCGGCACCCCGTCGTAGCGCGAGGCGTCGGCCAGCACGCCGCCGGTCACCTCGGTCACCCCGGCGGCGGCCACCCGGGCGGCCAGCGCGTCCAGGTCGGACTCCTGCAGACTCGGGTCGCCGCCGCCGCGCAGCACCAGGTCGCCGTCCAGCCGGCCGCCGGTGCGCGGGCCGGCGGCCAGCACCTGGGTGCTGAAGCGGTGGTCCGGGCCGAGCAGGTCGAGCGCGGCGGCGGCCGTGACGGTCTTCAGGGTGGAGGCGGGCAGCAGCAGCGCGTCCGGGTCGTGCTGGTAGACCACCTGCCCGGTGGCCGCGTCACTGACCAGCACGGACACCCCGGCGCCGGCCAGCCGGGGGTCGGCGAGCAGCCGGTCCAGGTCGGCGCCGAGCGCGGGGGTCGCGGCGGGCGCCGAACCGGCCAGCAGCAGGGCGGTGAGGACGGTGGCCAGCGGCGCGGCGAGCCGACGGGCCGGGGTGCTCCACACGGTGCCTCCGGGGGTGGGCGGGCTTGGAGCTCCACCATGGCGAACGCGGGGCCCGGCCGGCGCCCGGACGCGCCGGGGCGGGGCCGGTTCGCAGTCCGGATGTAAAGGGAGATAGCGTCACCAGGTGCTTTTCCGCATCCTCTTCACCCGGCGCTGGGTGATCCTGACCCTCGTGTTCTTCGCGATCATCCCCGCGATGGTCCTGCTCGGCCGGTGGCAGTACCACCGGTACGAGGCGACCAACCGGCAGAACACCGCGACCGCTGCCGCCATGCAGTCCGCCCCGGTGGCGATGGACACCCTCTCGCACCCGGGCGGCAGCGTGCCCGCCTCGGAGACGTACCGTCCGGTGACCGCGACCGGGCACTACGACGCGGCGCACGAGTTCGTGGTCCGCCAGCGCACCGACGCCTCCGGCGACACGGTCGGGTACTACCTGGTCACCCCGCTGGTCACCGACCAGGGCGACGTGGTGCTGGTCAACCGTGGCTGGGTGGCCTCCGGCGCGGGCGCCGCCGACTACCCCGCCACGCCGCCGGTCCCCGCCGGCGAGCTGACGGTGACCGGCCGGCTGCGGCCGGACGAGACCTTCCGGCGCGAGATCGGCGGCCTGCCGGACCGGATGTTCCAGCGGATCAACAGCACCGACCAGGCCTCCCGGCTCAACCATCCGGTGGTCGCGGGCTACCTGGAGCTGGTCTCCACCAACCCCAACCCGCCGGCCGCCGACGAGGCCGAGCTGGTGCCGGGCCCCAACGTGACCGCCACCAGCGACGACGCGGTGGTCGGCAAGGGCGTGCACCTGCCGTACGCGATCCAGTGGTGGCTGTTCGCCCTGATGATCCCGGCCGGCTGGGTCGTCCTGCTGCGCCGCGACCTGCGCGACGCCCGCGAGCAGGAGGCCGCGGCGGCGGCCGCGGCCGGGCCGGGGCCGGAGGGTGTGTCGGAGGTTGAGGCCGAGGCGGTGTCGGAGGAGCCCGCGCCCGAGCCCGACCCCAGTCCGCGGTAGCACCCGTCCGACGGACGCACGGCGGGCCCCGGTTCTCGGTTCGAGAGCCGGGGCCCGCCGTCGTACGAGGTCACGGCCGGACCTGACGCCCCGTCACCTGCCGAAGGCGGCGGTGGCCGCCGGGGACGGCCGCCTGGAAGCATCCGGACCAGCGCCCGATCGAGTAAGCCGCCGCGCTCGTCGCTTCGGTGACCCCGTCCCGGCCCGTCGGGCTCCACCGGCTCCAGGAGCGCGCGGCGCAGTCGCCCTCGGCGTTCTGCAGGGCGCCATCCGGCCGGATGTCCGCCAGGTGCACGGTGCCGATCGGCGCGGACGGGTGCGGCCGGGCCGGGCCGCCGGTGAACCAGCCGGCGCTGAAGGCCTGGTCGAGCGGGGCGAAGAAGTTCCGCGCCAGCAGGGCGTAGCCCGCGTCGTCCGGGTGGACGCCGTCGGGCAGCTGGGTGCCGGGGTCCAGGCTGGGCGCGTCGACGTAGCTGAAGCGGCGCCCCTGCTGCTGCTCGGCGGGCTGCAGCTGCCGGAGCCGGCCGTTGTAGCCGGCGATGGCCTGGATCGGTGGCTGGTCGGGCTTCGGGTTCCACCCGGGCGTGGTCGGGATCAGGCCCTGCATGATGACGGTGACGCCGGGCCGGTCGGCGTAGATCCGGTCGAGCAGCCGGCGCGCCAGGTCCGCGGCCGTCGCGCCGTCGGTGCCGCCCAGCAGGTCGTTGATCCCGATGTGCAGCAGCACCACGTCCGGGTGGGCGGCCGCCAGCCAGCCGTCGACTCCACTGGCGATCTGACTGATCGTGTAGCCCGGGTGGCCCTCATTGTCGGGGTCGGCCATGGTGCCGCCCTGCTGGGAGCCGACGAGGTCGACGGCGTAGCGCGACTGCGCGGCGACCAGGCCTAGCAGGGGCCCGCGGTAGCCGTCGCCGTCGCAGCTGCCGGTGCCGTAGGTGATCGAGTCGCCGAGCGGCATCACCCGGACGACGGGCGGCGGGTCCAGGGCCGAGGCCGGGGTCGCGTCGGCGGGGCCGGTGGGCGCTGCCGACAGGGCGGCAGCGGCTATGAGGGTGACGAGGCGTGTCATGACACCACTCCACCGCGCAGGAGCCGGCCGGGGCTCGGGGACTCGGCCGGGCGAGTGGGCTTGAGGTTTCCCCGGGGCAAGGTTCTAGGTTCGAGGCATGGACGGACCCGAACTGATCACGGTCGGTCAGCTGGCGCGCCGCGTCGGCCTGACCACGAAGGCGCTGCGGCACTACGACCGGGTGGGGCTGCTGACGCCGGCCGAGGTCGACCCGGGCACGGGCTACCGGCTGTACCGGGCCGAGCAGGTCGAGCCCGCGCGGCTGGTGCACCTGCTGCGCTCGGTCGACGTCCCGCTCGACCAGGTGCGGCTGTGCCTGGCCGCGCCCGACGACCGGGAGGCGATCGAGCGGGTCCTGGTCAAGCACCGGCAGCGGCTCCAGGCCCGCCTGGACCGGGTCCGCTCCGACCTCCACCGCACCGACCACCTGATCCAGGACGGAGCCACCGCCGCCATGACCGAGCACGACGCGCAGCACCCCGCCGACACCCCGCAGGACGAACGGCGCCTCGCCGTGGACCTGTTCAACGGGGTGTGGCGGCTGCTGGAGCAGGAGGACCGCGGCCCCGAGGACGACGACCGGATGCTGCACATGGCCCACGCCTCGCGCCACCACTGGGGCCGGGTCGGCACGCCGGTGAACCTCAGCCGCGGCGAGTGGCAGTGCTCGCGCGTCTACGCCGTGCTCGGCCGGGCCGAGCCCGCGCTGCACCACGCCCGCCGCGGCCTGGAGCTCTGCCAGGCCCACGGCACCGGCGACTGGGACCTGGCCTACGCCTTCGAGTCGCTGGCCCGCGCGCACGCCGTGGCGGGCGACCGGGAGCAGGCCCGCGCCTGGACCGAGGAGGCGCTGGCCGCCGCCGAGGAGATCGCCCAGCCGGAGGACCGCGAACTGCTGCTCTCCGACCTGGAGTCGATCCCCGGCCAACCCCGCTTCTGGTGACCCGTCAGTCCTGCCCCCGTAGGAGCCCCACATGACCGCCCCCGCCCTCCCCGACCACGTCGAGCTCGCCCACCTGCGCAACCTGGCCAAGGAACTGCGGCTGGCCGTGCGGGCCGGCCGGCCCGGCGCCGCCGAGCGCGCGGCCGCCGCAGGGCCCGTCGACCCGGCCGACTTCTCGATCCGCGACGCTCAGCGGGTGATCGCCCGGGAGCACGGCTTCGAGCGCTGGTCGGACGTGGTCAGCGCGTTCGGCAGTCGTCGGCCGCACGCCCGCGACCTGCACCGCTGGTTCGCCGTCGAGCTCAACAACGCGCTGGGGGACCTGCTCTTCGACCTGTCCCCGGCCACCGCGCCCGCCGAGCAGGAGCGCGCCCTCTACCAGGCGTACGCCGCCTGTTACCACTGGCTGGAGGCGGGCGCCGAGGTCCAGCACGGCCGCGGCGAGTACACCATCGCGCAGACGGCGCTGGCGATCGGCCGCCCGGCGACCGGCGCCCAGCACGCCGCGCGCTACGCGGAGCTGATCGACCGCCACCCCGGGGCCTTCGCCGACTGGGACCGCGCGCTGGCCGCCGAGGTCGGGGCCCGGGCCGCCGCCGCCACCGGCTCCCCCGACGCGGCCCGGCTCAGGGCGCGCGCCCAGCGGCTCACCGACCGGGTCGCCGACCCCGAGACCCGGGCGGTGGTCCAGGACCGCCTGGACCGCGGGCCCTGGTTCGGCTGACGGGGCGTCACCCCGGCGACCACCGGCCGGGGTGATGGCCAGCTGTCACTGTCCGTGGACCCGTCACCCCGCCGCCGTGCTACGGTTTCGCGGTTGGACACCTGCACAACCGTGCAGATGTTCGGCAGCGCGCCAGGCAGCGAAGCCGGTGACGCCCGCGTGCTGCGGGCCAGTCCGGCGCTGTCCCGCAACTGTGAGGGCCACCGCCACGGCGGCCCGAGCCAGGTCGCCTCCTGCCGCGCTACGACATCGACCCTCGTGGGAAGGGGCGATCCGTCCGTGTCGGCGCGCCTGGCGCCGCCGTCCACGGGTTGGCCGCTTCCCGCCCGTACCGGAGGAAGCACCGCATGGCGCCCCACCCCGACCGTTCCCGCCGCACGCCGCTCGTCCGCGCCCTGACGACGGCGACGGCACTCGTCGCGGCCACCGCCGCGCTGGCCGGCTGCGGAAGCTCGGGGAAGTCCGGGTCCTCGACCGCCTCGACCGCCGCCTCCCCCGCCGCCGCCTCGTTCCCGGTCACGCTGACCCCGTCCAACGGCAGCGTCACCGTCAAGAGCCAGCCGCAGCGCATCGTCTCGCTCTCCCCGACCGCGACCGAGGACCTGTACGCGGTGGGCGCGGACAAGCAGGTGGTGGCCGTGGACTCGAACTCGAACTACCCCGCCGGCGTGCCGACCTCCAGCCTGAGCGGGCTGACCCCGAACATCGAGGCGATCGTCAAGTACCAGCCCGACCTGGTGGTCGCCTCCCAGGACACCAACGGCCTGGTCGCCGGGCTGACCAAGCTCGGCGTGCCGGTGCTGATCGAGCCCGCCGCCGCCAAGCTCGACGACGCCTACCAGCAGATCGAGCAGCTCGGCCAGGCCACCGGCCACACCACGCAGGCCGCCAAGACCGTGGCCGACATGAAGTCCAAGATCGCCGACACGGTCAAGCAGGCCGGCGGCAACCACAGCGACCTCAGCTACTTCTGGGAGGTCAGCGCCAACCCGTACTACTCGGCCACCTCCACCACCTTCGTCGGCCAGGTCGCCTCGCTGTTCGGGCTGAAGAACATCGCCGACGCCGCGGCCAAGGCCTCCGACGGCGGCTACCCGCAGCTGTCCCAGGAGTACATCGTCTCGGCGCAGCCGCAGCTGATCCTGCTCGCGGACAACGGCGCCAACGACGGCGGCCAGTCCCCGCAGGTCGTCGCGGCCCGGCCCGGCTGGAACACCGTCCCCGCGGTGAAGAACAACCAGATCGTCGGCCTGGACGACGACGTCGCCTCCCGCTGGGGCCCGCGCCTGCCCGAGCTGGTCTCGCAGATCGCCCAGGCGGTCCAGCACGCCTCCACCGCATCGGCGAAGTGACGGACGGCGGGGTTTCGCGGCTGTGAGCGGGCGTCGACGCGCGGTGCGGGCCTACGGCCTCGCGGTGGTCCTGCTGGCCGCCGCGGTGCTGGTCGGCGCGATGGTGGGCGCGGCGGACCTCGACCCGCTGGGCACGGCCGCCGCCCTGCTGGACAAGCTGCCGTTCGTGCACCTGTCCTCCGGGCTCGGGCCGTTGGACACCGCGGTGCTCTTCCAGATCCGGCTGCCCCGGGTGGTGCTCGGCGCCCTGGTCGGCGGGGCGCTCGCGCTGGCCGGGGCCGGCTACCAGGGCGTGTTCCGCAACCCACTGGTCGACTCCTCACTGCTCGGCTCCTCGGCCGGGGCCGGCCTCGGCGCGACCCTCGCGATCGTCTACCTCGGCCCCTCCGCACCCGCCGCACTGCCGGTGGCCGCGTTCGTCGGCTCGCTGGCCGGGGTCGCCGTCGCCTACCTGGCCGGCGCGGCCGGCGGGCCCGGCACCTCGACGCTGCTGCTCGCCGGGCTGGCCGTCTCGATGTTCCTGACGGCCGTTCAGACCTACGTGCTGCAGCGCTCCACCGAGTCGATCCAGCAGGTCTACACCTGGCTGCTCGGCTCGCTCTCCACCGCCACCTGGCACCAGACCTGGCAGGTCCTGCCCTACCTGGCGGTGTCCACCGCGCTGGTGCTGCTGCACGGCCGCCACCTCGACGTGCTCTCGGTCGGCGACGAGGAGGCCCGCTCGCTCGGCCTGCACCCGGGCCGGACCAGGCTGCTGGTGCTGGCAGGCTGCGCGCTGGCCGCGGCGAGCGCGGTCGCGGTGAGCGGGCTGATCGGCTTCGTCGGGATCGTCGTGCCGCACGCGGTGCGCCGGCTGGCCGGCTCCTCCTACCGCCTGGTGCTGCCGCTCTCGCTGCTGTTCGGCGCCGCCTTCCTGGTGCTCGCCGACACGGCGGCCCGCACCGTGGTGGCGCCGGCCGAGCTGCCGATCGGCGTGGTCACCGCGCTGATCGGCTCGCCGGCCTTCGTCTGGATCCTGCGCGCCACCCGGTCGGTGCGCACATGAGCGCGGACGGACTGGTCCTGTCCGGGGTCGACGTCGCCCTGGACCGCACACCGATCGTGCACGCCGTCTCCTGCTCGCTCGCCCCCGGCGGCTGGCTGGCCCTGATCGGCCCCAACGGCGCCGGCAAGTCCACCCTGCTGCGCGCCGTCGCCGGCCTGCTCCCGCACCGCGGCACGGTGCACGTCCACGGCACCGACGTCGGCCGCCTGCCCACCCGCGACCGGGCCCGCCTGATCGCCTACGTGCCCCAGACGCCGGTGCTGCCCCCGGACATGACGGTCCGCGACTACGTCCTGCTCGGCCGCACCCCGCACCTCGGCTACCTCGCCACCCCCGGCGAACGCGACCGCGCCACCGCCGCCCGCACCCTGGCCGACCTCGACCTCGCCCACTACGCCGACCGCCGCCTCGCCGCCCTCTCCGGCGGCGAACGCCAACGCGCCGCCCTCGCCCGGGCCCTGGCCCAGGAACCCCGCCTGCTCCTCCTCGACGAACCCACCTCGGCCCTCGACCTCGGCCACCAGCAACACGTCCTCGACCTCGTCGACACCCTGCGCCGCACCCAACCCCTGACCGTGGTCACCACCCTCCACGACCTCACCACCGCCGCCCAGTACGCCGACCACCTGCTCCTCCTCCACCAGGGCCGCACCGAAGCCGCCGGCCCACCGGCCGACGTCATCACCCAAGCCCTGATCGCCCGCGTCTACCAGGCCCGCGTCACGGTGACCCCCGACCCGGACGGCCGCCCGGTGGTGACCCCGCTCCGGGGACGCTGACGGGGCGTCAGCCAACTGATGTCATCACCCTGACCCGGTCGGCCACCGCGTCGAACCCGAGCAGCGGCTGCGTGCCCCCACCCTCGGGGAACAGCGGCACCGACCTGCCCAGCCGTCGGCCGATCGCGGCGAGGAACCCGCAAAGGACGTCCAGCCGCTGCTGCCCCTGGAGTTCCCGGAGGTCGAGGTCGAAGTCGATCTCCTCCTCCCCGAGGAACCGGAAGATCGCACAGACCCCGGGATCCGGCCACACCCGCAGGCTCGGGCACTCGGCGTCGGCCGGCCGGGACAGCACGGCCTCGGCCCGGGGCAGGGGCAGCACCGCGTCGCCCTCGGCGTACTCGAAGGCCCACCCCTGTTCCCCGACCAGGTCGAGCAGCGCCTGCCAGTCCGCCACCGTCGTGCCCTCGACGAACACGTCGGGCAGGCAGCCCCCGTCGGTCGGATCGAGCAGCCACGCGATCCTGTCGTCCCACACCAGATCAGCCATCCCACCATCGTGCCCGCCGGGACCGGCCGTGCCGAACGGGTTTTGTGAACGCCCTGAAGCTCCGCCCTGTGCCCCGTTCACCCGCCCGCTCTCGGGTCCGCCGTCACGTACCCGGCGGTCGCCAGTGCCGCCGGGCCGGTGCAGGGGGCGGAGGTCGGGGCGGGCCAGGCGTTGATGTCCAGGGTGCCCGGGTGGGGTTCGTTGGCGGGTTCGGGGGCGAAGCGGACGAAGATGCAGCCGCCGGTCGGCTGGGGAACGGCCAGTGCGGCCAGGCCCGGTGACGTGGCGAAGGCGGCGGAGGTCAGCGGCTGCGACGCGGGGGCGGTCGTGTGGAGCAGGTGTTCCGCCTGGTCGACGGTCTGCGGCAGGGGCGAGGGCAGGCCTTGCCCTCCGCTGCCGTAGGGCAGGGCCGCCTGCTCCACGCCCCACTGCCGGGTGGCCAGTTGGGCGGCCTGAGCGTCGGTCAGGCCGGGCGGGCAGTCGGTCGTCCGGTAGCCGCGGGCCGGGTTCAGGTAGGTGGCGGTGTACTGGTAGCAGCGCATCGTGGCCGGGCCCAGGTCCGTCTCGCCCTGGACGGTGGCGCGGACGGTGCCGGGGCCGAGCACGACGTCGAGGGCCAGTGTGGAGGAGGCCGTTCCGGGGGTGCCGGTCGCGGTGGCCGAGGTGACGAAACCGCCGCCGTACTTGGCGATCACCGCGACCAGCGTGGTCTGGGTCAGGGCGCCGCCGGTGCGCGCGTTGTCGAGCATCAGCTCGACGTCGCTCGCCCGCGCGTCCGTGGTCTTCGCCCCGGCCGGCGGCGTCCTCGCTCCGGCCGGTTGCGTCTTCGCCCCGGCCGGTGGCGGCGGGCTCGGCTCGGCGCAGCCGGTGAGCCCGACCGCCAGCCCGATGACCGTGAGCGCGCCCGCCCAGCGCACGCCTGCACCCCGTCGCATCCGCTCCCCCTCTTCCTCAGCCGTCACAACGGCTCTGTCACCTCCCCGGGTTCCCGCTGCGCCGCCAGGCGCTGCTCGGGCCGGGTGAACAGGTACCCGGCGGACGCGGCGACGGTGGCCGCCATGAGCACCAGCACCACCCGGAAGTCCACCAGGGCGATCAGTGCGGCGCCGGCGGCCATCGCGAGCACCTGGGGCACCGTCATGATGACGCTGAACCCGGCGTAGACGCGGCCGACCAGGTCGGGCGGGGTGTGGCGGAAGCCGATCGTGGTGAGCCCGATGGCGATCCACGGCATGCTGGCCCCGCAGAGCACCATGGCGACGGCCACCACCGCCACCGACGGCACGGTCTGGGCGAGGGCGCCGAGGCCGAAGGCGGTCATGCCGGCGGCGACCAGCAGGCCGTCGCCGATCCGCCGGGCGAGCCGACTCGCCGTCAGGCCGGCCAGTACCGCGCCGACGCCCTGGCCGACCAGCAGCACGCCGAGGAAGGCGGGCGGCCGGCCCAGCCCGTCACTGACCACGGCGAGCCCGACCGTCTCGGCCAGGCCCATCGCCACCATGGTCAGCGCAGCGCCGACGGTGAGCTGACGGAGCACCACGGTCCCGGCCAGGTGCCGCAGGCCTTCGGTGATCTCGGTGCGCCAGCCGCTGCCGCCGGGCGCGGGGGGCGCCTCGTCCAGTCGGACGGCGAGCAGGGTGGCCGCCGCGACCAGGAAGGTGCCGGTGTCGACCAGTACCACGGCGTGGGCACCCAGCGCCGCGAACAGCCCGGCCCCGGCCAGCGGGGAGACCAGGCGCAGCGACTGCTTGGCGGTCTGCAGCAGCCCGTTGACCTCGCTCACCCGCTCCTCGGGGACCAGCACGCGCAGCAGACCGGCCTGCGCGGGGTCGAGGAAGCTGTTCGACAGGCCGTAGAGCAGCATCGCCAGGTAGACCAGCCAGACCTGGCCGCCGCCGTGCACCAGCAGCAGCACCGGCAGCACGGCGGCGGTGGCCAGGTTGAGCACCAGCAGCAGCGGGCGCCGGCGGCAGCGGTCGGCGACCATGCCGCCGAGCGGGGCGCAGAGCGTGCCGACGATCACCAGGAAGAAGGTGAGCGCGGCCGCCGAGTTGCTGCCGGTCAGCTGCTTGACCCAGATCCCGGCGACCAGCCAGAGCATGGTGTCGCCGAGCACCGAGACGAGCTGGCCGAACAGGAACCAGCGGACGTTGCGGCCGACCGGCGGCCGCCGCCCCGTCACCTGATCGGCCGTCAGGTCAGCTGTCACGGTCACCTCGGACGTCACGGTCGAGTCAGGCGTCACCGTCGAGTCAGGCGTCACGGTCCAGCCTCTCGCTGAGCATCCGGCCGAGCCCGTCCATCCCCTCGGGGCCGAGCAGCTCGGCGTGCCGGCAGTCGATCCGGTACTCGTGGATCGCGCCGGTCAGGTGGGCCTGCCAGGCGGTGTGGGCGGTCGGCGCGTCGGCGGGGCGGCCGGTGGTGGCCGTGACGAAGACCAGGTCGCCGTCGACCGTGCCGGGCACGTGGTCGCGGATCAGCCGGCTGCTGTGCACGGCGGTGTCCAGCAGGTCGGCCACCGCCTGCTCGTCCACCTGGAGCCGGCGCGCGTTCTCCTCCCGCAGCAGGGCCAGGATCCGCTGCCGGTCGGCGCCCTGGGCGACCAGCTCGTGCACGGCCGCCCCCGCGCCGGGCAGCAGGGCGGCCAGCACCTCCTCCTCCGCCTCGGCGTCGAGGTCGGCCGCCGACCTGTCCGGCTCGCTCGGGTAGGAGTCGAGCAGGGCGAGGAAGGCGACCTGCTCGCCGTCGGCCTGGAGCAGTTCGGCCATCGCGTGGGCGACGGTGCCGCCGAGCGACCAGCCGAGCAGGTGGTACGGGCCGCTCGGCTGCACCTCGCGGATCCGCTGGACGTAGCCGCGTGCCATCTCCCGGATGGAGTCCGGGCGCTGGTGCGGGTGGCGGATGCCGTACGCCTGGAGCCCGTAGAGCGGCCGCTGCCGGTCCAGCCGGCGCAGCAGCGCCGCGTAGCCCCAGCTGAGCCCGAGCACCGGGTGCACGCAGAACAGCGGGGCCGCGGTGCCCCCGGCGCGCAGCGGCAGCAGCACGTCCAGCGGATCGCCGGCCGCGCGCTCGCCAAGGCGGGTGGCGAGCCCGGCCGGGGTGGGCGTCTCGAAGAGCGCGCGCAGGTCGAGCGCGGTGCCGAAGGCGTGCTGCACGGCGCTCATCAGGCGGACGGCCAGCAGGGAGTGGCCGCCGAGGGCGAAGAAGTCCTCGTCCGGGCCGACTTCGGGCAGGCCGAGCACCTCGGCGAACAGGGCGCAGAGCACGATCTCCTGCGGGTCGGTCGGTACCCGGGTGCGGGCGGCGCGCTCGATCTCGGGGGCGGGGAGCGCCCGGGTGTCGAGCTTGCCGTTGCGGGTGACCGGCAGGGCGTCGAGCCGCACGAAGGCCGACGGGACCATGTAGCCGGGCAGCAGGCCGGCGACGTGTGCCCGCAGCAGGTCCCGGTCGAAGGCCTCGGCGGTGGGGACGACGTAGGCGACCAGCTTCCGGTCCCCCGCCACGTCCTCGCGCACCACGACGGCCGCGCCGGCGACCTCCGGGTGCCCGGCCAGCACCGACTCGACCTCGCCGAGTTCGATCCGGAAGCCGCGCAGCTTCACCTGGCCGTCGGCCCGTCCGACGAAGACCAGCTCGCCGTCGGCGTTCCAGCGCACCAGGTCGCCGGTGCGGTACATCCGGGCGCCCGGCGCGCCGTACGGGCAGGCGACGAAGCGCTCGGCCGTCAGGTCCGGCCGGCCGAGGTAGCCGCGCGCCAACGCCGTGCCGGAGACGTACAGTTCGCCCACCACGCCCGGCGGCACCAGGCGCAGGCCGGCGTCCAGCACGTACAGGCCGGTGTTGCGGACCGGGCGGCCGATCGGCACCAGCGCGCCGGCACCGGTCCCGGCGGGTTCGCCGGCGGCGACCTGGATCGTCGTCTCGGTGGGCCCGTACAGGTTCACCGGCTCGACGCCCCACACCTCCCGCACCCGGTCGGCGAGTTGGGCACCGAAGGCCTCGCCGCCGACGAACACCCGCCGCAGTCCGGCGGGACGCTCCCCCGGCGCGGCGTCCAGTACCGCGGCCAGCAGGGTCGGCACGAACTGCGCCACCGTCACCGCCAGGTCGGCCAACTCCCGCACCAGCAGGGCGGGGTCCTTGGCCACCCGGTCGTCGACCACCGCCACCGCGGCGCCGGAGAGCAGCGGCAGCCAGACCTCCCAAATGCCCGCGTCGAAGCCGGGCGAGGTGCGGGCCAGCATGCGGTCGCCCGCGCCGAGCGGGTAGCGGTCGGCCAGCCAGCCCAGTTGGTTCACCACGGCGCGCTGGGAGACCACCACGCCCTTGGGCCGGCCGGTCGAGCCGGAGGTGTAGATGACATAGGCCGCCGAGTCGCCGGGCACCGCCGCCGGGGCCGGTACAGGCCGAGGGGCGGTGGGGGTGTCGGTCTCCTGGAGCGTCACGCACCAGGAGTCGGCGGGCACCAGCTCCACCGTCTCAGGAGCCGTCAGGACCACGGCCGGAGCCGCCTGCGCCAGCACCCCGGCGATCCGCTCCCCGGGCTGCCCCGGGTCCAGCGGCAGCCAGGCAGCCCCGGCGAGGGCGACCGCGACCTGGGCCACCACCCAGTCCACCGAGCGCGGCAGCAGCAGGCCCACCAGGGCCCCGGGGCCGACCCCGAGCCCGGTCAGGCGCTCGGCCAACCTCGCGGCCCGGTGCGCCAGTTCACCGAACGAGAGCTCGACTTCGCGGTCCAGCACCGCGACCGCGTCCGGCGCCTGCGCCACCCGTGCGGCGAACAGGGCGCCCAGCGACTCGCCGGCCACCGGCTCGACCGGGGTGCCCGCGCCCAGCCGGAGCAGCTCGGCCCGCTGCGACTGCGTCAGCAGCTCGACCGCGCCGAGCCGCTGGTCCGGGCCGGCCACCGCCGACTCCACGAAGCGCGTGAACGAGAGTGCCAGGGACTCCGCCGAGGAGTGGTCGAACAGGTCGGCCGAGTAGTCGAGTTCGCCGTCGATGCCGAGCGCTCCGCGGTCCTCGCCGAGCCGCTCGGCGAGGCTGAGCGACAGGTCGAACTTGGCGTCCGCGCCGGCCACCGGGAGTGCGGCGGCGGTCAGGCCGTCGAGCTCGATCCGGGCCGACGCCGTGTTCTGCAGCGCGAGCATGACCTGGAAGAGCGGGTGCCGGGCCATCACGCGCGGCGGGTTCAGCTCCTCCACCAGCCGCTCGAACGGGAGGTCCTGGTGCGCGAAGGCGGCCAGGTCGGACTCCCGCACCCGGCCGAGCAGTTCCCGGAAGGTCGGGTCGCCGGACAAGTCGGTGCGCAGCACCAGGGTGTTGACGAAGAACCCGACCAGGTCGTGGACGGCTTCGTCGGTACGGCCGGCCACGGGCGTGCCGATCGGGATGTCCTCGCCGGCACCGAGCGCACCGAGCCAGCCGGCCATCGCGGCCTGCAGCACCATGAAAACGGTGGTGTGCGTCCGGCGAGCCAGGTTGACGATCCCGGCGTGCGCCTCGGCTCCGATCCGCACCGGCACCGTGCCGCCCGCGCCGCTCGGGTAGGCCGGGCGCGGTCGGTCGGTGGGCAGCGGGAGCTCCTCGGGCAGGCCGTCGAGCTCCTTGCGCCAGTGGTCGAGCTGACGGGCCGTCAGGCTGTCGGGCTGGTCCTCGGCGCCGAGCAGGTCGCGCTGCCAGAGCGTGTAGTCCGGGTACTGCACGGGCAGTTCGTCCCACTGCGGGTCGGCGCCCGTGCGGCGGGCCGTGTAGGCGGCGACCAGGTCGCGGACCAGCGGTGCGGTGGACCAGCCGTCGGTGACGATGTGGTGGGCCACCAGGAGCAGCACGTGCTCGTCCTCGGCGGTGCGCAGCAGGCGGGCCCGCAGCGGGACCTGCGCCGTCACGTCGAACGGCCGGGCGGTCTCGGCGGCCACCAGGGCGTCCAGCGTCCGGTCGTCCGCCAGCACGACCACCGGAAGGTCGAGCCGCGCCGCGCCGGCCGGCAGGACGAGCTGCTCGGGCTCGCCGTCGCGCTCGGGGAAGACCGTGCGCAGGCTCTCGTGCCGGGCGACCACGTCGTTCAGCGCCTCGGCCAGGGCGGCCGCGTCGAGGGCGCCGGTCAGTCGCAGGGCGAGCGGCAGGTTGTAGGAACTGCTGGCGGGCTCCAGGCGGTTGAGGAACCAGAGCCGCCGCTGGGCGAAGGAGACCGGCAGGTGCTCGGGGCGCGCCATCGGCCGCAGCACCGGCCGGGCGGCCGCCTGCTCGCCCTCCAGGGCCTTGGCCAGGGTGGCGACGGTGGGTGCCTCGAAGAGTGTGCGCAGGGGCAGTTCGACGCCGAGCACCGAACGCACCCGGCTGGCCAGCCGGGTGGCGAGCAGGGAGTGACCGCCCAGCTCGAAGAAGCCGTCGTCGATGCCGACCGCCTCCACACCCAGGACCTCGGCGAACAGCCCGCACAGGATCTCCTCGCGCGGCGAACGCGGACCACGACCCACCCCGGCCGCCGCGAACTCCGGCTCCGGCAGGGCACGTCGGTTCACCTTGCCGTTCGGCATCAACGGCAACGCGTCCAGCAGCACGAACGCCGACGGGACCATGTAGTCCGGCAAGGTCCGGCTCAAGCTCTCACGCAAGCCGGTGGATGTCTGACTGTCAGTCACCACGTAAGCAACCAGACGTCGTTCGCCTACCTCGTCGATGTGCAGCAGCACCACCGCCTGCGCCACCCCCGGCAGCGCATCGATCGCCGCCTCCACCTCACCCAACTCGATCCGGAAACCACGCACCTTCACCTGGTTGTCCGCCCGACCCAGGAACACCAACTGACCGTCCGCGCCCCACCGCACCAAGTCACCCGTGCGGTACATCCGGGCACCCGTGGCACCGAACGGGCAAGCCACGAACCGCTCAGCCGTCAGCGCGGACCGACCCAGGTAACCGCGCGCCAACCCCTCGCCCGCCACGTACAACTCCCCCACCACACCCGGCGGCACCAACCGCAGACCCGCATCCAGCACATACACCCGCTTGTTCCACACCGGCCGGCCGATCGGCGGAATCGCCGCATCCGCGATCGGATCACTCATGCTCGCGCACACCGTCGCCTCGGTCGGCCCATACGAATTGATCATCCGCCGCCCCCGGAACCACCGCTCCACCAACGCCGGAGTACTCGCCTCACCACCCACGATCAACGTCCCACCCACCGGCAACGAACCCTCCGGCATCACCGCCAACCCCGCCGGCGGCAAATCGATGTGCGTGATCCCCTGCTCCGCCACCAACCCCACCAACGGCTCACCCGGCATCATCCGCTCCAACGGAGCAACCACCAACCGACCCCCACCCAAAAACGCCGACCACACCTCCGACACATGACTGTCGAAACTCAACGACGAGAACTGCAACACCCGACTCCCAGGCGTCGTCGCATACCACTCCACCTTCGCATGCCCCAGACTCGGAATCCCCCGATGCGCAATCACCACACCCTTCGGACGCCCCGTCGAACCCGACGTGTAAATCAGGTACGCCGGGTGATCCGGCAGCAATGGACGCGCTCGCTCGGCGTCCAGCACATCGCTGTCCGCCTGCTCGCGCAGCTCGGCCTCGACGCCGGGGTCATCGAGCACCAGCAACTCCGGGTAGGGCAGCCGCGAAGCCACCTCACCGACCGTCAGCACCAACGCCGGCGCCGCATCCTCCAACATGTACGCGATCCGGTCCGCCGGATACTCCGGATCCACCGGCAGATACGCCGCACCCGACTTCAACACCCCCAACAACGCCACCACCATCAACTCACTACGCGGCAGAGCCAACGCCACGAAACGCTCCGGCCCCGCACCACGCACCACCAACAACCGCGCCAACCGGTTCGCCCGCGCATTCAACTCCGCATACGTCAGCTCCACCCCCTCGAACGCGACCGCCACCGCATCCGGAGCAACCCGGACCTGACGCTCGAAATGCTCATGGATCAACCCCGGCGGCACCACCCGAGCCGTCTCGTTCCACACATCCCGCACCAACCGCAACTCATCCGCCGACACCAACTCGAACCCGCCCACCCGACCATCCGGCTCAGCAACCACAGCAGCCAGGAACGCGGCCAACCGATCCGCGAACGCCACCGCCGTCGCCCGGTCGTAGAGCGCGGTGGAGTAGTCGAGGCAGCCGTCGAGCCCGGCGGGCAGGCCGGCGTCGAAGCGCTCGGTCACGTCGAGCGAGAGGTCGAACTTGGCGCCGGAGCGGACCAACGGCTCGGCCGTGACCGCGAGTCCGGGCAGGCCGAGCTCGGGCAGTGCGGTGTTCTGGAAGGCGAGCATCACCTGGAAGAGCGGGTGACGGCCCATCGAGCGCGCCGGGTTGAGTGCCTCGACGAGACGCTCGAAGGGCACGTCCTGGTGGGCGAAGGCCGTCAGCGCGGTGTTCCGCACCCGGGCGACCAGTTCGCGGAAGGTCGGGTCGCCCGACACATCGGTGCGCAGCACCAGCGTGTTGACGAAGAACCCGACCGCCTCCTCCAACGCCTCATCGGTCCGGCCCGCGATCGGCGAGCCGATCGGCACGTCCTCCCCCGCACCCAACCGCGCCAACAGCGCCGCCAACGCCGCCTGCACCACCATGAACGGACTCGCCCCGCATTCCCGGGCCACCCGCACCAGCGCGGCGTGCACCTCGGCGGGCACCGTGAACGGCACGCTGGCGCCGCCGCCTTCGCCGGTGACGGGCCGCAGCCGGTCCCCGGGCAGCGTCACCTCGTCCGGCAGACCGGTCAACGTTTCGCGCCAGAATGAAACCTGGCGTGCCATCAAGCTCTGCGGATCCTCGCCGTCACCGAGCAGCTCGCGCTGCCACAGCGCATAGTCGGCATACTGCACCGGCAGCGGGCGCCAGTCGGGCAGGCCACCCTCGCGGCGCGCGGTGTAGGCGGCGAACAGGTCGCGGGCCAGCGGGCCCAGCGACCAGCCGTCACCGGCGATGTGATGGAGCACCAGCAGCAGCACGTGCTCCTGCTCGCCGAGTGCGAAGACCGTGGCCCGCAGCGGCAGTTCGGCGTCCAGCTCGAAGCCCCGCGCAGCCTCGGCGGCGAGCGCGGCGGGAAGCTCGGCAGGGGTGGCGTCGAGCACCGTGAGCGGGGCTTCGACGGACCCCGGTGCCAGGATCTCCTGCCGGGGCTGCCCGTCGTCGAACGGGTAGCGGGTGCGCAGGACTTCGTGGCGGCCCAGCAGGTCGCCGAGCGCGCCGCGCAGGGCCTCGCGGTCGACGGGGCCGGTGAGCCGCAGCGCGGCGGGGATGTTGTACGTGCCGCCGGGGCCCTCCAACTCCGCGAGGAACCAGAGCCGCTGCTGGGCGTAGGAGAGCGGGACGGTCTCGGGCCGGGTCGCGGCGGCGGTGAGGGCCGGTCGGGCGGCGTCCTCGTGCTGCGCGAGCCGACCGGCCAGGCCGGCCACCGTGGGCGCCTCGAACAGGGTGCGCAGGCTGGTCTCGACGCCGAACGCGGTCCGGATCCGGCTGATCGCCTGGGCGGCGAGCAGCGAGTGGCCGCCCAGTTCGAAGAAGTTGTCCTCGACCCCGACCGTCTCCAGTCCGAGCACGTCGGCGAAGACGCCGCACAGGATCTCCTCCTGCGCGGTCGCGGGGGCCCGCCCGGCGCCGCTCGCCACCTGCGGGTCGGGCAGGGCCTTGCGGTCGAGCTTGCCGTTGTCGGTCAGCGGAAGGGCGGGCAGCACGACGACGGCCGCGGGCACCATGTACTCCGGCAGGGTTCGCCGCAGGTGGGCGCGCAGCTCGGCCGGGTCGGCGTCGGGGGTGCCGGTGACGTAGCCGACGAGCCGCTCCCCGCGCAGCAGCACGGCGGCCCGGGTGACGCTCGGGTGGCCGGCCAGGGCGGCCTCGATGTCGCCGAGTTCGACCCGGAAGCCGCGAATCTTGATCTGCTGGTCGGTGCGCCCGAGGTAGCCCAGCTCGCCTCCCCTGCTCCAACGAGCCAGGTCGCCGGTGCGGTACATGAGCTCGCCCGGTGCGCCGAACGGGCAGGCGACGAAGCGCTCGGCCGTCAGCCCGGGCCGGGCCAGGTAGCCGCGCGCCAGCCCGTCGCCCGCGAGGTACAGGTCGCCGGCGACGCCGGGCGGGACGGGGCGCAGCGCGCCGTCCAGCACGTAGGCGCGGGTGTTGGCGATGGGACGGCCGATGGACGGGTTGCCGGCGGCCGGCGCCTGGTCGAGCCGCTGGGTGGTGGACCAGATGGTGGTCTCGGTGGGCCCGTACAGGTTGGTGGCCTCGCCGACGGTGCGCAGTTCGGCGGCCAGCGGCGCGGGCAGCGCCTCGCCGCCGACCAGGACCCGCAACGACGGCAAGCCGATCGCCCCGCTGCCCTGGTGGGCCAGCAGCGCCTGCCAGAGCGCGGGGGTGGCCTGCATGACGGTGGCGCCGCAGTCGTGCAACAACGCGGTGAGCGCGGCGGGGTCGAGCACGGTCGGGCGGTCGGCCAGCACCACCCGCGCGCCGCTGACCAGCGGGAGGTAGAGCTCCAGGGCGGCGATGTCGAAGGCGACGGTGGTGACCGCCACCCACCGGTCCCGCCCGGTCAGCGGGAACCGATCGCCCATGTCGGCAAGGAAGTTGACCAGGGCGCGGTGCGGGACCACGACCCCCTTGGGCCGTCCGGTCGAGCCGGAGGTGTAGATGACGTAGGCCGGGTTCGCGGGCCGCACCGGGCGCAGCCGCTCGGCGTCCGTGAGGTCGCGGCCGTCGGCCTGGTCGAGCACGGCGGCGGTGCGCGGGTCGTCGAGGGCCAGCAGCGGGCCCGGCGCGCCGGGCAGGGCGCCGTGCCGGGTGACCGTCAGGACGGGCCGGGCGTCACCGAGGGTCTGGGCGATCCGGTCGGCCGGGTACTCGGGGTCGATCGGCAGGTAGGCGCCGCCGGTCTTGAGCACGGCCAGCAGCGTGACGACCAGTTCGGTGGAGCGGTCGAGCGCGACCGCGACCAGCGTTTCCGCGCCGACGCCGTGCGCAATCAGCAGGCGGGCCAGCTGATTTGCCCGGGCGCTGAGTTGACGGTACGTCAGCTCGCCATCGACCGAGCTCACCGCGACCGCGTGCGGAGTGCGGGCCGCCTGGGCCTCGACCAGCTCGGCCACCGTGGCCCCGGGCACCTGGCGGGCGGTGTCGTTCCAACTCTCCAGCAGCGTCCGGCGCTCGTCGGGGGTGAGCAGCTCGGCGCGGTCGACCGGCTGGTCGGGGTCGGCGGTGAGGGTGTCCAGCAGGTCGGTGAAGCGGCGGGCGATCAGCTCGGCGGTCCCGGCGTCGTAGAGGTCGGTGGCGAAGCTGAGGGTGCCGGTCAGGCCGGCCGGGCCGGTCTCGGGGTCGACGCGCTCCGCGAGGTCGAAGGCGAGGTCGAACTTGGCGCTCGCGGTGCCGATCTCCTCCGGCCTCGTGGTCAGTCCGGCGAGTTCGGGGCTCGGGGCCGCGGTGTTCTGCAGGGTGAGGAAGGTCTGGAAGAGCGGGTGGCGGGCGAGCGAGCGGGTGGGGTTGAGGGCTTCGACGAGGTGGTCGAAGGGGAGGTCCTGGTGGGCGTAGGCGGTCAGCAGCCGGTCCCGGGTCCGGATGACCAGGTCGGCGAAGCTCGGGGCGAGGCCGGTGGAACGGGGGGCGAGGTCGGTGCGGATGACCAGGGTGTTGACGAAGAATCCGATCAGCTCGCCGGCGGCCTCGTCGGTGCGCCCGGCGATGGCCGTGCCGATCGGGATGTCGGTGCCCGCGCCGAGCCGGGAGAGCAGGGTGGCGAGGGCGGCGTTCAGGCCCATGAAGAGGGTGGCACCGTGGGCCCGGGTGAGCCGGGCGAGCCGCTGGTGGGTCGCCGCGGGCACGGTGAACGGGACGATGGCGCCCCGGTGGCTGGCGACGGCCGGGCGGGGGCGGTCGGCGGGCAGGCCGAGCTCGTCCGGCAGGTCGGCCAAGGTCTCGCGCCAGTAGGCCAGTTGCTCGTTCAGGCGGCTGCCGGGGTCGGCGCCGTCGCCGAGCAGCCGGCGCTGCCAGAGCGCGTAGTCGGCGTACTGGACCGCCAGCGGCTGCCAGCCGGGGGCGCGGCCTTCGCGGCGGGCGGCGTAGGCGGTGGACAGGTCGGCGGCCAGCGGGCCCAGCGACCAGCCGTCACCGGCGATGTGATGGAGCACCAGCAGCAGCACGTGCTCCTGCTCGCCGAGCCTGAAGAGAGCTGCGCGCAGCGGGAGTTCGGTGCCGAGCTCGAAGCCGCGGGCGGCCTCGGCGGCGAGTGCGGCGGGCAGCTCGGCGGGGGTGGTGTCGATGGCGGCCAGCGGCAGTTCGACGCCGCCCGGGGCCAGGATCTCCTGCCGGGGCTGCCCGTCGACGGACGGGAAGACGGTGCGCAGCACCTCGTGGCGCCCGACCACGTCGTCGAGGGCCAGGCGCAGGGCCGCGCCGTCCAGCGGGCCGGTCAGGCGCAGGGCGGCGGGGATGTTGTACGTGCCGCCGGGTCCCTCCAGCTCGGCGAGCAGCCAGAGGCGCTGCTGGGCGTGCGAGAGCGGCACGGTCGCGGGCCGGTCGACCGCCGTCAGGGCGGGGCGGGCCGTGCCGTCCTGGTCGAGCCGGGTGGCGAGGGCGGCGACGGTCGGGGCTTCGAAGAGGGTGCGCAGGGCGATCTCGGTGCCGAGGGCGGCGCGGATCCGGCTGATCAGCCGGGTAGCGAGCAGGGAGTGGCCGCCGAGGGCGAAGAAGTCGTCGTCGACGCCGACGGTGTCGAGTCCGAGCAGGTCGGCGAAGATGCCGCAGAGGATCTCCTCCCGCGCGGTGGCCGGGGCCCGTCCGGCTCCGCCGACCTGCTGGGGCGCGGGCAGGGCGGCGCGGTCCAGCTTGCCGCTGGGCGACAGCGGCACCTCCTCGATCCGCACCAAGGCCGTGGGCACCATGTACTCCGGCAGGGCGGCGCCCAGGTGCGCCCGCAGGGCGGGCTCGGTGCTGCGGCCGTCGGAGACCAGGTAGGCGACCAGGAGCTGCTCGCCCGCCGCGCTCTCCCGCACCAGGGCGGTGGCCCAGGAGACGCCGGGGGCGCCGGCCAGCACGGTGGCGATCTCGTCGAGCTCGATCCGCAGGCCGCGCAGCTTCACCTGGTGGTCGGCGCGGCCGAGGAAGACCAGCGCGCCGTCCCTGGTCCAGCGGACGATGTCGCCGGTGCGGTACATGCGGTCACCCGGGTCGCCGAAGCCGGACGGGCAGGCGACGAAGCGTTCGGCGGTCAGGCCGGGGCGGCCGGCGTAGCCGCGGGCGAGCTGATCGCCCGCCAGGTAGAGCTCGCCGGCCACGCCGGGCGGCAGCGGCCGCAGTTCGCGGTCCAGCACGTACACCCGGGTGTTCCACACCGGGCGGCCGATCGGCACGGTGCTGCCGCTCTCCTGCTCGGCGGCCCGATGGTACGTCACGTCGACGGCCGCCTCGGTCGGGCCGTACAGGTTGTGCAGCTCGGCGCCGAGGACGCGGCGGTAGCGGGCGAGCAGGTCGGTGGGGAGCGCCTCGCCGCTGCACACCACGTGCCGCAGGCCGGCGCAGTCGGCGGCGGCCGGCTCGGCGACGAAGGCGTGCAGCATCGACGGCACGAAGTGCGCGATGGTCACGCCGTGGCGCCGGATCTCGGCGGCGAGCCGGGCCGGCTCGCGGTGGGCGCCGGGCGGGGCGACCACCAGGGCGGCGCCGGAGAGCAGCGGGAGGAAGAACTCCCAGACCGAGACGTCGAAGCTCGACGGGGTCTTCTGCAGCACCCGGTCGGCGGGGCCGACTTCGTACTGCTCGCGCATCCAGAGCAGCCGGTTGACGATCGCCTGGTGGGCGACGGCGACGCCCTTGGGGCGGCCGGTGGAACCGGAGGTGTAGATCAGGTAGGCGGGGTGGTCGGGGCGCAGGGGCGCGGTCCGCTCGTGGTCGTCGAGGTCGCGGTCGCCCAGCTCGGCGGTGCCGTCCGGGCCGGCCTGCGCGCCGGGGTCGTCCAGCAGCAGCGGTTCCGTGCCGTCCGGCAGCACGCCGGCCAGCTCGCGGCAGCTCAGGACGGCCACCGGCGCGGCGTCCGCCAGCATGTAGGCGATCCGGTCGGCCGGGTAGTCGGGGTCGACCGGCAGGTAGGCAGCGCCCGACTTGAGCACCGCGAGCAGCGCGACCACCAGCTCGGGCGAGCGGGGCAGCGCGACGGCGACGGTGCGCTCGGGGCCGGCGCCGAGCGCGACCAGGTGACGGGCCAGGCGGTTCGCCCGCGCGGCGAGCTCCCGGTGGCTGAGCACCGTGTCGCCGAACAGCAGGGCCGGCGAGTCCGGGGTCCGGGCGGCCTGGGCCTCGATGTGGGAGACCAGGGTGCCGGCCGGGACGGGGTGCGCGGTGGCGTTCCACTGGTCGCGGACCAGACGGCGCTCGGCCTCGTCGGCGAGGTCGAACTGCCCGATGGCGCGGTCCGGTTCGGCGGCCGCGGCGGTCAGGAAGGCGGCCAGCCGGGTGGCGAAGGCGGTGGCCGTCTCGCGGTCGTACAGGGCGGCGGCGTACTCGACGCACCCCTCGATGCCCGCGGGCGCACCGGCCTCGAAGCGCTCGACGATGTCGAGGGAGAGGTCGAACTTCGCCAGCGTGCGGGCTTGCGGCTCCTCGGTCACCCGCAGGTCCGGGAGCTCCAGTGCGGGCAGCGCGGTGTTCTGGAAGGCGAGCATGACCTGGAAGAGCGGGTGACGGCCCATCGAGCGCGGCGGGTTGAGCGCCTCGACCAGCCGCTCGAACGGGACGTCCTGGTGCGCGAAGGCGTCCAGGTCCGCCGTGCGCACCCGCTCGACCAGCTGACGGAAGGTCGGGTCGCCCGAGGCGTCGGTGCGCAGCACGAGGGTGTTGACGAAGAATCCGACCGCCTCCTCCAGCGCGTCGTCGGTGCGGCCGGCCACCGGCGCACCGATCGGCACGTCCTCGCCCGCGCCGAGGCGGGCCAGCAGCGCGGCCAGCGCGGCCTGCACCACCATGAACGGGCTGGCACCGCTGCTGCGGGCGAGCCGGAGCACGGCGGCGTGCGCTTCGGCGGGCAGGGCGAACGGCACTGTGCCGCCCGCTCCGTCGGTGCTCGCGGGCCGCACCCGGTCGGCGGGGAGTGACACCTCTTCCGGCAGGCCGGTCAATGTTTCGCGCCAGAATGAAACCTGGCGTGTCATCAGGCTCTGCGGGTCGGCCTCCTCGCCGAGCAGCTCGCGCTGCCAGAGCGTGTAGTCGGCGTACTGCACCGGCAGCGGCTGCCACTGCGGGGCGGTGCCGGCCGACCGGGCGGCGTAGGCCCGGGACACGTCACGGGCGAGCGGTGCCAGCGACCAGCCGTCACCGGCGACGTGGTGCAGCACCAGCACCAGGACGTGCACCTCGGGCGCCAGCGCGAACAGCACCGGCCGCAGCGGCGGCTCGGTGGCCAGGTCGAAGCCCTGCGCCGCCTCGGCGGCCAGCAGGGCGGGCAACTCGTCCTCGGTGCAGGCACGTTCGGCGACCGTGAGCGACAGCTCGGCGAGCGGCAGGATCCGCTGGTACGGCTCGCCGTCGAACTCGGCGAAGACGGTGCGCAGGCTCTCGTGCCGGGCGACCACGTCGTTCAGCGCCGCGAGCAGGGCCGAGCGGTCCAGCGCACCGGCCAGGCGGAGCGCCAAGGGCATGTTGTAGGCACCGGTGGCGGGTTCGAGGCGGTTGAGGAACCAGAGCCGCCGCTGGGCGAAGGAGACCGGTAGCTGCTCGGGGCGCGGGACCGGGAGCAGCGCGGGCCGCGCGGTCTGCTCCTCGCCCGCGAGCAGCGTGGACAGGCCCGCCACGGTGGGCGCCTCGAAGAGCGCGCGCAGCGGCAGTTCGACGCCGAGCACCGAACGCACCCGGCTGGCCAGCCGGGTGGCGAGCAGGGAGTGACCGCCCAGCTCGAAGAAGCCGTCGTCGATGCCGACCGCCTCCACGCCCAGGACCTCGGCGAACAGACCGCACAGGATCTCCTCGCGCGGCGAGCGCGGACCACGGCCCGCCCCGGCCGCCGCGAACTCCGGCTCCGGCAGGGCACGTCGGTTCACCTTGCCGTTGGGCATCAACGGCAAGGCGTCCAGCAGCACGAACGCCGACGGGACCATGTAGTCCGGCAAGGTCCGGCTCAAGCTCTCACGCAGCACTGAGGCGGTCTGCGTGGCCGTCACCACGTAAGCGACCAGCCGCCGTTCACCCGCCTCGTCGGTGTGCAGCAGCACCACCGCCTGCGCAACCCCCGGCAGCGCATCGATCGCCGCCTCCACCTCACCCAACTCGATCCGGAAACCACGCACCTTCACCTGGTTGTCCGCCCGACCCAAGAACACCAACTGCCCATCCGCGCCCCACCGCACCAAGTCACCCGTGCGGTACATCCGCGCACCCGTGGCACCGAACGGGCAAGCCACGAACCGCTCAGCCGTCAGCCCCGCCCGCCCCAGATACCCGCGCGCCAGGCCCTCGCCCGCCACATACAACTCCCCCACCACACCCGGCGGCACCAACCGCAAACCCGCATCCAGCACATACACCCGCTTGTTCCACACCGGCCGACCGATCGGCGGAATCGCCGCATCCGCGATCGGATCACTCATGCTCGCGCACACCGTCGCCTCGGTCGGCCCATACGAATTGATCATCCGCCGCCCCCGGAACCACCGCTCCACCAACGCCGGAGTACTCGCCTCACCACCCACAATCAACGTCCCACCCACCGGCAACGAACCCTCCGGCATCACCGCCAACCCCGCAGGCGGCAAATCGATGTGCGTAATCCCCTGCTCCGCCACCAAACCCACCAACGGCTCACCCGGCATCATCCGCTCCAACGGAGCAACCACCAACCGACCCCCACCCAAAAACGCCGACCACACCTCCGACACATGACTGTCGAAACTCAACGACGAGAACTGCAACACCCGGCTCCCAGGCGTCGTCGCATACCATTCCACCTTCGCATGCCCCAGACTCGGAATCCCCCGATGCGCAATCACCACACCCTTCGGACGCCCCGTCGAACCCGACGTATAGATCAGGTACGCCGGATGATCCGGCAACAGCGGAACGATCCGTTCACCGTCCTCGACATCCTCCGCCGAGAAACGTGCCAACTCCCCTTCGACATCCGCCCCGTCCAGCACCAACAAATCCCGATCCGGGAACCGCGAAGCGACCTGACCAACCGTCAGCACAAGCGCCGGCGCCGCGTCCTCCAACATGTACGCGATCCGGTCCGCCGGATACTCCGGATCCACCGGCAGATACGCCGCCCCCGACTTCAACACCCCCAACAACGCCACCACCATCAACTCACTACGCGGCAGAGCCAACGCCACGAAACGCTCCGGCCCCGCACCACGCGCCACCAACAACCGCGCCAACCGGTTCGCCCGCGCATTCAGCTGCGCATACGTCAGCTCAGTCCCCTCATAGGAAACCGCCACCGCATCCGGAGCAACCCGCACCTGCCGCTCGAAATGCTCATGGATCAACCCCGCCGGCACCACCCGCGCCGTCTCGTTCCACACATCCCGCACCAACCGCAACTCATCCGCCGACACCAACTCGAACCCGCCAACCCGACCATCCGGCTCAGCAACCACAGCACCCAAGAACGCCGCCAACCGATCCGCGAACGCCACCGCCGTCGCCCGGTCGTACAGCTCGCCCGAGTAGTCGACGCACCCCTCGATGCCGGCCGGCACGCCCGCATCGAAGCGCTCGGCCAGGTCGACGGACAGGTCGAACTTCGCCGCCGAGCGCGCCAGCGGCTCCACCACCGCGCGCAGGCCCGGCAGTTCCAGCTCGGGCAGGCTGGTGTCCTGGAAGGCGAGCATCACCTGGAACAGTGGGTGACGGCCCATCGAACGCGGCGGGTTGAGCGCCTCCACCAGGCGCTCGAACGGCAGGTCCTGGTGCGCGAAGGCGTCCAGGTCGCCAGCTCGGACCCGGGCGACCAGCTCACGGAAGGTCGGGTCGCCCGACACATCGGTGCGCAGCACCAGCGTGTTGACGAAGAACCCGACCACCTCCTCCAACGCCTCATCGGTCCGGCCCGCGATCGGCGAGCCGATCGGCACGTCCTCCCCCGCACCCAACCGCGCCAACAGCGCCACCAACGCCGCCTGCACCACCATGAACGGACTCGCCCCACACTCCCGAGCCACCCGCACCACAGCCGCATGCACCCCGGCCGGCACCGCGAACGGCACACTCCCGCCCGCACCGCCCCCACCAGCCGCCGTCCGCAACCGGTCCCCGGGCAGCGTCACCTCGTCCGGCAGACCGATCAACGTTTCGCGCCAGAATGAAACCTGGCGCGTCATCAAGCTCTGCGGATCCTCGTCCTCGCCGAGCAACTCGCGCTGCCACAGCGCGTAGTCGGCATACTGCACCGGCAGCGGCTCCCACTGCGGGGCCGCGCCGGCCGTCCGGGCCGTGTAGGCCTGCGAGACGTCCCGGGCCAGCGGACCGAGCGACCAGCCGTCACCCGCCACGTGGTGCAGCACCAGCAGCAGCACGTGCAGCTCGGGCGCGAGCGTGAACAGCACCGGCCGCAGCGGCAGTTCAGCGGTGAGGTCGAAGCCCAGGGCCGCCTCCCGTGCCAGCTGCTCGGCCAACTCCTGCTCGGTGCAGTCCCGTTCGTCGAGGGAGAGCGCCACCCGGGACATCGGCAGGATCCGCTGGCGCGGCTCGCCGTCGCGCTCGGGGAAGAGGGTGCGCAGGCTCTCGTGCCGCTCCACCACGTCGTGCAGGGCGGCGAGCAGCGCGCCTCGGTCCAGGGTGCCGGTCAGCCGGAGTGCCAGCGGCATGTTGTACTGCGCGTCCCCGCCCTCCAGGCGGTTCAGGAACCAGAGCCGGCGCTGGCCGTACGAAAGCGGGATCACTCGTCCTCCTCGGGACGCGGCATGCGGCGCAGGGCGGGGCGCTTGGGGATGCCGGACTGTGCGGCGGCGGCCTCGGTGAGGCGCGCCACGGTGGGGTTCTCGAACAGGGCGCCGAGCGGCAGGTCCACGTCCAGCGCGGTGCGGATCCGACTGATCACCCGGCCGGCCAGCAGCGAGTGCCCGCCCAGGTCGAAGAAGTCGTCGTCGATGCCGACTGGGTCGACACCGAGCACCTCGGCGAAGAGCCCGCAGAGCAGTTCCTCCTGCGGGGTGCGCGGGGCCCGGCCGGCGGTGGTGCCGGGGGCCTGCGGCTGCGGCAGCGCCTTGCGGTCCAGCTTGCCGTTGGGCGTCAGCGGCCAGTGCTCCAGCAGCACCAGGGTGCTGGGACGCCAGACGGCCGGCAGCTGCTCGGCCAGGTGCCGCTTGAGCACTGGTACCAGCCCGTCGTGCGGGCCTGCGGGCCGGACGTACCCGGTCAGCCGGCCGTCCAGGGCGGTCACGGCCGCCTGGGCGACGGCGGGGTGGCGGTCCAGCACCGCCTCGATCTCGCCGAGCTCGATCCGCTGGCCGCGGATCTTGACCTGGTGGTCGGTCCGCCCGGCGTAGCGCAGGCAGCCGTCCTGGTCCCAGGAGGCGAGGTCGCCGGTGCGGTACATCACCGCGCCCGGTTCGCCGAACGGGCAGGCGACGAAGCGCTCGGCCGTCAGCCCGGCCCGCCCGAGGTAGCCGCGGGCGAGTTGCACACCGGCCAGGTAGAGCTCGCCGACCACGCCCGGCGGCACCGGGCGCAGCGCCGCGTCCAGCACGTAGGTCCGGGTGTTCCAGACCGGCCGACCGATCGGCACGGCCGTGGGCGTGCCCTCGGCGGGGCAGTCCCAGTGGGTGACGTCGACGGCCGCCTCGGTGGGCCCGTAGAGGTTGAACAGCGGTGCGGCGCACACCGCGTGGAAGTCGCCGACCAGTTCGGCGGGCAGCGCCTCGCCGCTGCAGAAGACCCGGCGCAGCCCGGTGCAGCCCGCAGAAGCCGGCTCGTCGACGAAGGCGCGCAGCATCGAGGGCACGAAGTGCGCGGTGGTCACCCCGGTCTCGCGGATCAGCCGGGCCAGCCGCTCGGGCTCGCGGTGCGCGCCGGGCGGGGCGACCACCAGAGCCGCGCCGCTGATCAGCGGCCAGAAGAACTCCCAGACGGAGACGTCGAAGCCGGCGGGCGTCTTCTGCAGCACCCGGTCGGTGGCGTCCAGCCGGTAGCGGTCCTGCATCCAGAGCAGCCGGTTGACGATCGCCCGGTGCTCGACCAGCACGCCCTTGGGGCGGCCGGTGGAGCCGGAGGTGTAGATCAGGTAGGCGGGCGAGGCGCCGTGCGGGCGACCGGCGACCGGGTCGGTGGCCGGCTGGGCGCCCAGCCGCTCCCGCACCCGCGCGTCGTCCAGGCCCAGCGCCGGGAGGTGGGCGGGCACGGCGGCGGCCAGCTCGGCGGTGGTCAGCACGAGTCGCGGCGCGGCGTCGTCGAGGATGTCGGCGGTGCGCGCCGGCGGGTGGTCGGGGTCGAGCGGCAGGTAGGCGGCGCCGCTCTTCAGCACGGCCAGCAGGGCGACCACCAGCTCGGGCGAGCGCGGCAGGGCGACGCCGACGGTGCTCTCCGGGCCCGCACCGAGCTCGGCCAGCAGGTGGGCCAGCCGGTTGGCCTCGGCGTTGAGCTGCGCGTAGCTGCGGGTGTCGCCGTCGGGGCCGTGCAGGGCGGTGGCGTCGGGGGTGCGCGCCACCTGGCGCTCGATCAGCTCGGCCAGCGTGGTGTCGGGGACGGGGTGGTCGGTGGCGTTCCAGGTCTGCTGGACCAGCTCGCGCTCCTCGGGCGTGAGCAGGTCCAGCCGGGCGACGGGGCAGTGCGGGTCCGCCGCCATGGCCGGCAGCAGCTGCCGCAGGCGCTGGGCGATCCGCCGCACCTGCTCCCGGTCCAGCAGGTCGGGGCGGTGGTCGAGGGCGATCCGCAGCCGCTGTCCCGGCAGCACTTGCAGTCTCAGCGGGTAGTGCACGCCGTCCCGGACCTGGACGTCGGCGATCACCGGGGCGCCGGGCAGCCGCAGCGCCGCCGGGTCCACGGGGTAGTTCTCGAAGACCACCAGGGTGTCGAAGAGGGTGCCCCGGCCGGTCGCGGCGTGCAGGTCGGTGAGGGCGGTGTGGTGATGGGGCGTCAGCGCAGCCTGTTCGGCCTGCACGGTCGCGAGCAGTTCGGCCACGGTCTGGCCGCGGTCGAGGCGGACCCGGACCGGCACGGTGTTGATCAGCAGTCCGACGATCTCCTCGGCTCCCGCCAGCTCGGCGGGGCGGCCGGAGACGGTGGCGCCGAACAGCACGTCGGTGCGGCCGGTGAGGGTGCCGAGCAGGATCCCCCAGGCACCCTGGACCAGCGAGTTGAGGGTCAGTCCGTGGCCGCGGGCCAGCCCGAGCAGGGCCCGGGTCTGCTCGGCGGAGAACTCCAGCTCGACCCGCTCGGGGCGCTCGGCCACGGCGGCGGACGGCGGGCCGGCCAGCAGGGTCGGCTCCTCGACACCGGCCAGGGCCGCCTGCCAGGCGTCCAGGGACGGCTGCCGGTCCTGCTTGCCCAGCCAGGCGACGTAGTCGCGGTAGGGGCGGGCGGCGGGCAGCGGGTCGCCGGTGCCCGCGTAGAGCGCGAGGAGTTCGCCCATCAGGTGCGCGGTGGACCAGCCGTCCAGCACCAGGTGGTGGTTCATCAGCACCAGCACGTGCCGTTGCTCGTCCAGGCGCAGCAGGCTGAACCGGACCAGCCTGGCGCGGCCCAGGTCGAAGCGGTGGGCGCAGTCCTCGGCGAGCAGCCGCTCCAGCTCGGCGGCCCGCTCGGCCTCGGGCCGGGTGCTGAGGTCGAGCTCGCGCCAGAGCAGCGGCGGGTCGGCGGCCACCACCTGCACCCAGTCGCCGCCGGGGCGCTGGCGGAAGGCGGTGCGCAGCGCCGGGTGGCGGCGCAGCACGGTCGCGGCGGCGGCCCGCAGCGCCACGGCGTCCAGCGGCCCGTGCAGTTCGAAGGCGAACTGGGCGGTGTAGACGTCCGCCGTCGTCGTGTCGTAGCCGGCGTGGAAGATCAGGCCCTCCTGGAAGGGCGTGACGGGAAGGATGTCCTCGATCGCGTTCTTGCTCACCAGCCGGTCCCCCGTGCCTCGTCGTTCACCGTGCTCACCAGCCGGTCCCCCGTTGCCTCTCGTCGGTGCCGTTCACCAGCCGGTCCCCCATGCGTCCTCGTCCTCGTCGGCGTCGGCGGCGAACTCCGCCTCCAGGCCCTCGATCTCCTCCTGCGCCAGCTCGACCAGCTCCAGGTCGGAGGGGGTGTGTCCGCCCGCGCGCGGCGAGCGTTCGTGGCGCACCAGCACCTCCAGCGCCCGCTGCCAGGTGTCGGCCAGGTCGGCCACCTCGGGCTCGGTGAGCAGCGCGTCGGCCCAGCGCCAGCTGACGCTCAACTCGCTGCGGCCGTCCGGCCCTTCCTGGGCGACCGCGTCGATGGTCAGCGGGTGGCCGAGCGGCATCAGCGGGTCGCCGCCGCCGGCCAGTGCCCCGTCCTCGACGGCCACCGACCAGTCGGCGCCGGCCGGGCGGCCCAGGCCGGTGGTGCGGCCGAGGTAGTTGAAGCAGATCTGCGGCGCGGGCAGCGCGGCCAACAGCGGCCCGGTGCGCGGGTTGAGGTGGCGCAGCAGGCCGTAGCCGAGCCCTTGTCCGGGCACCGACCGCAGCCGCTCCTTGACCCGTTTGACCAGCGCGCCGGCCGCCGGGCCCGCCGTCCAGGCGCCGGTCGTGTCGGCGGCGCCGGCGAGCAGTTGGACGGGGTGCAGCGCGGTGAACCAGCCGACGGTGCGGGTGAGGTCGGCGTCGTGCCGCTCGCCCTCGCGGCCGTGGCCCTCCAGGTCGACCCGCAGCGGGCCGTCGGGGCGGCCGTGCCGGGTGCGCCAGTCGGCCACCGCCAACGCGAGGCCGGCGAGCAGCACTTCGGTGGTGCCGGTGTAGAAGGCGGCCGGCACGGTGGTCAGCAGGGGTTCGGCCAGCGCGGGCGCCAGGGTGCGGGTGAGCCGGGCCTCGGTGGCCAGCACGTCGCGGGCCGGGTCCAGCGGGCCGCTGCCGAGGGTCGGTTCGGCGCCGTCCAAGGCCTGCTGCCAGTGGTCGAGTTCGGCGAGCGTCGCGGGCTGTTCGGCGTCGGCGGCCAGGAGTTCGGCCCACTCCTTGAGCGGAGTGCCGACCGGGCCGGGGTCCGGGGCGGCGCCGGTGCTCTCCGCCTGGTAGGCGGCGACCAGTTCGGGCAGCAGGAGCCGCCAGGAGACGCCGTCGACGCACAGGTGGTGCAGCACCAGCACCAGGCGGCCCGGCAGGTCGGGGCCGCGGTCCAGCCAGACCACGCGGACCAGCGCGCCCTCGTGCGGAGCGAGTTCGCGCGCAGCCTGCTCCCGGGCCTCGCGCACCAGGTCGGGCCAGTCGACCTCGGTCCGTTCGACGTCGACCCGGGTCACGCAGGCCTTTCCGGACAGTTCGTCACGCTGACGCACCGTCAGCTGCCAGTCCCCGTCACGCTCGTCGAGCCGCAGCCGGAGCGCGTCGTGCCGGTCCAGCAGGTGCTGGACGGCCCGGTGCAGGGTCGGCTCGTCCAGCCCGGCCGGGGTGCGCAGCACCACGGACTGGTGGTAGGCGTCGATCGGCCCGCCGAGCTCGCGCAGCCGGTGGACGATCGGGCTGAGCGGGACGGGGCCGAGGCCGGCGTCCGGGTCGCGCGGCCGCTCGGCGGGCTCGCCGGTGCGGCAGATCCGGGCCAGTGCGGCGGGCGTGCTGTGCTCGAAGACCTCGCGGGGCGTGAACAGCAGGCCGGCCCGGCGGGCCCGGCCGGCCAGCTGGATCGCCATGATGCTGTCGCCGCCGAGCGCGAAGAACCCGGCGTCGGCGCCCACCCTTGCGGTGCCGAGGACTTCGGCGAAGAGCTCGGCCAGCGCCGTCTCGACGGCCCCTGCCGGCGCCCGCCCGGGCGCCTCGACGGCGTCGAAGTCCGGTGCGGGCAGCGCCCGGCGGTCCACCTTGCCGTTGCCCGTCAGCGGCAGGGCGTCGAGCCGGACGAAGGCCGCGGGCACCATGTAGGCGGGCAGCACGGCGGCGGCGTGCGCCCGGAGGGCGGCCACCGCCTGCTCGTCCTCGGCGACCAGGTAGGCGACGATCCGCTTGTCGCCGCGCGGGCCGGTGCGAGTGTCCACCGCGAGGTGGCTGACGCCGGGGCGTTCGGCCAGCGCGGACTCGATCTCGCCGGGCTCGATCCGGAAGCCGCGGATCTTCACCTGGTCGTCGGTGCGCCCGACGAACTCCAGCTCGCCGTCGGCGTTCCAGCGCACCAGGTCGCCGGTGCGGTAGGCCCGGGCCCCGGCCTCGGCGAACGGGTCCGCGACGAAGCGCTCGGCGGTGCGGCCGGGCTGCCCCAGGTAGCCGCGGGCCACGCCGATGCCGCCCGCGTACAGCTCGCCGACGGTGCCCGCCGGGACGGGCCGCAGCCACTCGTCCAGCACGTAGCAGCGCATGCCCTGGAACGGCCGGCCGATCGGCACCGGGTCGGGCACCGGGTCGGTGGCGGCCATCCGGTGGTGGGTGATGAAGGTGGTCGCCTCGGTCGGGCCGTAGCCGTCGACCACCACCAGCTCCGGGCAGGCCTCGCGCAGCCGGCGCACCGTGGCGGCGGGCACCACGTCGCCGCCCGCCCAGAGCTCGTGCAGCCCGGCCAGGCAACCCGGGTCCTCCTCGGCGACCAGCCGCAGCAGCCCGGCGGTGAGCCAGAGCGCGGTCACCCGGTGCCGGGCGAGCACCGCCCCGAGGGTGGGGATGTCGAGCTCGCCGGGCGGCGCGACGACGACCTGACCGCCGCTCAGCAGCGGCACCCACACCTCGTAGGTGGCGAGGTCGAAGGCGGCGGGCGAGTGGAACAGCACCCGCCGGTGCGCCGGGCCGTCCCAGGCGGCGTCCAGGGCCAGGCCCAGGATGTCCTGGTGGGTGACGGCGACGCCCTTGGGGGTGCCGGTGGAGCCGGAGGTGTACATCACGTAGGCCAGCTGCGCCGGGTGGCAGGCGACGCCCGGGTCGGTCGCGGGCCGGTCCTGCCAGGTGCCCGGGTCGTCCACGCACAGGACGGGCAGCTCCAGCCGCTCGGCCGCTTCCCGGGTGGCGCTGTCGCAGAGCACCAGCGGCGCGCCGCTGCCGTGGGCCGTCTCCCGCAGCCGCTGCTGCGGGTGCCGGGTGTCCAGCGGCAGGTAGAGGCCGCCCGCCTTGACCACGGCCAGCATCGAGACCACCAGGTCCGGGGTGCGCTCCTGGAGCAGCACCACGGGGGTCTCGGCGGCCACGCCCAGCGCGATCAGGTGGTGGGCCAGGCGGTTGGCCCGCTGGTCCAACTCCCGGTAGCCGAACCGCAGGCCGTCGCAGCTGAGCGCGGTCGCCTCGGGCGTGCGGGCCACCTGGGCGGCGAACCGCTCGGTGAGGGTGGTCGCGGTGGGGTCCTCGCGGTGCGCGGCGGCCCGGCCGCGGTCCAGCACCCAGCGGCGCTCGCCCGGGGTGAGCAGTTCGGTGCGGGCCACCGGGCGGTCGGGGTCGGCGGCGGCCGCGCACAGGAAGCCGGCCAGCCGCTGCTGGTGGCCGGCCACCTCGTCGGCGCCGTAGCGCGCGGCGTTGGCCTCGACCTCCAGCATCAGGCCCTCGGCGCCGTGGTCCTGGAGCACCACCGACAGGTCGTCGACCGGTCCGGCCAGGTAGATCTGGGTGCCGGTGGCGGCGCCGAACCGCAGTCCGCTGCCGGCCGGCAGGATGTTCACCTGGGCGCCGAACAGGGCCTCGGTGCGGCCTGCCGCCTGACCGGGCGCCAGGTCGGCGCGCATGTCCTGGAGCAGGTAGCGCTGGTGGCGCAGCGCCTGCTTCATCTCGGCCGAGGCCAGCCGGGCCAGCTCGGTCCAGCTCAGGCCGGGGGCGACTCTCAGGCGCAGCGGCACGATGTTGGACACCATGCCGGGCACGGCGCGCAGCGCGGCGGTGCCGCGCGCGGTCACCGGCAGGCCGAGCACCACGTCCGACTCGCCGGTCATCCGCTGGGTGTAGGCGGCGACGGCGGCGACGGCGAGCGCGGGCAGGGCGGTCCTGGCGCGGCGGGCGGCGGCGTGCACGGCGGCGGTCTGCGCGGGGCCGATCCGGCCGGTGCGGCGGGTGGCGCCCGAGGCCGGGCCGGCCGGCCGGCCGGAGAGCGTGGCGGGCCGCGGCAGGTCGGCCAACTGCGCCTGCCAGTAGGCCCGGTCCGCCTCGAACCGGTCCGAGCTCCGGTAGGCGGCGTCCTGTTCCAGCAGCTGGGCGAGGGTGCCGAAGCCGTGCGCGGCGGGCTCCTCGCCGCGCTCCAGCGCGGTGTAGAGCTCGGCGATCCGGGCGCTCACCAGGGAGCCGCTGAACCCGTCGGTGACGATGTGGTGGCCGCTCACGTAGAGGAAGTGCCAGTCGGGCGCGAGCCGGAGCACGGCGGTGCTGAACAGCGGCCCGACCAGCAGGTCGACCGGCCGCTCGACGGCCTCGCGCATCCACTGCTCGGCGGCCTCGCGGGGCAGCAGCTCACCGCTGAGGTCGACGGTGCGCAGCGGCAGCACCGGTTCGCCGTCGCGCAGTTGCAGCGCGCTGTCGCCGTCCGGCACCAGCCGCACGTGCGCGATCTCGACCTCGCCGACGATCCGGCGCACCGCCCGGTCGAGCACCGGGAGCGACAGCGGGCCCCGGATGTCGGTGTACTGGGCCACGTTGTAGGCGCTGCTGGCCGGATCGAGCTGTTGGGCCAGCCAGATTCCGTGTTGTGCCCGGGAAAGCGGCACCGGGGCCGATTCGGCCGTCTCGTGCGCAGGCATGACGTTCTCTCCCCCCATGTGGATCGACAACCCCCCGTTCGTGCGCTCCGTGGTCAGGAGCGCGGGTCCGTCAGGACGTGGCGTCCATCGCGCGGACCAGGCTGAGCGGGCGCATGTCGGTCCACTGCTCCTCGACGTGGGCCAGGCAGGCCGGGCGGGCGGCCGGGCCGAACCGCTCGGCCCAGCCGGCCGGCACCTCGATCCGGGCGGGCCAGAGCGAGTGCTGCCCCTCGTCGTTGACCAGGACGAGGTACTCGGCGTCGTCGTTCTCGAACGGATTGGCCATGGTTCACCTTTTCTGTTTCTGCTGGCGGGCATGCGGAACTCGCCGGTCGGCGACCGGACTTCGCTATTGGATGAGCCGTTGGATCACCGGCACCGGCGGAACTCGGCCCGGAGGTCTCGCATTCCCCGTGAGGGACGCGCAAAGTTCGGTAGTGGTTCCCTATGTGACGCGGCGTCAGCTGCGGTGCGACCATTTCAACCTAGAAGCGCCGTCGACGGAATGTCAACGCCCGAAAGGGCAGCGCAGGGGCACCGGAAGTCCACCGGAATTCACGCCGGAACATGCCAAGTGTTCGCTGACGAAGCATCAAAGCGGAGAAATGCCCTCCGCCCCGGCGAGTGGGGTCAGCGCCGGGCGGCGGGTCTGCGGACTCTGTCCCGCGGGGACGCCGAGGGACACCGGAGCGCCGTGGACACGACATGGCGGCGGATGCGCGACGCCGAGGGCCGGGGTGTGGGGGCAGGGGCCTGCAACCGCAAGGTCTCGTACTCCATCGCCGGACGGGACCCACCCCGTGCAGGGGGCGGGCCGGCGGCTCTCGCGCCGCTCCACCAACAAGGACGCGGTGGGCCGCGGGTTTGGTCGCACCCGTTCGAGATCTTTTCGCCGGGCCGCCCCAACCGGCGGCCGGCGGGTCAGGGCCGCGCGGTACCCGGTTCCCGGGCGGGCAGGCCGCGCAGCAGGGTGTCCAGGAACAGGTCGAAGCGGGGGGCGCTCCCACCGAGCTCCAGCGGCTGCTCCTGGACGGCGAGCCAGCCGACCACCGAGGTGATGAAGACGTACCAGCTCTGCTCGGCCAGCTCGGGCGCCACCCCGGCGTCGACGAAGGCGGCGATCACGCCCCCGCGCAGCCGGCCGAGGGCCTGGCCGGTGTGCCGGTGCGGCCGGGCCAGCCGGGTGGCGTAGCCGGGCAGCGCGAGGAACCGGTCGTGCATGCCCCAGGCGAGCCGGGCCAGCCAGGGCCGCCACTGCCCGGCCTGCGGCGGGTCGCTGGGAAGGACCCGCTCGACCATCACCTCGTTGACCGTGTCGACCAGCTCGTAGCGGTTCTTGACCCAGCGGTAGAGCGCGGCGTGGCTGACCCCGAGGCGGGTGGCGAGCTCGCGCATGGTCAGCGCGTCGAGGCTCCCGGCCGAGACGGCGGCGTCGACGATCAGCTCGCGGCTGAGCTGCGCGGGGCGGCCCCGGCGCGGCCGGGCGGTCGGGGCGTCGGTCATGGCCAGGACTATACGGACCCGCCCCCGCCGGCCGGACGCCCCGCCGCCGCGAGCCATTTAGTGACCACTGGTCACTAAAGATGTTACGGTGCTGGTGCGCCTGCGGAACAGGACCGGTCGAAGCGGACGGAGACGGCGATGTCGAACGAGAACGCGGTACGGGGCACGGTGGCCGAGGGGTTCGAGGCGGTGCGCGCGCAGTTCGCCGCCGTCGCGGCCGCCGAGGGCGGCGAGGGCGGCGAGCACGCGGCGCAGCTCGCGGCCTACCGGCACGGGGAGCTGGTGGTGGACCTGTGGACCGGACCGGGCCTGGGACCGGACTCGCTGCTCGGCGCCTACTCCACCGCCAAGGGCGCCACCCACCTGGTGGTCGCCTCGCTGGTGCAGGACGGCGTGCTGGACCTGGAGCGGCCGGTCAGCCACTACTGGCCGCGGTTCGCGGTGGCGGGCAAGGGCGGGCTGACCCTGCGCGAGCTGCTGGCGCACCGGGCCGGCCTGGTCGGGGCGGACGCGGGCTTCACCGCCGAGGAGCTCGCCGACGACCGGATCGTCGCCGAGCGGCTCGGCGCGCAGCGCCCGTACTGGCGGCCGGGCGCCGCGTTCGGCTACCACGCGCTGGTCATGGGTGCGCTCAGCGCGGAGGTGGTGCGCCGGGCCACGGGGCGCACCGTCCAGCAGCTGTTCGCCGAGCGCGTGCGCGACCGGTACGGCGTCGACTTCCACCTCGGCCTGTCCCCCGAGGACGAGCCCCGCTTCCTGACCGCCCAGCCGGCGGCGGCCACCCCGGCAGCCACGGCCGCAACCGCCGACGCGAGCGGCCCGAACAGCCTCAACGGGATCGCCTTCAACCGCCACCACCCGGGCAACCCCGCGGTCTGGGAGCTGCCCAACCACCAGCTGGTGCGGACCCTGGGCACCGCCTCGTTCGGCGGGGTCGCCTCGGCGCGCGGCCTGGCCCGGATGTACGCGGTGGCGAGCGGCCCGGTGGACGGCGCGGAACCGCTGCTGGCCCCGCGCACCCTGGCGCTGGCCGGGCAGGTCCAGTCCCTCGGCCACGACCTGGTGCTCGGCGAGCGCAAGGCCTTCACCATCGGCTTCCACGCCACCGCCGAGTACTACCCGCAACTGGGCCAGGGCTCGTTCGGCCACAGCGGCGCGGGCGGCCAGCAGGCCTTCGCCGACCCGCGCAACGGCATCGCCTACGGCTACACCCGCCGGCGCACCCCCTCCCCCGCCGCGGCCGCGCCGGAGAACGCCCCCCTGATCCGCGCCCTCTACGCGGCCGCCGCCGCCCGCTGACGGCACCCGGTTTCGACGTTGGGATCCACCCGCCGGGACGAAGCCACCTGAATGGAGCACCCCGGCCGACCACGGCGCTCATCCCTGCGGTGACCGTCCGTCCCGGCCGTCCGGGCGAACCCTCCGCAAGCTCACCGGATGATCCGTCACATCAACCGCACGGCATGGTGTCTGACGGACACTCGGGCGGGTCCGGCGCCCACGCCGCGCCCGCCGGCCACGCCCCGCGCACCCCCGCCGCACCTGCACCGCCTGGCACCGCGTCCCATCGTGGGAACTGCGGCGCGCGACGCCCCGCCGTCCGTGCGAGACCGTCCGCCCGTGCACATCGGCAACGGCCGCGACGACCAGGAGGAGCCATGGAAGACATCCGCGAAACCACCGAAGTCGAGCCCGAAGACCTGGAGCCCGTGAAGGACGAGGACCTCCCCGAGTTCGCCCTGATGGTCGACGTCCCCGACTGACCGACGCCGTCCGCAACTCCGTCCGGGCGCCCGCCCGGACTGCGGGGCCGGACCACGGTCCGGCCCCGCACGCATGCCCCGCCACCGCGATGGGAGGTGGACCAGGTGCTGGTCACACCAGATGCACGCGCCGCCGAGCAGGACGGGCGAACCGTCGCCCGGCTGGTCCGGGCCGGCCTGTCCCGGGTGCTCCCCGAGGCCGACCTGCCCGCCGAGACCGCGCTCGGCTACCCCGGCTACCACGCCGCCGCCCACCGGGCCCAGCGCCTGACACACCGTCAGACAAGTGGTGGGCAGCCCGATCGGCAACTGGCCGAGGAGCTGCGCGGCGTCGACGCCGACGCCCGGGCCAGCGCCGCGCGCGCCGCCCGGCGCACCGGCGAGGCGCGCTGGCCGGTCGACCTCCCGCCCGCCGAGCGGCACCTGCTGGAGAGCCTGGACCGGGCCCGGGCCGGCCTCCCGCCGCGCCCCGAGCGCGCCGCCGAACTCGCCGCGCTCACCGTCGCACCCTGGAACCCCCGCCACCGCCGGGCCTTCGACCGGGCGGAGCGGCTGCTCGGCGAGGTCTGGCCGGAGATGCTCGCCGAGGTCGCGACCGTGGTGCGGCAGGTGGCGCTGCTGGACGGCTGGGGCATCGCGGGGTTCACCGACTTCACCGTGCACGGCGTGGTCTTCGTCAACGCCGACCGGGTGCTGCCCGAACCGGCGGACGGCGCGCTGCCCGCGCCGCTGCCGCTGGTCGAGGCGCTGGTGCACGAGGGCACGCACACGCGGTGCAACGCCGCCGCCGTGACCACGCCCTTCCTCTCCGGCGCGCCCACCGACCTGCTGCGCACCCCGCTGCGCGCCGACCCGCGCCCGTTGGCCGGCCTGTTCCAGCAGGTCGTGGTGCTCGCCCGGAGCGTGCTGCTCTACCGACGGCTGCTGGCCGCGCCGCCCGCCGCGCTGAACGGCGGCCGGGCCGCGGCCGAGGCCCGGCACGCCCTGCTGACCGCCCAGGGCCTGGCGGGCTGCGCCACCCTGGAGGACCACCGCGAGGCGCTCACCGACGCCGGCCGCTCGACGGCCGCGCAGGCGCGCACGCTCCTCGAACGGGCCGACCACGAACGGGCCGACCTCGAACGGACCCGGCGATGACCACCCGGCTCGCGGACACCGAACCGCACTGGCCGGTGCAGACCTTCGCGCCGTTCCCCGCCGCCCCTGCCCTGCTGTTCGCCCGCACCGCCGCCCGCTCCCGCACCTTCTCGGCGAGCGACGCGGCCAACGGCGAGCCCGTGCTGATCGGCTCCGCCGCCGGCACCGACCCCGCCGAGGTGGCGGTGCGCGCCCGTGGCGAGCTCGCCGAACGCGTCGGCAACGTACTCGCGGGCCGGTGCGCCGAGGCCGGCGGGCGCGGCAGCGTGACGGGCGGCTACCAGCAGCTCCGGCGCCGTGGCCGCCCCGCCCTCGACCCGCTCGCCTGGCCCGAACTCCGCGACACGGCAGCCGATTTGCGGTCGGCCGAGCTGCTCTGGGTGCCCGGCGAGTCGCTCGACGACGGCCGCGAGGTGCTGGTCCCGGCCTGCGCCGCCTACCTGGCCCACCGCCCGCCGCCCGGCTGCGCCGCCCCGCTGCGCCCGGGCTCCACCGGCCTTGCCGCTCACCGCACCCGCCCCGAGGCGGCCCGGCACGCCGCCCTGGAGGTGTTGGAGCGTCACCTGCTGTGGCACGCCTGGTACGCCGACGGGCCGTGCGAGCGGGCCGAGTTCGCGCTGCCGCCGGTGCTGCGCGGGGTGCTGGCGGCGCTCGGTCTGCGGGCCACCTTCCTGCTGCTGCCCGGGCCCGCCAGCACCGCGTGCGTGCTGGCCTGTCTGCACGCGCCGGACGGCACCGGGCAGACCTTCGGCGCCCGCGCCGACACCGGGGGCGCGCTGTGGGACGCGGCGCGGGCCGCCTGCCACGAGGCGCTGATGGTGCGCTGGAGCCTGGGCACCGCCGCCGCCCGCACCGCCTGGCAGCGGCTGCGGTCGGCCGGCGGCGCCCCGCCGGACGGTCCACTGGAACACGCCCTGCACGCCTACCACCGCCAGGACAGCCTGGCCCGCCTGCTCGACGGAGCCCGCACCGCCGCGACACCGCGCCCGACCGGGCAGCGGCCCGCCGACCCGGCCGAGGTCCTGGCCGGCCTCACCGGCCACCCGGCGGTGCTGGTCGACACCACCTCCCCCGGTGTCCCCGGCGCGGACGCCGCCGTGGTGCGGCTGGTCGCCCCGGGCGCCCGCCGCCTGCCGAGCGACGAGCGCGCGCACCGGGCGCCGTCCGGTGCCCGGACTCGCCTGCCCCACCCGTTGGGTTGAGCGCCCCCACCCGCAAGGAGCCCGAGATGTCCGTCGACGCCGCCACCCCGCCCCCGACCACCCCGGCCTCCGATCGCCGGGCGGACTCGTACGCCGCCCGGTTCGCCGCCCGCTACGACGACTGGTTCGGCCACGCGGCCCCCACCGCCGACACCGTCGCCCTGCTCGCCGAACTCGCCGGTGCCGGGCCCGTGCTGGAGCTCGGGCCCGGCACCGGCCGGGTCGCGTTGCCGCTGGCCGCGCGCGGCCTGGAGGTGCACGGCGTGGACGGCTCGCCGGAGATGGCCGCCGAGCTGCGCTCCCGCCCGGGCGGCGAGCGGATCGCCCTGACCATCGGCGACTTCACCGACCTGCCGCCCGGTGTCCGCTACTCGCTGGTCTACCTGGCCGGCGGCACCTTCTTCGAACTCCCCACCCAGGAGGCGCAGTTGCGCTGCTTCGCAGCGGTCGCGGCGCGGCTCGCGCCGGGCGGCTCGTTCGTCTTCGACGCGCTGCTGCCGGAGACGCTGTGCGCGCCGCAGTCCGCCGCCGGCCAGGTGCTGCCGACCGCCGACGGCTCGCTGGTGGTGCGGCACCGGCGGGTGGACCGGGCCGAGCAGCGCTACGAGTCGCACTACCTGATCGCCGACGGGCCGGACCTGAACCACGTTCACGTCCGGTTCCGCTACGCCGGGTCCGGCGAGCTGGACCTGATGGCCCGACTGGCCGGGCTGCGGCTGCACCGGCGCTACGGCAGCTGGGCCGGCACGCCGTTCCAGGACGGCTGCGCCTACCACGTCCCGGTCTACCGGCACGCCTGATCCGCCCGCACCGGAAGGGGACGCACCGTGGTGCTCGAAGTCATCGCGCTGGTGGCGCTCGCACTGTTCGTCGGCTGGGGCGTGCGGCGGGCCCCGCACCGGCCGTTCGCCTGGGGCATGTACTCCGGCTCCTCCAAGGGCTACCTGTGGACCACCGGCGGGCCGGACGGCCGGCGGCGGGCGGTGCGCCACCGGGAGCTCGGGCTGGCCCCCGAGGGCCACCTGCTCACCGTCGCGGAGCTCAACCGCCTGCTGCGCGCCACGGAGCCGCCGCTGCCGTTCGACGGTCTGATCATCGGCTCGACGGGCAGTTGGCGGGTCCGCTACCAGGGCGGCCCCGACGGGCGGTTGTACGCGGCGCCGCTGGCCCCGGGCGCTGGCCGGGAGCGGCTGATCGCGGCGGCCGAGGAGCTGCAGTGACCGGCCCGGCCGCCCTGACCAGCTCGTTCGGCCTGGCCGGCCCGTCCGCCGCGACGGCCGCCGCCGCGGCGACCGGCTGCCTGGTGCTCGCCCTCGGTTGGCAGGCCGCCCTGGTCCTGCTGGACGACCGGGCCGTCCGCCGCGACTACGCCCGCGCGGGCGTCTACCGCCTCGGCCGGGGCTGGACCGGGCCCGCCGCGCTGGCCGCCAGGCGCCGCCGCGCGCTCGCCGAGGCGGCCGCCGCCGCCGCACTGCTGCTCGCGGCCGGGCTGCCGTCGCCGCGCTGGAGCGGCGCCCTCACGCTGCTCTGCTGCGCGCTGGCCGCCGCCGTGGTCCTGGGCGACCGGGCGCCCCGCTACACCAGCGTGTGCCTGCTGGTCCTGCTCGCCGTGCTCGGCCTGCGCCAGGTCACCGTGCTGGCGACGGGCGCGCCGCGGGCGGCGCCGGTCGGGGCCGCCGCCTCGTTCTTCGCCGCGCAGATGTACCTGGTGGCGGGGATCCGCAAGCTCCGCTCGCCGCACTTCATGCGCGGCGGGGTGATCGCGGACAACATCGCCTACAACTCCTGGCAGGCCGCCGCGGGCAGCCGCGAGTTCCTCCCGCTGCCGCGCCTGCCCCAGCTCGCCGTGCTGCTGGCCGCCCCCGCGTTCCAGGCCGGCTGCCGGGCGGCGGCCGTCGCCACCGCCGCGACCGAGGTCACCCTGGGCCTGGGCGCGCTGGGTCTGCTCCCGGCCGCCGCCACCGTGCTGCTGGCCGTGCCGACCCACCTGGCCTTCACCGCGATCAGCCCGCGCCGGATCGTGCCGTTCTCCGCCGCCTCGCTCGGGCTGCTCCTGCTGGCGGTCACCCATCCGCTGCTCCCCTGGTGAGCCACCCGGCTCCGGGGTCTCATCTCCATGCAGTACAAAGGGCGCTGACAGGAACTCAGATCCGATCGAGGGGGACCGGACATGTCCGGACGAACGGCACGACAGCGCGGCGGGTGGGCCCGGACCGTCCGGGTGGCGGTGAGCACCGCGGTCGGCGCGGCGGTGGCCCTGGCGGCCACCGGGTCGGCGGCAGCGGTCGGCGCGCCGCCGACCCCGGACATCCTCGGCGCGCCCACGCTGGTCGCGCACACGGCGCACGGCGACGTCGGCTACCGCGAGGTGGGCGAGGGCAGCCCAATCCTGCTGATCGCCGGGCGGGGCATGTCGATGGACGGCTGGGCGCCGGGCTTCGTGGACGGGCTGGCGGCGCACCACCGGGTGGTGGTCTTCGACAACGCGGGCATCGGTGCCACGGCCGCCCCGGCCGGGCCGCTGACCGTGCCCGGCATGGCCGACCAGACCAGCGCGCTGATCGCCGCCCTGCACCTGCGCCGGCCGACCGTGCTCGGCTGGTCGCTGGGCGGGATGGTCGCCCAGGCGCTCGCCGTCCGCCACCCCGGCCAGGTGGGCCGCCTGGTGCTGGCCGCCACCCAGTCCGGCACCGGGGCGGCGCTGCCCGTCCCGCCCGCCGCCGCGGCCGCGCTGGACAGCCCGATCCCGGCCGTGCGGATGGCGGTGCTCTTCCCGGCGGACCAGGGCTCGGCGGCCCTGGCCTACCTGACGGACGTCTCGCGCTACCCGCACTTCTACGGGGCCTCCGCCGCCGTCAAGTCGGCCCAGGACACGGCGCTGCACGAGTGGATGGCGGGCCAGGACCCGGCCGGCCGCCGGCTCGGGCGGATCCACGCCCCCACCCTGGTGGCCGACGGCGCCGAGGACCAGCTCGACCCGAGCGCCAACGACCACCAGCTGCGCGACGCCGTGCACGGGGCCCGCCTGGTGCTCTACCCGGACGCCGGCCACGCCTTCCTGTTCCAGGACGCGGCCGCCTTCGTGCCCACCGTCGAGGTGTTCGCGGGCCGCTGACGCCCCGTCACCAGGGCACGGGCGTGCCGTCCCAGGAGAAGAAGCCGCCGGTGGGGCCGTCGTCCGGCAGCAGCGCCAGGCGCACGGCGCCCCGCGCGGCCTCGGCCGGGTCGCCGCCGGCCGCGGCGGCCCGGGCGTTGAGATCGGTGGCCCGCAGGCCGGGGGCGAGCGCGTTGACCTTGACGCCGTCCCCGGCCAGCGTCTGGGCGTACAGCACGGTGAGGGCGTTGAGGGCGGCCTTGGAGGACCGGTAGGCGACCAGGCCGCCGCTGCCCGGGGTGAACTGGGGGTTGGGGTTGGTGCTCCAGGTCAGCGAGGAGGTGCCGCTGGAGACGTTGACGATGCGCGGGTGCGGGGAGCGGCGCAGGGCGGGCAGGAAGGCGTCGGTCACCGCGACCACCCCGAACACGTTGGTCTCGTAGGTGCGGCGGTACTCCTCGACGGGCGTCTCGCCCGGCGCGCCGAGCGACGGGGAGATGCCGGCGTTGTTGACCAGCACGTCCAGCCGGTCCAGTTGGACCGCGGCCCGGGCGACGCTCCCGGGATCCGTCACGTCGAGGAGCAGCGGCCGGGCGCCGGCGCCGATCTCCTCGACCGCCTGCCGTCCGCGCCCGGCGTCGCGGGATCCCACGTACACGGTGAAGCCCTCGGCCGCGAGCAGCCGGGCGATGTGCTTGCCGATGCCTTTGTTGGCTCCGGTGACCAGAGCTGTGCGATCGTTCATGGCAACCACGGTCCCCCGGCGGCTGGCGCCCTGCCAGGGACAGTCCGTACCAGGCAGCGGCCGGAGGTGGTCATGGCGCGGCAGGAACTGGCCCGCTTCCTGCGGGAGCGGCGGGCGGGACTGCGCCCGGAGGCGGCGGGGTTGGCGGTGGCGGGCACCCTGCGCCGCACGCCGGGCCTGCGCCGCGAGGAGGTCGCGGAGCTCGCCCACATGTCGGTCGACTACTACACCCGGCTGGAGCAGGCCCGGGGGCCGCGCCCCTCGGACCGGATCCTGGACGCGCTGGCCGAGGTGCTGCGCCTGACCCCGGCCGAGCGCGGCCACCTGTTCCGGCTGGCCGGGTCGACCGCGCCGCCCGCGCCGAGCGCCGTCCGGCGGGTGCGCCCGCAGGTGGCCCGGATGCTGGAACGGCTGCCGCAGACCGCCGCCATCGTCACGGACGCGGCGTACGGCGTGGTCGCCTGGAACCCGCTGGCCCGGGCGCTGCTCGGCGCCGACCTCGGCCGCGGGACGGCGAACCTGGCCCGGCGCCGCTTCCTGGAGCAGTGGCGGCTGCCCGCGAGCTCCGGCACCGAGGAGTTCGGGCACGTGGTGGTGGCGCGGCTGCGCCGGTCCGCCGACCGCTACCCGCACGACCCCCGGCTGACCGCCCTGCTGGCCGAACTGCACTCCGGCAGCGAGGAGTTCCGGCAGCTCTGGCAAGCTCACCCGGTGCACGCCCCCGGGCACCGCACGAAGACCGTCGACCACCCGACGGCCGGCCGGCTGCGGCTGAACTGCGACGTCCTGCTGGTGCCCGAGGACGACCAGGAGGTCGTGCTGATCACGGCCGACCCCGGCTCGCCCACCGAGCGGGCGCTGCGCGCGCTGGGCGAGCCCGGACGGCGGGTCAACTCGCCTGGCCGGTCGGCATGATGGTGACCTGCTGAAGGTTGACCCGGGGCGGCAGCGCGGCCAGGAAGCCGATCGTCTCGGCGACGTCCTGCGGGGTCAGCCACTCCATCGTCTGCTTGGACTCCGCCAGCCACTCCCGGGCACCCGGGTCGGTGACGTGGCTCTGGAGTTCGGTGGCGACGATGCCCGGCTCGATCGCCGAGACCCGGACGTTCTTCGCGCCCAACTCCGCGCGCAGGTGGCGGGAGAGGTGGCTGACGTAGGCCTTCGACGCGGAGTAGACGGCGAAGGTGGGGAAGATGTTCTGCGCCGCGATCGAGGAGGTGTTGATCAGGTCGGCCACGCCGCGCTCGGCCGCGGCCGCCACCAACTGCGGGGTGAAGGCGCCGATCACGTTCATCAGGCCGGAGATGTTGAGGTCGATCTGCTGCTGCCACACGGCGGTGGCCGACTCCTCGACCGGCGACGGGAGCATCACCCCGGCGTTGTTGAAGAGCAGGTCGGCGGTGCCGAGTTCGGCCTGGACCCGGTCGGCGGCGGCGCGCACCGCGGCGACGTCGGTGACGTCCACGGCGATCGCCAGCGCGGTGCCGCCGTCCTTGCGGATCCGGGCGGCCAGCTCGTCCAGCCGGTCGGCGCGCCGGGCCAGCAGGGCGACCTGGGCGCCGAGCGCGGCCAGCTTCTCGGCGGTGGCCTCGCCGAGCCCGCTGGAGGCGCCGGTGACGACGGCGACGCGGCCGGTGAGCGGCAGGGCAGGGGTGTACTGGGACATGCGGATGCACCTCGGGTGTGTGGTATTCACGGTGGTTGACGTTCCGTCCGGCTGACGCTCCGTCGGCCGTGGAACCATCACACCACCGCCCGGCGGCCCCGGAAGGGCCGTAACGGGCCCGCCCGAGACAGGTACTGGCAGGGTCACCCTCCGGGCCCCGGCGCACCGGCTGGCTGCCCGACAATGGACCCATGGACCGTAGCAGCGAGTTGGCCGACTTCCTCCGCACCCGCCGGGCGCGGATCACCCCCGAGCAGGCGGGACTGCCGGCCGGCGGGCGGGCCCGCCGGGTGCCCGGGCTGCGCCGCGACGAGGTGGCCCGGCTGGCCGGGGTGAGCACCGAGTACTACACCCGGCTGGAGCAGGGCCGGTCCGGCCGCCCCTCCCCCGAGGTGGTGGAGGCGCTGGCCGGCGCGCTGCGGCTGAGCCCGGACGAGCGCGAGCACCTGGACGACCTGCTGGCCCGCCCGGGCCGGGCCCGGCAGAGCCCGGCCGCGCCGCAACGAGTGCGGCCGGGGCTGCACTTGATGCTGCAGACCCTGGAGCACGTGCCGGCCCTCGTGCTCGGCCGGCGCACCGACGTGCTGGCCGCCAACCGCCTGGCCCGCGAGGTGCTGACCGACTTCGACGCGCTGCCGGCCACCCAGCGCAACGTGGCCCGCTTCTACCTGCTCGACCCGGCCGCCCGCGAGCGGGTCCTCGACTGGGAGCTGCGCGCGGCGGAGACGGTGGCGATCCTGCGGCTGGAGGCCGGCCGCTACCCGACCGACCGCCGACTGGCCGAGCTGGTCGGCGAACTGACCCTGCGCTGCCCCGAGTTCACCGGCTGGTGGAACGACCACAAGGTGCTGCGCCGCACCCACGGCGCCAAGTCCTACCTGCACCCGGAGGTCGGCGAACTGCACTTCGCCTACGAGTCCTTCCAGGTCCCGGGCGACCCGGACCAGACGCTGTGCGTCTACAACGTCGAGCCGGGCTCGCCGACCGCCGACGCCGTGCGCCTGCTGGCCAGTTGGACGGCGGCCCCGCTCGGCGCCTGACGAACGGGCGCCGCGCGCCAGGACAGCTCCCGGGGCGTCGGGCGGTCGTCGAGCCCACCGTGGGCGCGGAACCAGTCCAGGGTCCCGGCCAGGCCGGCGGCCAGCTCCCGCTCCACCGGGTGCCCGGCAGCGGTCAGCCGGGCCGTGTCGAGCGTCAGGTCCAGCCGGCGGAACGGGAAGTACTCGCGGGCCGGGACCTGCTGGTCGGGGGCCGGAACCAGGTCGGGGGTGACGCCGGCGACCGTGGCGAGCAGGTCCAGGTACTCCAGGAAGCTGTGGTCCCGCCCCTCGCCGACGTTGTAGGTGCCGGCCGCGAGCTCGCCGGTGCAGGCGGCGCGGACGGTGCGGGCCAGGTCCTCGGCGTGGCAGAACTGCACCCGGCTCTCCCCCGCGCCCGGCACGAACACCGGCCGGCCGGCGAGCATCCGCGCCCACAGGAACTGCTCGCGCTGCTCGGTGTTGCGCGGACCGTAGACGTAGGGCGGGCGCAGCACGGTGAGCGGCCCGGCGCACCGCTCGGCGAGCAGTCGCTCACAGGCCGCCTTGTCCGTCCCGTACTCGCCCCACACCGGGTCGCCCGGGGCGGGTTCGTCCTCCCGGGCGGGCCCGGCACCGGGCGGGCGCCGGTAGACGGCGGCCGAGCTGACGAAGACGTAGCGCGGCGCGGCGCCGGGCGGCAGCGCGTCGAGGACGCCCCGCACCTGGCCCGCTTCCAGCCCCGACACGTCGACGACCGCCTCGAACCCGCCGCCCGACCCGCGCAGCGCGGCGGCCACCTGCGCGGGCTCGTTCCGGTCGGCCCGCAGCTGGGCGACCCGCGGGTCGGCGGGCGGGCGGGTGCCCCGGTTGAGCACGGTGACCCGGTGGTCGTCGACCAGCGCGTCGACCACGGCGCGCCCGATGAAGCGGGTGCCACCGAGTACGAGCACCTTCATGTCCGACCATCCCCCCGATTGATGACGTGTCGTATGGTACCGAGCTCGTGCACACGGCCGCCCGGCCTGCTGTGGGCGGCGGGCTCCCCGAAACCCGGATGACACAGCGTCACCGGTCGCACGACAATGACCGCCGTGCCCACCTCCGACGCGCCCCTGACCGACCTGCCGCACGGCTTCCGCGATGACGAGCAGCGGCGGCGCGTCCGACGGGTGGTGCACGACCGTCTGGCGGATGACCGGGAGCCGCAGGAGTGCCGCTACCTCATGCGGTTCTGGTGGCAGTTGGGCATGACCTACCAGGAGGTGTCGGTAGAGGAGCTGCGCCGGAACGTCGGGGGGCGGAAGCTGGCGGCCGTCCTGGAGCTGATCAGCGCGATCAGGTCCTCCCACGAGGGGATCGACGCGTGGTGGGCCGCCGCGGAGCGGGCGTTCCCGGTGGTCGAGGACCGGGGCTTCAACGCCGTTGCGGACGGCGAGGGCTGAGCCCACGGTCCGTCAGGCGCCGGCGGGTTCCGACCAGGCCGTCAGCCGGTGCACCATGGCCCGGGTGAGGCCGACGGCCGGGTCGGCCCCGAGCAGCAGCGTGTCGGCCCGGCGGGCGGCGGCCCAGGTGTGGGCCTGCGGGGTCAAGGCGTCGTCGATCCAGGCGGCCGGGCGGTCCCCGACGTGGGCGGCCACGGCGGGGACCTTGGCCGAGGGGGCGAAGGGCTTCGGCGGGAAGGTGATCACCGGCAGGCGCGGCAGCCCGAGCACCGGCGCGACGAGGCGGTTCGCCTCCTCCTCCCAGCCGGTCGCCCAGACGAGCTCGAAGGATCCGGCGAGGGCGGCGAGCCAGGGCCCGTGCGCGCGGTTGAGCCGCACCGGGTCCTCGCCGAGGAAGAACCGGTACTCGCGGAAGCCGGGCGGGCAGGCGGCGGCGGCGAACGGGTTCAACACGCCGTCAATGTCCAGGAGCAGCAGCGGAAGGTCGTCGGGCACCGCGTCAGCATGGGCCCGGCCGGGCCGTGGGATCAAGGGCGGGTGGGGCGGAGCGCTCAGCCGTGGCGCGGCTCCGGCAGGCCGGTGCCGACCGGGTCGGGGGTGCCGTCGGCCGTGGTGGCGTCCCAGGTGCGCAGGGCGGCGAGGGCGGCGGTGCGTTCGGCCGGGGTGGGGCGGGTGCCGTCGGGGGTGAGCAGGTAGTCGGCGACGGGGGTCAGCAGCAGGGTGGCGGTTCCGGCGGGGAGCAGCTGGGCTTCGTCCCAGTGGTGGCGGATGGCGGTGCGGCGCAGCAGGGCGCCGTGGCGCGGGCGCAGGGGCCGGGCGGCGGTGCGGCGGCGTTCGAGTTCGGGGGCGACCTCGGCCTCAAGCAGGGTGCGCACGCCGTGCAGGGGGCCGAGCGGCAGGTGCTCGGCGGTCAGGTCGAGCAGTGCGGCGGCCTCGGGGGCGAGCCGGTAGGCGGCGACCACGGCGGCGGTCTCGGCGGCGTCGAAGGGCTGGCCGGTCAGCTGGGCGACGTCGAGCACGTCGCCGGGGCGGAAGCCGCGCCCGAGCCCCTCCTCGGCGAGTGCGATCAGGCATTCGACGTGGTCGTCGGCGGCCAGGAAGGGGCGGACCGGGACCTCGGCGGGGTCGCCGGTGAGCGCGGCGGTGGCGAGCCGCACCTGGTACCAGGGGTCGAGCAGCGGGTCGGCGGCCGGCCAGCGCAGGGTGACGGCGGTGTGCCGGGGCCGCTCGCCGAGCAGGGTGACCTCGACGGACTCCACCGGGTGTTCGGCGACCAGCCGGCTGACGGCCTGCCAGAGCGCGGCCTCGGTGGGGCTGACCAGGGTGAGCTCGCCCACCGGGCGGGGCAGGTCGGGCGGGTAGTAGCCGGCCAGCGGGAGGTCGCGGATCGGGCGCACCCCGGTGGCGTCGGCGAGGTCGCGGGCGAGCCGGGCGTAACAGTCGGCCCGGTCGCGGGCCCGGTGCAGTTCGGCCCGGGCGTGCTCGCCCATCCGGGTGCCCTCGCGGGCCAGCGCGGCGAGCACCAGGTAGGGCAGTTGGCGGCCGCCGCGGGCGCGGCGCAGCAGTTCGACCGGTCCGGCGGCCGGATCCACTTCGAGCAGCCGGTAGAGCAGGTCGACGTCGGGATCTAGGTGCTGCACTGGCGTCCGCCTCCGAGGGCCGTGGTGGTCGCCCGGACGGCGGCCGGGCGGCCGGGGAGCGTGGCGGGGCCCGGCGGTTCGTGCCGGGACTTCGTTCGCCACACAGTGATTGTCCTGACGGGCGATCAACACCGGAGCAACACAGGGTCGACGCGCTCTCTCGACAGGTCACGGGGTGCCGTGGGTTGATAGGCACTGATCAATCGGGGGGCGAGCACGTGCGCGAGCGGGGGCGAGCACACGAGGCGGGCAGGGCAGGTACAGGGATGGGTGATTTCCGGTTCTCGGTGCTGGGACTGATGCGGGCTCAGCGCGGCACCACCGCGCTGAAGGTGGGCAGTCCCCAGCAGCAGGCGATGCTGGCGGTGCTGCTGCTGCGGCCGGGACACGGCGCGAGCGCCACGGAGCTGATCGACGCCCTGTGGGGTGAGGAGCCGCCGAGCACCGCGACCACGACGGTGCGCACGTACGCCTGGCGGTGGCGCAAGGTGCTGCGCGGGGAGGAGCCGGACGCGCCGAGCGTGCTGACCTCGGTCGGGGACGGCTACCGGCTGGTGCTGCCCAAGCACGCCGTGGACGCCGCGCAGGCGGAGGAGCTGGCGGCGCAGGCCGAGCGGACGGCGGCGGCCGGGGAGCCGCAGCAGGCGCGCGACCTGTTGAACCAGGCGCTGGAGCTGTGGCAGGGCGAGCCGCTGGCCGGCATCCCGGGCCCGTTCGCGCAGCGCCAGCGCCAGCGCCTGCAGGAGCTGCGGCTGACCCTGCTGGAGGAGCGGATCGCGCTGGACCTGACGCTGGGTCGGTTCTCCCGGTGCATACCGGAGCTGACCTCGCTGACCACCGAGCACCCGCTGGACGAGCGGGCGTACGGGCTGCTGATGCGCGCGCTGTACCAGGCCGGTCGGGCGGCGGACGCGCTCGCGGTCTACCGGGGCGTGCGCCAGTTGTTCCTGGCCGAGCTGGGGGTGGAGCCCGGGGCGGAGCTGGACCTGCTGCACCAGCGGATCCTGGAGGGCGACCCGTCGCTCGCCGCCCCGCGCCCGCCCGCGCCGCCCACCGCCCGCCCGGCGGAGCCGACCGCGCCGTGGGCCGGGGCGCAGGCCGACCCGCAGACCGGTTCGCGGACCGAGTCGCACGCCCCGCCTGGCCCCGCGGCCGCGTCGGCCGCACCCGGCACACCGGGCCAGGCCGTCGCCCACTCTCCTAGACCCGCCCAACTCCCGCCGGACGCGGCGGACTTCACCGGTCGCAGCGTGCTGGTCGAGCGGCTGGCCGGGGCGCTGGGACAACCGCTGGGCGCCCCGGGCCAGCAGGCGCTGGCGATCGCCACCGTGGTCGGCATGGGCGGGGTGGGCAAGACCGCGCTGGCCCTGCACGTCGCCCACCGGGTCCGCGAGGCCTACCCGGACGGCCAGCTCTACGTCGACCTGCGGGGCGCCGACGCCACCCCGGCCGACCCGGAGGCCGTGCTCAGCGGCTTCCTGCTGGCGCTCGGCGTGCCGGCCGACGCGGTGCCGGAGGGGCTGGACGCCCGCTCGGCGCTGTTCCGCTCGGTGGTCGACGGCCGGCGCCTGCTGCTGGTGCTCGACAACGTGCACGACACCGCGCAGATCCGGCCGCTGCTGCCGGGCGCGGTCGGCTGCGCCGTGCTGGCCACCGGCCGCACCCGGCTGTCCGGCCTGCCCGCGACCGTCCAGGCCGACCTGGGCGTCTTCGAGCCCGCCGAGGCGCTCGAACTGCTCAGCCGCACCATCGGCGCCGAGCGGCTGGCGGCCGAACCGGCCGCCGCCCGGGACCTGCTGCTGCTCTGCGGCCACCTGCCGCTCGCGGTGCGGATCGTGGCGGCCCGCCTCGCCGCCCGGCCGAGCTGGACGGTGCAGACGCTGGGCCGCCGACTGGCGGTCGAGCGCCGGCGGATCGACGAGCTGCGGATCGGCGACCTGGAGGTGGCCGCCGCCTTCGAGCTGAGCCACCGCCAGCTGACGCCCGCTCAGGCCCGGGCGTTCCGGCTGGTCGCCTCGGTGGACGGGCCGGACATCGGCCTGCAGGCCGCGGCCGCCCTGCTGGACCTGGACGAGTACGACGCCGAGGACCTGCTGGAGGCCCTGGTCGACGTCGCGATGATGGAGTCGCCGTTCCCCGGCCGCTACCGCTTCCACGACCTGCTGCGGGTCTTCGCCCGCCGCCGTCCCGAGGAGGCCGACGCGACCGCGGCCGCCCGCGACCGGCTGCTTGACCACCTGCTCGCCACCGCTTGCTCGGCCTTCCAGCACGCCGTCCCCGGCGACCCGGCGGCCGGCGCGCTCGGCCCCGCCCGGAGCAAGGGCGTGCGCCTCGGCGGGCCGGACGACGCCCGGGCCTGGGCCGAGGCGGAGGTGCCGGGGGCGATCGCGCTGGCCGCCCAGGTGGCCGCCTGGGCGGTGGCCGAGGCCCCCGCGCCCGCCCCGGAGGGTGCGCCCGACCCGCTGCGCGCCGCGATCGACCTGCTGATCGCCCTCACCCCGTTCGCCCTCGCCCCGCCGGGGCGCCGGCTGGCGGGCACGGCAGACGTGCTGGCCCTGGCGGCGGCCCACCGCACCGACCACCGGGCGGCCGGCCGGGCGCACTTCCTGCGCGGCAACGTGGCGCTGGCCGGCACCCGGCTGGAGGAGGCCGAGGCGGCCGCCCGCCAGGCCGTGGCCGCCTCCCGCACGGCCGGGGACACGGTGATCCTGCGTCAGGCGCTGAACGACCTCGGCCTGGTCTGCCAGTTCCTCAGCCGCTACGACGAGGCGGTCGAGCACTTCGACCAGGCCCTGCTGCTGGCCCGCGAACTCGGCCACCACTCGGGCGCGCTGGTGACCACGGTGAACGCCGCACTGGCCCGGGTACGTAGCGGCCGGGCCGCCGAGGCCGTGACGATCTGCCACGAGGTGCTGGCCGAACTGCGCACCCGCCAGGACGACCCCGGCCGGGCGTACACGCTCTACGTGCTCGGCCTGGCGCTGCACGGCCTGCACCGCCACGAGGAGGCGGTCACCTGGTTCGGCGAGTGCCTGGCCGTTGCCACGGCGGCCGGCCTCCAGGTCCGCGCCGCCCACGCCCGCTACCGGCTGGCCGACAGCCTGCGCTCGCTGGGCCGCCCGGAGCAGGCCCTGGACCACGCCCGCCAGGCGCTGGCCCTGTGCGAGGAGCTGGGCGCCGAACGCGACCAGGCGCAGGCCCTGGTGGTGCTGGGCCGCACCCTGGCCGACCTCGGCCAGCAGCCGCAGGCCCGCTGCCGCTGGCTGGAGGCGCACGGGATCTTCGTCCGCCTCGGCCTGCCGGACGCCGGCGAGGTGGCGCAACTGCTCGGCGGCGAGGGCGAACCGCTGCGCGCGGCGGCGGCGGAGGTCCAGCTGACGGGGTGTCTGCCGGAGGGGTGAGCGCGGGCCCGCTCGGCGGGCGTCGGCCCCGACCGCTGCCGCGGCCGGGGCCGACGTGGTTCGTGCGCTCCGTAGCGCCACGAGTCCTCGGCTCAGCCTTCGAGCCTGCCGTGCCCCAGGGGTCCCGCGGCTTCCCGACGCGCCCAGGTCCTGAAGTCCGTTGCGGCCCGACCGAGGAGACGCTCGATGCCATCGCTGAGGTAAGCGTCGCTTCCGCGTCGGATTCCGCCGAGCATGGCCAGGCGCCAGCGGATGTACTCCTCCGGAGTTCCCGCGGCGCGAAGCTGCGCGGCGTGGTCGGTGTCGTCCTGGTCGTGGAACTCCACCCGGCGCCCGGCCACCTCGGAGAGGATGCCGGCGGCCTGGTCGAAGGTGATCGCTGCCGGGCCGGAGAGCGAGAGCGTCTCGCCGACTCCGGTTCCGCTGGTCAGGACGTGTGCGGCGGCCTCGGCGATGTCCTCGACGTCGATGAACGGTTCGGCGGCGTCACCGACCGGCGCCGTGATGCGGCCGTCCACGGGGGCGAACATGGCCTCGGTGAAGTTCTGGGCGAAGTGGGTGGGCCGCAGGATCGTCCACGGCAGCGCACCAGCCCGCACGGCCTCCTCGGCGCGGGCGACGTTCCCGTCCGGCAGGAACTCGACGCCGCGCGCGGAGAGCAGCACCGCGTGGCGGACACCGGCGCGGGCGGCGGTCTCCAGCAGCGCGGACAGACGAGGGCTCCAGTCGGTGGCGGAACCGGGACCGACGACGAACACACCGTCGACGCCGCTCAGCGCCGGCGTCCAGGTCGCGGGGGCGCTCCAGTCGAAGGGCAGCGGTGTCGAGCGTCCGACCGCCCGGGCGCCGTGTCCGTCGCGTTCGAGGACACGAGCCACCCTGCGCCCGACCTTGCCGGTTCCACCGAGAATCAAGAATGTCGTCATGACCATCACGCTAGGATGCCGGCCGAGGACGAACAAGCAGTGATCCTCTCGGTTTCCTTCGTATTCGTCTAGGCTGTCCGGATGGACATCCTGGCCGACGAGTTGGCGCAAGCACGGGCGCGCGGCGCGGTGTTCTCGGTACTGGGCCGCTCGGCGCCCTGGGGTTTGGAGTTCGGTGGGACCCGTCCGCTGACCACTCATCTCCTGCTTCAGGGAGGCGGTGTGTTGGAGCTGCCGGACTCGCCGCCGATCGCGCTGCGCCCCCGGGACGTCGTGCTCGCCACCGCGGGCGCGCCCTACCGCCTCGCCAGTGAACCCGGCACGCCCGCGGAGCCGATCGCGCAGGCCCGGGCCCGCGGCAGCGACGCCGGCCAGCCGGACGCGGTGATCCTGTGCGGGGCCTACGTTCTGGAGGGCAGCATCGGCGCGTCCTTGCTCCACGCGCTCCCCCGCGTCGTCGTGCTCAGCGCCGCACAACTGGAACCCGCACATGCGACGGCGATCGACCTGCTCGCCGGTGAGGCCTCCTGCGAGGACCCCGGCCGCCAAGCCCTCCTCGACCGGCTGCTGGACGTCAACCTCATCTACGCGCTGCGCGCCTGGTGGAAACAACCCGGTGCCCAGCCGCCCGGCTGGTACCGTGCCACCCTCGACCCGGGCCTGACACGCGTCCTGGAGCGCGTGCACGCCGACCCCGCCGCGGCGTGGAGCGTACCGGAGATGGCCCGTGTGGCGGGTTCGTCCCGGGCGGCGTTCTCCGCCCGCTTCACCACCGTCGTCGGCCAGTCGCCTGCCCGGTACCTCACCGCGCTGAGGATGCGCCGCGCCGAAGACGCGCTGGTCCGCACGGACGCTCCCCTCGCCCGCATCGCCTCCGACGCCGGGTACGGAAACGAGTACGCCTTCGCGACCGCGTTCCGCCGCCACCACGGCCTGCCACCCGGCAGATGGCGCGTCGAGAACACCGGACGTCACTGACGGACTGTGAGCGGGCGTCCAGGGCGCCTCGGACGAAGCGTCCGAGGTTGCTGGAAGCAGGCCGATCAGGAACCCGTGCTGTTCCAGTCGAGCGGGGCGACGGTGCCGGTCGAACCGGTGGCCGGGGTGGTGCTGGTCACCGTGGCGCCCGCAGTCACGACCGTCGCCGGGGCGGCCGCGGTGGCGAGGCCGGTGCCGAGGGCCAGGGCCAGGCCGAGGCCGGCGGTGATCAGGTGCAGGCGGGTCTGGGCGGTGACCGGACGCTTCGTCATCTCTGCTGCTCCCTTGGCTACTTCCCTGCTGGGGAAGGTCTCCGTCGTGGTGTGGCACCAGTCTTGCGGGGGCCGGTCAACGGGCGATCTACGACGGAGCACCGGTCCTCGCCGGGCGGTGGTGATCAGGCCGCCGCGCGGATCTCCAGGGTGCAGCACTTGACGCTGCCGCCGCCCTTGAGCAGCTCGCTCAGGTCCATGCCGATCGGCTGGAAGCCGCGTTCGCGCAGGCGGGCGGCCAGGCCGGTGGCCGCCTCCGGGAGGATCACGTGGAGGCCGTCGCTGACCGCATTGAGGCCGAAGACCTCGGCGTCGGCCTCGTCGACCAGCAGGGCGTCGGGGAAGAGGCGGGCCAGCACGGCCCGGCTGCCGGGCGAGAAGGCGGCCGGGTAGTACATGATCTCGTCGCGGTCGGCGTCGAGCACCGAGAGCGCGGTGTCCAGGTGGTAGAAGCGCGGGTCGACGAGTTCCAGGCCGACCACGGGGCGGCCGAAGAACTCCTGCGCCTCCGCGTGTCCGGCGGTGACGCTGCGGAAGCCCCGGCCGGCCAGCACGTGACCGGCCGTCAGCAGCAGGTCGCCCTCGCCCTCGTTGACGTGCTCCGGGTCGCGGGTGGTGAAGCCCTGGTCGCGGAACCAGTCGAGGTAGGCGGGGCCCTCGGCGGCGCGCTCGGCGTTGCGGAAGCGGGCGCCGAGCACCTTGCCGTCGACCACGGTGGCGCCGTTGGCGGCGTAGACCATGTCGGGCAGGCCGGGCAGCGGGTCGATCAGGTCGACGCGGTGGCCGAGCTCGCCGTAGAGGGCGTGCAGTCGCTCCCACTGGGCGACGGCGAGGTCGGTGTCGACGGGCTTGCTCGGGTCCATCCAGGGGTTGATCGCGTAGCTGACCTCGAAGTGGGTCGGACGGCACATCAGGTAGTGGCGCGGGCGGGCGGTGCGGGTCATGGCGGGCTCCGGGAGGGAAGGGAGGGGTGAGGGGGTGTCAGGCCTCGGCGTGCGCGGGGCGCGCCGGGAAGTCGCGCAGGCCGCGCAGCGGGCTCAGCAGCAGCACGAGGCCCGCGGAGAGCAGCACGCTCGCCATGATCCAGATCGTGGTGCGCGGGCCGAGCACCTCGCCGAGCCAGCCGCCGAGCAGGGCGCCGATCGGGATGGCGCTGTAGTTGACGGTCGAGGCGCTCGACCTGATCCGCCCGATCATCGCGGGCGGGCAGTAGGACTGGTAGAAGCTGCCGGCCAGCACGTTCCCGGCGACCACGCCGCAGACCGCGACCGACCAGGCCACGGCGCTGACGGCGAGCGGCAGTTGGTTGCCGGCCAGCGGCAGCAGGAAGATGAACGGCGCGACCACCAGTTCGCAGAGCAGCAGCCCGCGGGCGCTGCCGAGCCGCCGGGCCACCCGGCCGGCCAGGGCCGCGCCGGCCAGTCCGCCGACGCTGACCACCGCGAAGACCAGGCCGACCTCGCCGGAGCCGATGCCGACGCTGCGCACCAGGAAGATCGTCTGGACGGCCTGGATGCCGTTCAGCCCGAGGTTGCCGACCGCGCCGAAGCAGGCCAGCGTGCGCAGGTACGGGTCGCCCGCCAGGAAGCGCACGCCCTCGCCGATCTCCTTGAGGATGCTGCGCCGCTGCTCGGCCGGCGGGGGCTGCTCGACCAGGCCGATCCGCATGACGCAGACCGCCGAGACCAGGTAGCTGACCGCGTCGGCCAGCAGGCCGCTGGCCGCGCCGAAGAGCTGGGCCAGCAGACCGGCCGCGCCGGGGCCGGCGATGTCCACCGCCGACTCGCCGGAGCCGAGCTTGACGTTCGCCTCCAGCAGGTCCTCCTTGGCGACCAGGGAGGGCAGCACCGCGCCGTAGGCGGTGGAGAAGAACACCTTGACCGCGCCGGCCAGCAGGGCCACCAGCACCAGCTGGGTCATCGTCAGCGCGCCGAACCAGCCGGCCACCGGCACGCTGCCGAAGAGCAGCAACAGCAGCAGGTCGCAGACCAGCATCACCCGCAGCCGGGGCCAGCGGTCCACCCAGGCGCCGGCCGGCAGGCCGAGGAAGAGCCAGGGCACCCAGGCCGAGGCGGTCAGCAGGCCGACCGCGAGCGGGCTGGCCTTCAGCGTGACGACGGCGACCAGGGCGAGGGCCACGTTGCCGACCGCCGTGCCGAGGCCGCTGGTGGTCTCACCGATCCAGAGCCGGCGGTAGTCGGCCTGGGCCCACAGGCCCCACCGGCTGCGGGGCGGCGCCGGTTCGGCCGTGACGGGGGTGGTGACGGACATCGCGGGTCACTCTCCAAGCTTCTGGGCGAGCACGGAGGCGATCCGTGCGACGGGTTCGGGGCGGGTCAGCTCGCCGTGCGCGCAGGCGAGGCGGTGGGCCTCGATCCCGCCGTCCAGGTACGGCTGCCAGGACTGCTCGTAGGGCCAGTCGGCGGGCTTGTCCGAGGTCGCGCCGAAGAAGACGGCGTCACCCCGGTAGCGGCCGGGCCGGTGCTCGACCATCAGCTTGCGGTGCCGCTCGAAGACGGCCGGCAGTTCGGCGGCGGCCTCCCCCAGCAGGGCCGCCAGCTCGGCCTGGCCGCGGCCGTCCGCCGGGTCGTAGCCCAGCGAGATCAGCAACTCGGCCAGGGTGTCGACCGGTTCGTCGTCCGAGGGGTCCGCGGCCGGGTCGGCGGTGACCGGTGCGCCGTCGAGCAGGGCCAGCACCCCGACCTCGGCGCCCTCGGCCTGCAGCCGCACGGCCATCTCCTGGGCGACGACCGCCCCGAACGACCAGCCGAGCAGGTGGTAGGGGCCGTCCGGGCACAGCTCCCGGATCTGCCGCAAGTAGTCCTCGGCGATCTCGGCGACGCTGCCGGGCGCCCCGCCGCGCAGGCCGCGGGCCTGCAGGCCGTAGACCGGCTGGTCGGTGGCGAGGTGCGGCAGCAGGCCGGAGTAGACCCAGCTGATGCCGGCGGCCGGGTGGACGCAGAACAGCGGGGGCCGGTCGCCGCCGGTGCGCAGCGGCAGCAGCACGTCCAGGGCGTCGCCGGTGGCGGGGCCGGAATCGAGCCGGGCGGCGAGTCCGGCGACGGTCGGGGTCTCGAACAGGGCGCGCATCCCGAGGTCGGCGCCGAGTGCGGCGCGGATCCGGGCGAGCAGCTTCATGGCGAGCAGCGAGTGGCCGCCGAGCGCGAAGAAGTCGTCGTCGATGCCGGTGCTCGGGATGCCCAGTGCCTTGGCGAACAGTGCGCAGAGCACCCGCTCGGCCTCGGTGCGCGGCTCCCGGCCGCCCGCGAGCTCGGCGAAGTCCGGCACCGGAAGAGCACGGTGGTCGACCTTGCCGCTGCCGGTGAGCGGCAGCGCCGCCAGCACGACGACGGCGGCCGGCACCATGTAGCCGGGCAGGTGGGCGCCGACGAAGGCGCGCAGCGCGGCAGGCTCCACCGGGCCGTCGGTCACCGCGTAGGCGACCAGGCGGGTGCCCGCGACCTCGTCCGCCAGCGGGCGGACCACGGCGGCCGACACCTGGTGGTGGCGCGTCAGCACCTGCTCGATCTCGCCGAGTTCGATCCGGAAGCCGCGGATCTTGACCTGCTGGTCGGTGCGCCCCAGGTACTCCAGCTCGCCGTCCCGAGAGCGCCGCACCAGGTCACCCGTGCGGTACATCCGGGCCCCCGGCTCGAAGGGGCAGGCCACGAACCGCTCGGCGGTCAGGTCCGGCCGGTTCAGGTAGCCCCGGGCCAGGCTCGCGCCCGCCAGGTACAGCTCGCCCGGCACGCCGGCCGGCACCGGCCGCAACTGCCCGTCCAGCACGTAGGCGTGGGTGCCGGCGACGGGGCGGCCGAGCACCGGCCGGTCCGTGGCGGCGAGCGGGTGGACCAGGGTGTCCACCGTCGCCTCGGTCGGGCCGTACAGGTTGTAGGCCTGCGTCGCGGGCGCCTGGCGCAGCCGCGACCAGAGCGCCTGGCCGACCGCCTCGCCGCCGAGCAGCAGCAGGCCGGGCGCCGGATCGTCCAACAGACCCTCGGTGACGAGCTGTTCGGCGTAGGAGGGCGTCACCTCCAGCGCGTCGATGCCGCGCTCGCCGACGTGGCGCACCAGCGCCGTGGCGTCCCGGCGCACCTCGTCGCCGATCAGGTGCAGCTCGTGCCCGGCAATCAGCCAGAGCAGGCCGTCCCAGGAGGCGTCGAAGCAGAGCGAGGCGGTGAGCGCGACCCGCAGCCGCTCCCGATCCGCCATCACCCCGGCGCGGTGCGCGGCCAGCAGGGCGGCCAGACCGCCGTGCGTGGCGGCCACGCCCTTGGGGCGGCCGGTCGAGCCGGAGGTGTGGATCAGGTAGGCCGCGTCCCCGGCCGAGGCCCGCGCGGCGGGGTCGGTGTCCGGGCCGGCCAGGTCGCGCGCTTCGAGCACGGCCAGGCCGCCGAGCAGCTCGGGGTACGGCCAGCGGTCGTCGGTGAGGGCGAGCACGGGCCGCGCGTCGGCGAGGGTGCGCGCAGTGCGGTCGGCGGGGTACTCGGCGTCCAGCGGCAGGTACACCCCGCCGGCCTTCAGCACCGCCAGCAGCCCGACCAGCGACTCCACCGAGCGCGGCACCGCCACGGCCACCGCCGACTCGGGGCCGACCCCGGCGGCGATCAGCCGGTGCGCCAGCCGGTTCGCCCTGGCGTTCAGCTCGGCGAAGGTCAACTCCTCGGCGCCGAAGACCAGCGCCACCGCATCCGGGGTCCGCGCGGCCTGCGCCTCGAAGACCGCCGGCACCAGCGGCAGTTCGGACGGCAGCGCCGTGAACCCGCCGCCCAGCAACGCGCTCCGCTCCTCGGCAGCGAGCAACTCGACGCGGCCGATCGGCAGTTCCGGCCGCTCCACGACCGAGCGCAGCAGCCGACCGAACCGCACGGCCAGCGACTCCACGCTCTCCCGGTCGAACAGGTCGGTGGCGAACTCGATCGCGCACTCCAGCCCGGCGGGCTCGCCGTCCGCGTCGAAGCTCTCGCCCATGCCGATGCTCAGGTCGAACTTGGCCGCCGCACCGAGGGAGGACTGCACGGCGGCGGGCAGAGCTCCGAGGGTGAGCGGCGCCGCGGCCGAGCGGTCGCCCTCCAGCACCAGCATCACCTGGAAGAGCGGGTGGCGGGCCAGTGAGCGGGCCGGGTTGAGCTCCTCGACCAGACGCTCGAACGGCACGTCCTGGTGCCCGAAGGCCCCCAGGTCCACCTCGCGCACCCGGCCGAGCAGTTCGGCGAAGCTCGGGTCACCGGAGGTGTCGGTGCGCAGCACCAGGGTGTTGACGAAGAACCCGACCAGCTCGTCCAGCGCCTCGTCCGAACGACCCGCCACCACCGAACCGATCGGCACGTCCGTGCCCGCGCCCAGCCGGGTCAACAGCGCGGCGAGCGCGGCCTGCACGGTCATGAACAGCGTCACCCGGTGCGCCCGCGACAACCCCACCAACCCGCGGTGCAGTTCGGCACCCAACGGCAGCACCACCCGGTCACCCCGGTGCGAGGCCACCGCACCGCGCGAACGGTCCACCGGCAACGCCAACTCCTCCGGCAGGTCCGCCAGCGCCTCGCGCCAGTAGGTGAGCTGACGAGCCATCAGGCTGTCGTCCTGTGTCTCGTCACCCAGCAGCTCGCGTTGCCAGATCGCGTAGTCCGGGTACTGCACCGGCAGCGGCTCCCACACCGGCGACTGGCCGGCGCAGCGCGCCTCGTAGGCCGTCGACAGGTCGCGCAGCAGCGGGCCCATCGACCAGCCGTCGCCGGCGATGTGGTGCAGCACCAGGAGCAGCAGGTCGCCGTCGGCGCCGCCCGGGATCAGCTGGGCGCGCACCGGCAGGTCGGCGGAGAGGTCGAACGGCCGGTCCACGCAGCTCTCGGGGTCGGTGCCGGCGGGCAGCACCTCGACGGCGATCCGGGCCGAGTCGAGCGGCAGGATCCGCTGGTAGGGCTCGCCGTCGGCCTCCGCGACCACGGTGCGCAGGCTCTCGTGGCGCGCCAGCAGGTCGCCGAGCGCGGCCTCCAGTGCGGCCACCTCCACCTCGCCCGCCAGGCGCAGGATCACGGGGAGGTTGTAGAGCCCGCTGGGGCCCTCCATCCGGTCGATCAGCCAGAGCCGCTGCTGGGCGAAGGAGAGCGGCACCCGCTCCAGACGCTCGGCCACGGCCGACAGCACCGGCTTGGCCTCCCCGGCACCCGAGCGGGCCGCGAGCCCGGCGACCGTCGGTGCCTCGAACACGTCCCGCACACCCAGCTCCACGCCCAGCACCGACCGCACCCGGCTCAACAGCCGCGTCGCCAGCAGGGAGTGACCGCCCAGCGCGAAGAAGTCGTCGTCCACCCCGACCTTCTCGACCCCGAGCACCTCCGCGAACAGCCCGCAGAGGATCTCCTCCTCGGCCGTCCGCGCCGCCCGACCACTGCCCGCGAACGCGGCGAAGTCCGGTGCCGGGAGAGCACGATGGTCGACCTTGCCGCTGCCGGTGAGCGGCAGCGCCGCCAGCACGACGACGGCGGCCGGCACCATGTAGCCGGGCAGCGAGCGGGCGACGAACTCCCGCAGGTCCAGGGCGAGTCCGGGGGCCGCCTCGGCCACCGCGCAGTAGGCGACCAGGCGGCGGTCGCCGCCCTCGCCCTCGTGCGCGGTGACGACGGCCTGGCGGACGGCCTCGTGACGGGCCAGCACCTGCTCGATCTCGCCGAGTTCGATCCGGAAGCCGCGGATCTTGACCTGCTGGTCGGTGCGGCCCAGGTACTCCAGCTCGCCGTCCCGAGTGCGCCGCACCAGGTCACCCGTGCGGTACATCCGGGCACCCGGCTCGAACGGGCAGGCCACGAACCGCTCCGCGGTCAGGTCCGGCCGGTTCAGGTAGCCCCGGGCCAGGCTCGCGCCCGCCAGGTACAGCTCTCCCGGCACCCCGGCCGGCACCGGGTTCAACTGCCTGTCCAGCACGTAGGCGTGGGTGCCGGCGACGGGGCGGCCGAGCACCGGCCGGTCCGTGGCGGCGAGCGGGTGGACCAGGGTGTCCACCGTCGCCTCGGTCGGGCCGTACAGGTTGTAGGCCTGCGTCGCGGGCGCCTGGCGCAGCCGCGACCAGAGCGCCTGGCCGACCGCCTCGCCGCCGAGCAGCAGCAGGCCGGGCGCCGGATCGTCCAACAGACCCTCGGCGACGAGCTGTTCGGCATAGGAGGGCGTCACCTCCAGCGCGTCGATGCCGCGCTCTCCGACGTGGCGCACCAGCGCCGTGGCGTCCCGGCGCACCTCGTCGCCGATCAGGTGCAGCTCGTGCCCGGCAATCAGCCAGAGCAGGCCGTCCCAGGAGGCGTCGAAGCAGAGCGAGGCGGTGAGCGCGACCCGCAACCGGTCCCGACCCGCCATCACCCCGGCGCGATGCGCGGCCAACAGGGCGGCCAGACCGCCGTGCGTGGCGGCCACACCCTTGGGGCGACCGGTCGAGCCGGAGGTGTGGATCAGGTAGGCCGCGTCCCCGGCCGAGGCCCGCGCGGCGGGGTCGGTGTCCGGGCCGGCCAGGTCGCGCGCTTCGAGCACGGCCAGGCCGCCGAGCAGCTCGGGGTACGGCCAGCGGTCGTCGGTGAGGGCGAGCACGGGCCGCGCGTCGGCGAGGGTGCGCGCGGTGCGGTCGGCGGGGTACTCGGCGTCCAGCGGCAGGTACACCCCGCCGGCCTTCAGCACCGCCAGCAGCCCGACCAGGGACTCGACCGAGCGCGGCACCGCCACGGCCACCGCCGACTCGGGGCCGACTCCGGCGTCGATCAGCCGGTGCGCCAGCCGGTTCGCCCTGGCGTTCAGCTCGGCGAAGGTCAACTCCTCGGCGCCGAAGACCAGCGCCACCGCGTCCGGGGTACGCGCGGCCTGCGCCTCGAAGACCGCCGGCACCAGCGGCAGTTCGGACGGCAGCGCCGTGAACCCGCCGCCCAGCAACGCGCTCCGCTCCTCGGTAGCGAGCAACTCGACGCGGCCGATCGGCAGTTCCGGGCTCGCCGCGACGGTTCGCAGCAGCCGCCCGAACCGCTCGGCCAGCGCCTCCACGCTCTCCCGGTCGAACAGGTCGGTGGCGAAGTCGATGGCGCAGTCGATCCCGGCGGGCTCGCCGTCCGGGCCGAAGACCTCCTCCATGATCACGTTGAGGTCGAACTTGGCGACCCCGGTGCCGGCCGGCAGCGCCTCGACCCGCAGGCCGGGCATCTCCAACTCGGCGTCCTCGTTGCTCTGCAGCACCAGCATCACCTGGAAGAGCGGGTGGCGGGCCAGCGAGCGGACCGGGTTGAGCTCCTCGACCAGCCGCTCGAACGGCACGTCCTGGTGCCCGAAGGCCCCCAGGTCCACCTCGCGCACCCGGCCCAGCAGCTCGGCGAAGCTCGGGTCACCGGAGGTGTCGGTGCGCAGCACCAGGGTGTTGACGAAGAACCCGACCAGCTCGTCCAACGCCTCGTCCGAACGGCCCGCCACCACCGAACCGATCGGCACGTCCGTACCCGCACCCAACCGGGTCAACAGCGCGGCGAGCGCGGCCTGCACCGTCATGAACAGCGTCACCCGGTGCGCCCGCGACAACCCCACCAACCCGCGGTGCAGTTCGGCACCCAACGGCAGCACCACCCGGTCACCCCGGTGCGAGGCCACCGCACCGCGCGAACGGTCCACCGGCAACGCCAACTCCTCCGGCAGCTCCGCCAGCGCCTCACGCCAGTAGGCGAGTTGACGGGCCACCAGGCTCTCCGGGTCCGTCTCCTCCCCCAGCAGCTCGCGCTGCCAGATCGCGTAGTCCGGGTACTGCACCGGCAGTTCCTCCCAGACCGGGAGTTCGCCGCCGGACCGCACCGCGTAGGCCATCGACAGGTCGCGCAGCAGCGGGCCCATCGACCAGCCGTCGCTGGCGATGTGGTGCAGCACCAGGACCAGGACGTGGCGCTCCTCGGCCGACCGCAGCAGGGTGGCGCGGAAGGGCATCTCGGCGGCCAGGTCGAAGGGGCGGCGGGATTCCTGCGCCACCGCGTCGGCCACCTCGGCGGCCGGGCAGTCGCACAGCTCCAGGGCGAGCGGGGCCGCCGGCAGGACGCGCTGGTGCGGCTCGCCGTCGGTCTCGGCGATCAGGGTGCGCAGGCTCTCGTGCCGGGCGACCAGGTCGCCGAGCGCGTCCGTCAGGGCCTGCTGGTCCAACTCGCCGTCCAGGCGCAGCGCGACCGGCACGTTGTAGAGCGCGCTGGGGCCCTCCATCCGGTCGATCAGCCAGAGCCGCTGCTGGGCGAAGGAGAGCGGCACCCGCTCCGGGCGCCCGGCCGTGGCCGACAGCACGGGCCGGCCGGCGACCGCTCCCGAGCGGGCGGCGAGCCCGGCGACTGTCGGCGCCTCGAACACGTCCCGCACGCCCAGCTCGACGCCCAGCACCGACCGCACCCGGCTCAACAGCCGCGTCGCCAGCAGGGAGTGACCGCCCAGCGCGAAGAAGTCGTCGTCCACCCCGACCTTCTCGACCCCGAGCACCTCGGCGAACAGCCCGCAGAGGATCTCCTCCTCGGCCGTCCGCGCCGCCCGACCACTGCCCGCGAACGCGGCGAAGTCCGGTGCGGGCAGGGCGGTGCGGTCAAGCTTGCCGTTGGCGTTCAGCGGCAGGGCGTCCAGCCGGACGAAGGCGGCGGGCACCATGTGGGCGGGCAGTTCGGCCGCGAGCCGGGCGCGCAGCTCGGCGGTGTCCAGCTCGGGCGGGCCGGCCAGGTAGGCGACCAGCCGGGCCCCGCCCGTCCCCTGCTCGTGCGGCAGCACGGCCGCCTGGAGCACGCCGGGCTGCGCGGTCAACGCGGTCTCGATCTCGCCGAGTTCGATCCGGAAGCCGCGGATCTTGACCTGGTGGTCGGTGCGTCCCAGGTACTCCAGGTCCCCGTCCGGACGCCGGCGCACCAGGTCACCGGTGCGGTACATGCGGGCACCCGGCTCGAAGGGGCAGGCCACGAACCGCTCCGCGGTCAGGTCCGGCCGGTTCAGGTAGCCCCGGGCCAGGCCGGCGCCCGCCAGGTACAGCTCCCCCGGCACCCCGGCCGGCACCGGCCGCAACTGCTCGTCAAGCACGTGGCCGCGCGTGTTGCCCAGCGGGTGGCCGATCAACGGCCGCTCGGTGGCCGCGAAGGGGTGCAGCAGGGCGTCGACGGTGCACTCGGTCGGGCCGTAGACGTTGTAGGCGACCAGGCCGGGCACCTGGCGCAGGGTGGTCCACAGGGCCTGGCCGGTGGCCTCGCCGCCCAGCGTCAGCAGGGCGGGCGGGCAGCGGGTGAGCAGGCCCTCCTCGATCACCTGGTCGGCGAAGGTGGGGGTGAGGTCGAGGACGTCGAGCCGGGCCTGCTCGGCGTGGCGCACCAGGGCGGCGGCGTCGCGGCGCACGTCGTCGCCGATCAGGTGCAGCTCGTGCCCGGCGGCGAGCCAGAGGAAGCCCTCCAGCGCGGTGTCGAAGGCCAGCGAGGCGCTGAGCGCGACCCGCAGCGGGCGGCCCGGGCGGGCGCGCTCGGCGGCGGCGGTGAGCTCGGCGCGGTGGGCGGCCAGCAGGTTGGCGAAGTTACCGCGGGTGACCAGCACGCCCTTGGGGCGGCCGGTGGAGCCGGAGGTGTGGATGACGTAGGCGGCGTGCGCCGGGTCGGTGGCGTCGGGCAGGTCGTGGGCGTCCTGGTAGGACCACAGCTCCTCGTCCACGGGCAGCACGGTGTGGCCGTCCAGCACCTCGGCCAGCGGCCAGCCCTCGTCGGTGAGCACGACGGCCGGGGCGGCGTCGGCCAGCATGAAGGCGAGCCGCTCCGCCGGGTACCCCGGGTCCAGGGACAGGAAGGCGGCGCCGGCCTTGAGCACGGCGAGCACGGCGACCACGGACTCCACCGAGCGCGGCAGGGCCAGCGCCACCACGGCGTCCGGTCCGGCACCGGCCTCGGCGAGCGCGCGGGCCAGCCGGTTGGCCCGGGCGTTCAGCTCGGCGAAGGTCAGCTGCTGGGCGCCGCAGACCAGCGCCACCGCCTGCGGGGTCCGCGCGACCTGCCGCTGCAGCACTGTCAGATAAGGCTCCGTCAGCTCCGCGAGCCCGGTGTCGTTCCACTCGGCGAGCACGGCGCGCTCGGCCTCGCCGAGCACCTCCAGGGCGGCGACCGGGCGGCTCGGGTCCTCGACGGCCTGGCGCAGGATCAGCTCCAGCGCGGCGGCGAGCCGCTCGACGGTCTGCCGGTCGAACAGGTCGGTGGCGTACTCCAGGCCGCCGCTCAGCCCGGCCGGGGCGCCGTCGGCGGCCAGCCGCTCGACCAGGCTGAGGGTGAGGTCGAAGGTGGCGGTGCCGAAGTCGACCGGCTCCTCGGTGACCGTGACGCCGGGCAGGTCCGGCCCGTCCTCCGGGGTGCCCGCGAAGGCGAGCATCACCTGGAAGAGCGGGTGGCGGGCCAGCGAGCGGGCCGGGTTGAGCTCCTCGACCAGCGACTCGAAGGGCAGGTCCTGGTGGTCGAAGGCGGCCAGGTCGGCCTCCCGGACCCGGCGCAGCAGCTCGGCGAAGCTCGGGCGGCCGGACAGGTCGGTGCGCAGCACCAGGGTGTTGGCGAAGTAGCCGACCAGGTCGGTGAGCGCCTCGTCGAGGCGACCGGCCACGGGGGTGCCGATCGGCAGGTCGGTGCCGGCGCCGAAGCGGTGCAGCAGGGTGGCGTAGGCGGCCTGCAGGACCATGAAGAGGGTGACGCCGTGCTCGGTGGCGAGCTCGCCGAGCCGGGCGTGCAGGGCGGCGTCGAGCTCGACCGGCAGGACGGTGCCGCGGTGGCTCGCCACCGGGGGGCGGGGGCGGTCCAGCGGCAGCGCCAGCTCGTCGGGCAGGCCGGCCAGGGCCTCGCGCCAGTGGGCGAGCTGACGGCCCGCCAGGCTCTGCGGGTCGCCCTCGGCGCCGAGCAGCTCGCGCTGCCAGAGCGCGTGGTCGGCGTACTGCACCGGCAGCGGCGTCCACTGCGGCGCGGCGCCGTCCAGGCGGGCCCGGTAGGCGTCGGCGAGGTCGCGGTAGAGCGGGCCGAGCGAGGCGCCGTCCCCGGCGATGTGGTGGACGACCAGCACCAGCACGTGCTCCTCGGGCCCCTCGGGCCGCAGGTAGGCGTGCACGGGCAGGTCGGCGGCGAGGTCGAAGGTGTGGCCGGCGAGTTCGTCGCTGGGGCGGTCGGTGACGGTGAGCAGGCCGGTGCCGGGGGCGTCCAGGACGCGCTGGTACGGGGTGCCGTCCTGTTCACCGAAGACGGTGCGCAGCGCCTCGTGCCGCCGGACCACGTCGCCGAGGGCGGCCTCCAGCGCGGCGGCGTCGAGCGGGCCGCGCAGCCGCAGGCCGAGGGTGACGTTGTAGGTGGCGGAGGGGCCCTCGGCCTGGGCCAGGAACCAGAGCCGGCGCTGGGCGAAGGAGAGCGGCAGCCGCTCGGGCCGCTGAGCCGCCGTCAGGGCGGGCCGGGAGGGTGCGGGGGCGTCGGCGATCCGCTCGGCCAGGGCGGCGATGGTGGGGGCCTGGAAGAGGTCGCCGATGGTGAAGTCGATGCCGTGCTCGGTGCGGGCCCGGGCGGCCAGGCGGGTGGCGAGCAGCGAGTGGCCGCCGAGGGCGAAGAAGTCGTCGTCGATGCTGATGTCGTCGATGCCGAGCAGGTCGCCGAAGAGCTCGCACAGCACCTGCTCGCGCTGGTCGCGCGGGGCCCGGCCCTCGCCGTCGGCGGCGAGCTCGGGGGCGGGCAGGGCGCGGCGGTCGACCTTGCCGTTGGCGTTCAGCGGCAGCGCGTCCATGATCACCACGGCGCTGGGGACCATGTAGCCGGGCAGTACGGTGCCGGCGAAGGTGCGCAGCTCGGCGGGGTCCAGCTGGGAGTTGACGGTGCAGTAGGCGACCAGTCGGGTGTCGCCCGGGCGGTCCTCGCGGGGGATCACGATGACCTGGCGGACGGCGGGGTGGCGGGAGAGCGCCGCCTCGATCTCGCCGAGCTCGATCCGGAAGCCGCGCAGCTTGACCTGGCCGTCGATCCGGCCGAGGAACTCCACGGCGCCTTCGGCGCTCAGCCGTACCAGGTCCCCGGTCCGGTACATCCTCGCGCCGCTGTCGAACGGGCAGGCGACGAAGCGTTCGGCCGTCAGCGAGGACCGGTTCAGGTATCCCCGGGCCAGGCCGGCGCCGGCGATGTACAGCTCCCCCGGAACGCCGGGCGGCACCGGCCGCAGCCGGGCGTCCAGCACGTAGCTGCGCATGTTGTCGAGCGGGGCGCCGATCGGCACCCGGGGGCCGTCGAGGTCGGCGTGGGTGAGGTGGTGGTGGGTGGCGAAGGTGGTGGTCTCGGTGGGCCCGTAGACGTGGGCGAGCAGCAGCTCGGGGCAGGCGTCCAGGACGCGGCGCATCAGGGTGCCGGAGGCGGCCTCGCCGCCGGTGCAGACGACCTGGAGGGCGGCGAAGGTCTCCGGGGCCTGCTCGGCGATCAGGTCGAACAGCGCCTTGGTGAGGAAGACGGCGGTGACGGAGTGCCGGGTGGTGACGGCATGCAGGGCGGTGGCGTCGAGGGCGCCGGGCGGGGCGACCACCACGGTGCCGCCGGCCAGCAGCGGGGTCCAGATCTCGTAGGTGGCGGCGTCGAAGGCATGCGGGGAGTGCAGCAGGACGCGCTGGTGGCGGCCGTCCTGCCAGCGGCGGTCGGCGGCCAGGTCGAGCACGTCGCGGTGCCGCACGGCGACGCCCTTGGGGCGGCCGGTGGAGCCGGAGGTGTACATCGCGTAGGCGAGCTGGTCGGGGTGGGTCGGCACGGCGGGCCGGTGGTCGGGGGCGCCGGCCTCGTCGCCGGGGCGCACCACCGCGGCGTCGTGCGGGAAGCCCGGGTCGGCGCGGTCGGTGAGCAGCACGGGGGCGCCGGTGTCGGCGAGCACGCCGGTCATCCGCTCGGGCGGCAGGCCCGGGTGCATGGGCACGTAGCAGCCGCCGGCCTTGAGCACGGCCAGGGTGGCGACGACGACCTCGACCGAGCGCTCCATCAGCATCGCGACCGGGGTCTCCGGGCCGACGCCGAGTGAGATCAGGTGGTGGGCCAGGCGGTTGGCGCGGGCGTCGAGCTCCGCGTAGTCGAGGGTGCCGCCGTCGTGGGCGAGGGCGGTGGCGTGCGGGGTGCGGTCGGCCTGCTGCTCGAAGCGCTCGGCCAGGGTGCCGGTCCAGCGGGGCGCGTCGGTGGCGTTCCACTCGGTGAGGATCCGGTGCTGCTCCTCGGGGCCGAGGATGTCGAGGGTGGTGATGGGGGCGTCCGGGTCGGCGGCGGCCGCGGCGAGCAGTCGGCCGAGCCGGTCGGCGAGGCCGGCGACGGTGGCGCGGTCGTAGACGTCGGCGGCGTACTCGATCGAGCCGGTGAGGCCGGCGGGGGCGCCGTCACTGTCGTGTTCTTCGGCGATGCCGATGTTGAGGTCGAACTTGGCGACCCGCAGGCCGATCGGTTCGGTGGCGGACTCCAGCCCGGGCAGGTCGAGTTCGGCCTCCTGGCCGTGGTTCTGCAGCACCAGCAGGGTCTGGAAGAGCGGGTGGCGGCCGAGCGCGCGGGGCGGGTTGAGCTCCTCGACCAGGCGCTCGAAGGGGATCTCCTGGTGGGCGAAGGCGTCGAGTTGGGCCTCCCGGACCCGGCCGAGCAGCTCGGCGAAGCCCGGGTCGCCCGAGGTGTCGGCGCGCAGCACCAGGGAGTTGACGAAGAATCCGACCAGCTCGTCCAGCGCCTCGTCGCCGCGCCCGGCCACGCCGGTGCCGATCGGGATGTCGGTGCCGGCGCCGAGCCGGGTGAACAGGGCGGCCAGGCCCGCCTGCAGGACGGTGAACAGGGTGGTGCGGTGGGTGCGGGCGAGGTCGAGCAGGGCGGTGTGCAGCTCGGCGCCCCAGGCGAGGTCGACCGAGTCGGCGGCGCCGCTGGGCGCGGGCGGGCGGGGGCGGTCGGTGGGCAGCTCCAGTTCCTCCGGGAGCCCGGCCAGGGTGGTTCGCCAGTGGTCGAGTTGACGGGCTGTCAGGCTCTCGGGGTCCTGCTCGTCGCCGAGCAGGTCGCGCTGCCAGAGCGCGTAGTCGGCGTACTGGATCGGCAGCGGCTCCCAGTCGGGGCCGCGGCCGGTGAGCCGGGCCCGGTAGGCGGCGGCCAGGTCGCGCAGCAGGGGGCCGAGCGACCAGCCGTCGGCGGCGATGTGGTGCAGCACCACGAGCAGCACGTGCTCGGTCGGCGAGAGGGTGAACAGGGTGACCCGAATGGGCAGTTCGCAGCTCAGGTCGAAGGTCTCGGCGCACGCCGCGTCCCGCTGTCCCGGATAGTCGGCCGGGGTGCAGTCCAGCGCCCGGAAGCGCGGCTGCGCCTCCTCGGCCGGCAGGATCCGCTGCACCGGCAGGCTGTCGGCCACCGGGAACACCGTGCGCAGCGACTCGTGCCGGGCGACCAGGTCGGCCGTCGCGGCGCGCAGCGCCTCATAGTCCAGCGTGCCGCGCAGACGCAGGGCGAACGGCAGGTTGTACAGCGCGCTGGGCCCCTCGATCTGGTCGACCAGCCAGAGACGCTGTTGTGCGTACGAAACCGGGATCACGGTGCTACCTCTACTCACGTCTCGGGCCACGGGGTGTTCGGGTCAGGCGCTCAGGCGTCGGCGAGCTGGGGCCGGATGCTGGGCCGGCAGTCCAGCACCTCGACCGGCTGCCCCATCGAGACGGCGATCTTGCGCGCGCCGCGGTAGGGGTCCCGGCCGTGCGCGCAGAGCACGTTGTCGACCAGCATCACGTCGCCGACCTGCCAGCGTTCGCGCACGGTGGCGGCCCGGTAGGCCTCGTTGAGCAGGTCGACGTCCGCGCGCTCCAGCGGTTCGCCGTCACCGAAGCCGGTGTTGAACGGGAAGCCGTCCGGGCCGAACTCGTCGGTCATCGCCTCGCGAATGTCCGGGTCCAGCGACCACTCGTTCCAGAAGGCCAGGTGGTTGAACCAGACCTCCTCGCCGGTCGCCGGGTGGTGGATGGTGCCCGGGCGCAGCTGGGCGGTGCGCAGGTTGCCGTCCGCCAGCCACTCCCAGGTGATGCCGTTGGCCCGGCAGTAGGCCTCCACCTCGGCCCGGTCCTCGGTGGCGAAGGCGGTGCGCCAGCCGAGCGAGACGTAGTCGGAGTAGTTGCGGGTGAGCGTCCACCCGGTGGCGCGCATCCGCTGCACCAGGTGCGCGGGCAGCGAGGCGAGCACCTGGCGGACGTCGGCGGTGGGCGTGGCCCCGCCCTCCTCGGGGGCGGTCAGGCAGGCGAAGAGCAGCCGGCCCGGGAAGGTGAGGGTGTAGCTGTTCTCGTTGTGCATCCGGATCGACTGGGCCGGCGGCAGGTCGGTGGAGGAGAAGACACCGTTGCCGTAGTCGCTGCGCGGGGTGGCCTTCTCGCGGTAGGGGGTGCGCTCGGGGATCAGCACGTCGCGCACCGCCCCGACGTCCTCGGTGCCGGCGACCGGCAGGCCGCGCAGGAAGATCGTGCCGTGCCGGTGCAGCGCTTCGGTGAGCTCGCGCTCGTTCTCCCGCAGCCACTCGCAGGCCTCGCCGAGGTCGGCGGTGCGCGGCGCGTGGGCCAGGGCCGGGCGGCCGGGGTTCAGTTCCCAGGTCAGCATGGCGGCGCTCACTGCCCGGCGAGGGAGGCGGTCAGGCTGGCGGGCCTGATGTCGGTCCAGTTGGCCTCGATGTAGTCGAGGCAGCCCTGGCGGGTGTCCTCGCCGTGGACGGTGGTCCAACCGGCCGGCACGTCGATCCAGACCGGCCAGAGGGAGTGCTGGTTCTCGTGGTTGACCAGCACCAGGTAGCCGGCGCTGTCGTCCTCGAACGGGTTGCTCATGGTGTCCTCCTCGGGTGGCTTCACCTGCTTGGATGCTTAGAAGGTAGGCCCGGGGAGGACGGCGGTTGGGCAGTAGTCGAGGCAGGAAGGCGGCAGTTGGGCGCCCGTCAGGTGCCGGTCGGGCCCTCGCGCCGCGCGCGGTGCAGGCGCGAGCCCACGACGGCGAGCAGGGTGATGCCCAGGACCGGGTAGATCGAGCCGGGCAGCTGCCAGTGCCAGGCGACACCGCGCCCCCATCGGTGGGGCGCCAGCCACATGGCGTGGCAGGTGAACACCGCCAGTGTGGTGCCGAGCAGCACCCACCGCGCCGTGGTCCTGGCCTCCACGGCCAGCAGTGCGATGAGCGGGATGCACCAGACCCAGTGGTGGGTCCAGCTGATCGGCGAGACCAGCAGCCCGGTGAACGCCGTGCAGACGGCGCCCCACGCGTCGGCCCGGCGCATGTACCGTGCGGAGCGCCCGGCCAGGACGGCCACCGCGAGGCCGAGGGTGCCGACGACGGCGGAGGCGGCCAGCCCCAGCACGCCCGGGTCGTTCACGTCGAGCAGTCGGCAGACGGCGCCCCGCAGGGACTGGTTGTCCATGATCACCGTGGTACCCACCCTGCTCGGGTCCCAGAGGTAGCGGGTCCAGAAGCCGAAGGAGGCGTCGGGCAGCACCAGCCAGCCGACCAGACCGGCCGTCAGGAACGTTCCGGCCGAGACCAGAGCCGCTCTGACCCGGCCGGTGAGGAGCAGGTACACGGTCAACAGACCCGGAGTGATCTTGATTGCGGTGGCCAGGCCGATGCCCACGCCCTTGAACCGGCTCCGGTCGGGCCGGGTCAGGTCCCACAGGACCAGGCACAGGATGCCGAGGTTGACCTGGCCGTACTGGAAGGTGGTGTACACCGGTTCCAGCCAGACGCCGAGGCCCGTCGCGAGCAGGACGACGGCTGCCCCGTGGCGTGCGCGGGGCCAGCCGGCCAGGCGGAGCGAGAGGTGCACGGCCAGGGCCAGCAGCGCGAGGTTGAGGAGCACCACCAGCACGCGCAGCGTGCTCACCTCGAACCAGGTGCTCGGCACGAGGAGCATCGCGGCGAACGGCGGGTAGGTGGCCGGCAGGTCCCAGACCCGCATGGCGTACAGGTCCGCGCCGTGGGCGACGGCGGCGCCCTCACCCCGGTAGACGAGCATGTCGACCATCGTCGAGCCGTGGATGTGGCGCACCAGGGCGAACGCCGCCAGCAGCACCGCCGCGACGCAGGCCGCGGCCGCGGTCACCGCTGTCGGTCTCGCGGGGCCTGCGGTGTCGCCCCGCCCGTTCGCGACCGCCTGCCGCATCCGCCGCTTCAGATCCAACGCACGCACCACGACACCCCCCTGTCGGCATGGACCGGATCGCTTCCGCTGATCAGCGACCGGATCCGATCACCGTAACCGGCCCGCCGGCCCGCGCGTTTCGCGCACGAGCGGTCCGCCGCGCGAGCGGCGACTCGAAAGCGCTTGCGGGGCTGGGCAGATGGGGCCTCTCGGGCGGACTGTGCCGGTTCTGCAACAAAGCACCTTGGGGCAATCCCCTGGGTGGGGTTCAGCGCGGGGTGAGGCGGACCGGGAAGTGGTCCAGGCCGAAGTTGATGATCGAGCGGTTGTGGGTGACCGGGCCGGTCGGTTCGATCACGGCGACGCGTTCCAGCATCGCCGTGAACAGGGCGCCGAGTTCGGCCTTGGCCAGGGGTGCGCCGATGCAGTAGTGGGCGCCGAGGCCGAGTGCGAGGTGCTTGTTGGGCGAGCGGTCGAGGCGGATCTCCTCCGGGGCTTCGAAGGCCTCCGGGTCGCGGTTGCCGGACCAGACCCAGACGGCGACGCGGTCGCCGCGGCGGATCGCGCGGCCGTCGAGCTCGGTGTCCCGGGTGGCGGTGCGCAGGGTGTGCAGGCCGACCGAGGTCCACCGCAGCAGCTCGTCCACGGCGCTCTCCATGCCGACCTCGCCCTGCTGCAACTGCCGCCACAGCTCGGGGTGCTGGGCCAGGGTGTGCAGGCCCATCGCGGCGGTGTGACGGACCGTCTGGACGCCGCCGACCACGATGTTGTCGAGGTTGAGCACCACGTCCTCGACCGGCAGCAGCTTGCCGCCGACCCGGTAGGTGGCCATCTTGCTGATCAGGTCGTCGCGCGGGTCGGTGCGGCGCAGCATCACCTGGTGCAGCAGGTAGGGGATGAGCTGCTGGTGGCCGGCCCGGCGCTCCTCGGGGGTGCGGCCGAGGAAGGCGACGTCGCAGACCCGTTCGACCATCTCGCGGTCCTTCTCGGGCACGTCGAGCAGGTCGCACATGACCGACAGCGGCAGCGCGGAGACGGCGTCGACCAGGTCCACCTCGCCCAGCTCGACGGCCCGGTCGACGATCGCGGCGGCCAGGCCGGTGATGCCGCCGGCGGCCGCGCGGACCGGGCCGGGGCCGAAGAACGGGTTGGCGGGGGCCCGGAGTTCGCGGTGCCGGGGCGGGTCGGTGAGGGCCATCATGCGGCCGGAGCCGACCGGCACGTTGCCCACGCCGGCACCGAGCAGCGAGCCCTGCTCGGAACTGTAGAGCGCGGCGTCGCGCAGCACCTGGGCGCAGTGCCGGTAGGAGAGCACCGACCAGACCGGACCGTCGTCGGCGGTGTCGGTGCGGTGCACGGCGGCCTGTTCGCGCAGTTCGGCGACCAGGGCGGGGGTGTCGGGGCGGGCCCACAGGTCCGGGTCGGTGAGGTCGACCGCGGTGGTGGTGCTGGTGGTCATGTCTGCTCCATCGTCAGCTGGTGGGCGGCGGCGGGCCGCGTGATCAGGGAGGTCAGCAGCTCGACCGGGCCGGGCAGGTCGACGGTGGCGAGCAGGTGGCCGCCGGGGACGGTGTGCCGGCCGAAGGCGGCGCGGGTGTGCTCGGCCCAGCCGTCGAGGCGGGCGGTACCCACCATCGGGTCCTCGGCGCCGATCACGGCGTGCAGGGCGGCGTCGAGCGGCGGGTGCGGCCGGTGCCGGTAGCCGGTGGAGACGGCCAGGTCGGCGCGGATGCTGTGCAGCGCGTGTTCCTTCAACTCGGGTTCGAGTTCGATCAGTTCGCCGAGGCCGGCGAGGCGCAGCAGGTCGTCGGCGTCCTGCTGCTGCGGGCGTTCGGGGCCGATCCAGTCGGCGGGCGGCGAGGCGGCGGCGGCGACCAGCAGCTCGGGCCGCCGCCCGGCGGGCAGCGCCTGGGCCACCTCGTAGCCGAGCAGGGCGCCGAAGCTCTGCCCGTAGAAGCCGAACCGGCCGGTCAGGTGCGGGTCGAGGGCGTGCACCACGGCCTCGACCAGCAGGTCGAAGCTGCCCGGCATGGGGTGGCCGAGCCGGCCGCCGCGGGCGGGCAGCCGCAGCGCCCAGACCTCGGCGACGGGGGCGAGGGCGCGGGCCAGCCGGGTGTAGGCGGTGGCGTCTCCCCCGGCGTGCGGGAAGCAGAACAGCCGGTAGGGGCTGTGCGGTTGGGGCACGGGGACGAACAGCCAGTCCCCCTCGACGCGGGGCCGCACCCGCGCGGCGGTGGTCACGCGCCGCCGACCCGGGCGCGGGCGGTCAGGCTGGGCCGGGGGGCGGCGGGCCCGGCCGCGGCGGCCTGCTCGACGGTGGTGGTGAAGGCGGCCAGGTCGGCCGAGTCGAGCAGGTGGCGCATCTGGAGCTCGATGCCGAGCTTGCGGCGCAGCAGGTGGACGACCCGCAGCGCGGTGAGCGAGTGGCCGCCGAGCGAGAAGAAGTCGTCGGTGGGCAGCACCTCGGGCACGCCGAGCACGCTGGCCCAGACCCCGGCGACCTGCTCCGCGAGGCCCTGACCGGCCGACGGTGCGTCAGTTGACGGGACATCAGTTGGCAGGGCGTCGACCACCGGCGCGGGCAGCGCCGCCAGGTCGACCTTGCCGTTCGGGGTGAGCGGCATGGCGTCCAGCACGGTGATCGCCGAGGGCACCAGGTGGGCGGGCACGGCGGCGCGCAGCCGCTCGGTCAGCTCACTGGCAGTCACGGCGCCGGTGACGTAGCCGACCAGCCGGCGGTCGCCCGGGGCGGGCTCGTGCACGGTGACGGCGGCGGCCTGCACGCCGGCCAGCTGGGCCAGGGCGTGCTCGACCTCGCCGAGCTCGATCCGGTAGCCGCGCAGCTTGACCTGCCGGTCCACCCGGCCGACGTACTCCAGCAGGCCTCCCCGGCCGCGCCGGGCCTGGTCGCCGGTGCGGTACATCCGGGTGCCGGCCGCGCCGAAGGGGTCGGCGAGGAAGCGCTCGGCGGTCAGCCCGGGCCGGCCGACGTAGCCGTGGGCCACGCCGGGCCCGGCCAGGTACAGCTCGCCGACCTCGCCGTCGGCGACCGGCGCGAGCTTCTCGTCGAGCAGGTAGAGGAGCACGCCGGCCATCGGCTCGCCCAGGTGCGGGCCGGGGCCGCTGATCGGCGCCACGACGGCCTCGACGGTGCACTCGGTGGGCCCGTACAGGTTGAACGCCTCGATGCCGCCGTCGGCCAGCTCCCGCCAGGTGCGCTCGGGCACGGCCTCGCCGCCCATGAACAGCCGGGGCACCCGGGCGCCGGCCAGCGGCTCGCGCAGCAGCTCCCAGTGCGAGGGGGTCAGGTCGAAGTCGGTGACGGCGTGCTCGGCCAGCAGGGCGGCCAGTCGGGCCGGGTCGGCGCGGTGCTCGTCGCCGATCACCAGCAGGGTGTCGCCGCGGCAGATCCGGGACCACTGCGGGACGGAGGCGTCGAAGGAGACGCTGGCGTTCCAGCCGACCACGGCGGGCTCGGCGCGGAAGGCGCCGACGGTCTCCAGGCCGGTCAGCAGGTCGGCGACGGCGCCGCGCGCCACCTCGACGCCCTTGGGGCGGCCGGTGGAGCCGGAGGTGTAGATGACGTAGGCCGGGTCGAGCGGGTGCCCCGACTCGGGCAGTTCGGGCCCGTCGGCGGCGGCGTCGGGGCGCAGCACCGGCACGCCTTCGGCGGCGGGCAGGCCGTCGGCGCTGATCAGGGCGGCGAGCCGGGCGTCGGCGGCCATGAAGGCCAGCCGCTCGGCGGGGTAGGCCGGGTCGAGCGGCACGTAGGCGGCGCCGGCCCGCCAGACGGCGAGCAGCGCGACGGGCAGCTCGGCGGTGCGGGCCAGGTGGACGCCGACCCGGTCGCCGCGGCCGACTCCCCGGGCGCGCAGGGCGCGGGCCAGGGCGGCGGTGCGGCGGTCGAGTTCGGCGAAGTCGAGTCGGTCGGCGCCGGCCAGCACGGCGGTGCGCTCGGGGTGGGCGGCGACGGCGTCGCGCAGGCGTTGCAGCAGGTCGGTCATGACGGTTCCCCAGGTGGTCGGTGGCGGGTCGGCGAAGGTCGGCGATGGTCGGCGCAGAAGCGGAGGTCAGCGCAGGTCGGCGGCCATGCGGTGCAGGGCGTCGGTGTAGGTGTCCATGAACTGCTCGGCGGTGTCGTCGGGGACCAGGGACCGCTGGTGGTCGACGGCGAGCAGCACCCGCTGCGTGACCGGGTCCTGGATCACCGAGGCGCCGAAGGTGAAGCTGTTGGGTTCGTGGCGCAGGGTCGGCTCGGTGCCGATCCGGCCGTCCACGATGCGGGCCGTGCTGAGCCGGCCCAGGGCGTGGAAGCGCAGGTAGCCGAACTGGCTGTCCAGCGCGGTGTCGGTCATCAGCCGGGCCAGCCGGGCGAACGGCACCCGGCGGTGCGGCATCATGTCGAGCTCCTCGCGGTGCACCTCGCGCACCAGGGCGAGCAGGTCCTCGGCGGGCTCGCAGCTCAGCGGCACGGTGTTGAGGAAGAGCCCGTAGACCTCGGTGCCGCCGAGCCGTTCCAGCCGGCCGTTGACGGCGAGGCCCGTGGTGACGCGGCGTCGGCCGGTGATCGCGGCGAGGGCGTGCAGGTGGGCGGCGAGCGCGACCGACTTGACGGGCACGGACAGGGCTTCGGCGATCTGCCGCAGCTGTTCGGGTGCCTCGGGCAGCACCCGTTCGACGGTGCGCGGTGCCTCGTGCACGTCCTCGCTGCCGGGGAAGAGCTGGCCGCTGGCGCCGGTCAGGCGCTCGCGCCAGTAGGCGAGCGACTGCGGGTCCTCGGCGGCCTGGCGTTCGACGGCGACGAAGTCGCGGTAGGCGGTGCGCGGCGGCGGGGTGGGGGCGCTGTGCGGGTCGGCGGCCAGCGCTCCGTGGCGCTCCAGGATCTCGGTGAGCAGGGAGGTGAAGCTCCAGCCGTCGAGGATCGCGTGGTGCTCGGAGACGGTGAGCTGGAAGGCGTCGTCGGCCAGGCGCTGCACGGTGATCCGGAACAGCGGCGGTTCGGCGAGGTCGAAGGGTGTCCAGCGGTGGGTGTCGAAGACCTCGCGGACGGCCGCGTCCTGGTCGGCCGTGCCGCGCAGGTCGGCGAAGTCGACGGGCGCGGGCAGCGGGCCGTGCACGAGTTGCAGCGGTTCGCCGTAGCCGGCGACGTCCAGGCCGGTGCGCAGCACCGGGTGGCGGTCCATCGCCTCGCTGACGGAGCGTCGGAAGGCGGTCTCGTCGAGGTCGCCGGAGATCCGGTAGGAGTTGACGTTGTGGTAGCTGTCGGTGCCGCCGGCGACCTCCATGTGGAAGACCATGGAGAGCTGCATGGAGACCATCGGGTAGGCGTCGGCGAGGCCGGGCGGCAGTTCTGCGCGGTCCTCGGGGTCGATCAGGGCGAACGGCTCGTGCGCGTCCGCGCCCTGTTCGACGGGCTTGGCCAGCGGCAGCAGGGCGGCGACGGTGGGGGCGTTGAAGACGTCCCGCAGGCTGATCCCCCAGCCGCGCTCGTGCAGGGCGCCGGCCAGCTGGACGGCGCGGATGGAGTCGCCGCCGAGGTGGAAGAAGTCGTCGTGCACGCCGATGCCGTCGACCTCCAGGACCTCGGTCCAGACGGCGGCGAAGGCCTCCTCCTCCGGGGTGCGCGGCTCGACGTGGCGGCCGGTGGCGGCGGTGGCGCGCTGGCCGGGGGCGGGCAGCGCGGCGCGGTCGACCTTGCCGTTGACGGTGAGCGGCAGCGCCTCCAGCACGGTGTAGCTGGCCGGGACCATGTACGGGGGCAGCGAGCGGCCGAGGAAGCCGCGCACGTCGGCGGGTTCGCGCCCGGTGAGGTAGGCGGTGAGGCGGTCCTCGTGCACGGTGACCACGCAGGCGTCGACGTCCGGGTGGGCGGCGAGGGCGTTCTCGATCTCGCCGAGCTCGATCCGGAAGCCGCGCAGCTTGACCTGGAAGTCGGCGCGCCCGATGTACTCCAGGCCGCCGCCGGGCAGCCGCCGGGCCAGGTCGCCGGTGCGGTAGAGCCGGGCGCCGGGCGGGCCGTAGGGGTCGGCGACGAAGCGGCCGGCGGTCAGCCCGGGCCGCCCCCAGTAGCCGTGGGCCAGGCTGCCGCCGCCGATGTACAGCTCACCGGCCGCCCCGGGCGGCACCGGCCGCAGCCAGTGGTCCAGCACCTGGGCGCTCAGGTGCGGCATCGGCGCGCCGATCAGGCTGCGCTCGAAGCCCGCGCTGCCGGCCAGGTCGTGGGTGGTGACGTGGACGGTGGTCTCGGTGATGCCGTACAGGTTGCACAGCCGGGCCGGGGGCGCGGGCGTCAGCTCGAACCAGCGCTGCACCACGGCCGGGTCAAGCGCCTCACCGCCGAGCATCACCCACTTGAGTGCGGGCAGTTCACGCGGCTCGCGCCGCAGCACCAGCTCCAGCTGGCGCAGCGCCGAGGGGGTCAGGCAGAGGTAGGAGACCCGCTCGCGCTCCAGCAGTTCGGCGAACTCCTGCGGCGAACGGCTCGTCAGGTACGGCACCACGACGAGGCGGGCGCCGTGCAGCAGCGCGCCCCACATCTCCCAGACCGTCCAGTCGAAGGCGTAGCTGTGGAAGAGCGTCCAGGTCTCCTGCGGGCCGAAGCCGAAGTGCTCGGCGCCGTCCGCCATCAGCCGGCTGACGTGCTCGTGGGCGACGGCGACGCCCTTGGGGCGGCCGGTGGAGCCGGAGGTGAAGATGACGTAGGCGACGTCGCCGGGGCGGCCGGCGGCGGGCGGTCGGGTGTCCGGGCGGGCCGCCAGGTCGGCGGCCTCGGCGGTCAGGTCGTAGGCCTGCCAGGGCCCTTCGGGCACCAGGTCCGGGCGGTCGGTGACCACCAGGGCGACCTGGGTGTCGCCGAAGACCAGCGCGGCGCGGTCGGCGGGGGCGGCCAGGTCCACCGGCACGTAGGCGGCGCCGGTCTTGAGCACGCCGAGGACGGTGACCAGGACGTCGGCGGTGCGCTCCAGCAGCATGCCGATCCGGTCGCCGGGCCCGGCCCCGCGGGCGCGCAGGGCGTGCGCGAGGCGGTTGGCCCGGCGGTCCAGCTCGGCGTAACTCAGGTTGTGCTCGCCGTCGCTGACGGCGGGTCGGCCGGGGTGGGCGTCGGCGGCCCGCTCGAACAGGTGGTGCAGGCAGTGGCCGGGGGCGTCGGTGGCCGGGGCGGTGTCGGCGGCGCGGGTGGTCAGGCGCAGCACGGTGGCGTCGGGGTCGTCCAGGGCGGCGCCGAGCAGCTCGTCGTAGTCGGCGGCCAGCCGGTCGACCGTGCCCGGGTCGAAGAGCTCGCTGCGGTACTCGGCCTCACCGCGCAGCTCGCCGCCACCGTCGCCGCCGTCGAAGACGGACCAGGTCAGGTCGAACTTGGCGGTGCCGTTGGCGCGCACCCGGCTGACGGCACTGGCCGGGCCGAGCGCGAGCGGGGTGCGGTTCTCGCCGTGCGCGCCGAACACCACCTGGACCAGCGGCGGGTGCTGGGCGGTGCGGGCCGCGCCGAGCTGGTCGACCAGCTGGTCGAACGGCACGTCGAGGTAGCCGTAGGCGTCGAAGGCGGTGTCCTGCACGTGCTCCAGCAGGGCGCGGAAGGTCAGTTCGGGGCCGAGCCGCAGCCGCAGCGGCAGCAGGTTGACGAAGTAGCCGAGCAGGTGCTCCAGTTCGGGGCGGTCGCGGGTGGTGACCGGGGTGCCGATCAGCAGGTCGTCGGCGCCGGTCCAGCGGTTCAGCAGCAGCGCGAACGCGGCGAGCTGGACGGTGAACGGGGTGACGCCCTCGGCCTCCGCCAGCTCCCGGACCCGGGCCGCGGTGCCGGGCGCCAGGTCGAAGTCGGCGGTCCGGCCGGCCGCGCCGCGCTCGGAGGGCCGGGGCCGGTCGGTGGGCAGCTCCAGCAGGGCGGGCGCGCCGTGCAACTGCTGCTTCCAGTAGGCCAGGTGCTCCTCGTAGGAGGTGTCCAGCTGCTCCCGGGCGTAGTCGGTGTACTGCACCGTCAGTTCCGGCAGTTCGACCTGACGGTCCGTCAGAGCTGCGCCGTAGAGCTCGACGAGCTCGCGCTCGAAGACCTCGGCGGACCAGCCGTCCCAGACGATGTGGTGGACGGCGAACAGCACCGTGGTGCGCTCGTCGGCGAGCCGGAAGGCCTCGGCCCGCAGCAGCGGGCCGGTCGCCAGGTCGAAGGGCTCGGCGCTGCGGGCGGCAAGAAGTTGCTCCAACCGCTCGGGCCGGGCGGGCTCGTCGAGCGGGCGCAGGTCGGTCACCGCGAGCGGCACGGCGAGCGTGGGGTGCACCTGCTGGCGGGGGCCGTCGGGGTGCAGCGCGAAGGTGGTGCGCAGCGCCTCGTGCCGGGCCACCAGGGCGTCCAGCGCGCCCTGGAACAGCGCGAGGTCGAGCGGGCCGGTGACCTCGAAGGTCCACGGGGTGCAGTAGGTGACGGCCTGCGGGTCGAGGCGGTCGAGGAACCAGAGGCCGCGCTGCAGCCCCGAGACGGGCGCGCTGTGCGCCGGGTGGTCGGACGGGCTCACGGCCGCGTCTCCTTCCTGTGCGTTCTGGGCCTGGGTCACTTGGCGGCCAGCCGTTCGGCGATGGCGCTCACGGTCCGGCCCTTGAACACCAGTTGCGGGGGGACCCGGGTGCCGGTGGCCTGGGACAGCCGCATCGCGACCCGGACGGCGGCCAGCGAGTTGCCGCCGATCCGGAAGAAGTTGTCCTCGCGCCCGACCTCGGCGAGGTCGAGCACCTCGCGCACCGCGTCGGCGACCAGCCGCTCGGCCTCGGTCAGCGGGTCGGCCGCGGCGGCGCGGCGGCCGGCCGGGGCGGGCAGCGCCTTGCGGTCGACCTTGCCGTTGTGGTTGAGCGGCAGGGCGTCCAGCACGTCGAGGGTGGCGGGCACCATGTGCTCGGGCAGCAGGCCGGCCAGGTGGTCGAGCAGCGCGTCCGGGTCCACCGGTCCGGCGCCGAGGGTGACGTAGGCGGCGAGCCTGCGGTCGCCCGGGGCGGGCTCGTGGACGGTGACGGCGGCCTCCTGGACGGCCGGGTGGCGGGTGAGCGCGTCCTCGATCTCGCCGGGCTCGACCCGGAAGCCGCGGATCTTCACCTGGTCGTCGATCCGGCCGGTGACCTCCAGCAGGCCGTCGGCGTTCAGGTGGCCGAGGTCGCCGGTGCGGTAGAGGCGCTCGCCGGGGGCGCCGAACGGGTGGGCGACGAAGCGGGCGGCGGTCAGCGCGGAGCGGCCCAGGTAGCCGTAGGCGAGGCCGCCGCCGGTGGCGTACAGCTCGCCGGTGGTGCCGGGCTCGACCGGGCGCAGCAGCTCGTCCAGGACCAGCACGCCCTTGCCGTTCAGCGCGGTGCCGATCGGGACCGAGTTGCCGGCGGGGGCGGCCCGGTCGACCTGGTGGCTGGTGGTCAGGCCGAGGCTCTCGACCGGGCCGTAGCCGTTGGCGACCGCCAGCTGCGGGTAGCCGGCCAGCGCCTTGGCCACGTGGGTGACGGAGGCCCGCTCGCCGGCGGTGATGGCCAGCTTGAGGCCGTCGTAGGTCTGCGGGAACTCCTCCAGCAGGAAGTTGAACAGGCTGGCGGAGAGCTGGAGCTGGGTGACGCCGTGACGCGGGGTCAGCTCGGCGATGGCCTGCGGCTCCGGCCGCTGGCCGGGCTGCAGTACGCAGGTGCCGCCGAAGCAGAGCGCGCCGTAGAGCTCCAGCGCGAAGGCGTCCCAGGAGACCGGCGAGCACTGCAGCCAGACCTCGTCGGGGCCGAACCGGGCGTAGTCCTGGCCGAGGTAGGTGGTGGTGAGCGCGCGGTGCGGCACGGCCACGCCCTTGGGGCGGCCGGTGGAGCCGGAGGTGAACATCACGCAGGCCAGGTCGGCGCCGTCGATGGGCAGGCGCAGGTCGTGCGCCGCCTGCCGGGCCAGGTCGCCGGCCGCGGCGTCCAGGTCGAGCTGGCGCTCGACGGCGAACGGCACGGTGGCGTGCCGGTGGGTGATCACCGTGCGGGCGCCGGCGTCGGCGACCGCGCCGGCCAGCCGCTCGGCCGGGAAGTCCGGGTCGAGCAGGGTGTAGGCGGCGCCGGCCTTGAGCGCGGCCAGCAGCGCGGTGACCATCTCGGGCCCGCGCTCGGCCAGCACGGCGACGGTGTCGCCGCGGCCGATGCCGAGCTCCGTCAGGCGGCGCGCCAGGCGGTTCGCGTCGGCGTTCAACTCGCCGTACTCGATGGTGCGTTCGCCTGCGATCAGGGCGGTGGCCCGGGGGTTGCCGGCGGCCCGCGCCTCGAACAGGGCGTGCACCGGCACCTCGACGGCGGCGGCCAGGGTGCCGAGCCACTCCTCGCACAGGGCGGCCATCGCGGCGGGGCCGAACAGGTCGCTGTCGTACTCGAAGCGGCCGGTGAAGCCGGTGCCGAGGTCGTCCACCGAGACGGACAGGTCGAACCGGGAGACCGGGTTGGAGTGCAGGGCGCGGGTGACCTGGTGCCCGCCGACGGTGAACGGCCGGGTGTCCAGCGGGTGCAGCTCCAGCAGCACCTGGCAGAGCGGGTTGCGGTCCTCGGGGCGCTCCTCCAGCACGGCGGCGGCGATGTCGTCGAACGGGACCTCCTGGTGCCGGTAGCCGCCGATCGACACCTCGCGCACGTGGCGGACCAGCTCGCGGAACGAGGCGCCCTCCGCCAGCTGCAGCCGCAGCGGCAGCAGGTTGACGAAGTAGCCGATCAGGCCGTCGAGTTCGGCCCGGCCGCGGGCGTTCACCGGGGAGCCGAGCACCAGGTCGCGCTGCCCGGTGCGGCGGTGCAGGGTCAGCGCAAGGCCGGCGAGCAGCACCATGAACGGGGTGGCGTCCTCGCTGCGGGCGAGCGCCCGGACGGCCTCGGCCACCGGGTCGGGCATGGTGAACCGGTGGAAGGCGCCGCGGAAGGCCTGCTCCTCGGGCCGCGGGTGCTCCGGCTCCAGTGCGGGAGCGGTCGGTGCGTCGCGCAACTGCTGGCGCCAGTAGTCGAGCTGACGCTCCGCCTGGTCGTCCTGGTACTGCCAGGCCGCGTAGTCGCCGTACTGGACGGCCGGCTCCGGCAGCTCGGCCGCCCGGCCCTCGGCCAACGCGGCGTACAGCTCCTGGAGTTCGCCCTCCAGCACCGGCAGCGAGCCCTCGTCCCAGACGATGTGGTGGAACATCAGCAGCAGGGTGGCGGTGTCGCCGGTGCGGAACACCCGGGCCCGCAGCAGCGGTCCGGCCGCCAGGTCGAAGGGCTCCAGCGCGGCCTCGGCGACCAGTTCGTCCACCTGCTCGGCGGTGGTCTCGGTCAGGGTGAACGGCAGCTCCACGGCCGGGTGGACGACCTGGCGCGGCCCGTCCTCGGCGAGCTCGAAGGTGGTCCGCAGGCTCTCGTGCCGTGCGACCACGCCGGCCAGCGCCTGCCGCAGCAGCTCGGGGTCGACCGGTCCGGCGAAGCGGAACACCCAGGGCACCACGTAGGTCGGCGAGTCCGGGTTCCACTGGTCGAGGAACCACAGGCCGCGCTGGAACTTGGACAGCGGGGCCTCGGTGGCGCCGGTGCGGACCGGGGCCGGGCGCTCGCCGGCGGCGGCGGAGCTCACGGCGGCGGCGAACTCGGCCAGCGTCGGCGCGTCGAAGATGGTGTAGGGCGAGATCATGCCGAAGACGTCGAAGACCCGGCCGACCACCCGCACCGCGGTCAGCGAATCGCCGCCCAGGTGGAAGAAGTTGTCGTCGGCGGTCACCTCGGGCACCCCGAGCACGTCGGCCCAGACCGCCGCGATCAGCTGCTCGGCGGGGGTGCGCGGCGGCCGGCCGGCCGACTGGCCCGCGGGTGCGGCCTGCGGGGCGGGCAGCGCCGCGCGGTCCACCTTGCCGGCGGCGGTCAGCGGGAAGGCGGCCAGCGCGGTGAGGGTCGCCGGGGCCAGGTGCTCGGGCAGCCGCTCGGCCAGCCAGGGCCGCAGCTCGGCGTACTGCGGGGCATCGCCGGTCACGTAGGCGGCCAGCCGGCCCTCGTGCGCCACCACCAGGCAGCCGGTGATGCCGGGGTGGCCGGCCAGCACCTGCTCGACCTCGCCGGGCTCGACCCGGAAGCCGCGGATCTTCACCTGGTGGTCGGTGCGTCCGAGGAACTCCAGCGGACCTTCCGTTCCGGTTCGGCGCACCAGGTCCCCGGTGCGGTAGAGGCGGTCACCGGGGCCGCCGGACGGGTCAGCGACGAAGCGCTCGGCCGTCAGGCCCGGGCGGCCGAGGTAGCCGGAGGCCAACAGCGGCCCGCCGACGTAGAGTTCGCCCGCCTCACCGGCCGGCACCGGACGCAGCCGCTCGTCCAGCACGTGCAGCCGCCGGCCGCCGAGCGCGCTGCCGATCGGCACCCGGGCGTCCGGCTGCCCGCCGGCCGCGTCGAACCGGTGGGTGGTGGCGGTGATCACGGTCTCGGTCGGCCCGTAGGCGTTCAGCAGCTCGATCCCGGTGGCCGCCCGCCAGGCGGCGGCGGTGGCCGGCTCCAGCTTGTCGCTGCCGGAGACCAGCAGCCGCAGGGTGCGCGGCACCCGCCCGCCCAACGCCGCCACCACGTCCTGGAAGTAACCCGCCGCCAGGTTGGCCACGGTGACGCCCTCGGCGTCCAGCAGGTCCAGCAGCGCGGCGGGGGCCAGCAGCCGCTGCTCCGGCAGCACCAGGCAGGCACCGGCGCTCAGCGCGGCGAGCACCTGCTCCACCGCCACGTCCACGGTCGGGCGGGCGAACTGGAGCACCACGTCCCGCTCGGTCAGGCCGAACGCCTCGACGGCGGCGGCCAGGTGGCCCGTCAGGGCGGCGAGCGGCACGTGCACGCCCTTGGGGCGGCCGGTGGTGCCGGAGGTGTAGATGACGTAGCCGGGGCCGGCGGCCGTGCCGCCCGCCCGCTCGGTGAGCTCCTCACCGTCCAGGGCCAGGTCCGCGCCGGCGTCCTCGGCGATCCAGCGGTTGCGCTCCTCGGGCGCCTCCCGGTCCAGCGGCAGGTAGGTGGCGCCGGCCCGCAGCACCGCGACCAGGGCGACCACGTGGTCCAGCCGGTCGCGGCCGGTGACGGCGACGGTGCGGCCGGGGCCGAGCCGGGCCGCGAGGGCGGCGGTCAGGCCGTCCAGCTCCCGGTAGCTGACGGTCCGTCCACCGGTCCGCACGGCCGGCCGGTCCGGGAAGCGGTGGACGGCCGCGGCGAACGGCTCGAACGCGTGCTCGGCGGGCCCACCGTTTCCGGTGCGGCCTCCTGTTCCGCCAGGAAGATTTCGAGAGGACATCAGCGAACCCCAGAGGTGAGAAAGATCGGCGACGAATTGAACGATAGGGAGGATCTCCCGGCCCTACCGGCAGGAATTGAGGAAGGAAATCGGCAGTTTCACGAGCGGTTTCCGAGCAGGCTTGATCAGGCTCCGGATCAGGTCATGGTGCCGATTTCCGGGCAGGCCGGTCAGTCGACCCGGACCGGCGGAATGCGCCGGCCGACGATCGATCAGAATCCCTCCGGGGACCAGACGTCCTCCCGGTCGAGGGCCTGCGGAGCGTATTTCCCGAGCGCACTGATCAGCAATCGGAGTTCCAGCGCCAGGCATTCCGCAAAACGTCGCAGTCCGCTTTCCCGGTCCTCCGCGACGGCGAGCAGCGCCGCCCGGCCGAGGCCGACCGCGCGGGCCCCCAGGGCCAGGCTCTTGACCGCGCGGGCGCCTTCCCAGATCCGCCCCGAGACCAGCAGGCAGGGCGGCGGCGCGGCGGCCAGCCGGCGCAGGCACTCCGCGAGCGGCAGCCCGACGTGCGGCAGGAACACCCCGGGCGCCCAGCCGGTGCCGCCCTCGGCGCCGTCCACCACGACGGCGTCCGCGCCGGCCTCGTGCGCCACCCGGGCGGCCTCGGCCACGTCCCGGCCGGGGTAGAGCTTCACCCAGATCCGCACCCGCGGGTAGTTGTTGCGCATCAGCCGGATCTGCTGGCGCAGGATCTCCGCCGTGAAGGTGCCCGGGGTGGCGGTCCGCAGCACCCGCCCGTCGCCGAACAGCGCGTCCAGCCCGAACCGGTCGCCGAGCGCGGCGGCCGCCTCGGCCTCCAGCACGGTCATCCCGCCCAGGCCCGGCTTGGCGCCCTGGCCGACCTTCAACTCGAAGGCCAGGCGGCCCGATTCGAGCAGCGGCAGGGCGGCCGGGTCGCTGTGCACCAGGTTCCACACCTCGGCGTCGGCGTCCTCGGTGCTCTGCTGCACGGCCACGCCGCCCAGCCCGTCCGGGAGTTCCTCGGTGTAGGCGCGCAGCCGGCCGAGCAGGGTGCGGTCGGCGGCCTCGCCGAGCCGGCCGTAGCCGTTGACCGGCACCACGTTCTCGCCGATCACCATCGGGATGCCGAGCGCCCCGGCCTGCCGGCTCAACGCCAGCCCGAGGTCGCCGCCGGCCGCCCGGGTGGAGCCGGTCGCCGAGGCGTACACCGGCAGGGCGGAGGTGAACCCGCCGATTTCGGTGGACAGTTCGACGTCCCGGTAGTCGGGCTCGCGGCCGAGGTCGATCAGCTTGGCGAGCCGCTGCGGCAGGAAGAGCGGCGGCACGATCCGCAGCGCGTCCAGGGCATCCGGCAGCGCGGCGTGGTCGGCCGGCTCGGGGCGGCCGGCGCCGAACAGCACGTGGCCGTAGTCCTCGGCGGGCGGGAACGCGGCCGCCGCCCCGGCCCGGGCCCGCCGCCGGACCTCCTCCTCCGGGAAGCCCGGTGCGCTGAGGTCGCTCACGGGGAGACCACCCCGGGCAGCTTCGGGAAGGCGCTGGCCTGCCAGACGGCGTCCAGCCCGGCGACGTACCGGGTGAACCGCTCGACGCCGATGCCGAAGCCCGCGCTGGCCGGCACGCCCTCGCGCACCAGGTCCAGGTACCAGCGGTACTTCTGCGGGTTCTCGCCGGTCTCCCGCATCCGGGTGATGATCTCCGCGTAGTCGTTGGTGCGCTGGCTGCCGCTGCACAGCTCGCCGTAGCCCTCGGGGGCGAGCAGGTCGAAGTTGCGCAGCAGGCCCGGGTCGTCCGGGTGCTCGCGGTCGTAGAAGCCGCGCGAGCCCTTGGGGTAGTCGGTGACGAAGAACGGCCGGTCGCGCCGGGTGGAGAGCAACGCCTCGCCCGCCCAGTCGAGTTCGGCGTCCGCGCTCTGCGGATGGCCGACGCCCTGCAGCTCGGCGACCGCCTCCGCGTGCCGCATCCGGCCGAAGGAGCCCTTCAGCAGCTCGGCGAACGCCTGCGGGTCCCGGCCGAGTTCGGCGAACTCCTTGGGCAGCTCGCGCAGCGCACTGTCGACCATGTGCACCACCAGGTCCTCGGCCAGCTGCACGACATCGTCCCGGCTCGCACCGGCCACCTCGACGTCCAGCTGGTGGAACTCGGCCAGGTGGCGGCTGGTCCCGGCGGTCTCCAGCGGCTCCAGCCGGACGTTGGGGGCGATGCAGAAGATCTTGTCGAAGGCGAGCAGCGAGGCCTGCTTGTACAGGATCGCACTGGTCATCAGCTTGTACCGGTGACCGTAGAAGTCGATGTCCACCTGCTTGGAGCCGCGCGCGCCGGGGTCGGTGACCGGGCCGATGATCGGCGGCAGCAGCTCGGTGAAGCCCCGGCCTCGCAGGAACTCACGGGCAGCGGTGAGCAGTTGCTGCTGGACCCGGAGCGCGCCGCGGGTGGTCGGCGAGGTCAGGTGCCGGCCCGGGTCGGTGGGGGGCAGGGGCGTGGCGTCGGTCATGGTGGGGAGTCCTGTTCTCTCGTGGGATACGTGGGTGAAAGCTGACGGGGTGTCAGCGAACTGCGGGCAGGCCGCGGGGTGTCGGCGCGGGCAGGCGCTCGGCCAGGCCGTCGTAGCGCCGCTGGACGTGCGAGAGCGCGGTCAGCAGCCCGGCCGAGCCGAGGATCGGCGGGCGGCCCCCCTCGACCAGCCCGGCGATCGGCATCGAGCCGACCGAGGACCAGCGCAGCCACCCGTCCGCGCCGAGCGAGCTGCGGGCGCGCCCGGCGTTGTCCGGGTGCAGGCAGTACGGCACGTCCAGGTAGCCGGCCGCGAACGCCCGCACCAGCGCCCGCCCGAGGTCGGCGTCCAGGTCCAGCACCGTGCCGATCAGCGCCCTGGCCTCGGCCTCGATCCCGGTGTCCGGCGGCGCGGCGCCCGGCGGGCCGGCCCGCTCGACCGCGGCCGCAGCCGCGGCGGTCTCCAGCGCCCGCACGTTCTCGGCCACCGTCGGAATGCGGTGCGCCTCGGCCGTGGTCTTGACGATCAGTCGGGCGGCGCCGCCGCGCACGGCGAGCCGCGCCGCGTCCTCCAGCAGCAGCCGCGCGCCGCCGGGCGTGCGCGGGTAGACGCCCATGTAGGCGTACACCACCAGGTGCCGGTCCACGTCCGCCAGCAGCTCGTCGGCGATCCGGCCGAGCGCGACCAGCGCCTCCAGGTCCTGGCGGGCGTTGGCCTGCTGGGCGTAGCTGAGCGAGACGCTGCGCAGCCCGTGCTGACGGAAGAACAGCGCCTCCAGCACGCTGATCGCGATCAGCAGCGAGGGCGGGCAGAGCTGGCCCATCATGCAGCCGCCGAAGGTCTCCAGGTGCGGCTCGACGGCGGATCCGCGCGCGGCGGCCAGCAGTCGGCAGCTGCGCTGCCAGTTCGCCACCGCCTCGTGCAGCGGGGTGCGGCCGTACGGCAGGCAGTAGGAGACCGGTCCGCCCTCGGTGGCATCCAGGCCGGCCGCCAGCAGCGCCCGGACGATGCCCTCCGGCGCGGCCGAGCCGTGCCGGACCTGCACCGGGAAGCCCGCGTCCGCCACTCCGCGCAGCACGCCCCGGGTGACCTCGACCGGGTGGGTGGCGATCGGGTAGCCGTTGAGCCCCGCCCCGGCGGCCAGCGCCCGCCGGGCGGCGTCGAGGTCGCCGGTGCGGGTGTAGCTGTCCAGGGTGACGGTGCCGACGGTGACGGCGAGCGCCGCCCGGGTGGCGAGCAGGCCCGCCCGCATCGCGCCCGCCTGCGCCATGCCCATCCGCGGCTGCACCACCAGGGCGCCGGCCCGCGCGGCCTGCGCCACGAAGGCGCCGAACCCCGGCGCTTCGGCCCCGGGCGGCACGGACGGCCGCACAGCGGGCCCCGTCACGGCAGCCCCCGTCACAGCAAGACCTGCGAGCGCAGCCCCGCGACGAACTCGCGGAAGCCCGCGACCGAGGAGCCCTCCTCGAACACCGCGTCGAAGCCGGCCGCCAGCAGCACACGCTCGCGGTCGGGGTCGTCGGCTCCGGCGATGCCGAGCTTGCCGCCGATCACCGTCGGGGTGAGCCGCAGTTCGGGGCAGGCGCGCAGGGCCGGTATCACCCGCAGGCCCTCCTGGTGGCCGTGCCCGTTGACACTGCTGATCACGATCAGGTCAGGCTCGATCCGGCGGCACTCCGCGAGCAGCAGCGCGTCCGGAACGCAGGCGCCCAGGTTCGTCACCCGGTGGCCCAGTTCCTCCAGCAGCAGTTGCAGGAAGACCAGGTTCCAGGTGTGCGAATCCGAGGCCATCGTCGTCACGACGATCTCCAGCCCGTTCTGCTCGGCATTTCCGTGCTCCACAACTCAGCCCTCATCGGTAGAGATCGGCGATGGAATCCCGCCGACGCCCCGGCCGGCGGCCCGGGAATTCCGGCGCGGATTCCGCGACGGCCCAGCCCCGCCAAGAACGTTAGGAGTGAACAGGTCCGGCGAGCGGCAGCTCGTGCGGCAAGATTCGGGCAGCTAGCGGCAGATTCGGCATGACCTGTACCTGCCGTCAACCCGCCGCCAACCTGCCGTCGGCACGCCACCGACCCACCGTCAGCCCGCTGCGGCTACCGCGAACAGCGGGGCCGACACCTCGCCGACCGGCGCCAGGCGCCGCCCCGGCTCCTCGCGCACCAGGCGCCGGCACAGGTTGAGCACCGTGAACCGCACGCCATCGCGGGCGGCCACGCTGCGGATCAGCCCGCGCGAGAGCAGCTCGTGCACCGTCGCCAGGCAGGTCTGCGGCGCCCAGCCGCTGCGCACCACCGCGTCCTCCCCCGACCAGTCCCCCGGCTCGTCCACCAGGACGTCCAGCAGGGCTCTCTGACGGTCCGTCAGTCGACGGATCGCCGGCTCCACCTCGTCCCGCAGGTCGCCGCGCGCGCCGAACACCACCGGCGGGGCCGCCAGCGTGAACGGCACGGCCGCCAGCCGGGTCACCAGCTGCGCGGTGGACTGCACCAGCGCCCACCCCGCCGCGCGCTCCAACGCGCCCGGCAGGCCGTCCAGATGGCGGCAGAGCTCGGCGACGGCAGGCGCCTCGGTGCGCCCCAGGGTGTAGCCGGGGCGCAGCCTGGACAGGTGCGAGAGCAGCAGCCGCACGGCCGCGACCTGTGCCAACGCCTCCGGCTCGGCGTCGAGTTCGGGCGCCGGCACCGGCAGCGGCGCGAGCGGGATCACCTGCCCGCCGGGCAGCGGGCGGGCCTCCCGCGCGGTGATCAGCACCCGCAGCCCCGGGCAGTGGTGGAACAGCCCGTCCAGCTGGCCGGCGTCCACCCCGCCGTCCGCGCCGTCCAGCACCAGCAGCACCGGCCGGTCGCCGAGCCCCGGCACCAGGTCGTCCAGCACGCCGCGCCACGGGTGCGGGCCGCCGCCGCACTCCACCCAGCGCACCGACCAGCGGGCGGCCAGGTGCAGCCGGCGCGCCACCTCCAGCGCGAGCCGGGTCTTGCCCACTCCGCCCAGGCCGACCAGCGAGACCAGCCGGTCGCCGTGCACGGCGAAGGCGTCGGTCAGCACCTCGGCCTCCATCTCCCGGCCGACGATCGCCCCGCGCGCCACCGGCGGGGCCGCCGGCTCGCCCAGCGACTCCGGCACCAGCGGGTGCCGGCGGGCGGCCTCCTCGAAGTCCGTCCGGCTGCGGCCCTCCAGCCGCAGCGCATCCGCCAGCAGTCGGACGGTCTCGTTGCGGGGCCGGCGCACCCGGCCGCTCTCCATGTCCCGGATCGCCCGCACGCTCAGGGTGGCGTGATCGGCCAGGCACTGCTGGGTCAGCCCGATCCGCTCGCGCCGTACCCGCAGCAGCTCCCCGAAGCCCGCCGCCGTCTTCACCGCTTGCATCGACTGCACGCCGTCCATGCTTCGTCTGCCCTTCGTGATCCCGGACTCCCTGTGTCGTCGGGCCCGGCGTCGGCAACAGCACTGGGGTCCCCGCGCAGCCCGTGGTCCGACCGCGCGGGCCCCGGTGGTCAGGCTGTGGCCTCCGAACCGGTTCCCTCCGGTTCCCGATGCTCCAGGCTCGCCATCTACGCCGGATCAACGGCCGGTCACCGGCCCCACTCATGACCTTCACACTGACCTCACAGGCTGTCACCACCAGGGCGGGCCTGCTCGAACACCCTCCCGAGGGGCGGAAGTTGATCATCCGACAGGACCGCCGCAGCTGGCACGCGGAGAGCCCCGTGCACCGGCGTGCAGCCGGGCGCGTTTACCGGCCCGGGGCCGTCGGTGCCGGCAGCCTGCCCGAACGGGCAGGTGGCTGCCCCGACGGGATCGGAGCCTGCGCACCGCCACCGTGCTGCGGATCGCCGTCGTGCCGCTGCTCGCCGCCGTGCCGCTGATCGCCGCCGGCTCCGGCGACGCCGCCCTGCTCTCCCGCACCCTGCCCACCGCCCGGCACCGCCGCTTCGCCCTGGCGGTCTCGATCGGCTGGGGAACCCTCTCGGTGGCCGGGCTGCTCCTCGGAGACGGGCGTGGGCGGTGTAGGTCACAGCGGGGTTGACCTCAAGTCTGCTTGAGGTTGAAGACTCCGTGCTGTCCGAATCGCAGTGATTTAAACAGGAGAGTGATCAGCATGCGGACTGTGCAGGCGGAGCGTTTCGGCGGCCCCGAGGTTCTGGTTCCGGGCGAGGCACCGGAGCCGGTCGCCGGTCCGGGACAGGTACTGGTCGAGGTGTCCGTCGTGGGCATCACGTTCGTCGAGACCCGGATCCGCCGTGGCGTCGACCAGTGGCACGCCAAGCCCGAGCTGCCGTACGTGCCGGGCGGCATGGTGGCCGGCCGGGTGAGCGCCGTCGGGGAGGGAACGGATCCGAGCTGGATCGGTCGGCGCGTGCTGGCCGACGCGGGGCCCACGGGTGCCTTCGCCGAGCGGGTGGCCACCGATGCGCAGGGCCTGGTCCCGGTGCCCGACGGGCTGGAGCTGCGCGAGGCCGCCGCCTTGCACACCGACGGCAGCACCGCGACGGGCCTGGTCGAGGGCGCCCGGATCGTCGCCGGGGAGTGGGTGCTGGTCGAGGCGGCGGCCGGCGGTGTCGGCACCCTGCTGGTCCAGTTGGCGCAGGCGGCCGGGGCCCGGGTCATCGGGATCGCCCGCGGGGAGCGCAAGCTCGACCTGGTCCGCGCCCTGGGAGCCGAGGCCGCGATCGACTACACCGCACCGGACTGGACCGAGCAGGTGCTCAAGGCGACCGGCGGCGCGGGAGTCGACGTCGTGTTCGACGGTGTGGGCGGGGAGATCGGCCGGGCCGCGTTCGAGCTGACGGCCCGTCACGGCCGGTTCTCCGTGCACGGCGCCGCCAGCGGTCAGCTGACGGCGATCGAGCCCGCGGACGCGCAGCGGCGCGGGGTCGAGGTGATCGGGATCGAGCAGCTGTACGGCTTCCGGCCGCGGATGCGCCAGTGGGCCGAGCAGGTCATGACGGAGGCGGTCGCGGGCCGGGTCCGCCCGGTCATCGGACAGCTCTACCCGCTGGAGCAGGCCGCGGACGCGCACGCCGCGATCGAGAGCCGCAGCGCCCTGGGCAAGACCCTGCTGCTGGTCTGACCGTGTTCACCAGGCTCACCGCGCGCTGCCGCCGGCCAGGTCGGCGAGCAGCTCGCGGGCCGCCCGCGCCCCTGACGCCATGGCGCCCTGCACCGAACCCGTGGCCCGGTGGTCCCCGCAGACGTACAGCCCCGACTGCCACCTGCTCGTGCGGATCAGCGGGTGCGGCGCGGGCATCGCCGGCAGCGCCCCGTCGATCCGGTACCGGGCCAGGAACTGCCAGTCGGCGGCGTCCACCCCGTACAGCTCGCCGGCCCGCCCGCGCGCGAACGCCTCGCCCGCCGCGCCGTCCAGAACGGAGGTCGCGACCAGCGCCCGCCCGTCCGGCGAGCAGCCCGGCACCACCTCGGAGAGCACCACCGTGTTCAGCACCGCCCGGTCGGCGTCCACCACCAGGGTCGGCTCGGGCAACGGGCTGCGGGCCGCCGCGTGGTAATAGGTCGTCACCGACCGCGTGGGCACCGGCGCGAAGCCCGGCAGCAGGCGCGCGGCCGCCGCCGGCCCGGTCGCCACCACCACCGCACGCGCCCGCAGCACCGATCCGTCCGCCAGCACGACCCCGTCGGCACGGACCTCGGCCACCGGCGCACCGCACGCGACGGTGCCCGGCGCCAGCCCGGCGGCCAACTGCTCGGGGACCGCCCCGATCCCGGCCTCCGGCAGGCACAGCGTCCCGCGCAGCATGCTGCGCCACACCAGGTGGAACACCCGGCTGGAGGTCTCCAGCCCGTCCTCCAGGAACACCCCGGCCAGGAACGGCCCCAGCACGGACTCCACCGTCCGGTCGGAGACCCCCGCACCGGCCAGCGCCCGGTCCGTCGCCACGTCCCGCCCGTGCCGCAGGAGGGACGGGGGCGCGAGCGCGTCCCGGGCGGTGAGCAGTCCGAGGGCGGCCAGGTCGCGGAGCGGCAGCGCGCCGCCGCGCAGCGCCTCGGCCGCCTGGCGCGGGCGCCGGGTCGGATCGGTGACCCGGTGGTTGCCCTGACGGCCCGCCAGCAGGAACCCGGGCGTGAAGGGGCGCAGTCGCAGGGCCCGCAGCTCCAGGCGGCGCTTCACCTGCGGGTAGGCGGTGTTGAACACCTGGAAGCCGCGGTCCAGCCGGAAGCCGTCGACCAGGTCGGTGCGCATCCGGCCCCCGACACCGTCCTGCGCTTCCAGCACCCGGACCGGCCGACCGGCTGCCGCCAGGTCCAGCGCGCAGGCGAGCCCGGCGACCCCGGCGCCCACCACGATCACCGGATCCGAGCCGGCCGTCTCCGTGCTGGTCACCCGCACTCCCTCGCCTCGCGGTCACTGCTGACCCAGTGTCACCCGCGACCACCCCGTTGCGGGGTGCACGACGCGCGGCGCCGGGTGGGAGGGCGCCCGCATTCGCAGCGAGAAGGGCCTGCGCCGGGGTGGACGAGCGGCGGCCGCCGATCAGCCGCTGACGTTGAGCGTCGCGTACTCCTCGACCCCGAGATCGGTCAACACGCCCCGGAGCCGGTCCAACGCCCTGTCCCGGTCCAGGCCCGGCTCGATCTCCAGGTCGAGATGGCAACGTCCCATCCCACTGCCGGCTCCCGTGACCTCACCATCGGAGCCGAACGCGGCCTCCAACGCCTCCTCGACCTCGTCACGGTCGATCGGCAGTCCGGCGAAGACGATCTCCACGAACACCACGGTCCTCCCTCTCAACCCGGCGAACCATACCGGTCAGGCTCTAGTCCGGCGGGCGCTGGAGGAGCCGTCGGGAGGCCTCGAAGCCCAGCCGTTCGTACACCGGTACGGCCCGGCGGCCGGAGTGGACCGTCACGCGCAGGGAGCCCAGGCGGGTCGCGTGCTGCGAGGCGGCGTCCACGAGTGCCGAGCCGATCCCCCGGCCCCGGTGCTCCGGCAGGACGAAGACGCTCTGTATGTCCCCGGCCAGGCGGTTCGTCGCGCCGGGCCGGGGCACGCGGGGTACCAGGGCGACCCAGGCCATGCCGACGATCTGCGGCTCGTGGAGCCGGGCCACGTAGGCCAGGTGCGAGTCCCGGCGGGTGTCCCACCACTGGGCGAGCTGCGCGGCGAAGGCGTCGACGGCCGGACCGCCCGGCTCCTCGTGGTGGGTGTCCAGCCAGAGCAGCCGGGCCAGCTCGGCGACGTCGTCCGGGCCGGCCTGACTGATCATCACGGCGCGAGTCTAGCCAGCGCTCCCGCCGGCCGGCCCCGCCGGGTCGCCGCCTAGCTCAGGGTCTTGAGCGAGGCCGCGTCGTAGGGCTTCAGCTCGTCGAGCCGGCCGCCCAGCACCTTCGCCGCCCACTGCGGGTCCTGGAGCAGCGCGCGGCCGACGGCGACCAGGTCGAACTCCCCGCACTCCATGCGGTCGAGCAGCTCGTCGATCGCCTTGAGCGGCGAGCCCTGGCCGGCCAGGGCGTCGAGGAACTCGCCGTCCAGGCCGACCGAGCCGACGGTGATGGTGGGCTTGCCGGTGAGCTTCTTGGTCCAGCCCGCCAGGTTCAGCTCCGAGCCCTCGAACTCCGGCAGCCAGTAGCGGCGGGTGGAGGCGTGGAACGCGTCGATGCCGGCCTCGGCGAGCGGGGCCAGGATCGCGGCCAGCTCCTGCGGGGTCTCGGCGAGCCGGGCGTCGTAGGCGTCCTGCTTCCACTGCGAGTAGCGGAAGATCACCGGGAACTCGGGCGAGACGCGCTCGCGGACCGCCGCCACGACCTCGGCGGCGAACTTGGTCCGGGCCACCGGGTCGCCGCCGTACTCGTCGGTGCGACGGTTCGTGCCGGCCCACAGGAACTGGTCGATCAGGTAGCCGTGGGCGCCGTGCAGCTCGACGCCGTCGAAGCCGATCCGCTCGGCCTCGGCGGCGGCCTCGGCGAACGCGCCGATCACGGCGTCCAGGTCACTGCGGGTCATCGCCCGGCCGGTGCCCTCGGTGCCGTCGGTCCGCACGCCCGAGGGGCCGACCGCCGGGGCGTCGGCGTACGGCGGCTTGCCCGCCCGGCGCACCATGCCGATGTGCCACAGCTGCGGCACGATCAGCCCGCCCGCCTCGTGCACGGCCTCGGCGACCTGCGCCCACCCGGCCAGCTGCTCCTCGCCGTGGAACCGCGGCACCCGGTCGCTCATCCCCGCCGACTCGTGTCCGACGTAGGTCCCCTCGGTCACGATCAGCCCCACGCCGGCGCCGGCCCGGCGAGCGTAGTACGAGCGCACGTCCTCGCCGGGCACGCCGCCCGGCGAGAACTGCCGCGTCATCGGCGCCATCACGATGCGGTTCGGGACGGTCAGCCCGTTCAGGGCGACGGGCCGGGAGAGGATCTCGGCCGCGCGGGCGGCGGGGGACGCGGAAGCGGTCACGGGTTTTGCTCCTTGGTACCAGACGGTGCACAGGCACGGTGCACACGCACGATGTACACGCACGTGTGGACCGCGCGCAAGGAGCAACCGTCGCGGCGCCGCGGACATTTCGCCGCCGCGCCGCGCCGCCGTGTGATCCGGGACACCCGCCCACGGCCTTCACCGGCCTCCGACCAGCTGTTATGCGGTCGCCGTCAGCTCTTCCTCCCGGTCGGGCGCGAGCAGCAGGAAGCGTTCGCGGTCGGCGGCGGCGCCCGCCCGGTCGCCGGTGCGGCCCCGGCAGATCGCGCGGTGCAGCAGGGCGTCCGGCTCGTCCGGGTCGGCGGCCAGCGCCTCGTCGAAGTCGGCGATCGCCTCCTTCCACTGGCCCAGGGCCTCGCGCACCGTGCCCCGGTTGAAGAGCATCGCCGGGTCGGGCAGCAGCGCGACCGCCCGGTCGAGGTCGGCCAGCGCGCCGGTCAGGTCGTCCTGCTCGAAGACCACGGCGGCCCGGGTCGCCCACGCCTCGGCCAGGGTCTCGTCCAGGGCGATGGCGGCGTCCAGTTCGGCGCGGGCCGCGGCCAGGTCGCCGGAGTCCATCGCCAGCCGGCCGGCCAGGCTGTGCAGGTGCGGGTGCTCCGGCGCCCGTTCCAGCGCCGCCGCCACCAGCGGGCCCGCCTGCTCGGCCTCGCCCTCCTGCAGCAGCAGTCCGGCGAGGTTGACGTAGGCGTCCACGAAGCCCGGGTCGATCTCCACCACGTAGGCGAAGTCGGCGACGGCGCCCGCGATGTCACCGCAGGCCGCGCGCAGGTCGCCCCGGTTGTAGTAGACCTCGGGGAACGGCGGGGAGAGCCGGATCGCGGTGTCGTACTCGGCCAGCGCCTCCTCCGTGCGGCCGAGCCGGCGCAGCACCGAGGCGGCGTCGAAGTGGTACTCGGCGTAGTTCGGGTCCGCTTCGATGACCGACTGGAAGTCGGCGAGCGCCTCGTCGAGCCGGCCGAGGCCGCTGAGCACCTGGGCCCGGTTGTGGCGCAGCACCGAGCGGTGCAGCAGGTGCTCGCCGGTGCCCAGGTCGTGGTCCAGCCGCTCCAGGCCCTCGGCGACCAGGCGCAGCGCGTCCTCGGGCCGGGCGAGGTGACCCTCGATCAGCGCGCGGCCGTTCTTGTGGAACACCGTGTTGAAGGCGCGCTCCTTGGGGTCCGGCAGCAGGTGCGCGATGGCGATCGCCTGGTTGATCCAGGCCATCGCCTTGTGGTGGTCCTTGCGGTCCTCGTCGTGGTGGCGGGTGTAGAGCATCGCCGTGGCGTAGGCCGCCTGCATGTGGATGGTCGGGTTGACGGTGAACGCCCGTGCCTCGTCGTAGAGTTCCTCGGCCTCGACGGGCCGGCCGAGGGCGGCCAGCGAGGTGGTGGTCTTGGTGGTGAAGGTCCACCACTGCTCGTAGGCGGCGCTCCAGTCGATCAGGGCCCGGCCGCGCTTGCCGAAGTCGACGGTGGCCTCGTAGAACCCGTGGTCGATGCAGTAGTTGAGGCCGTGCTCCAGTGCGGCGGCGCCCGGGCCGGCCGGGTCGGTGCCGAGCTCGCGGTGGAACGGGATGGCGCCCAGGCGCAGCGACTGGGAGTCCAGCGCCTCCAGCTCCTCGGCCCGCCAGTCGTGCAGCACGCGCCGCTCGGCCTCCGGCAGGCTCTCGTAGGCCCGCGCCAATTCCGGTTCGGTGCTCAGGCATTCGGTGGCGACGTAGCTACGGGCCTGCTCCACCAGCAGGGCTCCGACCGGTTCCGGCCGGAGCCGGTCGGGGGCCTGGGGCGCGACGACGTCGAAGCGCTCGGCGTGCTGGGCCAGCATGGCCGCCAACTCGCCGTCGGCGGGCGGCTCTTCGCGGGTCGCGATGACCAGGGTGAGCAGCGCCGGGTCCAGCCTGCGCACCAGCACCCCGAGGAACTCCCGGTCCAGCGGGTCGGCTTCGTCCACCCGGTCGAACCAGAGCGACACCGGCTGATCCGTCATCGCCGCCACCACGTCGCGCAGGCACTCGGTGAGGCCGTGCGCGATCCGCAGGGTGCGCAGCCGGGAGTAGAACCGGGTGCGCTCCGAGGGCACCGCCAGCGAGGTGAGGGTCTCCCGGGTGGCCGCCATCGTGAGCCGCAACTCCGGTGCCACGGTCAGGAGTTCGACGTCGTGCGCGGCGAGCGCGTCGGCCGCGAGCTGGCCTGCGGCCTGGCCGGCGAGCCGGCCCGCCCGGGCGTGCAGCTCGCGCGCCAGCGTGCCGGCCGCGGTGTACGGGCCGCGCAGTCGGCGGTGCGCGTTGATCGGCGCCAGCAGCGCCGGCGGAAGCTGCGACCAGCCCGGCACCTCGGACGACCAGCCGCCCGGCGACGCCAGGTCAGCGGGGCCGACGATCCAACGGTGGCGCGGTCGGTCAGACATCTGTGTCTCCAGTCTCCGGTCAGGACGGGGTGGTGGCCGCCGCGGCGGCCCCGGCGGCGTGACGGCGGCGGCGCTCCTGCAGCGCCAGCCAGAGGGCGAAGCCGAGTTGGGCGAGATTCAGGGAGAGGAAGACCGCGCTGTCGAGCAGTCCGCCGACGCTCTGCGTGCCCGGGTCCGCCAGTCGGCCGAGGACCCGGCCGAACACCCGGACCGCGATCGGGACGACGATGAAGCCGAGCGAGCCGAACGAGAAGGTCCAGCCGGCCAGCAGCAGCCAGGAGTACCAGCGCGCCGCCGCCCGGTCGCGCGGGTGCCACAGCTCCGGGTCGGTCATCCGCTCCGGCCGGCCGACCAGCCGGTTCCACCGGTTGCGCAGCACCGCGCGCGCCGTCCCCTGCAGGTCGACGCAGCCGAGCACCGTGACGGCCACGTAGTAGAGGTCGGTCTCCAAGTAGAGGAAGAACTGCCAGATCAGCCGCAGCACCGTCATGTAGGAAGTGGCCAGCAGGATGCCGCCGGCCAGGCCGAGCCTGCCGTCCGGATGCCGCGTCAGGTCGGCGGCCAGCGTCAGCAGCATGATGACCAGCAGGTCCGCGAGCATCCCGGCGAGCATCGGCAGGAAGCGCTTGCGCCGGGGCACGGCGACCAGGCCGTCCATCTCGGTGAGGAAGACGATGTAGTAGAGGCGCCGGCCGATGGTCAGCCGGGAGGAGAGGCCGAGCCGGCGGCCGGCCAGGGCGTGGAACGACTCGTGCAGGAGCAGCAGCGGGATCTGCCCGAGGAAGGTGACCAGTTCGATCACCGACATGTACTTGGTGAAGAACAGGTTGTTGTTGGCCGGCACCAGGTCGTGGTGCTCCGCCATCGCCACGGCGGTGAGCACCGCCAGGGCAAGGAGGAGGAGCCCCGAGAGCGGCGAGAAGACCAGCCGGCCGAGTCGCGCCCAGCGCACGGGGCGTGCCGGCCCGGCGGCTTCGGCTGCGGCCTCCCCGGTCGGCGCCAGGAAGTCCAACTCGCCCAGCGCCTCCAGGAAATCACCCAGGTCGACGGACTCGCCGTAGGTCTCCAGGTACCAGCTCGCCCCCTCGCCGAGCGTGCACCCCTCGCCGAGCCGGCGCAGCAGTTCGGCGCCGTCGGCGGGCAGTACGGCGTAGGAGTCGGTGGCCGCGCAGCCCACGGTGACCTCGTCGCCCTCGGGCAGGTAGGTCAGCGGGTGCAGCCGGATCCGCGCATCCAGGTCGACGCCGACGCCCACGGGGTCGGGCCCGGCCGCGTCGGGCCGTTCGTCCGCCGGGCGGGGTGTCGCACCGTCATGCTGCGCCGCGGTACCGGGCATCTGCGCCGCTCCTTCGACTCGTCTCGTTACTGCTGGTGGTCGGGATCCGGCCCGACCGGTGGTCGGCCGACGGGCCGACCACCGGAGACGGACCCGCGCCTAGAACGGGCCGGTGGTGGTGTTACCACCACAGCTGCCGTAGAGCGCGGCGGCGCTGGTCAGGCGCACGGCACCCGGCTTGCGGATAGCGATCTTCTTCATCACGTCACCCCTTTCCGTGAGGTGTGGGCCCCTCAAGAGGGCATCAGGCGTTGCGGATACCGCCACAGGTGCCGTAGAGCGCGATGGCAGCGCTGGTCAGGCGGACGGCACCCGGCTTGCGGATGGCGATCTTCTTCATGACGTCACCTCCTTCCGTCTTCCGTCAGGTGTGGGCCCTCAGCAGGGCATCAGGCGTTGCGGATACCGCCGCCGCAGCTGCCGTAGAGCGCAATGGCAGCGCTGGTCAGACGCACGGCACCCGGCTTGCGGATGGCGATCTTCTTCATGAGGTCACCCCCTTCCACGCAGATCGACGGGACAGGTCGACACGGCCTTCTCGACTCCGCTCAACACGCCGTCAGGCGTTGCGGATGACGATGACGCCGCCGCCACAGCTGCCGTAGAGCGCGACGGCGGCGCTGGTCAGGCGCACGGAGCCGGGCTTGCGAATGGTGATCTTCTTCATGTCGTCACCTCCTCGGGGCCACTCATGACCGTTCGTCATCGAGCGCGACCGGAGTCCGACGGAGCGACCGGGCGCGCGCAGGTGAGCATCCTGGACTCACCTCGCGGGCGGGAGCACGAACCCGTGCGCGACGGGAATCGCCCGATATTTTCTCTGGCTGCCTCGATGCCGACTGTCATTCATCTCTGCTGACGGCCTTGCGGTGACGAACATAGGGCCAGCCGTGTCGGCGGTCAAGAACACGGGGACACATCAAAGTCCCTGCAGTCACGGGAAGTTGATCACGCCTCGAAGGTTTGAATCCGCTTAGCCGCACGGCGGGCGCCCACTCGTCCCAGCACTCGGCCAAGCACTCGTCCCAGCAAAGGAAAAGGGCCGGGCAGCTGCCCGGCCCTCCCCCGACGATCCGTCACCTCATCAGCGCTTGCCCTCGACCCACTCCGCGTAGCCGATCCGGTCCACCGCGGCCACCTCCACCCCGATCCCCCACTCGTTGCGCCCCAGCCGCGACAGCGGACGCAGCAACCCGATCTCCGGGTGCCCGTCGACCAACACCGCCTCGTCCACCGCCATGTGCACCACCTCCCCGAACACCACGGTCCCGTCCCCCAGGCTGACGGTGCTGTGCAGCCGGCACTCCAACGCCACCGGCGACCCCGCCACCCTGGCCGGCTTCACCCGCGCCGACGGCTCGGCCACCAGCCCGATCGCCTCGAACTCGTCCACCTCCGCCGGGAAGTCCGTCCCCGACGCGTTCACCTCGGCCATCAACGCCTCCGGCGCCAGGCACACCACGAACTCCCGCGTCTCCATCACGTTCCGCAGCGAGTCCCGACTCGCCACCGACGTGAACTGCACGATCGGCGGCTGCGTGCTGGCTATCGTGAAGAACGAGTGCGGTGCGAGGTTCGGTATAAAGCGATCCTTGCTGATCGTGGAGATCCAGGCGATGGGCCGCGGCACGACGGTGGCGGTGAGCAACCGGTACACGTCGTTGCGGGCCATGGTCTGAGGGTCGAAGTCGATACGCATGCCCATAAGTATCCAGGGCCGTGCGCAGGCGGCGGATCCTAGCTGTGGATCGCGGTGCCACCAAGCTCGTGGTTCTGACGGAAGGTGCCCGATGCCGGCAGGCACGAGCCCTGGAGCAGTACCGTCATGACCGAACCGATCGCCCTGCTCGACGCGCCATTCGACTGGGACGGCGTCGAGATCCCCGCCCACGCCCGCGGCGGCCGGGTCACCCTCAACCTGTACGACGAGCTGTCAAAGTTCGTCCCGCGCCGCCCCGGCGTGTACCTACGCATCTCCTCCGATCGCTTCGGCCTGGAGGCCGGCGTCGACCGCCAGCTGGAGGATGCCGAAGACACTCGCTCGCGTCTGCGCTGGGGCCCGTTCGCGAAGGTCTACAAGGAGAACGACACCTCCGCCTTCAAGAAGCGCAAGATCACCCGCAGCGACGGCAGCGTGGACTGGGTCGTCATCCGCCCCGAGTTCCGCCGCCTGCTCGCCGACCTCGCCGCCGGGGTGATCGACGGGGTCATCTTCTACGACCTCGACCGCCTGGTCCGCCAACCCCGCGACCTGGAGGACCTGATCGACATCGTCGAGCACACCCAGCGCCCGGTCGTCGGCGCCACCGGCGGCCGGATGAACCTCATCAACGACAGCGACCGCCACATGGCCCGCTTGATGTGCGTCATGGCCCTCAAGTCCTCCGAGGACACGGCCCGCCGCGTTGCCCGCTCGAAGCCGTCCAGGATGTCCTTTGACGTCGTTGCGGCGCCGGATCTCCTTGTTGAGCCGTTCCTCCGGGTTGTTCGACCAGATCGACTTCCAGACCGTGCGGGGGAACGCGGCGAAGGAGAGCAGGTCCTCGCGAGCGTTCTCCAAGTGCTCGGCTGCTTTGGGGAATCGCTCGTCGAGGGCGGCGAGCACAGTGGCCATCTGCTGGCGGACGGCCTTCGCGTCGGGCTGTTCGAAGACGATCCGCAGCAGGGTCGCGGCCCAGGGCTGGGCGGGCTTGGGGACCTGCGAGAGCAGATTCCTGGCGTAGTGCGTTCGGCATCTCTGCCAGGATGCCCCGGGCAGGGTCGCTCCGATCGCGTCCACCAGTCCTGCGTGGGCGTCGGAGACGACGAGCCCCCCGGGGGGTCTTCGTGGAGTTGAACTCGTACGCCACTACCCGGCGCACAGCCGCACCGACTCACTGGTGCGAAGGCGGATGCCCGACCCGCCGTCGTTCTCAAGCGGGTCGGGCATCCGGGTGCGGAGCGGGGCCGGTCAGTAGAACAGGTCGGGGCTGAGCTGGTAGTCGTAGCCCGAGCCGCCGGGCCAGTAGAAGCGGACCTCGGCCTTGTAATCGTGGCCCGCGGTCGGGTCGGTGAGGGTCCAGGTGAAGCTGTAGGGGCCGCTGTGGCAGGGGAAGGTGGTGTCCAGGGCCTTGCCGCCGGCGGTGTAGTCCCAGAGGATCACCTCCTCGTTGCAGTTGCCGTTGCCGAAGTTGCTGGTCGCCGTCGCGGTGACCTGGCCGTTGCCCGCACTCACGCACGCCTGCTCGGTGGCGGTGCCGCCGCAGCCGCCGCCGCTCGAAGCCACGGCGGTTCCAGCGCTGCCTGCCAGTGCGATGCCGGTGGCCAAGGCCGTGCCGACCAGGGCCGCGGCCGCCTTCCTGAGACCATTGACGAACATGGTGATCCTCCTGCTCACTTCGGCCCGGTCCGATCGCCGGGCACGTGAACAGGTTCGTGTACGGTGATGGACATTTGATGAGCACTCGGGTCAAGTCAGGTATTCCAGCGCTCGCTCGACGTTGGCCGCCTCCGTGGAGAGGCCCAGCTGCCGGAACCGACCCAGCGCCTCGTTCAGCCAGTCGGTGGCCCGATCGGTGCGGTGCAGCACCGCGCACGCCTCGCCGAGGGTCTCAAGCAGGAATCCTTCGAGCGTGCCCGAGGCCTGACGCGCCAGGGGTAGGAGTTCCTCGCCCAACCGGAGGGCGGTCCGCGCGCGCCCGGCCGCCAGGTGGACCCGGACGGCCAGGACGCCTGCGGCGACCTGGTACTCGGTCAGGCCCAGGCTGCGCGTCCGACGGCCCGCTTGCTCGGCTTCGGTGAGCGCCAGGGCCAGATCGCCGACCAGGTGGAGCACCCGGCCGAGGTGGATCCGGGCGAGCGCCTCGGCGCTGCTGAACTGCCCGGCCGTCAGCTCGGCGCCGCGTACGGCGGTGGCCCTGGCCTGGGCGTGGCGACCGGTCTGGGCCTGGCTGATGGCCATTTCGCCGAGCGACACACCCTCGGCCGCCCGGTCGCCGAGCTCGCGGTAGAGCGCGGCGGCCACGGTCATCACGTCGATCGCCTCCTCGTACTTCCGCAGCATCCGAGCGGTCGCGCCGCGCAGGTGCAGCACCCGCGCACGCAGCCTGTGCGGCTCCGGGCCGCCCTGGCAGAGCGGCAGCGCGCGGTCGAGTTCGGCTGCGGCCTGGGCGAAGCGGCCGGTGTGCCAGAGCATGCCGCCGCGCACCGAGCGCGCCATCGCCTCCGCCTCCCTCGCCCCTTCCGCCGCCTCGCCGGCACGCTCACCACGGTGCATGGCGGCGGTCGCGAGGTCAGCGGCGAGCTCGGCCACCGACGCCGCGTGGCTGCGGCCGAAGAGGAAGAGGGCCGAGCCCAGCGTATCCAGCAGGTCGGCGCTCTGAGTGAGCGACAGCTCGGGGTCACGGCAGGCCCGGCGGATCACCGCCTGGTGCAGGGTGCCCTGGGCCAGCATCCAGTGGTTGGCCTCTTCAGTGGTGCGGAAAGCCAGGCCCGGTCTGGCGGTCGTGGCCGAGACCGGCCTGCGCCGAGCGCGGTCGGGGGTGCGGGCCGAGGTCCCTTCGGCGTTTCGGGCGCTCGCCAGGCAGAAGTCGAGCAGCCGGGCGAACGCTGCGGTGACCGCCGCGGCGGTGTCCTGCCGGCCGCTCTGCTGGCGGGCGAACACCTTCACCAGGTCGTGGAAGGCGTACCGGTCGGCGGCGGGTGACTGCAGCAGGTTGAGGTCCACCAGCGACTCCAGTAGCGCGCGGGCCTCCTCGGCTCCGTGGTCGAGCAGGGCAGCGGCGGCGGCGAGCGCGATCTCGGGCACGTCGGGCACGGCGACCAGCCGCATGGCGCGTGCCTGTTCGGTGCTCAGCCGGGCGTAGGAGAGCGCGAGTACGGGCTCCACGGCGGTCTGGTGATGGGCGAGTTCGGCGAGCCTGATCCTCTCGTCGGCGAGATTCGCGGCGAGCCGGGCCAGCGGCTGCCCGGGATCGGCGGCCAGCCGGGAACCGGCCACCCGCACGGCCAGGGGCAGCAGACCGCAGGCCGCGGCGATCGTGGCGGCCGCCTGCGGCTCGGCCTCGACCCGGGCGCGTCCGACGATGACGGCCAGCAGGTCGATCGCTTCAGACAGTGGCATGGCGTCGAGGTGGAGGTGGTGGGCGCCGGGGAGCAGGCTCAGCCAGCCGCGGCTGGTGACCAGCACCGCACAGGTCCTGGCCCCCGGCAGCAGCGGGATCACCTGCGCGGCGTCGGACGCGTCGTCGAGCAGGAGCAGCAGCCGGCGTCCGGCTACCGTCGTGCGGTAGAGCGCGGCGCGCTCCACCGGGTCGGCGGGGACCGCCCGGTCCGGCACGCCGAGGGCGGTCAGCAGGGTGGCGAGCCCCTCGGCGGGGTCGAGTGGGTCGGCCTTGGTGCCGCGCAGGTCCAGCTGGAGCCGGCCGTCGGAGAAGTGGTCGCGCAGGGTGTGTGCGACGTTCAGGGCCAGCGTGGTCTTCCCGACCCCGCCCAGGCCGTTCACCGCCAGGACGACCACGGCGGGCGGGTCCGGTTGGGAGAGCAGGCCGGTCATCCTCGCCACCTCGGGTCGGCGGCCGGTGAAGTCCACGATGTCGGAAGTAAGCTGATGGAGCATCATGGGGGGAGCAGCTGCCGCGGCGGCTGCCGGCCGTTGGGGCGGGCTGCTGATCCGGGCCAGCAGGGCGTCCAGCTCCGCGCGACCCAATCCCTGGTAGTGGTAAAAGCGGCGGGCTTCGGCGTACACGGCCCGGGCTTCGGCCGCTTGGCCCGCCCGGCGGAGCGCCAGCATCAGCACTGCCCGCAACCGCTCGTGGTACGGGTGGGCGAAGACGGCCTCCGCCAGGTCGATGAGGCAGGAGGGGTTGTCGCCGAGCTCGACGTCCAGCCCCAGCTTGGTCTCCAGCGCCGTCACCTGGCGCTCGATCAGATGCCGGCGCAGTTCGTCGGCGTGACGTCCTGGCAGGCCCGCCAATGGTTCGCCCTGGTGCAGGGCGAGCGCTTGGGCCAACAGGTCCCGAGCCCGGGCGCGCTCGCCGGCTGCGCGGGCCAGGTCGGCCTGCGCGACCAGGAAGTCGAATACGCCGACGTCCACGCCCTGGACGGCCACGTCGAACCGGTAGCCGCCGTCGACCGTGACCAGCAGCCGCTCAGCACCGACCTTCCGGAGCTCCCGGCGCAGCCGGTAGGCGTGGGTGGCCAGAACGGACCTGGGCCGATTCGGTGGGCGGTTCTCCTCGAAGACCCCACCGGTGAGCGCGGCCGGCGTCAGCACCCGGCCCGGCTGGGCGAGCAGCATGGCGAGGAAGGCCTGCTGCTGCCGCCGCCCCAGGTCGAGGGGGTACCCGTCGTGCCAGCCGCCCAGCGGGCCCAACAGCCGGAAGTGCAGACCCGCCCCGCCGCCTGGCAGGCTGTCGGAGTGCTGTCGCCACCAAGCCGACACATCCGTCCTCGGGGACACGCTCCGACTCACCGTTCGTTCCTCTCCCTGCCGTCCCGGCCACTACCGCCCGGCCCGGGCACAGCTCGTCCGCTGCTCCGCACCCGCCGGGACCAGCGCGGAGATCGGCCAGGCCGGGCGGCGTACCAGCAGCTCGGCCGAGCAGCGCAGCGGCCCCGGCAGGTGATGGCAGGCGGCGGCCAGCGCTCGTGCCGACAACGGCTCACGGGCCAGCCGCTCCGGGCCGAGTACCCGGCCGAGCAGGAGCAGCGCCTCCTGCGAGGTCATCCGGTCGAGACTGACGCTGTGCTCCCCCGGTGGCCGGTTCCGGGGTCCACCCGGTCCATCGAGCGTGAGGAGAGCGGCGCAACCGGGTGCCGTCGGCAACAGCGAGCGGACCGGCTCCACAGCGGTGTCGCCGTCGAGGACGACCAGCACCCGCCGTCCGGTCAGCAACCGGTGGAACAGGACGCGGCGGTCGGCCGGGCTCACCGGCAACGCGCGCTCCTCGACGCCCAGCGCACGCAGGAACGCCGCCAGGATCCGGGGCGCCGCATCGCGGCCGGCACCACGCAGGTTCGCGTACAACTGCCCGTCCGGATAGGCGGCGCCGGCCCGGTGGGCGGCGTGCACCGCCAAGGTGCTCTTGCCGACCCCACGCGGTCCGATCACCGTGACCAGCGGTGCCGCGGGCCGGGCCGGGCCGGTCAGGGCCTCGGCGATCGCGGCCAACTGGGCCTGCCGACCGGTGAAGTCGGTCAGGTCGGGAGGAAGTTGGAACGGTCGCCGTACTTCCCGCATGACCACCGCCGGGCCCGCGCGGCCAGACAGTGCCAGATCCAGCTCCTGGCGGTCCCGCACGGCCGCCTCCCGCCGGGCAGCCAGCAGCCGGCGTTCGTGCGCCGCGAACGGCCCCGGCACATCGTCCAGTGCCCGGCCCCCGGACCACAGCGCCACCGCACTGGAGAGCAGGGACCGGGCACGCTCCGGCTGCCAGTTCCGGTGGGCGGCAGTGGCGGCGGCGAGCCCGGCCAGGAACGCTGTCCGGTCGGTGGCCTGCGGATCGACGTCCAGCCGGTACCCCTTGCCCACGTGCCGCAGGACGCTCGCGCCGGCCCGTCCGGGAGCCGCTCCGTCCAGTACCTTGCGGAGCCGGTACACGTGGCCGGGGAGGGCGACGAACCGGTCCGGCGCCTCGTCCTCCTCCTCGCCCCACACCCCGTCGATGATCTCTCCCACCGGCACGGGCCGTCCTGCGGCGACGAGCAGCACCGCGAGCACGGCTCGGTCCCGGGCCCGGTTGATCCGCAGCTCCCGACCCGCGTGCCAGGCCCGCAGCGGTCCCAGGACAGTGAAGTGCAGTTCCACCACTATCCCTCCAGCACACAGAGGACAACAGTTCGTCAGCATACCGATCCAGAGCGTGACTCGGCGGCAAGCCCCACACTCCCGGTCATTTACCCGATGGACCGCCGGTGCCGAGGGGCGCGGCACCGAGCCCGCACGCCGGATGCCGCGCGCGGGGACCGCTCGATGCGCTCCCGGAGAGCGAAGACCCGTGCGCCGGGGCGTACAGATGAGCGTGCTCGGGGTACGGCCCGGAGCGCTCCCGACCTCGACGCCTGACATGCCATCAGGCGACCGAACGGCTTCGGCTTCGAACCTCACCCGAGGGCCGAAGCCCTTCCGCCGGGGGCCGAGTGGTCCACCAGGAACCGCGCATCCGCGCCGTGTGCAGAGCAGCGTCGGCGGGTGGAGTCACGGTTGCGTCCAGAACCGTGCGCAGCTGCCCGGCCACGGAAGTCCGGGTCACTGGTCGACCGGCGGAACAACCGGGTACACCGCGGGCCTGCCAGACCTGGCGCCGGGCCAAGCCTCCCAGGACCGGCGCCGACATCGGCACCCGCAACTGTTCCCCGCATGCGCACACCCTTCCCACCGGCAGCGACCGGAGCGCCTTCGACCCTCCCCGATGAACCGTCAGAGAGTGTTCGAAAGTCTGGTTCGGCTCTGGCGCTGCCGCCCGGACGCTGAGAGTGTCCTTCTGCCCGGCTATCCGGGACCGGGCCGGTGGCCTTGCGGAGCGGTCCGCCAACGGCCACCGGCCTCAACGACTTAGAAGTCATCTCATTTGGGCGATTGAGTAGACTCCGGGCGTGCTGATCGTTGAGCGTCTGGTGCCAGACGAGCTGTGGGAGCTGTTCCAGTTGGTGGTGCCGGATGCTCCGGTACGCCCGCAGGGCGGTGGCCGGCGGCGCCACGGAGACCGCGAGGTGTTGGCAGCGATCGTGTTCGTCGCGACCTCGGGGTGCACCTGGGCCCAGTTGCCGCCCTGCTTCGGCCCCTCCGGGCCGACGGCTCACCGACGCTTCACCGAGTGGAGCAAGGCCAGAGTGTGGGCCAAGCTCCACCGGGGCGTCCTGGACGAACTCGGCTCGCGGGGCGAGCTGGACTGGTCGCGGTGCGCGGTCGACTCGGTGAACATGAGGGCCCTGAAAAGGGGGAACTGACAGGTCCGAATCCCGTTGATCGAGGCAAGTACGGGTCAAAGATCCATCTGCTCACCGAACTCACCGGTTTACCCCTGTCGCTCGCGATCTCCGGGGCCAACGTCCACGACAGCCAGGCCCTGATCCCGCTCACCGACGCCATCCCGCCGATCCGCTCCCGCCGCGGCCCCAGGCGACGCAGGCCCGGCAAACTGCATGGCGACAAAGCCTACGACCACCGCTTCATCCGTACCTACCTGCGACGACGTCAGATCCCGGCTCGCATCGCGCGCCGAGGCATCGACTCCTCACAGCGACTCGGCCAGCACCGCTGGGTGATCGAGCGCACCGTCGCCTGGCTCGGCGGCTTCCGCCGGCTCCACCGCCGCTACGAGCGCAAGGGCGACCACTTCACGGCCTTCGCCAGCATCGCCGCAGCCCTCATCTGCTATCGGCGTCTTGCCGGTTGATGTGTGCCTGAAGCAGTTGAAGGGCAGGAGTGTGGCCGTAGTGCGCGGCCATGGCCATCGACGTGCGTCCTGCGGGGTCGGCCAAGCACGGGTCAGCGCCGAACGCCAACAGCACAGCCGTGGTGTGCACCGTCAAGGGTTTGCCCGCTTGAAGGGCGCCATCCCCCTCGGCATCGATCGCATGAGTCAGGAGGGTCATCTCCCCGAAAACCTCGTCCGGGTTGCCGCAAGCAGCCAGCAAACGGGCCAGAGCCTCAGCGTCCTCGCGCTCCACGGCTTGATGCGCCGGGGTCCAATAGTCACTCACCAGAACATTCAATCCCAGCCGGGCTCAAGCGGAAGAGATGCCCTCAATCCCAAATGAGATGACTTCTTAGTGGGCATGGCGCCCGCCGCGACCCTGGGCAGCACACCGGCCGCGAGCAGCGAGGACTTCCCGACTCCCGACGGTCCGATGACGACCAGCGCGCCGCCCTCGCCGAGCCTCTTGTCCATCTGCGCGCACACGGTGGCGACCGCCTGGTCCCGGCCGAAGAACCAGTGGCTCTGCTCCGGCCCGAACGGCGTCATGCCCGGGTACGGGCAGAGCGCCTCGGCCCCCTCGCCGATGCCGACGCGGCGGACTCCCGGACCGTAGTGGATGTGCTGGTCGCCGCCCGCCACGAAGGCGTTCCCGCCGCCGGAGACGCGAACCAGCTGGTTCGGCGGGCCCGTTCGGGCCGGTCTGGCGGGTGGCTGCGGATCCTGCGGGTCGGTCACTTCTCCCCGCCGAGGTTGATGGTCTGGTCGCCGGCGGCCTGGAACACGCTGCCGCCGCCCGACACTTCGGCGCGCATGGTCACCGAGCCGCTCGCGTCCGGGGCACCGTGCGCCGGAGCTGCAACGGCCGCCGGGGCGGGCGCCGGGGTCGGCTCGGCCTCCGGGGCCGGGGCCGGCTCGGCCTTCACGTCCGGCTGGGCGCGCAAGGTGCCGTTCCCGGCGGGCGGCTGCACCGTCGGAGCCGCTCCCGGCAGCGCCAGCCGGGCGTCGAACCGGCGGCCGTGGCTGGTGAAGGAGAGCGGTCGGAAGTCCTGCTCGCGTGCGGCGCAGAGCCCTGGCCGCACCACGCCGTCGAACCAACTCTCCGACACGACCAGGGCCATGAGCGCCTCCGGAGCGGCGGCCAGGGCCTCCTTGACCAGCGGCGAGTCGGCCAGCCGGAAGGTCTGGTCCACCGCGTCACCGAGCCAGGAGCCCTGCGCCGTCCGGACCAGCTCGCCCGCGTGCAGCGCGATCCGCAGCCGCAGCCGGGCGAGTTCGGTGTGCTGCCGGGCCAGTCGGCCGAGCCGGCCCGGGAGTTGGTGCAGGCAGGCATCGGTGAGCGCGGTCTTCGCGCTGCCCGACGGCAGGACCACCAGGGCACCGTCGCCGCGCTCGTCGATGGTGCAGCTGCGGGGGTCCGTGCCGGCCTCGGCGAGCACGAAGCCGACGAGGTCGGCGGTGTCGCGTTGCAGGCGCAGGCGGACGTCCGCCGGGCGGCCGCTGGAGTTCTCGATGTCGACCACGAGGATCGGGTGATGGGCCGGGTGACTGTCCCGATCTGACACGGTGTCTCCTTGGTGTCGAACGGCTGGGACCACTAGGACCGCTGAGGCCACTAGGCAGTGTCCTGGCGATCAGTTGAGTCGTTGATACGACTATGGGGAGTAGGACTGATCTGACGGATGCCCAGTGGGAGCGTCTGGAGCCGTTGCTGCCGGTGAGCAACGGGCGTTGTGGCAGGTGGCGGGACCATCGCCAGGTCGTGAACGGGGTGCTGTACCGAATACGCACGGGCGTGCAGTGGCGTGATCTGCCGGAGCGGTACGGACCGTGGAAGACGGTGCAAGAGCGGCATCGTCGCTGGTCGGCGGATGGGACGTGGGAGAGGCTCCTGCGGCGGATCCAGGCCGAGGCGGACGCGGCCGGCGAGATCGACTGGGATGTCTCGGTCGACTCGACGTCCGTGCGCGCGCACCACCACGCCGCCGGTGCCCGGCACGCTCCGCCACCCGCCCTCAAAGGGGGCTCCGCGCAGATGGTCAAAGCCGCTCGGATTCGGGCGGAACTGATCGACCGGCTGGCGGAGGTGGTGCGGGAGGTGAGGCGCTCGGCCGCTCGCGCGGCGGGTTCACCACCAAGATCCACCTGAGCGCGGACGGCCGCTGCCGGGTGCTCTCGCTGGTCATCACGCCCGGGCAGTGCGCCGACTGCACCCAGTTCGAGCGTGTCATGGACGGGATCCGGGTACCGAGGCTGACCTGCGGCAGGCCGCGCACCAAGCCGGACAGCGTCAGCGCCGACAAGGGCTACAGCAACCGCCGAACCCGCCGCTACCTGCGCAGACGTGGAATCCGGCACGTCATCCCCGAGAAGCGCGACCAGGCCGCCAGTCGAGTCCGGCGCGCCGGGCCGGTGGCCGACCGCCCGGATTCGACAAGAACCGCTACAAGAAACGCAACACCGTCGAGCGGGCGATCAACAAGCTCAAGGCTTTCCGGGCGGTAGCGACCAGGTTCGAGAAGCGCGGCTACGTCTACCTTGGCACCGTCACCCTAGCCGCGCTGGTCATATGACTCCGCACATGATCGCCAGGACACGTCCTAAGGCCTGGGTCAGGCAGTCAAGGGTGGGTTTGCCGATCGCGTAGCGACGCCGAAGGCTCCCTTGACGGGCTGGCCCTGGCCGTACTCTAAATGGAATGGCGGCCCCTGCCCCTCGACGTAGTGACCTCTGCCAACCTAGGCGGACGAATCATCTGCCCTCGCGCGCGGAACAATAGAAAGCCCAGCCCGATAGCTAATCGGGCGCGGCAATATCGCGATCTCAGTCAGAAGTTTCGCGCATGGCCACTATTAATTTCTCCGATAAACATGCCCAACGAATCCTCGGAGAATTACAGTACTGACCCGTGGGGATTCTTACCGTCGCAAACCGGGATGATTGGCCCCGCACTGCAATCTACCTCGATACACTCAGAGTTAGCATTGCCATAGCCGGACTTGAACCAGCCCAGCCCTTCCGGATTAGGCATTCCAAAAACCCTTTTCCGCATCAGAAATAAAGCTTCTCGACTACTCATGGGCGCAGATTGCCCTGCGCGAGAAGCTGCATGAACTCTCGAAGCGACGACCAGACGCGAGAGGGCATTCACAAATTTAAGGCTGGCGGCTTTGAATAGCTATACACAAAGTGCATTCACCATCAAACCTAATCAGCATGGTAGCGACGCGCCAGGAAGCCTAGAATTGGACAACGGGATCCCTTCAGGAACCAGACATCCCGTTCTTAAACGCTGGAGGCCTGTGATTTTTATCACTGCCACGACGCATTGCATTCGAGTGGGTCGTGACCTGTGCTAGAAGGCAGCTCATGGTTCGAATCCATCCGAGAGGCAATGCACGGCGACCAGGGCCGCTTTGGCCCCCAAAACTTCACAGGAGGTCCAAGCATGACGCATATCAGGCTCTTACGAAGTAAGAGCGTTCGCTTGATTGCAACTCTGGCTACGGGGGCTGCGTTCGCCTCTTTCGCTGGGCATGCCTTTGCGGACACCGCGGCTGGGGATAATGCCGCCTATGCCGCCACCACGCAAGTCGGCTGCGGTTACAACTACGGAGGCACTTCCTGTGAGCCGGGTTACGACTCTTCGGGCTTGACCCAGTGGGCATGGGCGCAGGCGGGCTACTCTATCCCGCGCACCGTAGTTGAGCAGTGGTCAGCATTTCCGGGGGTCGCCCTGTCTGGTCTTCAGCCAGGCGACCTGGTGTTCTTTGACTGGTCTAACGACGGTCCTCGAGGAGTCGGAATCTTCGTCGGCAATGGTCAGATCGTTACGGCCGGAGATTTGGATAATGGAGTTGTGTCGGAAAATATTTCGAGCCTCGGTGATGAGGTTAGGGCGGATCGCCCAACGGGCTGAGCAGCCGCGACAGGCGACAATAAAAGTCGCTTGAGGTCCTTCAGTGACACCCTGGGCAACGTTCGCTCTGGTGGCTATCTGACGTAGGCGGACGTTGTCCGCATACAGGTTCCGCCAGATAGAACGAGGATTGCTGAGAGCGCTTGCTCTATGTAGGCACGCTGCTCCGCCAACGTGATGCCGGGGCAGTCCCATTCCGTGGCGACGTCAACTGGCTCGCCTCCACCGGTCTGCCTCCTGCGCTGCCAATCACTGCAGTCTTTAAGTAGCTTGCACTCTTCGGCCTCGTACTCAGCACGATCACTGTAATAGCGCTCGGTGCTGATCTGCCGCGCCTTGCGGGCCTTCTTGGCATCGGCGATGTCTTCCTGGCTCCGGGCCGGGTCCTCTTCGTACGGCCAGAGCCCCGGGTCGGCGACCGCCTTACGACGCTCGTTCTCTTCCTCATGCTTGGCAAGCACGAGCAGCTTGTCGGTTTCTGGACCGTTGATGCTGACTCCCCCGCACCCTCGGCTAGGAATTGTCCGGTCGATCATGTGACTATCGCCAGCCTTGCTCGTTGGTCCGGGCATGGGGCGGGGAGATCTCACGGATGCCGAGTGGGAACGGCTGCGGCCATTCCTGCCGGTCAGCAACAGGCGTTGTGGTCGGTGGCGGGACCATCGGCAGGTGATCGACGGGATTCTGCACCGGGTGCGGACCGGTGTGCACTGGCGTGACCTGCCCGAGCGCTTCGGTCCCTGGAAGACGGTCTACGAACGCCATCAACTGTGGTCGGCCGACGGGACATGGGAGCGCCTGCTCCAGCGGGTCCAGGCGGAAGCGGACGCCACTGACGACATCGACTGGGACATCTCAGTCGACTCCACCGTCGTCCGGGCCCACCAGCACGCGGCCGGCGCCCGCACCGACCCGCCACCAGCCCTCGGGCCAAAGGGGGCTGGATCAGGAGAACACCAGGACGAAACGCCGCAGCAGAGCCTCGTCGCCCGCCTGGCGGAGGTGGTGCTGGAGATGAAGGCCTGGGCTGCTCGCGGGGCGGGTTCACCACCAAGGTCCACCTGAGCGCGGACGGCCGCTGCCGCCCGCTGTCCCTGATCGTCACCGCGGGGCAGCGGGCGGACTGCACGCAGTTCGAGCCCGTGCTGGAGAAGATCCGCGTCCCACGGACCGGCTTGGGCCGGCCCCGCAAGACGCCCGACAGCCTGGCCGCCGACAAGGCCTACAGCAACGGGCCGTGCCGCGACTACCTGCGCAGGCGCGGCATCCGGCATACCATCCCGGAGAAGACCGACAGTCAGGCCGCCCGCCTGCGCAAGAGTTCACGCGGCGGGCGGCCGCCGGGCTTCGACGAGGAACGGTACAAGAAGCGGAACACCATCGAACGGGCCATCAACAGGCTCAAGCACGCCAGAGCCGTCGCCACCCGATACGACAAACGCGGATACGTCTACCTCGGCACCATCACCGCAGCAGCCCTCGTCATCTGGCTCCGCACATGATCGCCCGGACAGAACCTAGAACCACTGGGGCCGCTGGGACTTCGTGGGTCGGCGGTCGGCTCACCGGCCCTCGGTTTCCTGGGCGCGCCGGATCAGCGCCGGTAGGTCGTCGATCACCACCCGGCCGCGCCGGCCGTGCGCCATGCCGTGGCGGGCGAGGGCGGTGAGGGTTCGGCTCACCGTCTCGCGTGCCACGCCGGCGCAGCCGGCCAACTCGCTCTGGTCGACCGGCACGGTGACCGGTGCCGCCGGTCCGTCGTGTTCGGCGCAGCTCGCTCCCAGCCGGGCCAGCAGCCGGACGACCCGGTCGGACGCGGAGAACTCGCCGAGTTCGCCGATCCGGCCGTCGGACTCGCGCACCCGTCCGACGATGATCCGCAGGACGGCGAAGCAGAGCGCCGGGTCGGAGCGGAGCGTGTGCAGGAACCGATCGGCCGGAATCTCCCACGCCGATACGTCGGTGACCGCGACGGCCGTCCCGGACCGCGTTCCGCCGACGATGCAGGCGAACTCGCCCACCAGCTGGCCCGGTCCGCGGATGGCCAGGTGCTTGAACCCGCCGGCGGCGGACACCGAGGAGACTTTGACCACGCCGTGCGTCACCAGGAACACCTTGTCCGCCGAAGTCCCCTCAAGCGTCAGCACGTTGCCGTGGTCCAGGCTCGCCCGGCGCCCGCCGGCGCGGATCCGGCCGACCTCCGCTGCGGACAACCGCGGCTCGCCCGTCGAGAAGACCACCACTCACCCCCGTGAGGACACGCTCCGACAGCGGTTCGGCTCGTGGCGCGCGGCCATGGACCGGTGCACGGCTCAGGCTAAGTCTCGGCCAGGTCGCGTTGTGTGTCCACGGTCACGCAAGCACTCTCGGCAGCGGAGGATCTGGCCGGCGGAGATTGGCGGTTCCACCTCCAGACCTCCTTGGTTGCCCTACCGTGGAACGCAGTTGCACCACGGATACTGCAGTTGCGCCACAGATACCGGAGTGATCGGATGCCGAAGCACCTCGCGCGAGCCGTTCTGGAGAAGCTGCCATCCGATCGGCTGGCTCCCAACGAGCTCGCCGGCTTCGAGGCCAACGCGGCCGCGTGGGAAGCGCGGGTCTCCGGAGAGGTGCCCGACCGGGAAGGCGTCAACGGTTTCGGGTTCGACAGCATCACTCCCGAGGCGACCCAACTCGCCCTGCTGGTGGCGCAGACGGCGATGGGCGTCGTGGTCGAGAACGGCCTGCGCGCGACCTGGAAGCGACTTCGCAGGCGCCCGGAGCAGCCGACGCCCCTGACGGCAGCCCAGTTGCTTGAGGTCCGCTCCCGGGTCGTCTCGACGGTCCGGAGCGGCGGTGCGAGCGCGGACACGGCCACGGTGTACGCGGACGCGGTCGTGGAAGCGCTCAGGCAGGGCGAGGGCGGTGAAGAAGCGGACTGACGATGAGAACCCGGGCTCTGGCCGGCCTGATCGTGCTGTCCGCCTGGTACGTCGTCAGCTTGCTGACCGTCGGCGCGCTCCTGTGGTTCGACCTCCTGTGCCTGCGGTTCATCGGAGTGCTCGTCAACTCGGGCTTGGCGTACTGGGTCGTGTTCTACGCCATGCCGGCCTCCCTGGGCGTGGCCGTGCTGCTCGTGGGCAAGGTGGTGCGTTCCGTCCTGCCGCTGGCGCCGGTGCGCGAGGGTTCACTACCGGTCGACAGGGCGCAGGCTGCCGCGCTGTGGCACATGGTCGACGAACTGGTGGAACGGATCGGCGCCAGGCCGCCCTCCGAGATCCGCCTGCTCGTCGACGTGAGCGCGGCGATCGTCGAACGGACGGCCCTGCTGGGGCTCTTGGGCGGCAGGCGGGTCCTGTACATCGGCGCGCCGTTGATGATCACGCTCGACGCCGACGAGTTTCGCGCGGTGGTGGCCCATGAGCTCGCCCATGATGCCGCTCGGCACACCCGGTTCAGTGCGCTGACCGTTCGGGTCTCGCACGCCCTGGACACCACCGTGCGCGAGGCCCGGGCAGACCTGAGGACCAAGGGCTTGCTGCGCATGTACCAGTGGATCGCCCTCGCTCCCCTGCTGGTCTTCGCCGCGATCTACCGCGACACGGTGCTGCCGGCCCGCCGCGAGCACGAGTTCGCGGCCGACGACATGGCTGCGGAGGTCGTCGGCACGGAGGTGATGGTGCGAGCACTGCGTGGGTACCATGCCGCGAACCGTTCGTGGCACGACTTCACCGTGCGGCTCCTGCGACCCAACCTGGCTGCGGGAGTTGTCCCGGACGATCCGTTCGCGGCCTTCGCACACATCGTGGCCCAGCCCCACTACCGTGAGCGCCTGCACGCCTTTCGGGCGGGTCCGCTGCCCTTCCTGGGCAGTGGCGGGTTGAATCCGCACCCGAGTCCGCGCGAACGGGAGGAGCGTCTGCTCCGCGGCCGGCGGTCCGGCGCGCCGAGCGGCGCCGCACCCGCGCCGAAGCCGCTCGACGGCGCTGCGGAGTTGGCGGCGCTGATCGCCCGCACGCCGTGGGCGCGAACCGATGCACTCCCCGGCTCCGACCACAGCCGGATCACGCCCTGGCCGCAATGGCTCTCGTCGGTCGGGGAGTTCACGTCCGTCGGCGAGGCGGACCGACTGCTGCGCGCGGCCGCCCGCCTGACGCCCAGTGAGCAGCAGTGGAACGGGCTGACACTGCACTCCGTCCTCGTGTGCGTCGCAACCCGCTCCCACCAGCTGGTGCAGGAGTACGGCCGACTCTCCGGCCGTCGGTCGAGCGCGAGGGAGGGTGAACGCCGGCTGGCCGAAGCCGCTGCCGCGCTGGTCCAGCGGTGGCTCGTCGTGGGCGGACTGGCGTCCTGGCGCGTCGACTGGGGCGCCGCGGTGACGGCGGACTGCCCTGCGCTGGGGCAGGACGAGCTCGGCGCGCTGGTGCACGACGCGCTGTCGAGGGAGCCGGACGCCGCGGACAGCACAGAACTCCACCGCCGCCTTGAGGCGATGGGGCTGGACCTGGAGGCTGTGACCCGGCCGCTGCGCCCCTTCCCCGTCGAGGAAGCCCGCCGGACGTCGCGGGAGAAGCGAACGCCCCGTGAAGTTCGCAGCGCCCGCGCCGTCATGGTGGTGGGGACCGCGAGTCTCGTCATCGCCTCCTTCACCCACCTGTGACGCAGGTGCGCCGATCACCCGGCCGGCGGGCTGGGGGCGGCGATCGGGGCGGCGATCGCGGCGTGGAGCGCGCTGAGGACGGCGGCGGTGTAGGCGTAGAACGCGGGGGTTCGAAAGCGGGGGTCGCTGATCCGGTCGCGGCCGAGGTCGCCGTCCTTGACGAACTGTCGGCGCTGCCCCTGGCTGATCTCCAGCTGGACGCCTGCTCCCCGCTGGTCGCGGTTGGCGATGTTGCAGGGCTGGCGGCCGGCGAGGGCGGCGGGATTGCGGACCGCGACGGGGAAACCGCCGGCGCGAAGGGCCTCGGTCACCCACCGGACCGCATCGCTGTCCAGGCCGCCCACGTACGTGAGCGGTTCGACACCGGCCGCGCCGTGCCAGGACACCGTGTACCGCGCCGCCCCGACCAACGTGAGCGCCCGGGGGTCGTCGAAGTGCGTGGCCGTGACGTGGAGGTCACGCGGGTCCCCGTTTCCCACGGCCTCGAAGGAGTAGAACGAGCTGCCGGTCATCCTCGCGCTGTAGTCGGCGAGCTGGGTGGTGGGAGGCTCGATCCCGCCCCCGTGGATCGCCAGCTGCACCACCTCCGCTCCACCGCCGACGCCACGGCGCGCGGTGACCCGGTAGTCGGTTCCCTCCCGCTCGTGCGCGGCCAGATCGGCGAAGTCGGCGAACCGGTCCCCAGGCGCGGCCCCGGTGGGGGCGCAGTCGTCGGCCGCCGCCACGGCAGTGGCCGGCTGCACCAGGAGGACGAGCAAGGCCGACGCGATCGCGACTCGCACCTGTCGAGTGGTCAACCCGGGCTCCTCGGTTCACGGCACGCGGCGTGCCGGACCCACGTGCCCGGCGAGCTACCAGTGTCCGACCGGTCCGGCCCGAAACTGATCGACACTCCGCACGTGTGCCCGGCAGGCCGTACGCCGCCGTCCGCCACCGGGGTGAAGTCCCCCGAGGAGCACGGTTGACTGGGCCTCAGACCTTCAGCGCAGCCGCGATCGTGTCGGCGAGCGGGGTCGTCGGGCGGCCGATGAGCCGGGAGAGGTCACCGCTGCCGCCCTCCAGCAGGCCGCGCCTGATGCCGGCGACATCGACGTCGACGAGGACGTCGGCGAACGCCTCCGGCAGACCCGCACCGAGCAGGATCCCCTTGAGGGCCTCCGGTGGGACGTCGGCGTGGGCGACCGCCGTCCCGGACTGCCTGGACAGCTCGGCGGCGTACTCGGCCAGGGTCCAGGCCTGATCGCCGCTCAGCTCGTACGCCCGGTTCTCGTGGCCCTCGCCGGTGAGGACGGCGACCGCGGCGGCGGCGAAGTCCCGTCGGGCGGCCGAGCCGATCCTGCCCTCGCCGGCGCTGCCCACCACGCCGTGCTCCAGCTGGACCTGGATCTGGGCGGTGTAGTTCTCGGTGTACCAGCCGTTGCGCAGGAAGGTGTAGGGCAGACCGGAGTCGAGGATGGCCTGCTCGGTGGCCTTGTGCTCGTCCGCGAGCGCGAAGTCGGCTGCGGGGCCGCCCAGGATGCCGGTGTACGCGATCCGGGCCACGCCGGCCTCCTTGGCCGCACGGACGACAGCGGTGTGCTGCGCGACGCGCCGCCCGACCTCACTGCCGGAGATCAGCAGCACGACGTCGCCGGACCGGAAGGCGCCGGCCAGGCTCTCGGGCTCGCTGTAGTCCGCGAGGCGGAGCTCGACGCCACGATCGGCGATGTCGGAGGCCCTCCCCCTGTCACGTACGAGGGCGACGACCTGCTCGGCGGGGACCACGGCCAGTAGTTCGTCGATGACGAGACGGCCGAGCACTCCGGTTGCTCCGGTGACCACGATGCTCATGGGATGCGTTCTCCTGTCGGCGAGTGTGCGAATGCAGGACCGACGCTAGAGCCATCACTAACTTATAGATAGTACCCACTTTGAAGTAAGGTACTGATATGGGAGTAAGTGATGAGTCGACCGTATCCCCGACGCCGGCAGCCGACGTGAACGTGGCGAGCTGTCCCTCGCGCCTGATCCTGGAGCACGTCACCAGCCGGTGGGGCGTCCTGGTGCTGGCGGCGCTGACCGACGGCACCCGGCGCTTCAGCGAGCTCCGCCGCACCATCGGCGGGGTCAGCGAGAAGATGCTCGCCCAGACGCTGCAGACCCTGGAGCGGGACGGCTTCGTGCACCGCCTGGCACACCCGGTCATCCCCCCGCGCGTCGACTACTCCCTCACCCCGATCGGCGAGGAGGCCGCCCGCCAGGTGTGGTCGCTGGCCCGATGGGCGGAGAGCCACGTCACGGACGTCATGGCCGCGCAGGACGCGTACGAGAAGGCCAAGCAGGACCGGTAGCCGCGAGGCTCGGCGTCCCGGCCCACCCGCGTGCTGAGAGCGGCCGGGTCGCCGCTCTCAGCAGGGTTGGCTCAGCGGGGTGTCAGGCGGCCCCGCCGCGGTGGTCGAGGACGACGTCGCGGACGGCCAGGACCGCGTCGGGGGCCAGCTGGGCGAGGGCGGGCAGGGCGTGGTGCCACTCGTCGCCGAGCAGAACGTCCGTCAGCAGGCCCCGGGCGCGGGCCAGTCGGGTGTCGTCCGCCGGGGGCAGGGGTGCGAACGCCTCGATGCAGGCCCGGACCTGCGCGAGCCATCCGTCGGCCAGCAGCGGGGTCGTCAGGGCCGGCCCACGGAGCCCGCCGACGGTCATCGCCAGCGCGCACCTGGTGGCGGCCCGGTCAGCGGGGTTCTCCCAGACGTTGTCCGCCCACTCCTCGGCCTGCGCCCATTCCCCGTGGGCGGCATGTATGAGGGCCAGCGTCCCGAACAGCCGCGGCTCGTAGCTGCTCGCCCCGCGGCCGGACACGTACTCGTCGACACCCTCACGCAACAGGCGCGCACGCTGCGGGAAGTCACGCTGCAGGAGCAGTGCGGCCAGTGCCTGGTAGCTGGGATCGGACGCCCCCCAGTACACGGGGTGGGAGATCGGATCCTCGTCGGTGGCCTGCGCCAGCAGCTCCAGCAGGCGCCGCGTGCGCGGCGGGTCGAGCCGGCCCGCCATGGCGAGGAGGTCGACGCAGCAGGCGATCTTGACCTCGGGGTCCTCGGCTGCCCGGAGTTGGTGTTCGTAGCCGTCCAACAGGGCGCCGACCCGAATGGGATCGTGGGCCCCGAGCGCGGCGACGTACCCGCCGGCCGGCCAGGCCTCGCTTTCCGCCAGCAGGTCCAGGACCCGGGTCAGCCGCGCCGACGGCCCCAGGTGCGCCAGCGCCTCACCGGCCGTCAGCAGCGCCGTGGTGCGCGACTCCCAGTCGTACCGGTTGCTCTCGTCCTCGCCCTCCTGCCTGGCCTGGTCGGCGAATTCCCCGGCGGCCGGTCCGGCGCCGCGCTCGTGGCACCGGACCGCCAGCGCCGCGAGTGCCCAGGTCCGCTCGAACGGACCGGCGATCGACCGGGCTTCGCGGCCGGCGGCGGTGAAGTCTGCGCAGGCGGCGAGCGCGTCCGTCAGCGCCGCCAGCCGTCGGTCGGACAACCGGTCCTGATCACGGGAGGCCGCTTGGAAAGACGCTTGGAGCGCCTCCTCCGCGAGTCGCAGGGCCTGTTCCCGGTCCTGGGCGAGGGTGTGTTCGGCCATGGCGCAGAGCGCCCTGGCCCGTTGTCGGGGGTCCGGAATCCGCTCGGCCCAGCGGCCGGCTTCCGGGAGGTCCCCGGCCTCGGCGAAGGCGCGGCTGACCTCGGCGAGGACCTCTGCTGGCGCCTGGCCGGGCGCGAAGGCGTGCTCCACCACCGCCCGGGCCCGCTCTGGCACGCCCGAGTGGACCCAGCCCGGTGCGACGACCCCCCAGATCGACGCCCGCACGCGTGCCAGGTGGGAGGGGTCCGGGTCCTCCGCCCAGGGCGGCGCGTCGGCGGGATCCTCGTCGGCGGCGATCCGCCCCGCGAGCGCCTCGGCCTCGGCGACCTGCCCGCTGCGGGTCAGCGTGCTCAGGAAGGGCAGGATGCGATCGTCGTCGGACCTGGTCGGCGGCTGGAGCAGCGTCGCCGCATGCTCGGCCGCGGCCCGGGCCAGTCGGGCCGCGGCCGCCGGGTGGACCGGGAGGAGGTCGTCGGCTCCCCAGGCGAGGGCGGCGGCCGGGCTGTGCTGGCTGGGCGCTTGATCGAGGGCCAGGTCGACCTCCTGGTCGATGCGCTCCACCAGCTCCGCCGCGCGCGCCGGGTCGGCCTCGGCGTGGGCATCGGCCAGGGCCGCCAGGAGGCGGATCCGGGCGATCACCGGCCGGTCCTCGACCGCGGCCTCGACGAAGGCCAGCGCCCGCTCGGCAAGGCCCGGATCACGCGGGCGAAGGGCCTTGGCCACGGCGGCCAGCGACAGCGCGGTGGCGAAGTCCCGGCGCCGCAGCCTGACCCCGGGCACCACGTCGTCCCCCGCCTCCTCGTCCTCGTACTCGTACTCGCCCCAGGGGAACTCCTCCTCTGCTGCCGCCGCCACGAGCGCGACGGCCGCCGCGCCCTCGCCCGTGGTGGCCAGTGCCACGGCGCCGGCGGCGAGCAGGTCACGCCGGTAGAGAGCTTCGGACGGCGGGTCGTAGAGGCCGACGTCCGCGGCCACCCGCTGGACCTCGCGGACCAGCTCACCCACCCGCCCGTCGCCGGCTTCGGCCAGCACCTGCGCCACGCCGACCAGCGCGTCCAGCCGCCCCGGCCCGGTCATGCTGCGCGCCAGGCCCTCCGCGCGGCGCGGCTGCCCGAGGCGGGCGATCATGACGGGCACCTCGGGCGGCAGTGCGCTGTTGCGGCGGGACACCAGCCCGTGGGCGGCGGCGAGGGCCGCCAGCCTCGCCAGGTCCGGGGTGGCCTGACGGCTGATCAGCTGCCGCACCGCGGCGATCTCCGCGAGTGCCGGCTGGTCGCTGCCGGTCACCGCGCGCAGCCGGTCGTGGCGGCGCGGGTCGGTGGCGAGGTCGGTGGCCAGCGGCGCGTCCTGCTCGCCGACGGCCAGGCGGCCGTACTGGCGCAGCAGGTACCAGGGGCTGTCCGGCGGCCAGCCGGCGGCGCGGTAGCGCTGGGCCCAGGCGTGGATCCGCTCGCGGTAGGGCGCGAGGTCCGGCCCGAAGGCGTCGAGGGCGGCGGCGAACAGCGTCTCGTGCGCGAACAGGTAGCCGCGCACGAGGGAGTCGCCGGCCGGCTCGCCGCGTTCGCGCAGGATCCGGCCGAACGGGCTGTCCAGCCGCCCGCGCACCACGAACTGCTCACGCCCCGTCAGTTCGCGCAGGTCGGCGAGGGTGAGGGTGCCGCGGGCGGCGGTCAGCAGGCCGAGGATCTCGCGGTCCAGGGTGTCGCCGGCCAGCGCCTGGCCGAGTTCGTAGCGCGCGTCGTGCTCGATGCCGAGGGCGGCGGGGGTGGCGACGAGCCGGGTGACCGGGCAGTGCCGCAGCGGGTGGCCGCCGGGGAGGTCGGCGGGAACGCCGGGGCGGGGGCGGCTGGTGACCAGGACGCGGAGGTTCGCGGGCGGGCGCTCGGGGAGCAGCGCGGCGATGCTGGACCGTTCGGACCGGTCCTCGTCGAGGCCGTCGACGACGAGCAGCAGGGTGGCGCCGTCGCGGGCCAGGCGGGCCGCCGCGTCGCGGAGCAGTTGGCGGCGCTGCTGGTCGCGGTTGGCGGGCGTGCCGTCCGGCTCGGGGTCCCGGCCGGCGATCTCGGCGAGTTGACGGATCAGCTGCTCGGTGAAGTCGGCGCTGTCGGCCTGGCCGGCCTGCCGGGAGGTGACGAAGTAGCAGACCGGGACGACGCCCGGCGGCGGGTGCAGCGCGAACCAGGCGGCGAGCGTGGTCTTGCCGGCCCAGGGCGGGCCCTGGAGCCAGCGGTACGGTTCGGCGCCGGCGCAGAAGTCGAGGAGGTCGGCGAGTTCGGCGCTCCGGTCGTCGAGGTGGTCCGGGACCAGGTCGTGGAGCAGGGCGCGCAGGCCGGCGGCCGGTCGGCCCGCCGCTGCCGTGCGGCTCGCCTCGGGCAGTTGCGGCGGGTCGATCGTGGTGCCCAGGAGCCCGGTGAGTGCGTCGAGTTCGCTCGCGCTGAGCTTCTCGGCCCAGCGGTCCACCCGGCTGGCGGCGAGCCGCCCCGGGCCGTCGTTCACCTGGTGCTGGCGGACGACTCCGACGAGGAGTCCGCCGCTCAGGACGGCGGCGCCGGACATGCCCTCCCACGGGGAGCCGTCCGCCCCGGCGGCGGGGGCTGCCACTCGCAGTTCGAGGGTGCCTTCGCGGCGGTTGGTGAGCGGGGAGCAGATCGCCCGGATGTGTTCCAGGTCGCGGTAGCGGGAGTTGTCGGGGTCCTTGCGGAGCTTGAAGTAGGGGAAGCCCGCCGCGCTGCAGTACAGGGGTGCGTCGTGCTCGCCGATCCGGCCGTAGGACACCGTGGCGGCACTGCCGGCGGGCTCGGCGAGCGTCAGCACCGCGAGGTCGATGCCCGGGTGGGCGAAGGCCGTCCGGGCCTCGATCGTCCGCTCGCCGGGGCGGTCGGAGTCGAACCGCACCTCGACCCGGGCGGCGTGCGCGACGACGTGCGCGGCCGTGAGGACCGTCGCGGGGGCCACCAGGTAGCCCGAGCCGCGCCGGCGAGGGCCACTGGTGAACTCGACGATGACCTCGGCGACCCGTTCGATCTGCAGGCCCGTCCCCTGGAGCCCGGTCATCATCTGAAGCTCCGTCATCTGAAGCCCCGTCATCTAAAGCCCTGTCACCCCTTGCCTAGCGCTCCCCGTCCACCTCGTTGCCGGAGATCAGCACCGGCATCCGGGTGTCGCCGGAGACCAGGGTGGGCTGCAGGGTGAGGGTGATCTTCTGGGTCCGGGTGTGCGTCGACTTGCCGTCGGCGCCCGCCTCGGCGATCCAGAAGCGCACCTTGCCGTTCGCGCCGGCCGCCTTCTCCACGGCCACGGTCGTCTCGATCTCGACCGGGCCGAGCTCGAAGCGCACCGCCTGCCCGTCGCCGCCCGCGATCGCGGCATTGAGCTCGCCCCGCAGTGCCGCGATCATCTCGGCCAACTCGATCACGCGTCCCCCTCGTTCATCCGCATGCCCCGACGGGGATCCTATCGGGGAGGGCGCCCTCTCCCGGCCGGTGGGGCCAGGGTGCTGGAAGCGGCCGGGGCCGAGGAGGCGGTGGCGATCGACAGGCCGGTGATGACGAGGTTGTGGTAGACCTTGCGGACCGGGTTGGCGAAGAGCAGCGGCAGGGCGAGGACGGCGTAGAACGGAGCGGGAAGACTCCGAGTGCCGGGGCGGGCGGGGCAGTGGCCCGCACCCGACCCGGCGCTCTGGTGACGGCGGGTCAGCCGAGGAGTTCCTCCCGCAGGCGGCGGGCGGCGCCGACCAGGCTCTCCAGCGAGGCGCGGGTCTCGGTCCAGCCGCGGGTCTTCAGCCCGCAGTCCGGGTTGACCCAGAGCCGCTCGGCCGGGATCGCCGCGAGGCCGGTCCGCAGCAGCTCGACGGCCTCCTCGGTGCTCGGCACGCGCGGCGAGTGGATGTCCCAGACGCCCGGGCCGACCTCGCGCGGGTAGCCCGCGTCGGCGAGCTCACCGGCGACCTGCATGTGCGAGCGGGTGGCCTCCAGCGAGATCACGTCGGCGTCGAGCTCCTCGATCGCCGTCATGATCGCGCCGAACTCCGCGTAGCACATGTGGGTGTGGATCTGGGTGTCCGCGCGCACGCCCGAGGTGGCCAGCCGGAACGCCGTCGTGGCCCAGTCCAGGTAGGCCGGGCGGCCGGCGGCGCGCAGCGGCAGGGTCTCGCGCAGCGCGGGCTCGTCGACCTGGACGACGGACGCGCCGGCGGCCTCCAGGTCGGTCACCTCGTCGCGCAGGGCCAGCGCCACCTGGCGGGCGGTCTCGGCGAGCGGCTGGTCGTCGCGGACGAAGGACCAGGCGAGCATGGTGACCGGGCCGGTGAGCATGCCCTTGACCGGACGGTCCGTCAGGCCCTGGGCGTAGCGGAACCAGTCGACGGTCATCGGGTGCGGGCGGGAGATGTCGCCGGCCAGCACCGGCGGGCGCACGTACCGGGTGCCGTAGGACTGCACCCACCCGTGCCGGGTAGCCAGGTAGCCGGTGAGCTGCTCGGCGAAGTACTGCACCATGTCGTTGCGCTCGGGTTCGCCGTGCACCAGCACGTCCAGGCCCGCCTTCTCCTGGAAGGCGATCACCTCCCGGACCTCGGCCGCCATCCGCTCCCGGTACCCCTCGGCGTCGATCCGACCAGCCGTCAGATCAGCTCGGGCCAACCGCAGTTCGGAGGTCTGCGGGAAGGAACCGATCGTGGTGGTCGGCAGCAGCGGCAGACCGAGCCGGGCCCGCTGGGCCTCGGCCCGCTCGGGGTAGGCCTGCGGGCGACGGGCATCGGCCTCGGTCACGGCGCCGGTGCGGGCGCGCACGGCCGGGTCGCGGGTGATCGGCGAGCCGGCGCGGGAGGCCAGGTCGGCCCGGTTCGCGGCCAGGTCGGCGGTGATCGCCCCGGTGCCC